>CAIQPK010000060.1 GCA_903873705.1 uncultured Acidobacteriota bacterium
GAGATCGGTCTCGGTCGTCCGTGATGCCGCGAAAGCGGTCTGGCATATTGTGGTGTTGCCAAGACAAAATTGAAGCCGTGGTCCGCCTAACACCGAGTTGGAGCCATGGTGACCACGACGCGGTTTGAAGAGTGTCGTGGTGCAGCAGCGCCCCGTGGCCGGGGCCTGCGAACCGTTTCGATTCACATCAAGTGACAAGCAAGCGGCTCAGCCCTTCAATGGGTGAGTGACCGGCTGGGAGCATCCCGAGGGCATGAGTTAAGCAGCCCCTATGCCCAGCACCGTTGAGGCATCCAAGGTCATGGGATCGGGAAGTCAGAGCGATGTGAGGGCAAAGGGAAACCACCTCACGCGGGTAGCAACGCAACGCTCTCTTCAAAAGGCTGACTCGTCCTGAATGGGCATCCTCTTCCCCCTGTCTCTCCCTCCTCTGCCCAGTCCATGACTGATTCCAGTGTGAGGGAGGGACAGGGGGAATAGAAAGCCGATCTGAGCCCGAATGAATGAGAAACATATACTCAAACCAGCAGCCATGATCGGTCACCCCGAATACGAAATCCGCCCGATGGCGCAGGAGCGAAGGGCTTCGCCCGTAGCGGTGCGCCAAGGGCACAGTGAGCCGCAAGGCTCGCTGGTGCTGCTTTCGGTAATCTGCGTCGGTTGGCACGTCGTGCTGGCTGGATATTCGCTGGGGGCGGATGGAGTCATGTCGCAGATGCGCTCCATGACCTCCGTCGGATCACCGACCTTGGCCTAAGGCTCTGTCGCGTCGGGACTAGCCTTGTCCCCCAGCCGCTTCGGCGCCTTGGAGGCCCTGAGAGCCCTCGCGGGCTCTGGCGCCGCTTAACCCTCAACCGGAGCCGTAACGCCCCCTACGAGGCTCCTGCGGCCTCTGGCGCGGCCCTCACTCACCGGACGCGTTGGGTCGCCGTGGCGCCGTGATGCCGACGCTGATCCGGCCAACCTGCTTGCCGTCCACCATTTCATACCACTCATACTCGTAGGCGGCGCTGCAAAAAGCGGCGTCCTGCGCCGCATAGACGGCTTCCTCATCCGCCAACTCCTGCGGCGAACGGACACCTAAAATCGGTTTAAGGTTCCGATCCGCATTGGCGGCGCCGAACACCTGCACCTCACCACCGGCGGTGTAAGAGCCGGGCTGCAAAAAGTCGGCGTGATAATAGACCCGCGCCTTTGGCCCGGTGCCATAACGGATAAACGGCGGTTTTCTGCGGTCTCCGGTTTTCCGCCACTCCTCAAGCGCGCGCTTCGAAAAGCCCGTTTTTTCAACGACTTGGTCTGTGGTGAGGAGTTTTGGATCGCGCATGACAGGTAGCCATAACCGCAAAATCGTAAACCAACGCCGAATTTGATGCAGTTTTGAGTGCGGATGAATGCGGATCACTGCGGCAGTAATCGGCGCCAGCATCCGATAGTCTCCAATCGTCAACCGAGAGCAACACACTCTCTTTAACGAAGGAGATACAAACATGACTACCATTAACACGAAGACTAAGGCCGCCGCAAGCGCGGATGAAACGCTAAAGCGCTTTAACGAATTGACGACTATTCAGCGCATTGACTTGATTGTGTCGGGCGTTGACGCCGTCGTGACTAACATGAGTGAAACGGCATCACTTAGAGCCGAAGCAACTGAGTCCGACAGCAATCAACTGGCGGCGCTCGCAACCGTTCTCAAGGACTATGCGGAGCCCGTGACCGAAGAGTTCTGGGACAAGGTGCTGAAGCCGAGTGTCTCCGAACATCTGAGCGGAGTGCGGATCAACGGATCGCTTCGTTATGCGAGCACCGGCAGCCGTGACGTCATGGTCAACCTGTTCAAGGTCGCCACGATGGGGCTCACGCTTATGCGGCACGAACATGCTTTTGCGCCGAGTGAGAAGGCGTCCAAGAACCTCAAGAAATACGCCAACGAGGTTCGGCCCTTGCTTCAAAAGGCGATTGATCCCGAGACCACCAAGCCCCGCCTTCGGTCCATCGCCCAGCCACTTCAGCCGAAGACCAAGAAGGTTCTGACCGGTGAACGCAAATATTGGCTGGTGGGTTGCGAGGATGCGCGGCTCGGCCTCGCGGGCGCAAACACGGTGATCTGTGGCGATAGCCGCATGTTCGTGATTGAGTCCAAGGCCGCGCAAGTCGCCGACAAGTTCCCCCGCTTCATCGTGTTTACGTCGGAACCGGAACCGCTGGACTCCGGCGTCCGCGTGGTTGACGTGCCGTCTATCACTAATGCGGCGGTGTTCGGCCAAACCGTCAGTGCAGCGTGAATGTAGCGACCCCCGTGGCCATGCCC
>CAIQPK010000061.1 GCA_903873705.1 uncultured Acidobacteriota bacterium
GATGGCGCACCATAAGGAGCGCCATCACTTTTAAAGTTGTCATTCCACACCCAGAGGCTGTCTAAGGGGGAGGAATCGGCTTCCGCCCTTGCAGTCTCGGCTGCCTGTTCTACTTCGCGAAACTCTACACTAAACTTCGCGAACTCCGCGTCAAGGCTTTCGCTCTCGCCCTACTGCGGCGCCGCCACATCCAGCTTCGTATTCGTATCGAGGCTATGCCGATGCGTCGGCACCCAGCTGCTGAACGCCAACCCCGACAACACCACCGCCAAAGTCAGTGCAATAAAAACAATCGCCGTTCCTACCGGCGTCTTCGGAAGACTTTCCGCCTGCGCATGCGTCATCTCTTCAAATCCCCTTTCACCAACCCCAAAATACTACCAGCCCCGCCCCGCCTTATTCACTATTCACTTTTCACTATTCACTCACTACCCTCTACCCACTACCCACTGCCCACTGCCCTACCGCCCTACCGCCCATCCGCCAACCGCGCCGCCAGCCTGTCCGGCAACCCCGCCGCCCGGATCGCCGCCTGCGCCGCCCGCACGTCATACGGCACGCGGTGAAACTCCACCTTCGCCCCCTCGGTGTCATAGATCGCATAAGCCGCCCGCCAGTCCCGGTCCCGCGGCTGCCCCACCGACCCCGGATTGATCAAATGCCGCGTCCCCGCCGGCACATCGAACACCCGCATCTCCGCCTGGTCCGTCGTCGCATAATGCGGCCGATTCTCATGCCACTCATGGTCGCGCTGAGAGAACCCACCCTGCACATGCGTATGCCCGAAAAACGTCACCTCGGACTCCATCTGCTGCAGCGGCGTCCACGCATCCCGCATCGTCACAATGTACGTGTCCTCGTGCAGCGGAGATCCATGCGCACACATCGCCCGCGCATCCCCAATCACCGGCCCCTGCGGCATATCCCGCAGCCACTGCAGGTTCTCACCCGTCAACGCCCGCTGCGTCCACGCCGCCGCTTGAGCCGCCACCGGATTGAAACCCTGCGACGTCGTCAGCCCGCAACACACCCGGTCATGGTTCCCGCGCACATTCACCTGCGCCAGCGCCCGCATCAGGTTCACCACTTCATTTGGATTAGCCCCGTAACCCACCACATCGCCCAGGTTCCACAGAAAATCTACCGCCCCCGCAGAAGCCAGCACCGCTTCGAGAGCCTGCAAATTACCGTGAATATCGGACAGGACGAGAACACGCATACGCCGACGGTCAGTCTATCCCACTCGCCCCCATTCCACCGTCACCCATCCGCCCCATTACCCCAAACCCCGCCCTCCCAGCACGCCCACAGCTCCCCGGGTGGCCTTTCCTGATCCCTGATCCCTAACCCCTAATCCCTGCCTCTTAAACCCCCGCCAACGGCCTCCCCCGGTCCGTCCGCATCGTCGGCGCCGCCGCCAGCAGACTCCGCGTATACGCATGAGCCGGCCGCGCAAAGACTTCCGCCGCCGCCCCCATCTCCACAATCTCCCCTGCCTTCATCACCGCCACCCGGTCCGCCACCTGCCCCACCACCGCCAGGTCATGCGAAATAAACAGCATCGCCAAGCCATGCTTCTCCCGCAAACCCTTCAACAACGCCAGTATCTGCGCCTGCACCGTCACGTCCAGCGCGGTCGTCGGTTCATCGGCAATCAGCAACGCCGGCTTGTTCACAATCGCCATCGCAATCAGCACCCGCTGCCTCTGTCCGCCCGAAAACTGGTGCGGATAATCCTCCATCCGCCTCTCCGGCTCCGGCAGCGCCACCTCCCGCATCGCCGCCAACACCCGCTCCCGCAGCTCCCCCCGAGACGTCCGCGGCGCATGCGCCAGTACCGCCTCGGCAATCTGCCTCCCCACCGTCATCACCGGATTCAGCGCCGTCATCGGCTCCTGAAAAATCATCGCCACCCGCCGCCCCCGAACCGCCCGCATCCCCTCCTCCGGCAACGTCAACAAATCGACGCCACCCTCACCCCCACCAACGCCGTGGGGTGCCCCATGTCCCTCGCCTTTGGGGACATGGGCTTCCACGTCTCCCCCAGGAACCCACAACTTTATCGACCCCGAAACCGCCGCCGTCCCCGGCAACAACCTCAACATAGCCAAAGACGTAGCCGACTTCCCCGACCCCGACTCCCCCACCAGCCCCAGCGTCTCCCCCCGCCCAATCGCAAACGAAACCCCACGCACCGCCTCGCGCCCACCAAACGCAATCCGCAGATCCCGAACCTCAAGCAGAGCGCTCATCGTGGCTTCACCTGCGCCGCCAGCGCACCCTCGCGTCGCAGAAAATCCTCGAACGCCTCAGCATCCGCCCGGTTCCGTCCGCGCGGCAGCACCACGGATAGCCGCCCCGACAGCGCCCCCGGCAGGGATCCCGCCCCCCATCCCGACAGCGGATGAGCTTCCACATGAATTCCGGCGGCTTCTTCCAGATCCACCGGAAGCCCCGCCCACGAACGTGGAAAATCCTCGAACACCAGCACGTCGGGATACTCGCTCCGCGAATCGGCTTTCGCCTTCAACTGCTTCTCAATGTTGTCGATAGCCACTGCGACAAATTGCACCCGCACCGCCCGATGCGTCACCATGAACTTTCTCGCCGCCAGTTCCACCAGTCCCCCCGCCGGTTCGACCGTTGGAGGCGGCACCGCGTTGGCGAAAAGATGCGACGAGGGACCAAGGCTGTCCGGAGCCTGCCCATAATCGCCGGCGGCCGTGCCCGTATCGCCCGCACTTGTTCCCAGGTTTGAAACCGATGTCCCATGATTGCTCGCCGCCGTTCCCACGCTGCTCGCGGTCTGCCCAAAATCTCCCGCCGTCGATTGCCGCACTGTCGCCGACGCCACCGGAGCCCCGCGGTCATGCGCCGCCTGCGCCCGCCTCACAGCTGCCTCCCGAGAAATCACCGGCGTATCCGAAGGCGCCCCCACCTTGCTCGCAACCGTTCCAAAATTTGCCGCCGCATCGCCAAAACTTCCCGCCGTCTGCTCGTTATATCCCGGCGCACTCCGCTCCGCGCTCCCATAACCCGGCGCGGCGCCGTCATCAGGATGCACCACCCACACCACCAGTCGAGCGCGTCCCCCAGAGTCCCGCAGCGGCGACTGCGCAAGCATCACCATCCCACCCCACGCACCGCAGAAGATCGCCACCGTCAGCCATCCGCCAACCCGCTTTCCTCTCGATCCCATGGCACCCTCCACCGCTTCCAATAAAGTCTACGCCGCCCTCCAGCTGCACTTTTTGGACTCCCTCCCTCCCAAAATGCCTTTCGCGCACCCAGAGCGCCGCACGCTAATCTAATCGCTATGCCGCTGCGCCTCTCGGTCCTCGACCAGTCCCCCGTCCCCTCCGGCTCCACGCCCGCGGACGCCTTGCAGAACTCCATCTCCCTCGCCCGCCACGTCGACGCCCTCGGCTACACCCGCCTCTGGTACTCCGAGCACCACGCCATGGCCCTGCTCGCCTGCACTGCCCCCGAGGTCCTCCTCGCCCGCATCGGCGTCGAAACCCAGCGCATCCGCATCGGCTCCGGCGGCATCATGCTCCCCCACTACTCCCCCTACAAGGTCGCCGAAGTCTTCAACACCCTCGCCACCCTCTACCCCGGCCGCATCGACCTAGGCGTAGGCCGCGCCCCCGGCGGCGGACAGCTTGAATCCCACGCCCTCCGCCGCGTCCGTACCGGCATCTCCCCTGACGACTTCCCCAACCAGCTCGCCGAGCTCCTCGCCTTCCTCCACCCCGAACACTTTCCCCACAACCACCCCTTCGCCAACCTCCTCGTCAGCCCCGCCCCACCGGCCAACCTCGCCACAGAACCCGCCCCACTGCTCACCTCCAATCTTGGCACTTCCGCCAAGACCTCTGAACCCTCGACCCTGAACCCTGGGCCCTCTCCCGAACCGGGTGCCCCCACCGTGACACCGCCATCGTCACGGGTGAGCTCGCACGATGCCAACACCACCACCCCACCCCCTGAACCCCGAGCCCTGAGCCCTGAACCCTCGCCCTCCTCCGCACCCGACGTCTGGCTCCTCGGCTCGTCCATGTGGTCGTCCACCACCGCCGCCGCCGAAGGCCTGCCCTACTCCTACGCCCATTTCTTCTCCCCGCAGCTCACCCGCGCCGCCATTGAGCACTACCGCGCCAACTTCAAACCCAGCGACTACCGCCGCGCCCCCGAAGCCTCCATCGCCCTCGGCGTCATCTGCGCCGACACGCAACCCGAAGCCGACCGCCTCCACCAAACCGTCAAGCTCCTCCAGCGCCGCATCCGCATGAACGACCGCCGCCCCCTCGAAACCCCGGAAGAAGCCGCCCGCTACCTCGCCGCGCTCCCGCAACCCCCCAACCCCCTCATCGCCTTCACCGCCGGCCCCCTGGACGAGCCCGAATCCGAATTCCCCCGCTACATCGTAGGCACCCCAGAAACCGTCCGCACCAGACTCCTCGCCATAGCCCACGAGCTCGAACTAAACGAAATCATCATCAACACCATCACCCACGACCACCAGGCCCGCCTCCACAGCTACTCCCTGCTAGCCAAAGCCTTCGAGCTCTCATAACCCAACGCATCATTGCAATCGCAGCTGCCTTGCTTATTTCCCGCCGTCATACTGAGCGCAGAGAAGCTCCCACGAATGGCGCAAATCCCCACTGTTTGGTTACTCGCATTACCGAGGGCTGAAGTCTTCCGCCGCCCCACGTTGAGCTGCGGCAAGATTACTTGCCGCAGCTTCATACGTCCCGCAGTCCCATACAGTGAAGACTTCCTTCTCGCCGAAAATGCCGCTCGTACTTCCGGCAAGAATCACGCGATCCGGAAACCGGTTCACGCCTCGACCTTCAGCACGTGACGCAACCCATAAAGGAGCTTCAAGGGAAACGAGACCGCCATCAATCGCTGGCGCACGCCCTTTCAACACGCTGTCGAGCCGCACCGTTACCTTCCAGAACGTAACCTTATCCCTCAGCCGTTCCTCATCCTTTTTCGGCAGCAACTCCGCGTGAACCACATCACCCACCAGGACATCTTCGTTTACCCGTGCGGGCAATTCGGGCGTAGCCGGACACTGAGCCGAGTAACTGCGGTCCCCGGTACGCGGGTTCAAATGCAGGCCCGCTCTAAATTCCTCCTCCGCCTTCGGCAATATCTCAGCTCGATCTAAACAAGGTGCCCATTGGGTTATGCACTGAAAATGAAAGTCCGTGAGCGCTGCCTGTTCTTCATCTGAAATCTCAGGTGTCAAGTGGGCTGCCAGCGTAATGCGTCGTTGATAGACCTCGTGGGCTGGACTTGCAAACCACTGATCGGGATTAGGGACTTCTGCTCTGCCCGATCTTTTGTACCAGCGAGATTGATTAGTGTAGCGCAGCTATTTCTGATTTCAGACAGCCGCCGTCGGGGGTGTGGAGAAGTGGGAAGCGCGTAGCGATTTCCACTTCTCCATGCCC
>CAIQPK010000062.1 GCA_903873705.1 uncultured Acidobacteriota bacterium
CGTGCCCTCCGCGAGGAACGTGTCGACCATCGCGGCGTCCATTTGGTCGGCGGTCTGAAGGTCTTCGATGAGCCGAAGCAGGCGAAGCCTTTCGGTCACGTCCGCCTGTTCGCTCGGGCGATTTCTTCGCAGGATACCAGCCAGCACGCTGACCTGCTCGCCATGCGGAAGCTTCCTGACCCGATCCGTAATTTCGGGCGGGACGTGCACCGAAGCATTCCCCAAAACCTGGAGCAGGAGATCGGATATCGAGTCTCCGGCGTCGTCGCGCCGCGCATACTTCAGTATTCCGAGTTCAGTCAAGCCATCGGCGAGGTCAGCCGACTCCGGCTTGTCATGAAGCATTTGCCCTAACGCGAGATAGGGCGAACTCATGCACGGATTCGACTCAACGGCCCGCCAGTAATACCCTTCGGCGGAGGCGTCGTCACCGGCATCGTGCAACGATTTCGCACGCCCGACGAGAGCCACGCAGTCGTGCTGGTCCAACTTCAGGAGTTGGGCGTAGTAAGCCTCATCGGTCAGTCTGGCGGCTTCATGCTCACGCAGAAGCCTTCGCCGTTCTTCATAAACGGACTCGGGCAGAATGAGCATTCAATACCAATCTATCGGTTCAGTGTAAACGCGTAGAGCGTATCTCCAGCGGCCACCACGAGGAACTGGTAGCCATCGACCAGATAAGTCTGGGTTCCGTTGCTGGTGAGCGCCGGCATCCAGGTGTGCCAGAGGATCTTGCCTGTGAGGGCATCGTAGGCGCAGAAGTTGGTGGAGCCGTCGTTGCCGAAGAGCAGACCGCCCGCCGTTGACAGCAGACCCTGGGGGCCGCCACCTTCGTGAAACCACTTCGTCTCGCCGGTCTTGTAGTCGAGGGCGCGAATGCCGGAGCGTCCACCTGAGGCTCCGCCGCCACCACCGGTGAAGCCGTAGCCTTCAGGTCTATCGGATGTGTCCACCAGGTAGCTCATACTGAAGCCCTCAGCCGTGCCCACGTAAAACAAACCCGTCTGGGGGCTGAAACTGGGAGGCGGCCAGTTGGTGGCCGAACCCGCGCCCACGAGGACTCCATCCACCGAGGCCTCTTTCTTCGGGTTGTTAATCGGCTGGCCTTTGGCGTTGATGCCCGTCGCCCAGTTGAGGAACTGGGGATCGACAAAGGGCTTGGTCAGCAGGTGTTCGCCAGTGACGCGATCCAGCACAAAGAAGTAGCCGTTGCGGGCGGCCTGCGCGAGCAACTTGCGCGGCTTGCCTGCCCATGGTGCGTCGAAGAGAACGGGGACTTCGGTGCTATCCCAATCGTGCGCATCATGCGGTGATGTTTGGTAATACCAGGCCATCTTGCCGGTATCGGCATTGAGGGCCACGATGGAACAGGTGAACAGGTTGTCACCGGCGCGGCTCTGGGTCGCGCCCACGGGGTTTGGATTTCCGGTGGCGACGTACATCAGATTCAGATCGGGATCATAGGTGTAAGGCTGCCAGGGGCCGCCGCCGCCGTGTGTACGGGAATACTGGTCCGGCCAGGAGTCATAGCCGGGGTCGCCGGGTTTCTGTGGGGTGGTGTACCAGGTCCACTGGATTTCGCCGGTTTCGGGATCGCGGGATTCCAGACGTCCCTGAATGTCGCGGGCGTCGCCACCCATGCCGGTCATGACGTGATTGCCGACGATGAGCGGCGCATTGCTGCAAAAATAATCCTGCTCCACCGGGGCCAGCTGTTTGTACCAGCGCTCCTTGCCGGTCTTCGCATCAAGCGAGACGAGGTAACAATCCGGCGTCTCAAAGTAGAGCCAGCCACCGTACATGCCCATACCCTTGCTGGCGTTGTTGTGGTGGCCGCCGCGGGTCTTGAAGAAGTAGCTCCAGAGCTGTTCGCCGGTGCGAACGTTGATGGCCCAGGCGCGATCCACGGCGGAGATGTAAAGGATACCGTTCACCATGAGCGGCGAACCGGCGATGCGGAACGTGTCGCTGGGGCCGCCCCAGTAGGTCGGCTCGCCCGGCTTCCAGGGTCCGCCAACATTGGTGGCGGAGGTTTCCGTCGAGGCCACTTTCGCCGACCACGCCAGCGTGAGAGTTGCGACGTTGGACTTGTTGATCTGGTCGAGAGTGCTGTAGCGCTTACCGGAATAATCGCCGTGATAAGTGGGCCAGGAATCGATGGCGTTCGGCTTCTTCAGGACATTGGGATCCAGAGGCTGCGCGGCGAGCAGGGCCGGGAGAAGAGCGAGTGCGGCACGGGTAATGAATCGGATGGTCATATGCAGTCCCTTATTTATCCTTCAGGTAGGCGGCAAGATTGTGGATGTCGTCGTCGGTGTATTTCTGCATCAGGTCGATGTGGGCCTGAAGACGGTTGGTCTGGGTGACCTTGGGCCATTCGGGGCTGCGGATCCAGCTTTTCAGGTCGCCATTGGCGAGACGGATTTCGACGACGAAATCTGTGAGCATGACCGGAGCGCCGGTGAATTTTTCGCCGTTGGCGAGGGTTACGGTTGCGGTGATATTGGGAGGCAGCGGGGTCGCCGCGCCACGTACCGGGGCTGCTGGAGCGCCTGCTGCGCCTGCGGCAGGTGCTGCTGCTGCCGCCGGGCCGCCACGGCCTGCGCCACCACCACCGCCGCCACGTCCACCGCCGCGTCCGCCGCCGCCGAGGATAGCCGACTGGAGGTTGCCTGCATCCTGGCCGTTCTTTTGACCGATGCCTTTCAGATCGCCGGTGACGGAATGGCAGGTGCTGCACTTGCCGACCGAGCCATTGAAGAAGGCTTCACCCTTGGCGGGATCACCGCTGAAGACGTTCATGCGGGTGTACTGATTCCAGAGGGTCACGAGGCTGACCTGATAGTGCAGCCAGATGGCGACGTCAACGCCATCGCCCTGGGAGAGGTCAAACTTCGGCATGTTCTTTTCGGGACGGCCGGTCTTGAGGAATTCCGGCAGTTCGCGACCGCTGTGGTCCATGACGACGATTTCGGAGCGCAGAAGATCAACGTCAGTTTTGGTGGTCTTGCCGCCGCGGGCGTTGGCCCCGTGGCAGGAGGCGCATTGGGCGGCAAAGACTTTACCGCCGCGGTCCACCGTGGCCATATCGAACGAGGTCTTGGCGGTAATATCGATGGGGCGATCCGCAGCGCCTGCGGCAGCGCCGCCACGACCGGCACCGGCACCACCACGCTGTGCCCACGCCGACGGC
>CAIQPK010000063.1 GCA_903873705.1 uncultured Acidobacteriota bacterium
CGGCGGCGGGGCTGGTGATCGGGTTGTTCAGCGCGTCGATGGTGTTTGGTTTTGGCGTGCGTTCGTTGGAAAGGGTGGTGTCGCTTTTTCAGGAGGGCTTTGAGAGCGGACCCGCGCCGTTGGTGACGGGTATGCCGCAGGAGGTGAACCTGTGGAGCGGGGATTACTCGGAGATCGTGGAAAAGTATGAGGGAGTGAAGCCCGCGCAGGGAACGAAGATGGCCCGCGTGCTGCGTTCTGATTTCGAAGGCAAGACCTCGTCAAAGCCGAGCCTTCAGGGCGATCTGATGCGTGTTGTTGATGTGCGGCCTTTTTTGCGCGAGGCCAACGGCGGCGAGGTGGTGATCACGCTATCGGCTCTCTTCAATGCCGCGCCTTTCCCGGAAGCGGAGCACTATGACGGAGCGGTTACCCTTTGGGCACTTGGCCCGCAGTTTCCCACCGAAGAAAATCTGATGGAAGACGCGCTGGCCCATAGCGTCGGCTTGTGTCGTCCACTGGACCGCGATCCCACCACCTGGCAAAGCACCTCCACACGGCTGCTGCTGCCACCAGGAACCGAGATGGTGCTGTTAAAGGTGTCCTTCAGCCCCATGCCTGCGAGCGGCAAGAGCCAGTCACCAACGCCCGACCACGTGACCTTCGCCGGGCACTTCGTGGATGATGTGCGTGCCTCCGTCACCATCCGCAAAGCGGTGGCCAATCGTCGGAACGAAGCGCTGCCGTGAGACACGCCGATTCAGCAGGGACTCCAAGCTTTGCTCTTTCGGCATGAAACCCGCCGTCACCGTTACCGGCTTCTGTTTGAAGCCAGCTTGGCAGGCTGTTTGCCGAGTCGCTTGCAGGCACTCCGGGAAGCGGCGTGTTAGCGCCACGTCCACCCTGGCTCGTGAGCGTGGCATAAGCCGGGAATCCTTCGGCAGGATCAAACCGACAATAGGTGAAGCACGGTGCCTATCTTGCCTGATTCGCTCGATACTCGGCGGGGGCATTCCGGTGCGGTGTTTGAATTGTTCGGCGAAGCTGCTGCCATCGACGAAGCCAGTTTTGCGGGCGATCTCAGCGGCGGTGAGGCTGGCTTAATTGAGGAGGCGCATGGCGGGGAGGACTCGGGTCTTGAAGTTGAACTCTTGGGGGGCTGAACCTGCAGGACAAGCTTTACCAGTTGGAATCCAAGTTGCCGGACTTGGACAAGTCTGCATGCACCTCTCTCCGAAGTTCAGGATGAATTTTGTGACAAAGTTCGCTCCAGCCCCTACTTCGGAGAAGGCATGAACCCATTCACTCAACAACGCATCTTAGATGGCGATCTCGACGCTTATGGCGAGGTCGTCCGGGAGCATCAGGACATGGTGCTGGGTTATGCGCTGCGGCGGCTGAATGATTGGACGCTGGCGGAGGAGGTGGTGCAGTTGACGTTCATCCGAGCTTATCAACGGCTGGCGGAGTTTCGGGCGGAGGAGGAGTTTGGCGTGTGGCTGTGCGTGACTTGCAAATACCTGATCCTCACAGAGCTGGAGAAGAAGCGGCGGGAGGCGAACAACCTGACGAACTATCGCGAGCAACTGGAGGTGGAGGTCGCTTCCGCGCTGACGGAGGATTTGGAGCCGGATGTTCCGGCGGATCAATTGGCTAGACTTTGGGAATGCGTTGGGAAGCTTGGGCGTGAGGCGTCTGATCTGGTGGCGCTGCGCTACTTCAACAAGCGGAGCTGCAAGGAGATCGCGGAGCAGAAGCAGCGCACGGTGAGCTGGGTGACTACGACTTTGAATCGCATCCGGAAGACGCTGCGTGGGTGCATGGAGAGCTCATTTGAAACAGGAGGTGCATCATGAATGACGAACGATTCAACGAACTGCTGGAGGCCTATGTCGATGGGACGCTCAATGACGATACGTCACGGGAGTTGCTGACGGCGTTCGCAACGGATGTGGATTTGAAGGCGCGGTTTCTGAATGAACTGCGGCTTCACAACTCGCTGCGCGGGCTGCCTTTGCTCGATGAAGCGGACCGCAGGGTGCAGGATGTGATGCAATGCATTCTCCCCGGCAGGACACCGCGTGATATGTCTGCTGCGGTGTTGTCTGCGCTGAGACCCTCGAAGCCGAGCACGCGCTGGTATCCGACACCGAAATGGCTGGCGGGCATCGCTGCGGTGATCACGCTCGGATGGTTCGTGATGTGGAGTTGGCCAAAGACTGAAGAGTCGCTCGCCACCGTCGCGCATCAGATCGATGCCACATGGTCCGGTGATCGGAAGCTCGCTCCGGGTGTGCATGTCGGGAGAGGTCATCTGAGGCTGGCCGCAGGGGTGGTGCGCATCGACTTCGCGAAGGACGTCCGCCTGACTCTGGAAGGGCCGGCTGACCTCGAACTCATCGGCCCTGGTGAGACACGACTGCATTCAGGCAAGCTCACCGCGAATGTCCCGCCAGAAGGCATTGGATTACAAGTGCACACCGAGCGGGCCAAGGTGGTGGATCTCGGCACGACGTTCGGCGTATCCGTCGGAACGAATGGCGCGACGGATGTGGCGGTGTTTGAGGGACGAGTCGCGGTGACGTCGCTCGCGAATCGTGAGGAGAAGATCATTGATGAAGGCGATGAGGTGTCGCTCAACGAAGGCTCCGGTGCGCTCACGCCTCGGAAGTTCAATACGCATTCGTTTCGTGGCTGGCCGGTGTTGTTTGGCGTCGTGAACACGGGTGGCAGAGTTCGCTTCGCCTATCCGCAGTCCCAACTGAACCCGGCGGATGTCACCGATGCAGATAACATCGTGATCTTCCCCGAGCGTTTCGCGACCAAGCTGAGGACGGACTTCACCGTGAGCATCACTGATCCCGGCGACTACGGACCGGATGAGATCATCGGTCGCCAGGAGATGCTCACTGCGGGAAAGCGGCGCGTGAACACCTACCTCATCCAATACCATCCGCCGCAGGTGGACGATGAGGCCAAGTCCAATCCCAGTCGCTTCGTCGGCGAAGTGAGCTTTGACAGGTCGATCATCGCGATCATCGCCGATGGCGATCAACTCAAGGCCAGCGATCAAGTCTTGGGAAGGAAGCGCTTCGTGTATCCGCAAGGCTCGCAGCGTGCCCTCAAGAATGGTGACCATCTCTCGCTGAGCCAAGATCGCCGCACGCTCAAGCTCGACTGGCAGGCGACTGCGGACGGAGTGAATCAGATCCGCGTCATCGTGGATGTGTCCGATCCGCAGACGGTCCGATGACGGCGTGCGGCGAAATTCTTTCTGCCACC
>CAIQPK010000064.1 GCA_903873705.1 uncultured Acidobacteriota bacterium
AGGGAACCCCCAAATCCTGTCAAGCCCCCCAGCCTCTGCAAAACCCCCAAAAACCGCACCACCACCACTCAAATCCAATCCAGAAACTTGGCGTACTTATTCCCCCAACTCCCTAAAATAGAAATAGGAGCTAAACCATGAATCTGGCCCGCATCATCCTCTTCACCAATCAGATGGAAAAGATGAGCACCTTCTACGGTGAAGTCCTCGGCCTGAAACAGGTAACCAAAGAAAAGGGCTGGCAGGAGTTCGCCGCCGGCCCGGCCAACATCGCCCTCCACTCCGGCCCACCCAGCCCCGGACGCAAGGGCCCCAAGATTGTCTTCCACGCCGAAGACGTAGCCGCCCATCGCGAAACCCTCAACGCCCGCGGCGCAAAATTCGGCAAACTAAAAGACGCCGGCAACTTCACCCTCACCGACGCCAAAGACCCGGACGGCAACCCGATCCAGCTCTCCAGCCGCTAGATTTCACCAGCTCAACCGGAATTCAGCCTCAACCCAAGTCAGCCTTAACACAAGTCAGCCTCAACGGAAGTCAGCCTCAACCCAATTCAGCCTCAACCCAACACACTTGTCATTCCGCAGCGAAGCGGAGGAATCTGCTTCTGTCTTTGCCGTTGCCGTTGCTGTTGCCGTCGCGGTTGCCCTTGCCCTTGCTCGAAGGTATCCCCAACCCACAAGCGGGCCTTGGCCCCTGGGGTAGGCCCTCTCTTGAAGCCTGCGATAAGCAGGTTCGGGCAATCGTTCAACCGCACCAGCCACCCGGGTCTGAGATAGTCTCCCCAGACCTCGCCCAACAGAATCAGAGACTTTGCAGATCAGGTCTGGGGGGGGGCACCCCCACCTGAACCAGCGGCTCCAGCTCCTTCACATCGCCCATCTCGAAGACATTCAGCGTCATCGCCACCAGCGTGTAATACCCCAGTATCCCCACCAGCTCCACCACACCCTGCGCGCCGAGCACCTCCGTCGCCCGCGCATACAAGCCATCATCCACCCCATACCGCAGCATCACCGACCGCGAAAACGCATAAACCAGCGCCTCATCATCCGCCGCAAACTCCGGCTCCCGGCCAACCGCAATCGCCGCAATCACATCCTCGCCAAGCCCGGCCTTCAACGCGTCCCGCCTGTGCGCAAACCACTCATACTGCGCCGTCCACGTCCGCGCCACAACCAGTATCGCCAGCTCCGACAGCCGCCCCGCCAGCGTCGTCTGATACCGCGCAAACTCACCCAGCCGCTGCGCCCGGTCAGCCAACTCCGGAGAGTGCAGCCACGCCTGCATCGGCACCGGAACCCGCCCACGAGCCCCGGCAACCGCACCCGCCACCACCCGCAACTGCTCCGCACTCATCTGCGCCGGCGGCAGCTCTTCAAACCGCTTCATCGCTTCGCCTCGCACTGGTGCACAAACTCGGTGATGAACGCCGCCAGCTCTTCCGGCGCCTGCGTCCCCGGCACATGCGCTGAATCGATCACCGCAAACCGCGCCCCGGGAATCCGGTCAGCCACCTTGCGTACCTCAGCCTCCGGCCGCAGACCATCATGCTTCCCGGCCAGCACCAGGCAGGGACACTGCACCCTGCTCCCAAGCTCCAGCACAGCCGAACCCGCAAACGCGCTCGCGTGAGCAAATGCCATATTGATCAGCCCAAAACCCACCGGGTCCTGGGCCATAAAGTTCCCGCGATAGTTCTCATAAACCGCCACATCGCGCCGCACCACCGCCGGATAAGACCGCGACAGCGTATCCTCCGCGACCGCCCGCATCCCTTCCGCCGCACACAACGCCGCGCGATCGGCTATGTACTTCTGCCGCTCCGCACTCACACTCAACGCCGGCGAACACAGCACCACGCCCAGCGTGTTCTCCGGGTGCTTCTCCGCATACCGCAGCGCGATCCCCGCTCCTGCCGCGCACCCGACCACCACATGCGGCCCAGCCTGCTCCGCATCTGCCAGCACGGCTTCCAGGTCGGTCACATGGTCGTCCATCGTAAACGGCGCCCGCACCTTCTCCGAGTCGCCCGCGCCCCGCAGGTCATAACGCAGCGCCCGCAGCCCCATCGGCAACCGCTCCACAAACGGCCGCCAGCTATGCCGGCTTCCACCCATCTCGTGGATCAGGACGAGGCTCGTTCCCTCTCCTTCCACCACATACTTGACACTCACACCCGCACTATCAGACCACCCCATCAATGCCCCCCGGGTGGGCTAAGCCTCACGCCCTCCACCAGCGCCAGGTCCAGCTTCGTCTTATCAAAAGCATTTTCCGACTTCGCAATCGCAATCACCGCAACAGCGTTGCCAATCACATTGGTCATCGCAATCATCGTTGCCATCAGCCGATCCACTCCGAACAGAAACGTCAGCCCATTCAGTGGCAAAGTCCTTACTGACTGCAGCGTCGCCGCCAGCTTCACAAACGCTCCACCTGCAACCGTCGTTCCGCCCTTGGACGTCAGCATCAACACCGCAAACACCGCCATCTGCTGCGTCAGGTTGAACGGCGTATCCGTAGCCTGCGCAATGAAGATCACGGCCAGCGACATGTAGATCGCGGTCCCATTCAGGTTGAAGCTATAAGCCGCCGGAAGCACAAACCCGACCACAGCCTCATCGCATCCCGCAGCCTTCAGCTTCTGCACCAGCCGAGGAAACACCACTTCACCCGAGGCCGTTCCCAGCACCAGCACCATCTCATCCTTCAGCAGCCGCAGCACACGTAATAGCGACGTCCCCGCGTAAGCGCACACCGGCGCCAGCAACGCAACCATGAACACCACGCAACCGATATAGTACAAACCCACCAGCTTGCCCAGGTACAACAGCGTTCCTGAACCGTTCATCGCCACCGCCGAAGCAATAGCGCCAAACGCCCCAATCGGAGCCAGCCGCATCACGAAGCTCAGCATCATGAACACCACATCCTGCGCTTCACCCACCAGCTTCAGGATCGCCGACCCCGGCTTCATCGTCAGGCTCAGCGCCACGCCGGCCAGGATCGAGATCAGCAGCACCTGCAGAATGTCGCCCTTGGCAAACGCATCCACCATCGTCGTCGGAATAATGCTCAGGATGAAGTTCACCGCCGTGAAGTGCGACGCAGCAGCGGTAGCCGCCGTCTCCGCCGCCGAAGCCGCTGCCGGCTGCACCGCATGAAGACCGACACCGGGCTTGAACCAGTTCCCCAGCAAACACCCGAACGCAATACCCAGCGTCGTCACCACCTCGAAGTAGATCAGTGCCTTGGTCCCCAGCCGCCCCAGCTTGCGCAGGTCGCTGATCCCCGCCATGCCGTGCATGATGGTAAGAAAAATGATCGGCGCGAGAAAGATCCTCAGCAGCGCGATAAACCCGTCGCCCAGTGGACGCATCTTCGCGCCCAGCGCCGGATCCAGAACTCCCAGTGCGATGCCGGCCACGATGCCCAGCAGAACCTGCACGTACAGCCGCTTCAGAATAGACAACGCTCACTCACCTTCGCTTCAGGTTACGCGCCGTCGAGATTCCGCGCATCGCGAACCACAATCGTGCTATAAACGCACAAGTGTGCACCAAGCATAATGGGAAGTTAGTGGTTCCCGTTTTCCCTTGTCAAGGTAATTCGCCCTCCACAACACTCCCGCCTCGCGCGAGCTAAACATGAAGAGAAAACCTACGCACTCGCTGGTGCTCGCACCGCCGCCTGACTTCTCCCGCTTCGCCGGAGACCCGGACTTCGTCCTCTCCCTCGCCCGCGGCCTCAAGGTCATCGAAGCCTTCGAGGGCCGCACCGGTGGGGTCACGCCGTCACAGATCGCCACACTCACCGGCTTCTCCCGCGCTGCCGTCCGGCGGCTGCTCGTCACGCTCGAAGGCCTCGGTTACGCCCACACTGACGGTCGCAGCTACACCCTCAGCACGGGCGTACTCAAGCTCGGCTTCTCATACCTGTCCTCAACGTCACTCACTTCGCTCGCGCAATCGCTGCTCGAGCGCATGATCGACGACATACACGAATCCATATCGGTCAGTGTGCTCGATGGCGACGAGATCGTCTACGTTGCCCGCGCTTCCACGCAGCGCGTTATGTCCATCGCACTGTCCATCGGCAGCCGCCTGCCCGCCTACTGCACCTCAATGGGCCGCGTCCTGCTCGGCACACTGCCTGACGAGGAACTCATCGCCTACCTCAACCGCGCCAACCTCAAGGCCAACACACCCAAGACCCTCACCGACAAGGCCCTCCTCCGCGACATCATCCGCCAGGCCGCAGCAGCCGGCTACTCGCTCACCGATGAAGAGCTCGAGCTGGGCCTCCGCTCCGTCGCTGTCCCCATCCGCGCCCGCAACGGACAGGTCGTCGCCGCCATGAACGTCGGCGTCCCCGCTGCCCGCATCTCGAACGCTGACCTGCTCGAAAAGTTTCTGCCGAAACTCCGCCACTATGCTCAGCAATTAGGCGACGTCCTCAGTTAGCCCACAACACCTTTGACAGCACCAAACCACAGGCGGTGTAATCGGTGCCACTTATCGACGCACCTCTGAGGACAGCATGACTCGTCACCGCACGCTTGCCGCGACCATCGCACTCACCCTCGCCGCTCCTCTCCTAAACGCTGCGAGTTTCGGAACGCCCTGCAACCGCCTCACGGCCCTCAGCATCGCCAACGTCACGGTTCAACACGCGGTTGAAGTTCCCGCCGGCAGCTTCAAGCCCAACTCCCGCGACGCCGCCGTCACCACGCCCGCCTTCTGCCGCGTGGAACTGGAAGCTCACCCCGTCGCCGACTCCAGCATCCGCATTGAAATCTGGATGCCCGCACCCGAAGCCTGGAACGGCAAGTTCCAGGGCATCGGCAACGGCGGCTACTCCGGCAACATGGCCTACGCTGTCATGGCCACAGCGCTCAAAGCCGGCTATGCCGTCGCCGCGACCAACACCGGGCACGAAGGCGACGACCTCGCCTTCGGCAAGGGCCACCCGGAGAAGCGCATCGACTGGTCGTACCGTGCGATCCACGTCACCGCCGAAGTCAGCAAGCTCGTCGTCCGCAACCATCTCGGCCGCCAGCCCGAGCACGCGTACTTCGTCGGCTGCTCCACCGGCGGTCACCAGGCGCTCTCTGAAGCCGAACGCTACCCGCTCGACTACGACGGCATCGTTGCCGGCGACCCCGCCTACGACACCGTCAACCAGGTCGCTGCCTATCTCTGGTCGTGGAAGGCCACGCACGACGACGCCGGCGCACCACTCTTCACCTCCGGGCATCTCAAGTTCGTCACGCAATCGGTCATCACCGCCTGCGACGCCCTCGACGGCGTCAAGGATGGCCTCATCACCGATCCCCGCAAGTGCCACTTCGACGTCTCCACCCTCGCCTGCAAAGCCGGTGCCGACCCCAGCAGCAATACCTGCCTCTCACCGCAACAGATCGCAGGCCTCAAGAAGGTCTACTCCGGTACGTATAACCCCCGCACGCGTCAGCAGATTTTCCCCGGCTGGTCACTCGGCTCTGAAGGCTTCGGCGCAGCCGCAAGCCAGGGCTGGGGCGCCTACATCGTGGATCCGAAGAAGCCCATGCGCATCGACGTCTTCGGCGACTTCGCCTTCAATGACCCCAGCTGGGACTGGCATACCTTCGATTTCGACCACGACATGTCGTTCGCGCTTCAGCAGGTGGGAGATATGGAAGCCGACAACCCTGACCTCTCCGCCTTCCGCGCCCGCGGCGGCAAGCTCGTCATGACCACCGGCTGGTCGGATCCCATCGCCGCCCCGCTCGACATCGTGAAGTACTACGAGGCCGCCGAAGCCAAGAATGGCGGTCCCACGCGCACGCAGGAGTTCTTCCGCTTCTTCATGGCGCCTGGCATGGGACACTGCGGCGGCGGCCCGGGCCCCAATACCTTCGATTCCCTAGCCGCCCTTGACGCGTGGGTCACGGCCAAGAAGCCGCCCACCCGCCTCATCGCTTCCCATCTGACCGATGGCAAATCCGACCGCACCCGACCGCTCTGTGCCTATCCCGCGGCCGCCGTTTACACCGGCAAAGGCAGCACGGACGAAGCAGAAAACTTCGTCTGCTCCACCCAACCAGCGCAGGCCCGTTAGTACCGGGAAATGCAGCCGTCCTCACCCGCTAGAGCAGCGGTGGTGCCGTCAACACCGTCCGCCCCGCATCAGGCTGTATCGGTTCTAGCTTCGGCGCCTCCGGCCCGGGACCCTTTCGCGTGTCCAACGGCGTCGGATGCGGCTCCACCATCCGTATGTAGGCAGCCGCAGCCGTCAGCTTCACCGCCAGCTTGTCATCGTTAAACAACGGTAGAAGCAGCTTCGCCGTCTCCGGCCCTGGCCACTGCGACAGGCCTCTGGCCGCTGCCGCGCGCACGGCCACGTCGTGGTCATCGAGCGCATCCACCAGCGCAGCATGAACCGTTTCGGTATGCCGCTGAGCAAGCAGGTCCACCGCTGCCGCCCTGTCTGGATCGCCGCCATTCTTCTTGATCAGAAAAATCGCTTTCACACCAAACCCGAACGGCCCCAGGAAGAAGCCCGCGCCCTGCTGAATGCCGATCTTCGCCAGCGCCGCCGGGCTGTGCATCTCCTTTGCTGCCTTGTGCTTCTCCTTGGCAATGAAGCCCAGCTTGTCCTTCCGATCGCCGCTCACCACAGCGAGCAGCAGGTCTTCCCCCGAGTCATCGTGGAGCTTCCACAGCGTCGAAGCCGCGGCATAGGCCACCTGAGGCTGTTCATCATCCAGCGCCGCCTGCAGCTTAGGTATCAATGCCGGGTTCTGCGTCTCCGCTGCCGCCAACACGGCCGCTGTGCGCACATCCATGTCATGGCCGGTGACGGCTTCGCCAATCAGCTTCGCTGCCCTCGCGTCGCTACCCATCGTTCCCAACGCAGCCAGCGCCTGGATGCGGTCTTCGCTCGACTTGTCGGGGTTTGCGTACTGAGCCAGTAAAGACCATGCACGGTCCACGCCGACTTCCGGCATCAGCGCCGGCTGTGTTGGCGCCTGCGCAAAGCTCCCAGTACACGCTTGAAAAAGGATGCCAAGCATCAGAGAGTGCCCAAATCGCGGGTTCAACATGAACTCCTCCTCAAAATCTCCTCATGGCCCGCCAGCGTTGCCCTATTCCCCAACGTAAATCTCCACACGTGGGCAATATCGACTCCACTCCGCCGGTTGCTGCTCGAAAATTTTGATGCCACAATACCTACTCGCGCAGGGTTCATGACAAATGTTTCATCGGCCTCGGCGCCGGTCGGCCATGCATCTGCCGATTCAATGGACCCGGTATAGCGTCGGCAAAACAACCGAGGCCATCACCGCTTTTTGCCGCGTCAACACAGCCTGATGTGCCGTATCATCAACCGTGTCGAACTCGTATAAAATCGCAAGCGACAACGCCGTGAGTAGAATGCCCCCAGCTAAACGCCCCGCCTCAAAACAGGATTCACCGATTGTCCCCTCAACGCACTCCCACTCGGCTCCGCCTTTGCGCGGAGAGGTGGAGCATGGCAGCAGCGTTGAAGTCGCTTTCCAACAGGTTCGTGAACTCATCGTGCAGGGCCGCCTCGCCCCCGGCTCCTGGATCATCGAAACCGAACTCACCCAGAAGCTCGGCATGAGCCGCACGCCCATCCGCGGCGCACTGCAGTGGCTGCAGCGCGAAGGCTATGTCATCGAGCAGAAGGCCAAGCTCAAGTCGCGCATGATGGTGGCCCCGCTCACCAACGAAGATGCCCGTGAACTCTACGCCATCGTCGGACGCATCGAAGGCCTCGCCGGCCGCCAGACCGCAGCGCTACCCAAGGCCGCACGCGAGAAGATCGTCGGCCAGATCACCGCCATCAACGGCGAACTGCATGATATCGCCGAAAGCCGCGAACTCTCCGGCCGCAGCATCTTCGATCTCGACATGCAGTTCCACCGCGTCATCGTCGAAGCTGGTGCCGGCCCTCGGCTGATCAATCTGCACGACGCCATCAAGCCGCAGACCGAGCGCTACTGGCGCCTCTACGCGAGCAATATCCTTGACCAGCTGCACGTCGCCGTCAACGAACACAACCGCATCATCTCGGCCATCAAAAAGGGCGATGTCGAGAACGCGGAAAATTCCCTGATCGCCAACTGCATCAACGGTGCCGACCGCATGCAGCGCGTCATCGCACTGCAAGGCGAACGCGGAACCTGGTAGTCAGTTTGGCGCTTACTTCACCACAGCCGGCGGCCATGGCTTGCTGGCGAACCCTACGAACGAGCTCGACGTCTGCATCATCTTCTCCACATCATCCGGCTCAATCGGAATCGACTGGCTGACCCAGTCATGCCCGGTCTCCGTTACGATGACGTTGTCCTCCAGCTGCATGTGCACGCCACCGGGCAGCACTACGCCCTGCTCGATCGCCATGGCCATTCCCGGTAGCATCGGCTTCTCGTAGTCGCCCTCGTCATGCACTTCCATGCCGACGAAGTGACCGATCCCATACTTGTAGTACTGGTCATAGCCACCCTCGTCATGCAGAATCTTCACGGCGAGGTTATGCAGGTCCCACCACTTTGCTCCCGGCTTGATCGCTTCAATCACACTCTTTTGCACCTTCAGCGCCGCCTCGTAAACCTTGCGCTGCTCCGGCGTAAAGTGACCATCAACCGGCGCGATGCGTTGTATGTCGGACGAGTGGTCAAGAAACGAAGCCCCCGTATCCACATGCATCACGCCACCAGCCACAATCGGCACATCCGCGGAACGCGATACAAACGCAATGTATCCCTCGGGCACCTGTCGAATTACGCGCTGCGGGGGAATCGGCGTCTCCTGCGCCTCCGTCGGGAAGCCCAGCGTAGCGCCGTGATAGCGATACACGAAGTCCAGCACCTCCATGATCTGCGACTCCGTCAGCCCTGGCCGCGCCAGTCGCATACCTTCGACAATGCCATCACCAGTAATCTGCACCGCACGCCGCAAACAAGCCAGGTCATAGGCATCATGCAGCTCGCGTATCGGGTCCATCACCTCAGCAGAGTCCCGCAGCTGCAGCGCAGGCGAGTAATGCTGCAGCGTCGCAAAGAACGCGAACCGCGTCGGCTCCGGCTGCCCCAGCCGCGGAAACCGCGGATAATTCACATACAGCGCCCGCGCCCCGCTGCTCCATTGCTTAGCCAGCGCCGCCGGCACTGGCCACCGCCGAATCTGCGTAATGCGCCAGTCGCGATAAGTCGTAATCGCAATGGAGAAATCTTCCTCCATCTTCGCGTACGCCCGTACGTCTTCGATGCCCGTCGCAACCTTGATCGCCTCCGGATTTCCCGACGTATAAAGCACCACCCGCGGTCCATCTTCAGCCGGAATAATCAACAGCGCCGAATCGTAGCTATCCAGCCCGGCGAGTCCGGTCAGAAATTCAAAGTCATGATTCTCACTCTGCGGAACCTGGTACTCAAGGTGCCGCGGCTGATTTTCGTCCACCGAAAAAATCAGCATGGCCCCTTCGGGCATCGACTCCAGCACACGCTTCCGCCGCGCCGCATAGATCGCCCGCATCTGCACCGGGTCAAGGTGCGATACATCCATCGCCGCGGCCGCTTTGGTCTCCACGGTGTAGTTGTAGCTAAAGGGTTTCGGAGCGGGTCCGGACGTTTTGGCGCCCTGCGCGCTCGCCACACTAGTGAGCGTGGCCAGAAAAAGAAGGCCGGCAGCAGGTGTAAATCGGGGAGATAGTCCACGCATGGATCATCCCTTTCTTGCTGATGCAATGGAAATAGGGAGGTAGCGATAGCTGTCCGAGGGAATCAATACGTACTGATCTATGCACCTGAAAAATAACGGGCGGACGCCGGGGAGAGCGTCCGCCCGCCGAGGAGTTAGAAAAGAATCTTGCCGCTGAACTGCACGTTGAAGGGCTCACCCGGCCCGATACCGGGGATACCGTTGAAGTTACCGATCGTGCTGGTAACCTTGCCAAGGTTTGCTCCCACCGTGCCCGAGAATGGGGCATAGTTGTTGCGATTGAACAGGTTGAACATCTCTGCGCGGATCTGCACCTTCACCTTTTCCGTAAGGTGTCCAGTCTTGAAGACACCGAGGTCGATGTCGTTGTAACCGGGTCCACGAATCTGGTCACGACGCGATGTAGCGAAGGTCCCATTAGGTGCGTTCACGAACGATGCAGGATTGAGCTTGTACAGCGCATACGACGGCGTGGTCGCAGTACCGTAATTCGTCAGCGTGGTGTTTGCCCCCGCATACGGATCAGCCGATACCTGCACCGCCCGCTGCGCTCCTTCACCCGTACCGGTGTTATCCGTCGAGCTCTGGATGTTGATCGGCGCACCACCGTACATGGAGAGAACGCCGTGCAACTCAAACCCTCCCGTGAGCCAGTGAGGCGTGTTCTGGATTGCAGGAATGTTGTAGTTGACCGTGCCACGGAACGTATTCGTGATGTCATACGTGCTGCTCGCATAGTCAGCCAGAATATTCGTGCTGTCCTGCGGCAGAGCGCTGCGGTAGTTAGTGCCATCGTCAAGACCATGCGCCCACACGTAGTAGAACGAGGACGACAGGTTATGCCAGTTCTGGGTCTTCAGCGTCATCTGGAGCGCGTTGTAATTTGAAATACCCACGCTATCCAGCGAGTTGATCGCACCATAACCCGGATACTGCGCGAAGAGCGGCCGGCTGGCCTGCTTTTGCGCCGTCGTGATAGCGGAGCCCAGCGTGCTGAGCGCGGCCTGGTTGATATCGCGCAGCAGTATCTCCTTGCGGCCGATATTCCCGACGTACCCCACTTGCGCCACTACCCCGTGTCCCATCTCCTTCTGAATATTCAGTTGATAGTTCACCGTAACGGCGTTCTTGAAGTTTTGATTCACCGTGTAGAGACCGCAGGGCGTAGTCGCCGTGCAAATGGTCGAGGGTGAGCCAGCCAGCGGTTCATACAGGGTGCCCGCCGAGACCACCTTGTGTGAACCATTGAGGGTGAACAGCGGCGATGCACCGCCCGGATTACCTTGAAGCCCAATCGCACCGCCATTCTTCACGCTTTGCGAGAGGAACACGTTGACGTTCGGGTTATCGAAGTACAGACCGCCGCCGCCGCGAATGAGTATGTCCTTCAGGAAGGCCGAGTGATAGGTGAAGCCGGCACGGGGGCTGAAGTCAACATACGCAGGCGGATATACCTTGTCGATGTCCGCGCCCTGGAATTGAAGTCCCTTTGCGGCAGTGAAAATAGAGAGGTCTTTATCTTTGTTATAGAGTGCACCGGTGTAGTCCCAACGGACGCCATAGTTCAACGTCAGGTTTGGGGTGGCCTTGTAGGTGTCTTGCAGGAACAGGCCGAGCGAATTCACAAATACTTCGCGAGCCTGGTTGCCACGCGCGATAGAATCCGTCGCCATGTAGCCCGCCAGGAAATCGGACAGCGCTTTCACATGTGGCGCGATCGCGGTAGGGATTGTCGCATCGTCAGTCCAGCTATTTCCGGCACCGAGCTGAGTCTTTCCTTCATTGCCGTTGAAGTTGTAAGTACCGAGCGCAGATACCGCGTACTGCTCGTAGATATAGCCACGGCGGAACTCTCCGCCAAACCGCAGGGTGTGCGCACCCAGCGTCCACGTGAAGTCGTCGGTTACGTGGCCTGTGTACCCGTTGCGATACTCGGGCGGAGTGAGTCCGATAGGATCGAACGTGCCGCTGAGGAAAGTGATATTCGGCGCTCCCGGGATGCCCGGAACGCCCGTGTTGAAGCCCAGCGCGATCGGGTTGAAGGCGTGGTTGGCATCGCCATAACCCTGGCGGAAGTAGTCGCCGCCCAGCAGCACCTGGTTGCTGAATCGGCTCGACAGCTGCTGGTTCCATACAAATGCGTAGTTCTGCGCGCGCGTCGGCACCGTGCTGTAGTACCACCGTAGCTGCGAGCTGCCGGGCGTCGTCTGCGTACCTTCACCCGAGAACCAGTGGAAGGAGAAGCTGTTCTTCGCGTTCATCGCGTAGTCGAATTTCACCGACCCGTTATAGCTGTGGCCAGTCGTTGGATCCGGGCTCTGGTAGTTCGACGAAACCGCCGGACCAGTGAGCGCCGAAGGCATCCACAGGTTCGCGAGCAGGGCAGTCGTCACCGGATTCGGCGTCACGTGATACTTCGTGAGCTCAGCCAACGCCAACGTCTGGAACGCCGCCGAGGGCTCCGTTCCGAGCTGCGTATTGCCCAGCACGTAAGCGCCATACTCAAACGAACCGAAGAAGAACAGCTTGTCCTTGATGATCGGAGCACCCAGCGACGTACCCGCAACAAAGTTGCGGACCTTCAGCTTCGCCGCCGAAAAGGGATTCTTTTTTCCGAACAGCTCATTGCGGTTGTAGTAGTACTCGCTGCCGTGGAAGGCGTTCGTTCCCGACCGCAGAGTCACGTTCACCGTGCCCGCGGCACTCCTTCCCGCTTCAGGAAGCGACAGTGTCTGTACCGAAAACGCGTCCATCGTATCGATCGGGAGCGTCGTGCCAGAAATACCCGCTGCACCGCCTTCGTTGATCGCCGGTTCATTGTGCCAGAAATCGTTGTTGTCCACCCCGTCCAGCTGCCAGTTCACCTGGTTGCGGCGCGCCCCGTTGAGCGATCCATCAAAGCCCTGACCACCCGAGTAGCCGGAGTAACCCGGCGTCAAGGCGAACATCTGCGTATAGTCACGGCCATTGATCGGCAGGTCCTGCACCGTCTGCGGAGAAAGCGTCGAGGTCGTTGCCGACGTATCGACGTCCAGGCTCAACTGGTCCGCCTGCACTTCCACAGTCTGGTTCTGCGACGCGATCCCGACTTTCACCGGCACGTTAAAAATCTGGCCCGCGCTGACAATAATGCCCGTCGTCTTCGACATCTGGAACCCCGACGCCGTCACCGTCACGCTGTACGTACCCGGTGGAAGGTCCTGTAGCACGAATGTTCCTGCACTTGACGTCGTCGTCTCGTGCGCAACGCCGGTATCCACAGCCAGCGCTGTCACCGGCGCAGACGCCACCGCGGCGCCCGAAGGATCAGTAACGGTGCCGCTGATGCCGCCGCGGAAGGTCTGGGCCATCAGGTGCAGGTTAAGTGCTGAAAAGCACACCACCAAGAGCGACCAAGTAAGAAACCGGGTGAGATAGCGCATCGCCACTTCTCCTATAAATTGTGAATTCTGAAATCCGAAGACAGAGACTTACACCGCGTGAAACCGATCTGTGGCCGGCGGACTTCTGTTCTGTTTTTTGAGGCGATAGAAACAGAGCTACTTTTGAAACACCACTCCCGTTGCAGAAATAGCGATTCGTTCGCATCCGTTATCGCGACTAGTTATGTATACAATCCAGAATACATCCTCCGGTCACCGTGTCAAGTTGAAACGCCCCTTTTGCCGTGAAAGGCTCAAAAAAATGCGTATTGCACCGCAAACAGTTCAATTTCGCACCCCTTGAGACGGCTTCGCCTTCGCAGCCCGTAAAAATTGCGGGGCGTCTCCTGCCTGAACGTTCCGATTGAAAGGTCAGCTGTGTTCACGCATCCTGCGGCCTGTCCTGCTTTCTCGAATAAGTAGGTACTCATCGCGCAGGTAAGGTATACAATCTTGTACACACCGCAAACAGGAACTCGACTCCTCCGGGAACCGGCACCGACAGCAACAGCTGACTAGAGAGGTTAGGACTCATGCCCGACACAACCGACACATTTAAAAGCGCAGCGACGCCGCGCTTGATGACCCTCGTCATCGCTCTTCTGGTCACCACGGCCGGCCTTCACGCGACGCCCCCAGCCCTCGCTCCCGCGCCCAATACATTCGACGCCCTCGTCCAGCTCTTCAACGACTGGCGCACCTTCGAACGTCCGGCGATGAAAGCCGGTGTACCCGACTACTCCGCCGCCGCCATGACGGCCAAGGCGTCCGCGCTCCCAACCTGGCAGAAGCGCCTCGCTGCGATTGACACCACCGGCTGGCCCATCGCGCAGCAGAACGACGCGAAGCTCATCAAGGCCGAGATGAACGGCCTCGACTTCGACTTCCGCGTCCTCAAACCCTGGTCCCGCGACCCCGCTTTCTACGTCAGCATCTGGCCCAGCCGGACAGACGTTCCCTCCCGCGAAGCTCCCGTCTCCTATCCCGAAATCCAGCTCTACGAGTACAAGTGGCCGCTCTCCCCTGCGGCACAAACGGAGCTCACCGCCAAGATCGGCATGATCCCCGCCTTCCTCGCTGAAGCCAGGGTCAACGTCAAAGACGCCAACGCCCGCGACCTCTGGATCCAGGGCGAGCAGGAGCTCCGCAACCAGTCCCGCGCGCTCACCACATTGCTCAGCGGCAAGCTCCGCGTGCGCACGCTAGGCGGAGGCCAGCTCGCCGACCTCAGCGGCGCCTCGCCAGAACTCCTTGCCGCCATCAGCAACGCGCAGAAGGCCACAGACGACTACGTCGCCTGGCTCGAGAAACTCGCCCCCACCAAGACCGGCCCCTCTGGCGTTGGCAAGGACAACTACACCTGGTACCAGCAGAACGTGCACTTCGTTCCCTACACCTGGGATGACGAAGTAGCCCTGCTGCACCGTGAGCTTGAGCGCGCCACCGCTGCGCTCCGAGTGGAGGAGCATAACAACCGCAATCTCCCGCCACTCAACCCGTCACCCGACCCCGCTACCTTCGACAAGACCGCCAAAGCCCAGCTCGACAAGTTCATCGACTTCCTCGTCAAGGGCGAGATGATCCCCGACAAGCCTTACCTTCGCGAAGCGCTCACCGGCGAGCTCGCGCGCTTCACGCCCGCGGAGCGCCTTACTTTCTTCGGCCGCGTCACCATGCGCAACACCATGCCGCTCATGTCGCATGACTATCACTGGATCGATCTCGGCCGCATGCGCGACGAGCCCAACCCCGACCCCATCCGCCGCGGCGCCCTGCTCTCCAACATTTGGGACAACCGCGCCGAGGGCTTCGCCACTGCCTGGGAAGAGATCATGATGCGCGCCGGCCTGTACGACGACGATCCCCGCGCGAAGGAACTCGTCTGGTGCATGCTCGCCAACCGCGCCGCCCGTGGTCTCGCTTCACTCTACGTTCAGTCCAACGACTTCACCCTGGAACAAGGTGGCCGCTTCCAGGCCGAGTGGACCCCGCGCGGCTGGTCCGTCGCCAAGGATTCACTCACCACCTTCGAGCAGCTGCTCTACGCCCGTCAGCCCGGTTACGGCACCAGCTACATCACCGGCAAGCTCATGGCCGATCGCCTGATGGCCGAGTATGGCCATCAACAGGAGCGCGCCGGGAAGGCCTTTGTCATGCGTGAGTTCATGGACAAGTTCAACAGCGAAGGCATGATTCCCGCCTCCGTCATGGAGTCCGAAATGATCACGGACAAAGGCGCCTTGCTGCCGCCTGAATAGATTTACGCGACCTCTCCAGGTGCCCTCACCCACCGGCGAGGGCACTTTTTTTGCGACTCAACAAGCACCACATTGACACATCGCTTCGGTGCGCCTAAAAGTTGTAGTCGCACATTTTCGCGTTTTGCCGTGTCTCGAATGTATGCAATATCGTCTACAATAATGTTATGAACTCAGGCCACGCAGCTTACAACGCCATCCGGGTTATCGACTCACACACGGCTGGCGAGCCGACGCGGGTCATACTCTCCGGAGGTCCCCAGCTCAAAGGCAAAACGCTCCAGGAATCGCTCCACTATCTCCGCACGGAAAGCGACTGTTTCCGCCTCAGTGTCATCGGCGAACCCCGCGGATCGGAAGTCATCGTCGGCGCCCTGCTCTGCGACGCAGTCGACCAAACCGCCGCCACCGGCGTCATCTTCTTCAACGATGTCGGCTACCTCGGCATGTGCGGCCACGGCTCCATCGGCGTAGTCACCACCCTCGCGCATCTCGGCCGTATCGGCCCCGGCACACACCACATTGAAACCCCCGTCGGAACGGTTCAAACCACGCTCCATGACGATGGCCGCGTCTCTATCTCGAACGTGCCCAGCTACCGTTACCGTGCGCACGTCCCTGTTGACGTCCCCGGCTACGGCACCTGCCACGGCGACATCGCGTGGGGCGGCAACTGGTTCTTCCTCATCGCCGATCACGGCCTTCCGCTTGTCATCGACCACCGCGCCGAACTGATCGCCTACACCACCGCCGTTCGCAAGGCACTCTCCGCCGCCTGCATCACCGGCGCCAACAACGCCCTCATCGATCACATCGAGCTTGAAGCTCCGCCGGTCTCCAGCGAAAACTCCGCGCGCAACTTCATGCTCTGCCCCGGCGCGTCGTTCGATCGCTCCCCCTGCGGTACCGGCACCAGCGCCAGGCTCGCGTGCCTCTATGCTGAAGGCCGCCTAAAGCCCGGCGACACGTGGTACCAGGAGGGCATCCTCGGCACCGTCTTCCAAGGCACCATAGCACTCCACGGGGACTGCATTCTCCCCACCATCACCGGACGCGCCTGGATCACTGGCGAAGCCACTCTCCTGTACGATCCCGACGATCCGTTTCGTTCAGGCATCAAGTTTTAGTCCATGCATTACGACGTCATCATCATCGGAGCCGGCATTGTGGGTTGCGCCTGCGCGCGAGAGTGCGCCACCGCTGGCCTCAAGGTTGCCATCATCGAGCACCACATTCCCGCCGCGGCCACCACTGCCGCCGGCATGGGACACATCGTCACCATGGACGATTCCCCCGCGCAACTCGCCCTCACCGCCTACTCTCGCGGCCTCTGGCAGCAGCTCGCACCCCAGCTCCCCGCATCCGCCGAATACGAAGCCTGTGGCACCCTCTGGGTCGCCGCAGACGACGAAGAGATGGCCGGCGTTTCCGCCAAACAATCCGTCTACACCGCGGCCGGAATCGCCTCATCAACACTCAGCCCTGACGTACTCGCCAGTGCGGAGCCCGCCCTCCGCAGAGGCCTGTCCGGCGGCTTCCTCGTCCCCGATGACGCCGTTGTCTACCCGCCTGCCTCCGCGCAGTACTTCCTGCAACAGGCCCAGGCCAGCGGAACCGTCCTCTTGCAAGCTCGCGTCATCCGCGCCGCGAACCACAGCGTCCAACTGGCTGACGCCACTATCCTCCACACGGGCAAAATCATCATCGCCACCGGCGCCGACATCAGCCTTACCCCCACACTCCCGATACAGAAGCGCAAGGGCCACCTGCTCATTACCGACCGCTATCCCGGCCTCATCCATCACCAGATCGTCGAGCTCGGCTACCTCAAGAGCGCCCACAAACTCACCGCCGATTCCGTTGCGTTCAACGTGCAACCGCGCCAGACCGGCCAGATCCTCATCGGCTCTTCGCGCCAGTACGGCAACGACGACCCCGGGCTCGACCAGCGCATCCTCGCGGCCATGCTCGAACGCGCCATCAGCTACATCCCCGCACTCGCTCGCGTCTCCGGCATTCGCGCCTGGACCGGCTTCCGCGCCGCCACGCCCGACAAGCTCCCCCTCATCGGCCCCACCGAAGACCACTCCGTCTTCCTCGCCATGGGCTTCGAAGGCCTCGGCATCACCAACGCCACCGGCGCCGCCCGCTTGCTCGCCGACCATCTCCTCCTACGGCCCTCAGCCATTCCCCTCACGCCCTACTTGCCCGAGCGCATCAAGCAGGAGGCCTATGCCCACGCCTGATGCCATCACCGTCGCCGTGAACGGCCAGCCGCTGCAAGTCGCACGTGGCACCACCGCCGCCGCGGCTTTCGCGCTCGCGAGTGCCCCCTGCCGCCTGTCCACCACCGGCGATCCCCGCTCCGGGGTCTGCGGCATGGGCATCTGCTTCGAGTGCCGCGCCATCGTCGACGGCGTCCGCCACGTCCGCACCTGCCAGCTCCCTTGTTATGACGGCATGAAGCTGGAGACGCAGCAATGACCCACGCCGAAGTCCTCATCGTCGGCGCCGGCCCCGCGGGCATCGCTGCCGCCACCGCTGCAGCACGCACCTCTCGCAGCGTCCTGCTGCTCGACGACAATCACGCCCCCGGCGGCCAGATCTGGCGCACAGATAGCCTCGCCCCCAACCCACGCGATCGCCATCGCGACGCCGCGCTCACTAGCCTCCAGCAATCCGGCGCACAGCTCCTCTTCAACACCCGCGTCTGCGACGCCCCCGCACCCGGCATCCTAACCACCCTCTCTGGCGAGGCCATCACGCACATCGAGTACGACAAGCTCATCCTCGCCACGGGCGCACGCGAGCGCCTCCTCCCCTTTCCCGGCTGGACCCTTCCCGGCGTCTCCGGCGCAGGCGGCCTGCAGGCCCTCACCAAAGGCGGCTTCCCCATAGCCGGCAAACGCGTCGTTGTCGCCGGCACTGGCCCGCTGCTCATCGCCGTCGCCGCACATCTCGCCGCCGCACACGCCAACATAGTCTGCGTCGCCGAACAAGCCACCCTCACCCAGATGGCCGCCTTCGCCTCCGCCATCGCATCCAGCCCCGCAAAAATCTGGCAGGGCATAAAATTTCGCGCGCAACTCCGCGGCGCTCCGTACCACACCAGCACCTGGCCCATCGCCGCGCTGGGCGACACGCACCTCACCTCCGTCCGCCTCACCGACGGCTCACGCACCTGGGAAGAACCCTGCGACTATCTCGCCTGCGGCTTCCACCTCGTGCCCAACACCGAACTCGCCAGCCTCCTCGGTTGCACTTTCAACGGAGACTTCGTCGCTGTCGACGTCCTCCAGCGCACCTCCATCGGCAACATCTACTGTGCCGGCGAACCAGTCGCCATCGGTGGCCTCGACGCCGCACTCATCCAGGGCGAAATCGCCGGCCTCGCCGCCACCGATCAACTCCAGCAGGCCCAGGCTCTACACCAGCGCCACGCCACATCGTTGCAGCGTTTCGTCACACGCCTCGAAGCCGCCTTCCGCCTCCGTCCCGAACTCCTCACTCTCGCCCACCCCGAAGACATCGTCTGCCGCTGCGAAGACGTGCGCTTCGAGCAGCTGGTCCCCTACACCTCATGGACCGCCGCCAAGCTTCAAACGCGCTGCGGCATGGGCCCCTGCCAGGGACGCATCTGCGGTCCCGCCACGCAATCACTTTTCGGATGGAAGCCAACCTCGGTCCGCGCCCCACTCTCGCCGGTCCCGGTCTCCGCCTTCATCCAATTCGACCTACGCACCCCAACCGCACCACAGGAGATCCCATGAACTGGTTCGGCGTCATGCCCGCCATCACCACGCCCTTCGACACCCGCATGGCTGTCGACCACGACTTCCTCGCCCAGCACGCCGCCTGGCTGCTCGATAACGGCTGCACCGGCCTCGTCATGCTCGGTTCACTCGGCGAAGGCGCTACGCTCTCGGTCGCCGAGAAAATCGCCATCCTCAAAACGGCCGTCAGCGCCGCCGCCGGCCGCGGCCCGGTGGTCGCCTCCATCTCCGCGCTCTCCACTGCCGATGCCGTCGCACTCGCCCAGGCCGCCGAAGCCGCCGGCTGCTCCGGCCTCATGGTCCTTCCCCCCTACGTCTACACCTCCGACTGGCGCGAAATGAAGGCCCACGTCGCTTCCATCATCGCCGCCACATCGCTCCCCTGCATGCTCTACAACAACCCCGTCGCTTACAAAACCGACTTCACCCCCACCCAGATCGCCGAGCTCGCCGCCGAGCACCCCAACCTCGAAGCCGTCAAGGAATCCAGCACCGATGTCCGCCGCGTCTCTGCCATCCGCGCCGTCCTCGGCGACCGCCTCCAGATCATGGTCGGCGTAGACGATGTCCTCGTCGAAGGTGTAGCCGCCGGCGCCCGAGGCTGGGTAGCCGGCCTCGTCAACGCTTTCCCCGCAGAGTCGGTCGCTCTCTTCGACTACGCCATCGCCCAGAAGCACGCAGAAGCCGCCGAGCTCTACGCCTGGTTCCTTCCGCTCCTCCGCATGGACACCGTACCGAAGTTCGTGCAGCTCATCAAGTGGGTGCAGGAGCAGGTAGGCGTCGGCTCAGAACGCGTCCGCGCCCCCCGCCTCATCATCGAAGGCGACGAGCTCGCCGAAGCCCAGGCCACACTCCACACCGCCCTCCGCAACCGCCCCACAGTCACCAGCACCCCGTTCCCCGTGCTCGCCGGCACCGAAGCCTAACCACGGCTCAGACAGAAACGCCGCCCAAACCAGGGCGGCGATTTCTATTCTCTTTCCGACTCAAGCTCAGACCCCTCGCTCCTTACCCCTCCCACCCTCATCCCTCTCCATCACAAGCTCTCCCTTCTCTGAGCTCAATACCTCTAAGCTCAGAGCTCTTTACCTGCAACGTGGATCAACGACGTCAGGCAATCAGGCTAGAACGCCCGTATAGCCCGCACATGTCGCGGATAATCCTTGTCGTCGTAATGCCCGCGCAAACCATCATCCGCAAAGTCCCGATGCTTCGCCATATCCGTCGTAGCCTGCGAAGACGACCAGTAACTCCAGTTATCCGGAATATTCGCGGGAATATCCATCCGCCCCGGAACCTTCAGGTTCACGTACATCTCCGCCAACTCGCCATCCGACGGCAGAAACCAATCCTTGAACCCATTAAGGCTGTAGCTCGTGCAGAGGTCAGCCGCAATCCCCGGCGTCGAGCATCCCGCCTTGATGTCCAGCGTATTCTGACGGCCCGTGCCAATCGCCGTTCCATAAGCCCCCGCGATCGGCACTCTGAAGCTACCCCACTTGGCACCCGAGCTCTGGTCACGGGGCGCCGCCTCCAGATATCGCCAGCCATCCGCCGCATAATTCTTATTCACGTGAAAAATAATTCCACCCGCCGGTCCCACATCGCCCACGGCATACTCCTCCGCAGACACCCAGACCGCCATTTCGCCCGGGCCGCGGTTTGCCCATAGGTGATAAGGAATCAGCTTCACCGGCGCCGACTCCGCCCGCGGCATGCTGATGTTCTGCGCCTGCGTTGCCAGCGTCGCCGCTCCACCGAAAAACTCCGGTTCAAACGTCGCCTTCACCTCAGCCTTAGGATCGAACAACGCCGTCAACACCTTGCCGCCCTTGTCCTCCGGCCACTCCGCACAGAACACAATCGGCCCGCGCTCAAAAGCCACGCGCCCTCGATTGTCGACGACCTTGGCATGCGCACCCACGCGCCGCACGTCCATCGCAAACTCCACCTGAATCGTGTCACCCTGTTTCCACAATCGGTCCAAACTCACATACCCAAGCTTGTCCGCGACTGCAGGCACACTCTTTCCATTCACCAAGATCCCGGCCTTCGGTGTCATCGTGTCCGAATAGACGTAAAGGTCACTCGGTACCGGCTGATTACAGGCCCACCCCGGTATACGCAACTTGAGCGCGCCCTGCACCGGCTCCGCCGCTTCAATCTTGATCGTCGACTTTCCACCCCACGGCATCTCGCTCGTCACTCCGAGCCCCAGCTTCTTTCCCTTCACCTCAAACTGCGCACGGCTTGAAACATAAAGGTTGACGTAAATCTCCGCATCCTTCTGCGCATAAACATACTGCGGCATCGACGCCATAAACCGCACGAGGTTCGGCGGGCAGCACTCCAGCGAAGCCCGGTCCCACCGCACGTCTCGCCCGTCCCCCGCACTGGCCAGCCGGTTCACATAGAAAAAGTGATCGCCCGACATCGTCACGCCATCCACAACGTTGTTGTACATCGCGCGCTCCATCACGTCGATATACTTTGCGTCGCCCGTCGCCAGGAACAGCTTGTGGTTGAACGTCGTAAACATCAGCCCGGCGCACGTCTCCGCATACGCCGAAAGATTCGGCAGCGCATACGGCTGCCCAAACCCCTCATTCCCCGTAGACCCCACACCACCCGTCACATACATTTTCGTACCCACCACATCGTTCCAGATCGTCTTCGCTGTCTCCGAGTACGGAGCCAGCCCCGTCAGCGTCCCCACCTCCACCAGCGACACCATCAGCGACACAGCGTTCACCGCATGACCCACCGCCTCCGTCTGCTCCAGCACCGGCCTATACGTCTGATTGTGCCGGCTCGGCTGCACCGCATTCGGCAACCCGCGAATATCCAGGTAGTGCTTAGCCATATCCAGGTGCCGCTTGTCATGCGTCGCGTTATACAGGGCAATGCAGTTGATCGCATCACGCTCACCACCAGAGAACGGCGGATTTTCCGTCTGGAAATTCTGATAGATCGCATCGGCCGACTTCACCGCAACATCCAGCAACTCCTTCTTCCCCGTGCACCGGTAGTAAGTCGAAGCCACTTCAAACATCTCGTTGCGAGGAACCCCGCGGCCTGTCCCCCGCTCGACCAACAGGGCTTTTACGCCCTCATCCACCTTCGCCTGCACCTTCGCATCCGGATACGTTTGCAGCGAATAAATCGCCGCCTCCAGCACATTAGAACTGATCGGCCGTTCGCGCTCTTCAAACTTCTGTATCTCGAACGGAATGGTCACCTCCGCATTCCGTTTCATCCGCGGCCGCCAGAACGTGTCCGTCAGCGTCACTTCGTTGAACGCCTTCGCCTGTATTTGATACCCAGCCGGAAGATAAGCCGCATCAGAGATCATCGGCGCAGCAGCAGGAGTAGGCGCTTCTTCACCCACCGCCGGCAGACTCGCTGCCGACCCATAAGCCAGCGTTCCAACAGCAGCCGAAACCGTCTTTAGAAAATTCCTGCGATCAACCTGCGTCTTCATCTTCATCACGCGTCCTTTTCATCACATCGAGACGTTCGGCGAGTGGGGCAGCTTCTAGCGAGCCGCTCCCACTCACCGCACACTCTCGTCAGCGCGTCATCAGGTAATCCACCTGCTCCTGGATCTCCGAGATCGCCACCGGCGTCACATTCGCGGCCTGAAGATGCTGGTTCAACGTCGCCAGTTCATTGGCCTTCAACTTCGCCCACTCAGCCTCTTTCGCAGCGGCCACGTCCTTGGAAGCTTTGTAGACCTCCATCGCCTGCGCCGGCGGCGTACGCTCGCCTTCTTCCACCACGCTCAAGGCCGACGATAAGCCCGCATTAGCCGATACCAGGCTCCAGGTCTTCGGATAAAATCCCTGGTCCTCTCGCGCGGCAATCTTCCCAAGCGCCGCTTCCACGGCTGCAACCTCCGCACTCAACGCAGCATTGCTCGCAGGTACATTCCGCCGCGCTGCCGCCAGTTGCTCCTGTACCGAGTTGATCTCCGCCAAGGCCTTACGGCTCTGCAGTGAATCGATAAAGATCATCTGCGCCGTCTGCATCTGCGTGGTCAGCGAAGCCGGCGTATGTGCACTGCGCGGATCCATCGTCACCTTCAGCGGCACCGTCAGCGTCTTGCCGTCCACGATCAATCGCACCTCATAGGTCCCCGGCACCACCTTCGGCCCGTGCGGCACGCGCTCGTCATCGTCATCGTCGCTGCCGTTGGTGCCAGTCCCAGCCCACGTCATGTTCCAGATGAACCGATGCATCCCTGCAGCCACATCCAGCACTTGCGGCGCCGGAAACCACCGTTCCGCAATGGGCAGCGGCCGCCGCACATGCGGCGGCAGCACCGCCGAGCTGAATTTCCGCATCAGCTTGTGCGATGGGTCATAAATTTCCAGACCAACTTCCTTCGTCGCAGCAGGCAGATAGTAGTCAATGATTGCCCCGCTCGGCGGATTCTTCCCGGTCGGCTCCTCCGGCGGAAGCGGTGTCCCGATAAAGCTATCGTTGTCGATACGCACCGCTGTTGGCGGATGGAACAGGTAGGCACCTTCAGCCTTGCTCGCCGCCACCGCTTCACGCAGTGCACTGATGTTGTCCATAATCCAGAACGACCGCCCATGCGTCGCGGCCACCAGGTCATCGCCATGAATCACCAGGTCGCGCACCGAAACCGTCGGCAAATTCGACTTCAGCGCCTGCCAGTGTTCCCCGCGATCGAACGACACATAAACACCCAGCTCCGTCGACGCAAACAGCAACTCCTTCACCTTCGGATCTTCACGCACCGCCCACACAAACTCGTTGCTGGGAATACCATCAGCAATCAGCTTCCACGTCGCTCCAAAATCATCGGTGCGATAGATGTACGGTTTCTGATCGTCAATCTCATGCTTATCGACCGTCAGGTAAGCCGTGCCCTGCGCAAAATGCGAAGCCTCAATGATCTCCACCTTGCTCCACGCACCAAACTCTTTCGGCGTCACATTCTTCCACGTCTTGCCCGCGTCCCGCGTAAGGTAGACCAGCCCCGAGTCCGAGCCCGTCCACAGCACCGAAGCCGACAGCGGCGACGCTCCCATCGCATTGATCAGCCCATACCCCTGCTTCACCGCATCTTCATTCGACACGTGGTCCTGGTCCGGAATCGCCTTCCTCTCCGACGCTACTTCGCCCGTCAGGTCTGGGCTGATCGTCTCCCAGTGCAGCCCCCCATCCATCGTCTTCATCACGAACTGCGAAGCGTAGTACAGCGTCTTGTGGTCCACCGGCGAAAAGAACAGCACCGGCGTCCATGGGTCGCGATACTTCACCTGCGACACATCGATCCCAAACGCCCGCATCGGCCACGGTGTAATCGTCTGCGACAACTCCGTCTTCAAATTCACGCGAAACGTCGTGCCGTTCGTACTCGACATGTAAAGAATGTTCGGATCATTCGGGTCCGGAGCCATGTACCCGCTCTCGCTATTGCCCGGCAGCGTAAAGTCGCGAGACGTAATCTGCGCATGGTCGGTCCGACTAGGCACCATGTACGCGCCGCTATCCTGCTGCGCTCCAAACAACCGATACGGAAACTCGTTGTCCGTAATGACGTGATACATCTGCGCCGTCGGCTGGTTGTACCACGTCGACCACGTCGCGCCCTTGTCGAGGCTGATCGTCGTTCCCTGGTCCACACCCAGCAGCAGCCGTGCCGAATCCTTCGGGTCCACCCACAACTGGTGATAGTCATCGCCACCCGGCGCGCCACGCAAAATCGTGATCGTCTTCCCGCCATCGGACGACGTATACAGCGCCACGTTCGGCATATAAATCACATCGCGATTCTGTGGATCGACCGTGATGCCCTCGAAGTACCACGCTCGACTCGTAATCCGCGGATCGCTGCTCATCATCGTCCACGTATCGCCGCCGTCGTCTGACCGATACAGCCCGCCCTGCTTCGCTTCAATCAGCGCATACACCCGCTGCCCATCCGACGACACCGCCACGCCAATACGCCCCAGGTCATCCTTCGGCATAGAAGGCGGTCTCACCAGCGTCCACGTCGCACCGGAATCCACCGAGCGATAAATATTGCTCCCCGGCCCGTTCAGCGGACCATAGATGCTCCACGGCGGACGATGCGCATTCCACATCGCGGCAAACAAAATATTCGGATGATCCTGCGATATCGCCAGGTCCGCCACGCCGATGCTTGGCCCCTTGTACAGCACCTGCGTCCACGTCGTCCCGCCATCGGTCGACTTGTAAACGCCACGCTCCGGATTCGGCCCGTACGCATGGCCCAGCGCGCCCACGTAAACCGTGTTCGGGTCCTTCGGATCGATCACGATTCGGCTGATCTGCCGCGTGTCCTTCAGACCCACGTTCTTCCACGTCGCGCCCGCGTCGGTCGACTTGTAGACCCCATCGCCCGACCCCAGGTTCAGTCGGATATCGGACTCCCCCGTCCCCGCGTAAATCACGTTCGGATCAGATGGCGCCACGGCCAGCGCACCAATCGACGCAATCTTCTGCGCATCGAAGATCGGCTTCCACACGGTCCCCGCATCGGTCGTTTTCCAGATACCGCCGCCCACGCCGCCAAAGTAGAACGTCGTCGAGCTTCCCGGAACCCCGGCCACCGCCGCCACGCGCCCCGCGCGGAACGGCCCGACTAGCCGCCACTCCAACCCTTTGTAAACCTGGTCCGGCACCGCCTGAGCCAACATCGCAGGCATCGCCAGGCAAGCCATCGCCGTCACAACCGAAGCAGCACGCAAACGCAGAGCGAACATAATTTTCCTCGACAACTTAAGAACGGTTGTTGGTTCCTTCATTGGCGCGGTCAACACCTTCACCACGCGGGTCTGGCTTCACCGTTACATGCTGCGTATAGCTTTCGCCGTCAACAGTGAGCTTCACGTCATACTCTCCCGGCGCCCGCCGCTGCTGACCACGTCCGCCACCCTGTGCTCCACGCGCCGCGGGAGCAGGCGGTGTCGCTGGCGTGCACGCATCCTTCACAACCGGCACGGGCGCTCCTCGCGCCGCCCCGCCATTCGGCCGTGCCGGCACATCCAGCGCCATGCGATGCATCCCTGCCATCGCCGAAGGTGGCGGCGGCGGCTCCTGCCATACCGCCTGCACCACAATCTGCTCGGTATCCACCGGACGCATCGGCGTATCGCTCGCCGAGCAAGAAACCGCAACGCCCTTGCTGTTGATCAGTTCCAGCTTCACCGGCGTCTTCGGCGCATCCTTCAGCCAGTAGTAAGCCACCACACCCGACGGCGGATTCTGTTCCTGCGGTTCTTCATGCGGCAACGGCGTCCCGTTGTAGCCACCCAGGCGTGCCGAAATCGTCTCCCCCGGCTTGAAAAGGTAGACCTTCTGCGTCGCAATCTGATCGCCCTTGGCCGCGATCTCCCGCAGCGCCGTCATCTGGTCCATCACCCAGAAGCCGCGCCCATGCGTCGCCACATCCAGGTCATCACCATGCACCAGGATGTCGCGCACTGACGTCACCGGCATGTTGTTCTGCAGCGGTTGCCACATCGCTCCATCGTTGAACGAAACGTAAACCCGCAGCTCCGTCGCCGCATACAGCAGCCCCTTAGCCTTCGGGTCTTCCTTCACCGAGTTCACGAACGCTCCCTCAGGAATCCCTGCCACCACGTTCTGCCACGTCTTGCCGCCATCATGCGTGCGGTAGATGTACGGCTTCATGTCCGTCAACCGATGCCGGTCCACCGACGCATACGCCGTATTCACATCGAAGTGCCCCGCCTCCACCTGCGACACCTTGCTCCACGCCGTCATCACCGGCGGCGTCACGTTCACCCACGTCTTGCCGTCGTCCCGAGTCACATGAATCAGCCCATCATCCGTCCCCACCCACACCGTCGTCGCGCTCAGCGGCGAAGGCGAGATCGTATACACCACACCGAACCGATCAGTCATCGGCTCGTCGATATCCTTTGCCGTCACCGCATCAATGTTGGCCGGCACCTCCGGCTTCATCCGCGTCAGGTCGCCGCTGATCTTCTCCCACGACTTCCCACGGTCTCGCGTCCGGAACACAAATTGATTCGAGTAATACAACGCCTCATCCGCCAGCGAGAACACTTCCGGTAGCGACCACGTCTTACGGTTCGGATCTGCCGGGTCCGGCGGCGGCAGCGCTCCGCCCAGCGACGCCGGCGAATTCAACGTCTGATCGCACCGCCCCGCACCCGAGCCATAAAGAATGTGCCCCAGCTTCGGATCAGGGTCAGGCACCACCGTGTTGCTCTCGCCCGCCAGGCACGTCGGCTCCCAGTTGCGGAAGTTCAGCGTCCCCTCGCGACTCATCGTGCTCACACCTACGCCACCCGAGTCCTGCTGCGCGCCCACCAGCCAGTACGGAAACCGGTTGTCCGCCGCAATGTGATAAATCTCCGCAGTCGGCTGGTTGTACCAGGTCGTCCAGGTGTTCGCGCCATCCACGCTCACCACCGTCCCCTGATCGCTGCTCAAGACCATCCGCTTCGCATCATTCGGATTCACCCAAAGCTGGTGATAATCATCACCACCCGGCGACCCCTTCACCGGCGCAAACGTCTTGCCCAGGTCCGTCGTCACATAAGCCGCCGTATTGATCACATACGCGCTGTCTGGATTCACCGGATCCACCGTCACCTGTTCGAAGTACCACCCACGCCCCCACAACCGCACCTCCGCATTCACCAGCCGCCACGTAGCCCCGGCGTCGTCCGACACATACACACCACCACTGGCCTTCGGCTCCGCCGCACCCGCTGCCAGCGCCGCTGCAGCCGCGGGATTGTTCGGCGGCGCAGCCACAGCACCCAGATCATCAACCACCGCCCACAGCCGCTTCGGATTACTCGGCGAAACCGCAATCCCGATCTTGCCCACATACGCATCGCTCGGCAGCCCGCCGCCCAGCTGCTTCCACGTGTCGCCGCCATCGGTCGACTTGAACAACCCACTCCCCGGCATGTACGAAGGCGCATACACCGACCACGGCGGTCGCCGCGTCGCCCACAGCGACGCATAAAGCACCTTCGGATTCTTCGGATCGATCGCAATATCAATCGCGCCAACATTCTCCGGATCGTTCTGCCGGAACAGCACCTTCTTCCAGTGCGCGCCGCCATCGGTTGTCCGATATACACCACGATCCGGATTCGCTCCATACGCACTGCCCAGCGCCGCCACATACACGCGGTTCGGATCAGCCGGATCGATCACCACCTTGCCGATATGCTCCGTCTTCTCCAGCCCAATATGCGTCCACGTCTTACCCTCGTCCGCCGACTTGTACATACCGATGCCATACGAGTGCTGACTCCGAATATCCGGCTCGCCCGTGCCCACATAAACCACCGACGGGTTCGATAGCGCCACCGCTACCGCTCCAATCGACCCAATCGGAATCCCCTCATCCGATATCGGAAACCACGTCCGCCCCGCGTTCTCCGTCTTCCAAACACCGCCGCCCACCGATCCGAAATAAAACGTGTTCGGCTTGCTCGGCACGCCAGCCACGCCATACGACCGCCCCCCGCGCATCGGTCCCACATCCCGCCAGTGCAGCCCCGCCGTCAACCCCACCGGATACTGCTGTGCCCGCAACACACCGCCCGGCATCAGGGCCAAACCAAAGCTCAATACAGCGGCAGAAATCGACAGCGAATCACGCAGACGCATAGTGTTCTCCCTCAAGAGCACATCATCGAAACGGAAGGCGGAGCTCCCCGGCGCAGCATCGCTATCAGCAGGCTGGGATGCGGTGTCGCACGTCGCAACCAGCAGCCGCAACGTTTGAACACCAGTAATGATTTGATCTTCAATCTTGATGTATACGTTTCCGTATACCAAGTGTCAAGAAAATCCAGTCGCGATCTTTCCGTTCGCCGCTAACTCTCTCAATCTTCAGGCCGCGTCAGAAACCCACCAACCGCGCCGTAAACTGCAGCGCGCGCGCCCCGCCCAACCGCGTCGCATCCGGGGCAAACAGTGCCATCCCCCGCGAAGCCACCGGCAGGGCACTCGTCCCGAACACACTCACCCCATCCGGCCCAAAGTTGCGGTTCGACGTTCCCGCCACATTGAACACATCCATAAACAAGTCCAGGTGATGCCCCACACCCGGCAGCGTAAAGTCCTTCACAATCCGAAGATCAAGATTCACAAAAGCCGGTTGCCGCATGGAATCTCGCCCAGCCACCACGCCCGCAACCACCGCGCGATCGTTCCAGTCATTCGCATCACGCTGTTGATCAAACCCCACCAGCGGCGTATACGGCCTCCCCGACCGCGCCAGCAGCAGCGGATTGCACTTGAACCCCAGCGGCAGATCAAAGATCGCGCTCAGGTTGAACACCTGCCGCACATCCAGCGCTGAGTACGCTCGTTCCGCCCTCATATCAAACGGATTCAGCGCCGCATCAATACCGAACGGCCCCGCACCCGAATCATCATCATGCGTCTGCGACAGCGTGTAATTCGCCAGCAGCGTCGACCGCCGCGTCACCTGCGCGGTAGCCGAAAGCAACATCCCGTTGTAATCCGAGTGCCCCTCCGACTGGTTCACCAGCAGCCGCCCCACCGCCGCATTCGGCCGCGCAGCCGGAAACACCGGCAACCCATTCGCTCCCATCGTCGGCGCACCCAGGTTCATATCCACGCGCCGCCGCAGTCGCCACGTGCTCTCATGCACCACGCCCGCTGACACCGCATACTTCGCCGAAATCTCCTGCTCCACACTCCCCGCCACCTGAGCTGATCGCGGATTCCGAAACCGGGCATCCATCCCCACCACCAACGCCGCCGGCGTCGTCAAACCCGCCGGCATCACCGTCAACCCATTCGCCCCGGCCAGCGCCAGCACCTGCGGATCGAAGTAGCTATCCGCCACCACCGTATTCAACCCATTGTCCGTACTCACGCGGTGGAACACCGTCGCCGGCGTAGGCGCCGCATACATCCCCGCCGATACCCGCACCGTCGTCTTCGCCGCAGCCGCCCACGCCATCCCCACTCGCGGCTGCCACTGCATCAGGTCATCCGGAACCACTCTCGTCTGTGCAATCGCCGCATTCGCCCGTGCCGGCTGCGGATTCCATTGCCCATCCCATCGCAGCCCCGCCGTCATCGTCACGCTTTTCCCGAGCGGCATCTTGCCATTTACAAACAATCCCAGCGCCCGTACCGTCCCCCGATACCGAGCATCTCCCGTCACAAACGTCTGCTGATACCGCCGCGCCGTGCCCGCCACATAATCCGCCAGCGAGTTGTAATCGAACCGCCCATACCGGTTCGCCTCCTGCTCCTCATACGCGGGCGAACTCCCAAACCATCCACCCACATCCACAGCCACCCTGCCCCGGCTCACCGAAACCGTGTCACTCACCTGCGCCTGGTCCGACGCGTACACATGTGGCCCCAGCCCATCCCCACCCAGCATCCCAAACCCGTTGATCACCCGCTCCGGCACCCGCGTATTCGGAGAAAAATTTCGGTGGTCCCCCGTCCACGACACCGTCCCCACATTCACACTGCGCTCATTTAGCAGAGTCGTCAGCCCGCCCTTCACCCACACACTCTGCCCACTCAACCCATCCGCATGCATCACGGGTGCAATCGCGCGTGTCGATCCATCACCAACATTCCCACTCCGCAGCCGATTCCCCGCCACCACAAAATTCAGCGTATTCGCCTTCCCCATCCGCGCATCACCGCGAAAGAACAGCGCCGTAGGCGTATTGTTCTGCGCCACCTCGCCTTCCATCCCGGCCAGCGTCGACGGCACCGTCACGCCTGCAGCCTGGGGTTCCAACTGCACGAAGTAAGGCGCATGCAGAAAGTTCTGTTCAAACCCCGCATAGAAGAAAACGCGGTCCTTCCTGAACGCCCCACCCTCCGACGCGCCAAACACATTCTGCTGACTCTGCACCTTGTGCCCAAACGCATCCGCCGAAGCCGCCCACGCCGGTCGCACCGTGTAGAACGACTCACCATGCAGCCGGTTAGACCCCTCCTTCGTCGCCACGTTGATCAATCCCGCATTCGTCCCGCCCACATCCGCGGCCACACCGGATCGCACAATCTGAAACTCCCGCACCACCGTCTGCGGCAAAAAGAACGTCCCGTCACGCGCCCCGCGCCGCCCACCCTGCAGCGCATCGTTGAAGCTCACCCCATCCACCTGGGTGATGATCGCATCCGTGCGCTGCCCGGCAACGACCACGCCATCGCCCTGCGCATCCTCCGTCATTCCCCCGCCAAGCTGTCCAAACTGCGTAAAGTCCCGGTCCCGATTCGGCAGATACGTCACCGTCTGCCCGGCAAAAAAATTACTCACATACGCCTCGTCCTTATTCACCGGAGGCGCCACGGTGTTGCCCTCCAGCGTAGGCCGCCGTCCCGACACTGTCGTCTTCGTCTCCACGCGCGGCACAGCCAGTTCCAACGACACCCTCACCGTACTCCCCAGCCCCAGCGTGACACGCGCCGCCCGCCGCGTCGCCATCCCACCGCCCTTCGCCTCGACGGTCAGCGCCCCCGGAACCAGCCCGTCAACCCGAAAGTCCCCCCGCTCATCGCTCACAGTCGACCGCTCCGCCCCCAGGTCCGTGTTCACCACCCGCACGGCGGCGCCAGCCACAGCCTGCCCAGCCGGGTCACTCACATGCCCGGCGATAGACCCCGTATTCGACTGCGCCCGCGCCACACCCACCAACACTCCGGCCAGCAGCAACAGCCGCGCTCCCATCCTCAAAACCACCCAGCCTCCATCCCGCCTCAGAACGTAACCTTCGCCCCAAACTGCAGCGACCGTGCCGGCAACTGCGCCGCCACACCCGGATTCGGCGCACCCAGAGTAGCCGGAGCCGCCGCCGCATTCCCGTACGTCCCGTTGAACGCCACAAAATTCGCATGGTTCAGCGCATTGAACGCCTCGACGCGAAGATCCAGCTTCACGCGCTCTTTGAATAGCGGAAACGCCCGCGCAATGAACGGGTCCACGTCATAAATCGGCGTTCCCCGTCCCGTATTGCGTCCCACCACAACCCCATTGATCACCGGCCGATCGGTCGTCGCTCCCGTATCCCCGCTGTTGTTGGTCCCCGTCACCAGGTTGTAAGGCAGCCCGCTCGCCATCGTCGCCACGCCGCCCATCCTAATCTTCAGCGGCGCCATCACCATCCCACTCACCACCAGCCGATGCCGCTGGTCATAGATCGCATTCCCATACTCCTGCAGGCCCGTAAAGTTCGCATCGTTCGGATTCTGTCCCGTCGTGTCCGGGTCCACATTGTCCTGCGTGTGCGACCACGTATAGCTCAGCAGCGCTTCAAACCGATGCGAAAAATCATGCCGCACATTCACATCCAGCGCGTTGTAGTGCAATATCCCATCGTTCACATCAGACTGAATCACGCTGTAAGGCGGCAGCGTTCCTGCCCCACTCGTGCTGCACGTCCCGCCATTGTGCGCATAGAAGTAAACCCAGTAAGGCCGCGTGCAGTTCGCCGCATTAGCCGTCCGCGTCTGGTTCTGTGCTGTCCGGATGAACGGGGTCGGCGCATCCACATCCAGCGGCCGAATGTTGCGCAGCTGATATGTCCCCACGTAATCCACGCTGCCAATCCACCCCATCCCCACCCGCTGCTCCACGCTCAGCGTGTACTGCTCGGAGTAGGGATTCAGCAGCTTGTCCGGATAACCCACCAGCGAAGATGTCGGGAAAAACTGGTCATAGTACTTCGCATTTCCCGGCCGCAGATACAGTGTCCGCAGCGGTACAATCCCACCCGTCGGAAAGCTCGCAATCGGCGCCGCCGCCACGCTCGTCGGAAACCCAACCTGCCCCGGCGTCGCCGTAAACGTAAACACCCCCGTAGGCCCGGTCAGCGAGTAGTTCGCCTGCGCATTGTCCACTACCTGCGAGTAGTAAATCCCAAACCCGCCCCGCACCGCCGTCCGTCCGCGCCCACCCACGTCATACACAAACCCCATCCGCGGGCCAAAATTCGTCGTCGCATCGGTGAACGTTTGCCGCTCGTAACGCAAACCCGCATTCAGCGTCACTTGCTTGCTCACCCGGAAATCATCCTGCACAAACAGCGACCAGATCGTGTCCGTCACGGTGTAAGACGCATTCCCAAAACTTTGCTGATAATTCGCCACCTTCGAAATGTCGTTCAGATATGTCGGCCCCTCGCACACCGACGCCGCCAGCGAGCACGTGTTGTACGTAAACTTCCCCAGGTAAACCGGCCCGCCAAACTCCTTGCCGTTCCCCCCGGTATGCGCCACAATCGCGCTCCCGCCAAACTTCAGCTGATGCCGCCCCGCCATCACCGACACCATGTCGCTCACCTGGTACTGCCGGTTCATCAGCACCGCCGACTGCGATGTCCCGCTCGTAAACGTCGTCAGCCCCGCAATCGGCACCACATACTGCGTGCCATAAACCACTGGATCGAACTCCGTAATCGGCGAAGCCAACTGAAACTGCACCCGCGCATGATTGACGACCTTCGCGCTCAACACTGCCGTATCGCCCAGTTCACCCGAGTACGTCCGCCTCCGGAAGATCCTCGCCACCGACGCCAGCGAATTCCCGCCCACAATCCCGTTCGGATTCGTGTCGAAGTAAGCATCCGAGTTCCCGCGAAAGAACGCATTGTTCTTCTCGCTGAACTGGTGGTCCAACCGCACAAAGCCCATCCAGTCGTGATAAACCCCCGTGTAGCTCCCCGGCGCCAGCACCGACGTAATCGGCGACGCCTTGTCCTCGTCGCTATGCTCCGCCGCGACAAAGAAGCGCGTCTTCGGGCTGAACCCCAGCGGCCCGCCAATCGCAAACGACTGCTGCACCAGCCGGTCGTTCGTCACATCATTCCCAATCGCCGCAGTCGTTGCCGTAAATCCCGACAGCGCCGCCTCCGGCCCAGTCGGCCGCCACAGCGCATCCACTTCGCCGTGATACTGCGCGCCCCCGCTCTTCGTCACAATATTCACCACGCTGCCGGTGCTCGCGCCATACTCGGTAGAAAAGCTGTTCGTCAGCACCGTCATCTCGTGCACTGCGGACACCGGAATATTCGTGAAAATCGTCTGCCGCCCCCAGCTGTCATTACCCGTCTCGCCATCCACTTCAAACCACGCCTGCCGCCGCCCCGCACCGTTGGTCGTAAACAGGCTTTGGTCCATAAAGATGTCGCCCTGGTTGATCGCCGGCCGGTTCGCCGCATTCAGCAGCGGCAGGTAAGTAATCCGCTCATTCATCAGCGGAGTAGCCCCAATCTTCTCCGCATCCAGCACGTTCCCCAGCTGCGGCTCGTCGATCCGCACATCCCCGGCCGCCCCCGTCACCGTCACCTCGGTCTTGCCCGCGGCCACGCTCATATCCAGCACCACGATCGCCGTGCTCCCACCCGCCAGCTTCACATCCGACTGCGCCGTCGCAAATCCCACCTTCGCTGCCGTCACCGCGTACGTGCCGGCCACCGGCAGCCCCGCAATCACAAACCCACCCCGCCCGTCCGACACCACCGACCGATCCAGCCCCGTCATCCGGTTCACCACCCGAACTTTCGCTCCCACCACCAGCGCGTGGCTCGCATCGAACACCGTCCCCAGGATTGTCGCCGTATCCGGCGTTTGCCCAGAAGCCATGGGGAGCGAAGCAATGATCAAGACCAGCAGGGCGAGGCAGCGTTTCGACATAATCCTCCAAAGTGTGGCGAAGCGAAAATTCTGAAACCTACAGAGCACGTGTTCCAGCCGGCCGCTGCTGCACCGCACGAAAACCCACGCCCCGAAACCAGTACCGAACCCCGGTAGCGACAACGCTCACCAGCGTGCATCCCTCAACAAAAACCTTGCCTCCATCCAGCAGGTCCGGATGGCCGTCCTTCAACAGAGGGTCGGTTAGCACGCTATGCAGAAGCAACAACACCGCCGCCGGATAAACCAGGTAATGCAACTTCCGCCAGACCGGTCGCCCCAACCTGCTCCGCAACAGCGATGTCACCAACACCAGCACCACCAGGTACAACGCTCCCGCCCCCGCCATGTTGATCCACGGCTGCAGCGGCGAGTGAAGCGGCCAAACAATATCCACTACCCGAAACCGCGGCTCCTTTACCCACAGCAGCACCACCGGATGCGCCAGCGTTAACACCACCGCCAGGTACGCCGTCCATTGATGCAGCGTAAACAGATCCATCTGCTTTATCCGCCGATGCGGCCAGTTCCGCACCGGGCTATATCGCAGCGAAATCAGCATCCCGCACAACAGGTTCAACGCCACCAGGCCCGTCGCTCCCAGTCCCAGGTAAGCGCACAGATCCAGCATCGTCATCCAGCCCCCGCACTTCTCGCTAAGCGGCCGTGCCGCGCGCCGATTTCGGTCAGGTTCATGAGCGGACCTTAGGCTACGGGGAAACCAGACAGCCAACCCACCCCAACAGGGTCAGAGGTGGTTGGACTAAAATTAATGTATACGCAGTTGTATACCAATAAGGCTACATTCCGCCAGCGAATCTGACAGAATGTTCAGCTTGACCCTCGTCGCCCCAGCAACGCCGCCCGTTTCAGTGCGCCACGCCACTCCCACCCGGCCCGTTCAACACGCGCACAGGCTTACCCTCAAACCAGCTGATCAGGTCTTGCACCATCTCTCCATAGAAGATCCGATACCCGCCCTCATTCACAAACCCCACGTGCGGCGTCACCAGCAGCCTCTCCGTATTCCGCAGCGGACTATCCAGTGGCAGCGGCTCCGTCTCAAACACATCCACCCCCGCCCCGGCTATCTGCTTCCGCTCCAGCGCAGCCAGCAGCGCCTCCATATCCAGCAGCCCCGCACGAGAAGTATTCACCACGTAGGCCGTCGGCTTCATCAGCGCCAGCTCCGCCGCACCCACCAGCCCCTTCGTCCGCTCACTCAACACCATGTGGATCGTCACCAGGTCGGCCTCGCGAAACAGCTGCTCCTTCGTCACCAGCCGCGCACCTTCTTTCTCCGCGGCCTCCGCCGTCAGGTTCTGGCTCCAGGCAATCACGTCCATCCCAAACGCCTTCCCCACCTGCGCCACCTTAGCCCCGATTCTGCCCAATCCCACCACGCCCAGCGTGCGGCCCTCCAAATCTCCCCCCACCGCCAGCTGCCACTTCCCGGCCTTCATCCCCGCCGTCTCTTCCGGCAGATGCTTCACCAACGCCAACATCAGCGCCCACGCCAGCTCCACCGTCCCATTCGCCGCGGACCGCGTCCCCAGCACCGGTATCCCGCGCTCCGCAGCCGCCGCCATATCCAGCGACGCATTCCGCATCCCTGTCGTCACCATCAACTTCAAGTTCGGAAGCTGTTCCAGCATTGCCCGCGTCACCGGCGTCCGTTCTCGCATCAGGCACACCACATCGAACGCCTGCAACCGCGCCACCACATCATTCGCCTCAAAAAGGTGATCACGAAACACCGTCACCTCCGCCCGTTCCATCACCCCCGACCAATCGGCCAGTTCGAGCGCCACACCCTGGTAGTCATCCAGCACAGCAATCCGCAATAAGCTCATGCGTTCATTATGCCCATCCCGCGCATGCAGTCGACTAGCCCCAGCCCTCACTAGCCTGCCCATCCTTCTTCGCGATCCCCACCAGGCAAGCCCCGAGCGCCAGTGCCGCCGCAACCGAAAGCCACACCCCCGGCATCGCCTTGTTCCCCGTCGCATGAATCAACGCCGTGCTGATCGCCGGCGTAAACCCGCCAAACAACGCCGTCGCCAGGCTGTACGCCAGCGAGAAGCCCACCGTTCTCACCCGCACCGGCATCATCTCCGTCAGGTAAACGATGAACGCTCCGTTGTAGGTCGAGTACACGATCGAGAACAATATCTCCGTCGCCAGCAGCCGCCCAAAGCTCGGCGCCTGCACCAGCATGTGCATCACCGGATACCCCACCAGGATCGCCACCACCGTCGATCCAATCAACAAAGGCAGTCGCCCCACACGGTCCGACACCGCGCCCATTACCGGCAAGAAGATGAAGTTGCAAAGCCCCACACACACGGTCACAAACAAGCTGTCGCGCGATGAGAACGACAGCACCTTGCTGCCGTACGTAGGTGTATACGCCGTAATCATGTAGAAGAACACCGTCGTCATCACGGCCATCAGCGCGCCGCGCAGCACCACGCCCCAGCTCGCCGCCGTCGTACGCAACACTTCGCCGATCTCCGGCCGCTCCGGCCGCGCCTTGAATACCGGCGTCTCTTCAATATGCTGCCGAATCACGAACAGGAACGGCACCAGCAGGCATCCGACGATGAACGGCACCCGCCAGCCCCACTGCGTCATCCGCGCCTCACCCAGGTAAAACGCCGTCACCAGCCCGATCAGCGCCGCAAACATCACCGCCGCCTGCTGGCTCGCCGACTGCCACGACGCAAAGAACCCACGTTTGCCAGCCGGGGCAATCTCAGCCAGGTAAACCGAAACTCCACCCAGCTCAACACCCGCAGAAAGCCCTTGCACCAGTCGCCCCAGCAGCACCAGCAATGGCGCAGCCAGCCCGATCTTCGCATACGTCGGCGTCGCCGCAATCGCAATCGTGCCCACCGCCATCAGCCCCAGCGTCAGCAGCAACCCCTTGCGCCTCCCATGTTTGTCCATGTAAGCGCCCAGCACCAGCGCGCCAACGGGCCGCATCAGGAACCCTGCACCAAACGTCATCAGCGTCAGCATCAGCGACGCAAACTCGCTGCCTGCGGGAAAGAACGCCTTGGAAATCGAAGGAGCGTAGTACCCGAACACCATGAAGTCGTACATCTCGAGAAAATTCCCGCTCGAAACGATAAAGATCGACTTCAAATATGACATTTTCGTGGGCATCGGCTATCTACTTCTTCCCTGCCGCATGCGCCGGCTCCATCCCGCTCGCCCGGATCGCCGCATAGCTCGCATCCGACGCCAAAAACCGCACCAGCGCCAGCGCCTCATCCGGATGCGCAGACGTCGTCACCACCCCCGCCGAAAACGTCGTCACCTTCTGCACATCCTCCGGCAGCAGCCCCACAATGTGGATGCCCTTCACCGGTTTCAGCTCACTTACCTGCTGAAACCCAATTTCTTCCTCGCCCCGAGCAATATTCTCACCCACCGGCGTTCCCGGAATCATGTGCGACTTCGCCGCCACCTGCTCCGAAATCCCCAGCTTCTTGAACAGCACCGTCGACAGGTAAACCCCGCTCGAGCTGTCCGAGTAAGCAATCGACTTCGCCTTCAGTAGCGTCTCCCGCAACGCCTCATCCGTGCTAATGTCCGGCAGCGGAGCGCCCTCGCGGACAGCCATGGCAATCTTCGATAGCCCCAGGTCCGTCTCGCTGTCCGCGATCACCTGCCCCTTGGCCGCCAGCTTGTCCAGCGCATCCCGCGCCATAATCGCCACATCCGCCGGCTCCTTGCGCTCCAGCCGCATCGGAATCGCCGTCGGCGTGGTTCCCATCGACGCCCCGGGCGCCATCACCAGGTGGTTCCCACTCTCTTTTTCGTAGCGCGGAGAAATCTCCTGGTAAGCCGCCGTAAAGGCTCCCGAAATCAGCACGTGTAACTCCACCGGCTCCCACCGCCGTGCGCCCATGGCGCAAACTCCCACCACCACAAGCCCAACCGCCGTCCACGTCCTTTTCTTTGCAGGGATGATAAATGTGCGAATGGGCATAGCTCTCCTTGTTGAGAAACCGTTGTGCGGCTCGTGAAATAGCGTTCTCATGATGGCGTGTTTCATCGCAATCCGCAACCGCACGCCGGCTCACCCGCGATAGATCACCACCATCACTCCCACCGATACCAGCGCCACCACCGCCGCAACCAGGTTCATATCCACTCGGACAACCCGTCCTCCCAGCCTCAGCAGCGCCGGTTGAATGCCGTTCGCATCCGATAGCTTTCCCCCAAACATCCTCCGTACCATCACCGTCACGAGGAACGCTACCGGAGATAGGCTCGCAAGCAGTGCCGCCAGGTAGAACCCGCCATCGCCACCAAACCATCCACCAAATATCAGCGCCATCTCAACAGCAGAAAGCAGCACCACCCCGAACGTCTGCCACACCACGTGAAACCGCGCATGCCTTGGCCACTCCGGATTCGTCGCGTGAGTTCGATTCAAATCGAGCAAAGGCGTAGCCAGGCCCTGCACTACGCAAACGCCCGCCAACGCCCATTTCGCAACCGCCTGGTGATCCACTGTCCCCCTCCGCCCCCTGCCTCTCAGATGCTCTTCCTTCCCTCATCTGCTGGCAAGCCGGTAATCGCTCCCAATCAGATCTACGAGTGACGGCGGCCAGAACATGAACACATCGTCATGGCCCAATGCTCTACTAAATTTACGAATCCTCGTCTAACAGCAGTGACGTTGTGATCGAGAGAGACGCGATCGATCAAAGCTCTGCCCCCCTCGCGCATCCTGGAATCATCGAGAAAGTAAACATGTCACTGGGACCAGATGGTAATGACGCAGACATCACGCGCCTGAAGGCACTCTTCGTGGCTCGATTGCCGGTGTCGCAGAATATCGGCTCGCATCTCGCGGCTGCATTGCAACACGTTCTGAGCACCCCGGGCAGCCTCTCACGCCCCCGCGTGGTTCTTCGCGTCGCCACCGCCTACGGCCTCAGCACCCCCACCGCCGACGACCTCGCCATGGCCCTCGAATACTTCCACACCGCTTCTCTCATCTTCGACGATCTCCCCAGCATGGACAACGCCACCGAGCGCCGCGGCATCGCCTGCGCCCACGTCGCCTTCGGCGAAGCCGAAGCCATCCTCGCCGCCCTTGCTCTTGTCAATCGCGCCTACGCGCTCATCTGGCGCACCGTCGCGCAATGCCCGCATGACAACCAGCCCGCCGCAATCGACTACATCGAACTCAACCTCGGCACCGAAGGCCTTCTCAACGGCCAGAGCCTCGACCTGCAATACGCCTCCCTCCCCCACGACCGTCACACCACCGAGCGCATCGCCTTCGGCAAAACCGTTTCGCTCATCCGCCTCGCCCTCGTCCTGCCCGCCATTCTCGCCGGCGCCCCTCCCTCAGAGCTCCTCCTCCTCGAACGCATCGCAAAATACTGGGGCTTCAGCTACCAAATCATCGACGACCTCAAAGACGTCCTGCACTCCTCCACCGACATCGGCAAGACCACCGCCCGCGACAGCCTCCTCGACCGTCCCAACGTCTCCATCATCATGGGCACCGCCGCCGCTATCGAGCGCCTTCACCGCCTCATCCGCATCGGCGACACCGCCCTCCAGCGCCTCGTCGTCGCGCGGCCACCTCTGGCCTTCCTCGAAGCCCTCCGCAACGACCTGCGGAAGCAGGCCGGCCTCGCCTCCGAAGCAGCGTCGCAACCCGTCACCCTGGTGACGCCATGATCTTCCTCAAGCTCATCCTCACCAACCTCCTGCGCCACCGTATCCGTTCCTTCATCAGCATCGCCGGCATCGCCTTCAGCGTCGCGGCCATGCTCACCATCGTCACCATCCTGCAAGGCGCCGTCGGCATGTTCTCCGGCCTGCTCTCCAGCGACAGTGAAATCATCGTCTTCGAGCGCAACGTCTCCGACCTCTTCTTCAGCAACGTCCCCGCAGACGCCGTGCAGCAGATCGGCGCCTGGCAGATCGTCCAGCATGCCGACCCCGTCCTCTTCGGCATCGTATCCAGCCTCGACCACCCCATCATCACCTGCTTCGGCATCACCCCCAACGACGCTCGCCTCCGCAACGCCACCTGGCAGCAGGGCACCCGCGCCAGCTTCGGCCAGCATGACGACGACGTCGTCCTCGGCGAGCGCGCCGCCGAATTCCTCTCCGCTCACCTCGGCGACCACGTCGCCATCGGACACGGTACCTTCCACGTCATCGGCATCATCAAGACCGCCAACGGCTTTGAAGACGGCGGCGTCTTCATGCCGCTCGCCTCAGCGCAAGCCTTCTTCCATAAAGAAAATTCTTCCTCCGTCATCACCGTCAAGCTCCGCAACAAGGACGACACCGCCGCCTTCAAAACTATGGTCAAGGGCAAATTCAAAACCCTTATCGCGCTGGAAGACGAAGAGTTCACCCGCTCCTACTCCCAGTTCAAAATCCTCAAGGCCACCGCGTGGGCCGTCGGAGGATGCGGTCTCCTGCTCGGCGGCCTCGGCGTCGCGAACACCATGATCATGTCCGTTTTCACCCGCATCCGCGAGATCGCCATCCTCCGCGTCAGCGGCTTCTCCAACGCCCAGATCGCCCGCCTCATCTTCGGCGAGTCCGCCGTCGTCTCCCTGCTCGGCGCCGTCGTCGGCCTGTTAATAGGCACAGCCTTTCTCTTCGTCCTGAAGTCCGTCCCCGCGCTGCACGGCTATGTCGACGTCTCTATCCAGCCGCTCATCGTGCTCATCGTTATCGTCCTGTCCTTCCTCACCGGCGTCGCCGGCGCACTCTACCCGGCCTTCTACGCCATGCGCATCCGAGCGGTGGAGGCGCTGCGTTTCGAATAATGAGCACCCCCACCCCATCATCGCCACGCATCGTCCTCCAGGCCCGCAACATTCATAAGAGCTACGACGACGGCGCCATCAAGGTCCTCCGCGGCGTCGACTTCGAAGCCATCGAAGGCAACACCGTCGCCCTCTGCGGCCCCTCCGGCTGCGGCAAGAGCACGCTCCTCCATCTCCTCGGCGGCCTCGATCAGCCTGACTCCGGCGACATCGCCGTCAACGGAGTGGAGATCAATCGCCGCAGCAATCTACTGCATCTCCTTCGCCACGAGATCGGTTTCGTCTTCCAGCTCCACAACCTCATCCCCGACCTCACCCTCGCAGAAAACTGCCTCATCCCCACCGTCGCCGCCGGCATCGATCGCCAGGTCGCCCGCGACCGTCTCCACCAGCTCACCCAGCGCACCGGCCTCAGCCATCGCCTGAACCACCGTATCCAAAAGCTCTCCGGCGGAGAACGCCAGCGCACCGCTCTCTGCCGCGCGCTCATGAACAAACCCAAAATTCTGCTCGCCGACGAACCCACCGGCTCGCTCGACGAAAAAACCAGCGCCGCCGTTTTCGAGCTCCTACTCGAACTTGCCGCAACCGAGGGCATCACGCTCGTCATGGCCACTCATGACCGCGGCCTGGCCCAGCGCTGCGACCGCCTTGTTGAAATGCACGATGGGAGGATTCGTGGCATCGGCGCCTTCTAGCGGAACCGCCATACTCTACGACGCTCCGCCGAGCGCCCGGCCTTCCCTCGCTCTCCCCACCGCCGTCATCGCGCAAGCCGTCTGGCACAGCCTCGCCTGGCTCGTCTTCGCCAACGCCGTCGGCGTCCTCATCGCGGTTCTGCTCCTCGCACCCCGCCTCAACAACATCCTCATCCCCTGGACCTACGGCCGCTGGATGCCCGTCCACATCAACATCCAGCTCTACGGCTGGTGCAGCCTCCCGCTCGTCGCCTTCCTGCTCAAGGTCTACGGCGCCGACCGCGAGCCCATTGCCGCCTGGTCGCGCCCCGTCCTATGGGTATGGTCAGCGGCCCTTGCCATCGGCTCCATCCACTGGCTCACCGGACACTCCAGCGGCAAGCTCTTCCTAGACTGGACTGGCTACCCCCGCATCCTGTTCCCGCTCGCCCTGCTTACCCTCTGGGCGCTCCTCACCGCCGCACTCCGCCAGAACTGGCCCGCCGCCACCAACGCCAAACCCACCGTCCGCGCAGGCAAAGTCGTCGGCCTCGCGCTCCTCTTCGTCATCCCGTTCTTGATCTATATCGCAGCCGACCCCGGCATCTACCCACCCATCAACCCCGACACCGGCGGCCCCACCGGCGCCAGCCAGCTCGAGTCCACCCTCGTCATCATCGCCATCCTCTTGCTTCTGCCCTTCGGCCTGACCAAACGCAAAATCCCGCGCTCCTGGAAGATCACGCTCCCCTGGTTCATCTTCGCCGCGGAGTCCGTCCTCTGCCTCGGCCTCGGCCGCGCCGACGTCAGCCACCATCGTCCCACCCAATACATCAGCCTGGGCAGCCTGCTCCTCTGGCTCCCCCTCACACCCCTCTACTACAACGCGTTCGCCTGGAACCCCAACACGCGCCGTTGGCGCATCGCTTTCCTCGCCTGGTGGTCCGTGCTCATCCCCACCGGCTGGTGCCTCTTTCTCCCCGGCGTCCTCGACCGCTTCAAATTCACCGACGGCCTCGTAGGTCACTCGCTCCTCGCCATGGCCGGCTTCACCTCCAGCCTGCTCATCTTCGTCATGGTGCAACTCCTCGGCGACGACGGCTGGATCTTCAACGCCACCTGGTCTTTTTACGTCTGGAACATCAGCGTCCTCGCTTACGTGATCGTCATGTTCATTGCCGGCTGGCACGAAGGCCCCAACCCCGCCTTCAACATGCTCCCCGGCATCGCACGCAACACCCTCTACGCCATTCGTCTCATCCTCGGCATCCTTCTCTTCATTGCCTCCGCGGACTGGTTCCTCGACGCCACGCATCTCCTCCGCAAGAAGCACGCTACCCTCTTCCCCGCCCTACCGGAGCCCATAAGATGAAGCGCCCACTCCTCATCACCTATCAACTTCTCGTCGGCCTATCCGATACCTCCACCGGCCTCCTCCTCATCGTCGCCCCCTCCCTCACGCTCCACATGATGAAGCTCCCCGTCCTCGCCAACACGCCGCCATTCCTCTCCTTCATCGGCGCTTTCGTCCTCTCCGTTGGCCTCGCCTGCTTCTACGGCGCACTTCTCGCCACCCGCCCAGTATCGACACCGAAGCTCGAAACCGTCTGGCTCCTCACCGCCATCACCCGCGCCTCAGTCGCCCTCGTTCTCTGCGCAAAAATCTTCACCGGCGATCTCGCATCCGGCTGGGCCACCGTCGCCATCTCCGACGGTGCCATCGCCCTCCTCCAACTCATCGGCCTCTCCCGAGGATGGCTAACCCATGCCGCCGACTAGCTCCACCCGCGCGGGCTGGCGAGGCGTCTGCCTCGTCGCGATCACCTATATCTATTTCCTGATCTTCGCCCAGTTCGCCTTCCTCAAGCGCCTCACTCAACTCAACATCGCCGATGCCCATCTCAAAGCCGTCATGGCCGCCATGGCTTTCGGCGGCATCCTCTTAAGCCTCCTCACTCCCCGCATCAGCGCAATCCCATCTCCCGCGCGCCGCCTCCAACTCGCCTTCTTCCTCTGCGGATCCACCGCCGCCCTGACGCTCTTCCCCATCAACCTCACCGCCAGCATCGCCATTGCCTTCCTGATCGGCAGCGGCCTCGGCCTCCTCACCGTCACCCTCGTCACCCACCTCCGCCTATGGATTGGCGAAAGCAACGCACTCCTCAAAGTCGGCCTCGGAACCGGCATCGGCTACTTCGTCTGCAACCTTCCACCCCTCTTCGCAACCTCCCCCACCACCCAGTCCCTAACCGCCGCAAGCCTGTGCCTCATCGGCATCCTCATCGCCTCAGGCCAAACCGCAGAGCCTCATCCTCCCACTCCTCCCGCCCCAGCCACCACCGTCTCCTTCCCTCGCGTCCTGCTCGGCTTCACCGCCCTCGTCTGGCTCGACTCCGCCGCCTTCTTCATCATCCAGAACACGCCCGCCCTCAAAGCCGGCACGTGGCAGGGCTCTGCCCACCTCTGGATCAACGGCGTCCTCCACCTGCTCGCCGCCATCCTCAGCGCCCTTCTCCTGCGCCGCCGCGGACTCGCCTTCGTCCTCGCCGCCGCACTCCTCGCTCTCGCCTCCGCCTGCCTCCTGCTCCTCGACCCCAGCCGAGCTCTCCTCGCCTCCGCCTTCTACCCCATCGGCGTCTCGCTCTACTCGGTCGCGCTCGTAGCCTACCCCTCGCTCCTCGCCACCGCAGCCTCTACGCAGGACCGCGCCCGCAAGACCGGTTGGATCTACGCCACAGCCGGCTGGTTCGGTTCAGCAATGGGCATCGGCATGGGCCAGAACCTTGGCCACGTCCCACCCGCCTTCGTCGCTCTCGCCGCTGCCGCCGTCCTCACCATCCCGCTCGTCAATCTCTTCCGCCAGCGCCGCCGCGAACTCATCGCCACCGGAGCCATTCTCACCCTCGCCTTCCTTACTGACCGCGCCATCCCAACTCAACCCACCACACCCTCACCCATCGACCGCGGCCACCAGGTCTACATCGCCGAGGGCTGCATTAACTGCCACTCCCAGTACGTCCGCCCCAACTCACCCGACGTCACCCTCTGGGGCCCGGCGCAAACCCTCGACGAGCTCCGCAGCCAGCGCCCTCCCCTCATCGGCAACCGCCGCCAGGGTCCCGACCTCGCCGAAGTAGGCAACCGCCGCTCACCCCTCTGGCTAAAGGCGCACTTCGTCGACCCGCGAGCCATCAGCCCCGCCTCCTTCATGCCCTCCTACGCTCACCTCTTCACCAGCACCCGGGGCGACGACCTCATCGACTACCTCCAGAGCCTGCAAGGCCCCTCAACCCCGCAACACCAACGCGCCGAGCAAACCTGGCAGCCCTCACCCTCAGCCATCGCCATCCCCACCGACGGCGCCGCCCTCTTCACCACCTACTGCGCCACCTGCCACACCCCGACCGGCCCCACCCGCACAGCATGGCAGCAAAGCTTTCGCCGCCTTCCACCCATCTTCACCATGGGCCCCTTCCAGCATCTCCCTCCCACCGACACCCCCACCCAGCGCCGCCAGCGTCTCGCGCGAATCATCAAGTTCGGCATCCCCGCATCCGACATGGCCGGCCACGAATATCTCCCCGACCACGACATCGCCTCCCTCAGCCTTTACGTAGACCAACTCATCCCCCCACCCACTCATCCAGGAGAAGCTCCATGACGATCCAACGCTCTTCCCTCCTCGCCATCCTCCCGCTCGTCCTCGCCATACCGGCCCACGCCCAGCGCGAAACCCTGAAAATCAACCCCGACACAAGCGAAGTCAAATTCACCCTCGGCGCCGTCGACCATGGCACCCGTGGCTCCTTCCACGTCGAGCGCGGCGCCATCAACTTCGAAACCACCTCCCCGAAGATGTCTGGCGAAGTGCTCGTCGCCGCCGGTAGCGGCAACTCCGGCAACAATGGCCGCGACAAGAAGATGACCAACGACGTCCTCGACGCCCCTCACTTCGCCGAAGTCTCCTTCGTGCCAACCAGCTACCAGGGCACGCTCTCACCCACGGGCGACTCCACCATCCAGGTGACCGGCACCTTCACCCTCCACGGAACGCCCCACGAGCTCACCGTCCCCATGCAGGTCCACATCGACGGCGCCACCTGCACCGCCAAAACTCACTTCGTCGTCCCCTACGTCAAATGGGGCCTCAAGGACCCCAGCGTCTTCATCCTCAAAGTGGCGAAAGAAGTCGACATCGACCTCTCCCTCGCCGGCTCGCTCTCCCCCACCGACAAATAACGCGCAGGGCTCAAGTGGCCATCGCACCGCCACTTCAGCCCTGAGCACTTCCGTCCATCGAAATCGACCAGTTACGCCCGCTGCACCCTGCGCTTCCATGCCTGCCACGCGCGGCTATATCCCTCTTTGGCAAACTCGGCTTCGCGCAACCGTGCCTCTTCGTTATCCAGGTAGTTGATCTTCGTTCCCATCGCCATCGCTTCACGCTGAATACGCGCGTTGATCTGTAGATAAACGCTCCGCCCCACCACGTGGGAAACGTTCAGTCCCGTGATCACTCCGCCATGCCCGCGCATCAGCACCGCCGGATGGCTCCCCAGCGTCCGCGCCAGCGCCGCCCCCGACTTTGGGTTGGTTACCAGCATGTCCGTCGGACCCACCGCTTCGCGTATGTCGAAAACCGGAACACCCAGCCCCACAAACGACGCCACATGACAGGCCGGTTTCAACTCCGCACCCTCCACAATCCCAAAAGTAATCAACTCGAAAGAGTGGCAATGCACAATCGCCTGCACATCGGGCCGCGCCTTGTAGATCTCGCCATGGATAAAAATCTCCAAATAAGGCTTCCGGCTCTTCGGATCGATGGGGTTGCTATCGAGATCAAGCTCCATGATGCTCTCCGCCGTCACCAGGTCGGGCGGCTGGGACTGCGAAATCAAATAGCGGTTTGGATTTTTGTCATGCCGAACGCTCGCGTGCCCATAGGCATCCAGTACGCCTTCATTGGCCAGGATGTGACTGGCCGTAACCAGGTCTTCAATCAGCTGGCTAGACGCCGCACCCGACGCGCTCACCTGCGGTACCGCCGCTCCTGCCGCCGGAGCGCCAACCTGCGCAGCCACCAGAAATCCCGCACTCGAAGCCACAAAATCCCGACGCGAAATTCCCATGCAAGTTCCCCTCATGCCGGGCCTCAGCCGAGGCCAGGGCGGCAGGTTCTCAAATCACCAGCCATGCTAGCATTCCGCCAGCGCGACAGGGAGCGAAGTCGGGATGGGCGACTGCGCGTTGGTATGCCATATCACTGTCCCCCTTTGTTCAACCAAGAGGTCACGCCAGTCACAGCTAACCGCCATGCCGGTCTCGCTTCGATTTCAGTTACATGTCGCTTGCCGTGATCAATCTGCACCCGCCATACGGCCCTGACGGCTTTCCCGGTTCTCCTGCTATCCCTTTAAACCGTTAGAGTAGTACCGTTTATAGGAAGGAGACCATTAGGTGGCCATCGATAACTGGCAAAAGGTACGCCTCCTCGTGGAAGCCGCGGCGCTCTTGCCACCTGACCAGCGCGAGAGCTTTCTTTCGGACGAAATCACCGACCCCCAGCTCCGTGCCGAAGTCGCCGAGTTGCTCAGCTTCATGGGTGAATCAACCAACGTCTTCCCCCTCCAGGCCTGGGCTGAAGGAGCTCTCGCGCCGCCCGCCGAAGCCGACCTTGCGGGCCTCTCCATCGGCAACTATCGGCTCTTGAAAGAGCTCGGCCGCGGAGGCATGGGGGCCGTCTACCTCGCCGAGCGCGCCGACGGCTCCTACGAGCACCGCGTCGCTCTCAAGGTATTGCAGGAAGGTCTCGCCACCCCGCGCCTCATTGAGCGTTTCCGCGAGGAGCGCCAAATCCTCGCCCGCCTCTCCCATCCCAGCATCGCCCGTCTCCTCGATGGCGGCATCACCGCCGATGGCCGTCCCTACCTCGTGCTCGAATACGTCGACGGACAAACCATCGACCAGTATTGCGAAACTGCCAACCTCACGCTGCAAGACAAGCTGAAGCTCTTCATAAAAGTAGCGGAGGCCGTCCAATCTGCCCACCAGCAGCTCGTGCTGCATCTCGACATCAAGCCCGCCAATATTCTCGTCACCGCAGACGGTGAGCCCCGCCTGCTGGACTTCGGCATCTCCAAGATCCTCAACGACGAGCTCACCCGCCAGCACGGAACCGACGCCACCCTCCGCCTCATGACACCGCGCTACGCCAGCCCCGAGCAGGCCGAAGGCGCTCCCCTCGGCGTCGCCAGCGATATCTTCTCCCTCGCCACGCTCCTCTATCGCATCCTCACCGGCCGCCTCCCCTATCCCGTCGAGGACGCCTCCCCGCTCGAAGCCGCGCGCCTCATCCGCGAAACCCCGCCGACGCCGCCCAGCGAGGCCGCGCCTCCCGAACTCAAATCCGCCCTCCGCGGCGATCTCGACACCATCCTCCTCCAGGCTCTTCGCAAGGAGCCCGAACGCCGCTACCCCAACGTCGCCGCCTTCGCCGCCGACGTCCAGCTCCACCTCGACTCCAAGCCCGTCCAGGCCCACGCCGACAGCCTCCTCTACCGCGCCCAGAAGTTCCTCGGCCGCAACCGCATCGCCGCCCCGCTCACCGCGGTCGGCCTGCTCCTGCTGGCCATCAGCGTCGCCGTCTCCGTCCGCTCCGCCATCAAGGCCCGCCGAGCCGAGGCCACCGCCGAGCGCCGCCTCCTCCAGGCCCGAGGCCTCGCCCACTCCTACGTCTTCGATCTCGACACCATGCTCCAGGACATTCCCGGAACCATCAGCGTCCGCCACTTCGTCCTGGAAAACGCCCAGAAGTATCTCGAAGCCATGTCCACCGAATCAGCCGGCGACGAAGACCTCGCCCACGAAATGGCCGAAGGCTACGTCGAAATCGGTCGCGTTCAAGCCACCCCAGGCATCCCCAGCATGAGCGACTGGAAGGCCGGCGCCATCTCCAAAGCCAAAGCCGTCGCCATCGAACGGCGTCTCCTCGAAAAGCATCCATCCGACCTCAAGCAGCGTGGCCTGCTCCTTCGCGAGCTCATCAACCAGGCCAGCATTCCCGATTTTCTCGGCGACATCGACGGCCGCGAAAAAATCTACAACGAAACCTGGCAGACCGGACAGCCCCTCCTCGCCGCCGGCCCCGTCACCAAGCGCTACCTCAACATGTCCGTCGTCGCCTGGACCATCGCCTTGCTCCACGCCGGTAACGGCGACGACTGGAGTCTTGCCGACCCCATCGGCGCCGTCCCCTGGCTCGACCGCAGCGAGAGTATCGCCAACACCTACCAGGCCGCCCACCCCGAACTGCCCCACGACGCCGCCACCCGCGGCATGATCCAGCGGGTCACCATCAACCGCGCCTCTATCCTCGTCCAGACCGGCCATCCGCTGCAGGCCAAGGCCGTCTACCAGAAGGCCATCAGCCTCTGCCTCCCGGTCGGCCAGGACGCCCTGGAAGACCAGGTCCGCAAGCAACTGCTCGGCCTCTATGCCGCCTACCTTCTCGGCATCAATGACGTCGCCGGTGCCGAAGCCAGCGCGCCCGCCCCCCAGGCAAGCTCGGTCCACGAAAAGGAACACGACCGCCAGCTCACCGCCGATGAGGCCGACGAACTCATCCTGCTCGCCCGCATCGACTTCCGCCGCGGACGCATCGCCGCCGGAAAACAGAAAATGCAACAGGGCCTCAACACCCTCGAAAAGCTCCACCAGACACTTCCAGAAGACGCCAATCTCTCCTCGCAACTAGCCTGGGACAGCCTCTTCCTCGCCGACGAACCCAATCTCGATCCCGCCACTCGCAAGCTGCGCTACGCCCGCGCCATCGAACTCGCGCAATGGTTCGCCGCCCAGCAACCCCGCGCCCTCAAAACGTCCATGCTCATCGGCAAAAGCGAACTCGGCCTCGCCAGGCTCGCTCAAGCCGAACATCGCCTTCCCGAACAGCAGGGCCACGCCGCCACAGCCGCCACCCACTTCTCCAAAGTGCTCGCCGCCTACCCCATCCAACCCGAAGCCAGCACCCTGCTCACCCAGGCAAAGACCCTCACCGCAGCCTGACCTTCTTGCAGCCAGCAATTCACGCCGGCGACGGTGTACGCACCCGCGTCAATTCACGCAGCAGCCACAGCCTTCCCGACATCCAGTCGCGCTGCACGGTCGCCGGCGACACCTTCAGATAGTCCGCAATCTCGTCGCCGGTCATCCCCCCGAAAATCTTCAGCTCCGCCACCTGCGACTGACGCGCATCCATCTTCTCCAGTCGGCAAAGCACCTCATCCACCTCGCTGAACACGTGCGGCTGCACCCCCGCCACCGAATCCACTCCCTCGGTCAGGCAGACGATCGTGAACTCCCCGCCCCGCTTGTTCGCCCTCCGTGTCTCTTCGTGAGTCAGCAGAATCCGCCGCATCATCTTCGCCGCCACACCCAGCACCTGCGCACGGTTACTGAAGTCAACGCTATGCTGCGACAGCAACCTCAGGTAGGTTTCGTTTACCAGCGCCGTGGGGTTGAGCGTATGCCCCTCACGCTCCCGGCGCATATAGGAGCCAGCGAGCCGGCGCAGTTCCTCGTACATCTGAGGAATAACTGCATCGAGAGAACGCTGCTCACCACTGGCCGATTGGTTCTGTAAATCCATAAGGGTCTACATTTACACCGAAAGAGTAGCAGTCCGCCGCCAGCCCGTGCAATTGCCGTGACTAAAACCGCTCTCGCTTTCAGCGTTACTGGTAGGACTCCTTTCCCTCGTCCGCGAACACCCCACCAAAGCCTCTTCTCCCTGCCCCGGCCAGCCCTGGTCCCGGCGGGGCGGCCCCGGTATCGTTTTCGCGACCAAGGATTGGCGTCCTTTGGAACTTTTCCCAGGAGACCCTTCATGACCGCTCGCCGCCTGCTGCTCCCACTTTTCTTCCTGATTTCCTGCATTGCCGCCGGTGCCCAGGTCTCGCGCCAGACCACCGTCAGCACCCGCGCCGGCAGCGGAACGGCAGGCTACAACGTCAGTCAGGATGGCGCCGCAGCAACCGCCGCGCAGCTCAACACCCCCCAGGGCGTCGTCACCGACGTCATCGGCAACATCTACATCGCCGACACCGCCAACAACCGTGTCCGCAAGATCGACGGCCGCACCGGCATCATCACCACCATCGCGGGCAACGGCACCGCCGGCTATCGCACCGCCGACGAGAACGTCGTCGCCACCTTCGGCGAACTCAACGCCCCACAGGACCTCGCCCTCGACGGCCTCGGCAACCTCTACATCGCCGACACCGGCAACCACCGCGTCCGCAAGGTTGTCCTCAGCACCAACATCATGACCACCGCCGCAGGCAACGGCGCCACCACCTACAACCAGCAGGAGCTCGGCAACCCATACGACATGGCCATCAGCAAGCCCACCGGCATCGCCGTCGACCCCTTCAACAACCTCTACATCGTAGACGCCGCCCTAAACCGCGTCTTCTACGCCGGCCTGAACATCGCCAACAACGGCGTTCAGCAAGGCAAGATCCGCACCTACGCCGGCAACGGCACCGCCGCCTACACCAATGCCGCCGGCGAAGAGAACGTCACCGCGACCATCGCCCACCTCTCCGCCCCGCAAAGCATCGCCGTAGACCGCTACCAGGTCGTGTACATCGCCGACTCCGGCAACGGCCGCATCCGAAAGGTAGACACCAGCAACAAGATCACCACCATCGCCGGCGACGGCACCGCCTACTCCGCCGCCACCGAAGGCGCACTCGCCACCGCCGCCGGCATCGGCGCCGTCACCTCCATCCGCACCGACATCGTCAAAAACCTCTACCTCTCCCTCGGCTCCGGCAACCGCATCCTCAAACTCTCCGTCGTCACCGGCAAGCTCTCCACCTACGCCGGCACTGGCACGACAGACTTCATCGACCGCACCATCCCCACCGCCGCCGCATTCAACGCGCCCGCAGGCATCGCCGTCGACGCCGCCGGCACCCTCTACATCGCCGACTCTGGCAACCATCGCCTCCGCTCCATCCCCGTCGCCACTGGAAACCTCCTCTTCCCCCGCACCGCCGTCGGCAGCAGCGACACCTCGCTCTCCTTCATCATCTCCGCCGACTCCGCCACAACCTTCACCAGCGCCACCGTCATCACGCCCTCCGGCAACACCCCCGAGTTCACCCTCGGCACACCCACCTGCTCCACCGGATCGTCAATCGCCACCGGCGCCACCTGCAGCATCCCCGTCACCTTCACCCCCTTGAAGCCCGGCCGCCGCATGGCCCCCATCGAAATCGTCACCGCCGCCGGAACCCAGCGCTTCGGCCTCAGCGGAGTAGGCGGTGGCCCGCTCGTCATCTACTCGCCCAACGTCTCCACCCCCTTCGCCGGTTCCACCACCGGCTCTTACACCGCTGGTGAAGACAACGGCCCCGCCATCGCCGGCCACTTCCTTACCCTCTCGTACCTCGAAGTCGACGCCGCCGACAACATCCTCATTGCCGACGCCCGCGGCTCCCGCATCCGCAGCATCTCTCCCTCCGGCATCGTCACCACCCTCGCCGGCAACGGTCTGCAAGCCTGGGTCGCCGCAGATGAGGGCGCACTCGCCACCAACGTCGGCCTCGCATTCCCCTCCGACGCCGTAGCCGACGCCGCCGGCAACATCTACATCGGCGACGCCAGCAATGGACGCATCCGCAAAATCGACGCCGTTACCAAAAGAATCACCACCTACGCCGGCAACGGTAACACCAGCGGCAACGGCAGCGACGGCATCCTCGCCACCGCAGGCCCCGTAGGCGGCACCTTCCCTCTCTTCATCGACCAGCAGGGCGACCTCTACTTCACTGACAATCGCTTCGGCACCCGCCGCATCGACGCCGCCACCGGCTACGTCAACGCCGTCGTCTCCAACATCGCCAACCTCACCGGCGCTCTCAACTGCGGCTCCTGCCAGGGCCGCCCCGTAGTCGACGACTTCGGCACCCTCTACATGGCTGGCACCGCTCTCTACCGCGTCAACCAGATGGTCGGTACCATCGGCGTTGTAGGCGCCGCCACCAGCCCCGCCACCGCCGTCTACGCCGCCTCGGTCTCGCCCAACGGCGACCTCCTCTTCTACCTCGGCAACAGCAACGTCACCCAGTACAGCGTCACCGCCGAAGCCTTCTCCACCGTCGCCACCTACCCCAGTCCCTCCACCGGCTTCGTCCTCGACTCCACCGGCAACGCCGTCTTCCAGACCGTCGCCGGCTACCAGCTCGTCAGGACCGCCTCGCAGACCGCCAAGCTCGCCTTTACCCCCACCACCGTCGTTGGTGCCACCAGCACCGACAGCCCCAAGACCCTCACCCTCTTCAACATCGGCAACGCGCCTTTCACCCTTCAGGTCCCCAATAACGGCCTGAACCCCTCCGTCACCTCCGACTTCCAGCTCACCAGCAGCAGCACCTGCCCCCAGCTCTCCACCGTCTCCTCGCCGAATGGCCTCAACCCTGCCACCGGCTGCAAGTACGGCGTCAACTTCATCCCCGTGGCCCCCGGCCCCGTCGTCGGACAAGCTCTCTTCACCGATAACCAGTTCGGCTCCGCCACCCCGGTCACCCAGAGCGTCTCGCTCACCGGCACCGCTTCCGGCACGGCCGTTACCACCTCCCTCGGCATGACCGGCCTCGGCAACACCATCGCGGGCACCGCGCAGACCATCACCGTCACCGCCTACTCCGGCGTCGACCAGACCCATATCGCCACCAACTACACCGGCACCGTCACCTTCACCACCAACGACACCAACACCGGCGTCATCCCCGCCGCGTACACCTTCACTTCCGCCGACGCCGGCGTCCACACCTTCACCGTCACCCTCAAGCTCGCCAACGACCGTGCCCGCGTCGCCGTCACCGACAACAGCAACGCCGCACTCACGGCCTCAACCACCGTCAACGTGACACCCGCCAAAGCCGTCACCATCACCGCGCTCTCTGGAACCCCGCAGAGTGTAGCCACCAACGCCATCTTCACCACCAGCCTCACCGCCGTGGTCAAAGACACCTACGGCAACCCCGTCCCGGGCGTTTCCGTCACGTTTGCCTTCCCCTCCACCGGAGCCAGCGCCACCGTCACGTCCACCACGCAGACCACCGACGGCCTCGGCCAGGCGCACGTCCTCCCCACCGCCAACGCCACCACCGGTGGCTACAATGTGTCCGCAACCGCAGTCGGCGTCAGTTCCTCGGCCTTCTTCCAGATCACCAACACCGCCCCTGTCTACGCCTTCACCATCCTGGCCAACGTCACCTCCCTCCCCTACGGTCCTGATGTCCGCCTCTCCGCCCACATCAGCCCCAACTCCTCCAACGGACACGACCCCTCCGGCACCGTCACCATCTACGAAGGCGCAACCGTCCTCGCCACCGGCCCCGTTCCCGCCGGCCACGCTGACTTCACCTTCCTCGTCCCCGCCCCCTCGGTAGGCGTCCACACCTACAGCGCCTCCTACACCGGCGACAGCGTCTACCCCGCCGCCACCCAGGCCAACACCACCATCGTCGTTACCGTCGCCAAGGGCGAGTCTTCGATCCAGATACCCTTCACGACGACGATTCAGCGTCCCGGCTCCTTTGCCGTCACGGTGGAAAATCTCAACGGAGCAGACAGCTCGACCAAGGCCTACATCCGTCCCTCGGGAGTGGTCACCTACACCATCACCGCGGCCTGCGGTTCCGGAGCCGTCCTCACCGGCAGCCTCACCCTGGTGAACGGCGCAACGACGTTCCCCATTCCCGCCGACTGCGCCGCCCGCACCTACGGCATCGACTACGCTTACGCCGGCGACAGCATTTACAACGCCACCACCATCCCGCGCCACACGGACCTCACCGTCACCGCTCCGGTAGCCACCATCAGCATCACCAACCTCGACCAGAACTACGACGGCACACCCAAGCCCGTCACCGTCACCACCACCCCCGCCGGACTCGCTTACAGCGTCAGCTACTCCGGCTCCAACGGCGTTCCCACGCTCGCCGGCATCTACTCCGTCACCGTCACCATCACTGACCCCAACTACACCGCCAGCGCCACGGCCACCCTCACCGTCCACGCCGGTCCCACCCAGATCTTCTGGCCGAACCTCAATTCCATCGTCTACGGCACGCCCCTCAGCACCACGCAGCTCAGCGCGACCACCACCATCCCCGGCGTCTTCTCCTACAACCCCGTAGCCGGGACCATCCTCACCCCCGGCAACTACGTCCTCAGCGTCACCTTCACGCCGAACGACAGCCCCAACACCCCCACGACCGCCACCCAGGCTCTCACCGTCACCAAGGCCGGCCTCACCATCAAGGCCGTAGACGCCGGTCGCATCTACGGCGCCGCTAACCCCGTCTTCACCGCGAACGTCACCGGCGCGGTCAACGGCGACACCTTCACCACCAGCGGCACCACCACCGCCACCACCACCAGCCCCGTTGGCACCTACCCCATCGCCCCGTCCGTAACCGGCGCCAACCTCGCCTACTACACCGTCACCAGCGTCAACGGCACGCTTACCGTCTCAGGAGCCCCCGCGACCGTCACCCTCTCCAACCTCAACCAGGTATCCGACGGCTCGCCGAAACCCGCCACCGTCACCACCACCCCCGCCGGTCTCGCCACCACCGTCACCTACAACGGCAGCACCACCGCTCCCTCCACACCCGGCAGCTACTCGGTCGTCGCCACCATCACTGACGCCAACTACACCGGCACCGCCAACGGCGTCCTCGTCATCACCGCCGGCGCCGCCACCGTCACCTGGAACAGCCCCGCCGCCATCGCCTACGGCACCGCGCTCAGCGCAACCCAGCTGAACGCCACCGCCTCCGCTGCCGGCGCCTTCGTCTACACCCCCGCTGCCGGAACCGTCCTCTCCCCCGGCACCCAGACCCTCAACGTCGTCTTCACCCCCACCGCGGGCGGTCCCACCACCTCAGCTAACGTCACCCTCGTCGTCAACAAAGGCACCCTCACCGTCACCGCAGCCAACGCTTCGCGTCTCTTCGGAGCAGCTAATCCCCCGCTCACCGCCACCATCACAGGCGCGGTCAACGGTGACATCCTCACCGCCACAGCCACCACCTCCGCCACCACCGCCAGCGCCATCGGCACCTATCCCATCATCCCCTCCGTCACCGGAACCAACGTCGCGGCCTACAACGTCACGCTGATCAACGGAACCCTCTCAGTCCTCTCCGGCACGCCGACCGTCACCCTCACCTCCAACAAGCCCTCGACCTTCGTCGGTGACACCGTCACCTTCACCGCCACGCTCTCCGGCGCAGGAGCCACACCCACCGGCACCGTCGAGTTCTTCAACGGCTCCACCTCCCTCGGCGTCAAGACCCTCGCCGCCGGCGTAGCCACCGTCTCCACCAGCACCCTCACCGCCGGCGTCTACAACATCACCGCCGTCTACTCCGGCGACACCGCCTACAGCACCGCCACCTCGGCCATCGTCGTCCAGACCATCTTTACCTCCGACTACAGCATCGTCGTCAACCCCACCGTCCTCACCATCATCCGCGGTGGCAGCGGCACGGCCACCTTTACCGTCACGCCCATCGGCAACTTCCACGACACCATCACCTTTGCCTGCAACTCGCTTCCCACCTACGCCACCTGCACCTTCGCCCCGCCCACGCTGACACCTAACGGCGGCCCCGTCTCCACCACCCTCACCATCAAAACCTCGGCAGCCACCACCGCGCACCTCGATACCACCGCACCCTGGCAGCGCACCGGCTCCGGCGTCGCTCTCGCAACCATGATTGGCCTGCTCTTCACCTTCCGCCGTCGCCGTTCGCTGCCGAAGCTGCTCCTCCTGCTTCTGCTCAGCCTCAGCGCACTCACCGCCATCACCGGCTGCGGCGGCTCACCCACCACCACACCTGTTGGCAGTTACCCCATCACCGTCTCCGCCGGCGTCTCCACCGGAGGCAGCGGTTCCCACTCCGTGAACCTCACCGTCAACATCGTCAACTAGCAAGCGCTGGCGTTATGACCCACCCAACCATGGCGCCACCAAAATCTCACTTCCAAGCCCCGTAACACGCCCTTACTCGCATCACCGAAGAACCACTCCTCATCGCCTCTCGGTTCGCGCCTTGTCTCCAGACGCCGATCGAGAGGCGATGATCATGCCGCAGATACACCGCTTTTCCAGCGGGAAAGACGACAGCGTAACCTCACCGTCAATCCAACGAATGGTTATAAGGAAGTGGTGGCCAGAGACGGGATCGAACCGCCGACGCCGGCCTTTTCAGGGCCGCGCGAACGAATCTTTGCAACAACTTAGAGCAGACCCGTCAACGCGGAAACACGCCGAAGCACGTGGAGGCGTTCTAATCGCGGGCGAGGAAGACGGGGCCCACGCGGGACAGGAGGTGCTGGTCAAAAGAGGCGACTCCTAGAAGTAGCTACGTCTCCAGACTTTCTCGTAGAGATACCTATGCCCTCAATGACCAACCACCCGGAATCGTCTCTACAGATACATAACCCAAACTCGAGCAGCTTGGAGCGATTTGTCGACGCCACAACAGCGGCCGACTTCCTCTGCATTCGACCTCGTCATCTGCTCGAGCAGGCCCGGGCGCGCAGACTTCCAGCACACCCCATTGGAACAGGGAGTCGCTTTATTTGGCGGTTCAGGCTGTCCGAGCTTTCAGATGCCGTAACCCAATCGTTGCCTCGCGAGCCGACACGCTAATGGTGCTCCAAGACAGAATAATTCCGACACGACCAGATCAGTGCAAAGAGTGTTAGCATTGCAGCCCTGACGGCCACCCTCGTTTGGCGCAGTGCTCACGTGCCTTATCGTCCAGATACCTGTCGGGAAATCAGGCGCGCTTGCCGTCAGCCATTCGTGTTGCTCAATACGTCCGTATGTCCACGGAGCATCAGCAGTATTCCACTGAGAATCAGGCTTCAGCCATCTTGGAATATGCGAAGTGCCACGAGATGGATATTGTTAAGACGTATGCTGACCATGGCAAGAGCGGTCTCAATCTAGCGGGCCGCATCAGCCTCAGAGGTCTCTTGCAGGATGTCCAAGCCAATCAAGCTGACTTCGAGGCGCTGCTTGTTTATGACGTGAGCCGTTGGGGCCGATTTCAAGACGCTGACGAAAGCGCCTATTACGAATATGTCCTCAAGCAGGCTGGGATCAAGGTTCACTACTGTGCAGAGCCGTTTGAAAACGACGGCAGTCTCCCCTCGGCACTGATAAAGACGCTAAAACGCACAATGGCCGGCGAATACAGCAGGGAATTATCTGTGAAAGTGTTTGCTGGGCAATGCCGCCTGATTGAGCTCGGCTTTCGCCAAGGCGGACCGGCGGGGTTTGGCTTACGGCGTCACCTCGTGGATCAGGATCGCCATTTTAAGCAGATCCTTCAAGATGGAGAGCGCAAAAGTCTACAAACAGATCGTGTTGTCCTCGCAGCCGGACCCGCCGAGGAAGTGGACACGGTGCGATGGATCTTTGACCGGTTTACCGAAGTTGGTGAGACCGAACGCCAAATCGCAGAGACGCTGAACTCAAATGGTGTCTCGACGGACCAGAGCCGCCCCTGGAACTCAGCCGGCATCCGTCAAATTCTTACCAATCCTAAGTACATCGGCAGCAATGTCTACAACCGGCGCTCCTACAAGCTGAAACGTAAGCGCGTCAAAAATCCTCCGGAGATGTGGATTCTAAAGCCGGGAGCATTCGAGGCGATTGTGGAGCCGGAGGTGTTCGACAAAGCGCTGCACATCATTGAGAACCGCAATCGCTCTTATACGGATGACCAGCTTCTGGAGCGACTTCGCGCGCTTTTGAAGAAGGTGGGAAAGTTGTCGGGCTTCATCATCAATCAAGCTGAGGATATGCCGTCAACCTGTGTCTACGTGTCTCGTTTCGGCACCTTACCGCGCGCCTACTCTCTCATTGATTGGAATCCGCATCGCGATTACAGTTTCGTGGAAATCAACCGGACTATTCGGGCTCAACATAAACCGTTGGTGGACTCCATCGTAGCGGAACTCAGGGGTAATCAGACGCTGGTTGATAGACAAGTAAAAACGGATCTTCTCACGATCAACGCTGAATACACCGCGGCATTGGTCTTGGCGCGTTGTTACACGACGCCGGGCGGCGCTCAACGTTGGATTGTCCGATTCGATGCTCCGTTACAACCGGACATCACCATAGCAGCGCGGCTACTACCGGGAAATCGGGGGGTGCTGGACTACTACATCATTCCGCGAATCGCTGAGATCGGGTCTTCGATGAGGTTAGCTACGCACAATCCGATGTCCCTGGAAGTCTTTCGGTTTGATGACCTGTCATTTTTCTCTGCGCTTGGACGACGCGTAGCAGTTGAGGAGGCAGCATGAGCTCAGAAGTCATTGAACAAATTCCCGTGCATCTGATTCGAGTGGTAAATCCGCGAACGCGCAATAGAATCAAATGGCTTGCCATCGTTGCGAGTATCAAGGCCGTCGGCTTGAAGAAACCGATCAGTGTGTCTCGGCGGGATACCCCGGATGAGGACGGTAAGTTATACGACCTCGTTTGCGGCCAAGGCCGACTTGAGGCATTCGTTGAACTTGAACAGCCAACCATCGACGCGGCCCTCGTCAGCGCGTCAGAGGTTGACCGCCACTTAATGAGCCTCGTTGAGAACATCGCACGACGTCCCGCATCCAACAGGACTATATATTTCGAAGTTCGAAGTCTGCTCGAACGAGGTAACGATTCACCCACGATTGCCCGAAAGCTGGGCCTTGATCGTGCCTATGTTCACGGCATTGTCCGCCTGGTCGAGCGAGGAGAAGCGCGTCTGATCGAGCAAGTTGAATCAGGAAAGTTGCCAATCTCGGTTGCGGTAGAGATATCGAATGGCGACGACGAGAATGTTCAAAAGGCGATGTTGGAGGCTTATGCAAGTGGATTACTTCGGGGATCTAAACTTCTCGCCATCCGCAAATTGATCAAGGAACAGAAAGCAAAACGTGAGGGTAAAGCCGCCCTCCCAGACAAGCCTCTAACCGGCGCTGCGCTGACAAATCTGTATAAGCAACGTGTGAGGGAGCAGCAACGCTTAGTCGTCAAGGCAGATCAGGCAAAGGAGAAGCTTCTGATAATCGTCGCTGTGATGCGTGAACTATTGGTCGACGAAGACCTTCTCACCATGCTCAGGGCTGAAAAGCTATCGGACATGCCAGAGCAATTGGCTCTCCGGGTACGTTAGGAGAAATATGACAAAACTTCCCAAGGCTTTCGGACGCTTCATCGTCTCCATTCCACTTGATCATCTGATCCCGCAAACAAGCATCTCCAAAGAGACAAGAACAGGCGTTGCATTTCGGCAGATTGCGGCCTCAGTGAAGGAGATCGGGCTAATTGAGCCGCTCGTTGTCTTTGAACGTTCGAAGACAGAATTTTTGATACTGGACGGCCACATTCGCGTAGACATTTTGAAGGGCAACGGCGTGAAAGAAGCCAAGTGCATACTCGCTGCAGACGACGAGTCTTATACCTACAATCGCAGAGTAAATTCGATTCCGCCGATTGCTCAACATCTAATGCTCCTCGAAGCGCTGCGAACGGGCCTCAGTGAGGAACGTATCGCGAAGTCACTCAACGTTGACATTTCCGTGATCCGACAGAAGCGCGACATGCTCAACGGCATTTGTCCCGAAGTAGTCGAAATGCTCCGAGATTTCAAACTGAATGCAAATATCTTCTCGTTGATGAAGAAGATGAAACCCTTGCGTCAGATAGAAGTCTCTGAACACATGATTGCGAACTCAGCGTTCAGTCTCACTTTTATGCAGGCTCTCCTATTCGGCACTAAGCCAGAGATGTTGCTTGTGAAGCCTCGGCTCCGCGACGAAAAATCGTCTGGAGAAGCGGCCACCGCGCGTTTTTCCGAAGAGAGCGACTCGCTGTTGAAGGATCTGCGCGGCCTTGAAGACTCTTTCGGCAAGGACGCACTCACGTTAACAATTTGTCAGGGTTATATAGAGCGTCTCCTCAAGAACACTAGGGTGCTTCGGTATCTGGAGCGCAGGCATGACCGCTCTCTCGGTGCGCTCCAACTCTGGTTGGAAAGGCGTCAGCTCGCAGGGTGAGAAGCGCAGAGACATGCCCTCTAAGTTTCTATTCTCATGTGTCGTTGCTGCCACGCGCGGCCAATGTCGGCGTCACTCTAACGTCAGCTACGCCCCGCGACTGATCGTAGCTTGCCGGCTCCTGAGTCGTATACAAATTCTGTGATCGACTCATCTTGAATACGTTCCATGACCTCGTTTATAACGGGAAGAGGCACAACGAACCACTCTCTCGGCTCGACCGGTATACCAAAGCGGTCGGGAAGGCGAAGCTGGAGTTGCGCTGATGCGAATATGCGATGGATCGTCTGCTCAAACTTAAAGCGTCGGATGTTCGCAAGCTTCCATGTGGCGACGACCTCAACCGGTGCAAGCAGGTATGTGGCGTCCTTCTCCGCGTTGCATATGCGATCCTCCACGCGACCGCCGGTGACGCCGATTTTGTGGAGCACGTCGCGTATAGCGGCAATCTCGGGCTGTGGAGAAAGACTGCGGAGGACGTAAATAGTGCCACTAGGGATGTCGTCCGGCTCCATGGTGTCGGTGAAAAGCGGGCCGAGGTCGGGCCTCGTGAGGCGGCGACCGTTCTCGTCTTTGTATAGGCCGCGTTGAAGAGAGCGGAGCAGCAGATTGCTTTCCGTTCCATTGCTGTAGATGACTCGAAGTCGAGCGTCAGTAGCACCATTGGACTCGCGCCGCCAGGATTCGCCGACGTTATCGACGTACAGCAGCTGGCCGTTGTAGATGAAGAAGTCACCCGCTTCTATGCTCGCATCCTTCACGAACCGCTTGGCTTCGCGGAGGCCGGAGGTGAGTTCGCCTTGAGCTTGATCGAACAGGGGTTTGAATTTGTCGAAGTCTTTGCAGGGGAACCGGTCGGCAATCTGTTCGGCGGCTACAACGTCCCCGCGTTCTTCGAGAGGCTTTACGTGGCGGAGGACGCTGATGTCGGTGTCATTGGAGTCGTTGAGTTCGGCGAGAAGGTCGTCATCTTCCAGAGTGTCCACCGGCGATGTAGCCTCGGAACCGGCTAGGAGACGGTGAGGGTCCATCGGGAGCAGAATGGAGAGATCCTCGGCCGGAAGTTTGCGTAGCTGGTCAAGCCGGACAGCGTAGATGCGCTCAAAGATATCCCCGTCGTGGCTGTGTCGGGGGGGATGACCGTTTGTTTCATAAAAACGTAGGATGTCTTCAAAGCCGGCGATGATGCGCTCCTGCCGGGCAGTGTATCCGCCAGTTTGCTCCTCGGCGATTTCGACACCGAGTTCGTCGAGCAGTTCATCGCCTGTGAGATTCTTAACCTCTTTCATACTTCTTCCTTCGCGGCCGCAGCCTTAGCTCTGCGGACGTATTCGGTATAGGCAGCGACACCTTCCGCAAGTTTTTTCTCCCAAGGGTCATTGGAGGATAGCGAGGGTGGTCTACTGCGCTCCCGTTTGAAGACGACGGCGCGCTTCGTGAAATCTCGCGCTTCTTCTTCGCTCATAGTCACACGTCGAGCTGCGATTTTCTCCTGCATTTGCCGAAGCGTCTCTGCATTCATGCTTCGAGCGAGCACGGAATAAGCCTCGCCAAATGGGTTGATGGCATCGATGAGGTCGACGCTCAGCTCACGGACATGCAGGACAAATTTCTTGATCCCCTGGAGCAGGCCGAGGTTGGCATGGATCTTGTCTTCCTGCTTCTGTGCACTTTGCACCAAGGTGAGGGCTGCAACGGCACGCTGGCGGACGGCTTCCACATCGTCTTCGCTGAGTTCAGGGTAACGTTCACGGACGATCTTTGCGACTCGAACCTGTGTGGTCTCTTGCGGAAGCGTATTCTCATTGTCGAAGAGCCCCTTGCTGATGGTTTCCTTATCCTGCACAACGGCGGCGATTACATCGTTCAGATCTTCGCGGCAGATTCTGGCCGCTTCCGGACTGATCTCTTTCAGACCGGTAATCTCGATGTTGATTCGTCCGTTCGTTTCATCGACCCCGACGTTGGTTCGGCCTTCCTGATAGCCCTCTTGGCCGTAATCGAAGCCGTCCTGCGGGCCTGCATTCTTGGGGCTGAAGTCGAACTTTGGCGCGAGGACCTGCTCCATCAGCAGACTCGCGGCGATGGCCTTCAAGGTGTCGTTCACGGCTTCGACAACATCGGACTGTGCAGCCATCGGCTCGGCGATCAGATTGGTAAAGCGCGCACTTGCCTTGCCGGGAGCATCGCGTGTCACGCGCCCAATGATCTGGACGATCTCGGTCAGGCTGTTACGGTATCCGACTGTCAGCGCGTGTTCGCACCAAATCCAATCAAAGCCTTCTTTGGCCATACCGAGCGCGATGATGACGTCGACATGGTCGCGGTCATTTCGGTGCGCGGGATCTCGTAGGGCGCCAAGTATGCGGCTGCGCCGGTTGCCGTCTGTGTCATCCACAAGATCGGCGACTTTCAAGATGCGCCCCGTCTCTTTGTGCCTCACGAGATGGAAGTCAGTCTTCGGGTCGCGCTCCATCCACTCGCCCAGCACGCTCAAAATGGCGCTGACTTCCTCATGCTTGTCCGTGGTGCTGGCGCTGGAGTTCACACTGGGAATATGCACGATGGTCTTAAGCTCTGGGTTTAGGACTTCTTCGATGGCCTCGAGGTAGTTGCCGGTGTAGAACCAGTAGCCGATGTCCAGTGACTTCAAGTATTCGTAGCCGTTGAGTTGCTCATAATACGTGTAGACGACAGTCTTGAACCGGGCTTCGTCGTCCGGGCTCAGGACGGCGACGGCGTCACCGCGGAAGTAAGAGCCGGTCATGGCGACGACGTGAGCACTCCCCTTATCAAGTAGCTCTTTGAGTTGCGCTCCCAGCCGATTGTTGTCACTGGTTGAGACGTGATGGAATTCATCTATCGCTATAAGCCGACTGTCAAAAGCTCCAGCGCCGTATGCCTCCAGCGCGAAGCGGAAGGTAGCATGCGTGCAAACCAGAGCCTTGTCGTCACCGGCAAGGAATTCGGCCACGGCTTTTACCTTGCCGCTGGAGACCCGATCGTCGTCTGCGCCAGGCATTGCGCATAGGTTCCAACGGGGCTTTACGATCCAGTCGGCCCAGAAACCGCTGGCCGCAAGCGGCTCGTCGCTGAAACTTGCGCCTATGGACCGCTCTGGCACCACAATCAGCGCCTGCTTCACGCCCTGATTAGTCAACTTGTCGAGCGCAACATACATCAGGGCGCGGCTCTTGCCGCTGGCCGGTGGCGACTTGATCAGTAGGTATTGCTCGCCGCGCATCTGGTACACGCGCTCCTGCATGGGACGCATACCCATCTCGTTGACGTGCGTGGAGCGGCCCGTATGACTGGTCGCGATGGAGACGGAGGGAATCGAAACTCTGCTCATACTTGTACCTTCCCTGCTCGTTTGACGATTGGTTTGGATGTAGCACCGATCATCTTCGTGTACATCTCAAAAAGTTTCTCGAGTCGCTCAGTGTCATTACGAAAACGGCGACCTATATAAATGCGCTCTAACATCTCATCATTCGCTTCGTGTGCGGCGCGGAGATTTTCCGGCATCGTTTCGGGATGATAGAGATCTGCAATAGTTGCTGGAAAGTGAGCTTCCCGGGCGAGCAAAATGTCTTCTGCGCAGCGTTTGAGATCAGTCTTGTTCTGTTCCGTGAGCGAAGGGGTGGGAAAGGTATTCCAACCTAAAGTATTTGAGTAGGAGAAGTCCGTGCGCATCCGCACACAAACTGTTCCGATCCACACCCAGTGCAACCGGGACGCAATGATCGACATATTCCACAGCGGCGCATCATACAGAGCGAAGTTTCGGTCGCCTATAATCGCCTCGGCTCCCACAAGACCGACGGGAAGGTACGGACGATTCTCTGATGAAACTCTAGGTACTACCAATACATGATTCCGTGCGCGATTCATCTCGCGCATTTGATATGGCCTATCAGCTTTATCTCGTGCGCCTTTATCCGAACTCTGGAGTCTGAGGGACCGGACCCGTTGAAATCGTTCAGCAAAATTCTGAATCCGCTCCGCATCAGGAATAGATTCATCTTCGACCCATATGCAATATCTCGGTAGACCACGGATGAACTCAGCTGAGCCATAAAAGCGCTTTATGAATTTTTCCCGTTGCCCATCAGTGAGTTCCATACGGGACATCTCTTGACTACTCAAAAGCAAATTGCCGCCGTCGATTGGCGTGTTTCCACGGATCATATCGGGAAAGCCGCGAGTGGGCCGACTTGCCTTTCCAATGATGACGTTTGGGCCAGAGATCAGATAGGCGTTGATAGTCTCCACGTCACGAAACGTGGAAGATGATTCATCGATCCCGACTGAGAATAGACGAGCCACTCCCAGGCGTCGCGCATTCAGGCCAATGATCACAACAGTCACGCCGGCATTGTTCGTTGCGAGGTTTTTCCATCGTAAAGAAGGATACGCGAAGTTGATCTTGAGTTTGTCACCAAGCAAGAATGACCAGAGAATCGCTACTTGCTGACCTTGGCATATCGAATTGGTTGATACGAACGCAAAGGCACCGTTAGCACTCCGCATAAAGTCCGCCGCCTTGATGAACCATCCTGCGACATAATCCAGCAAGCTACAGTTCCGAATACGACCATGACAAATTTCGCTTATATCTTCTTTTTGGTCGGCAGACTGCCAAGCCGAACCCAAATAAGGTGGATTACCGCAGATATAGGTTTCGCCGCCCTCATTTTCGAAGTCGATCGCAGATTGTTCTAGCGGGGTCTGAAACAAATCGTCAGAGTGCAACTTCACACTTGTCCCCGACGGTGGACAGACTTTCAGCCAGTCGACACGTAAAGCGTTGTCACAAACGATCCAATTCATTTCGTCAAGCGGAAGGAACTCAGCCTTTGCCGCGAGTGGACCGCGATGCTGTACGTCACATTGGTACTCGGCGATGACTAACGCAAGCCTGGCAATCTCAGCTGCGAAATCGCGCAACTCAATACCGCAGAAGTTCCTCTTGTAAAGGTCGCTGGGCCGCATGCGCTCTTCACGTCTGCGGTTGATTTCGGCTTCAATGGACCGCATCTGCTTGTAAGCGATAACGAGGAAATTTCCCGATCCACAGGCAGGATCAAAGACACGGATGCGGCTCATGCGCTGACGGAGGTTCAGCAACATACGGCCATTGTCGCCGGCGGCGTCGAGCTGGGCGCGGAGGCCATCGAGAAACAGCGGGTTGAGCACCTTCAAAATATTGGGCACGCTAGTGTAGTGCATGCCGAGCGCTCCGCGCTCTTCGTCGTCGGCGACAGCCTGAATCATCGAGCCGAAGATGTCGGGGTTGATGTGCTGCCACTCCAGCTTGCCCGCCTGCAACAAATAGCTGCGCGCAATGCGATTGAAAACCGGCGTTTCCGTGGAGTCCGCAAAGAGACCACCGTTTACGTAAGGGAACTGGTCCGCATAAGGGCGCAAGCCCTTCTCCATGCGCCCTCCCGGCTTCACATTCATCGCCTGGAAGATTTCCCCCATCACCTGATGGGTGTTGCTGCCGTCGCCCTCGCTCATCTGTTCAACGGTGTCGGTAAAGAGCCGGGTGCCATTGAATATGTCGGTGTGCTCAGCGAAAAAACAGAAAATAATCCGCGCCATAAAGTGGTTCATGTCATGGCGGCGGGCGGCGGTGCCCCAGTCCGGATTGGTGCGGAGGAGCTCGACGTAAAGCTTATTCAGACGCCCAGTGGCGCGAACGTCTATAGCGCTGTCTTTGATCTCCTTGACGGTGGAGATGCCGGCGAGCGGAAGAAAGAAGCCGAAATGGTTCGCGAGGTTAGGGAGAAAGTCTGCGATGTGCTCCGGCGCACTCGTCACATCTTCGGCCTCAAAGTAGTTGCCATCCGTGGCGAAGATGAACTTGGCGCGTGAAGAGAAGGTCTTAGGGCTGGCTTTGAGCAGGTCGAGCGTCTGCCGCGTCTGCCCTTCAGGGCACGTAGCGAGGTGTATGTTGTTGATCAGCAACACCGCACCGGGGACATCAGATTTGTTGGTATCGCCCTTGCGAAGGCGCTTCAGCGTCGCTTCCTTCTTATCGAAGGCCGCTAAAAACTGAAACGGAAACTCGGCGGCGTCGTAATGCGCGGACGCAAGCTCGGATACCGCCGCCTCAATCTCAACTGCGTTCATCGTGGATACCTAGGAGAAAAGTATCGCAGATGAGCTTGGACCTTCGAAAGAACTCCCCTTCCGAAGTCTCCAGAGCGCGAACGAGGCTGTCATCCCAGCAGTCGCTCTAAACCGTCCCAATCAATCGATATTGGTTCTCTCACCCTGGGATCGCACAAGCCTAGCTCGGCCAAAGTGTAATCCATTCTGCCAAAATTGCAGGGCGCACAGGTGACAACAACATTCTCAAGGTCGTTGGTACCCCCTCGCGCGTGAGGCAGGATGTGATCGAACTGTGCCCACATCGCTTGAAAAGCTGCATGCTGTGAACCGTTCGTGCGGCCCCACGGCAGAGCCTCCGGATACATCTTGTGCAGAATCTGCCTTATCTCCGAGCGGACGACCGGCACGCCACAAAAGCGACAGCAATAGCAGTCTCGTTCGAGGAGCTTTAGCTTATCCGCAAGCGAAGGCATCCTCGCCCGTATGCGGAACTCCTTCGTCAGAACGACGGGTGTGTCTTCAACCGCCCTATACAGGCGATATGGACTTGCCTTGCCCCATAGGGACTCCACCCATTCACGAATCACCGGCATGTCGGCAAGCAGGATGAGTTCACCCGCTCTCTTTGTATCGCCTTCCAAATGCGCGGTCACAGCGTCACTCAGATACAGAGCCGCCACCGCTATTTCTGGTATCGCAGGACGTAGGCACGGCCGATTCGTTTCTCGCGGTTCCATCTTTCTATCTGCCTCACCTCGTATTCTCCACGGCGCTGTCCTCACCAGGCAAGCCGGGTTCCGCCCGGCTAAGGGCAATCAGCGCTTCCGCAAAGTCAATCTCACCGCCCTCTGCTTTCGCAACTTCCTCCACCTGCCGGACGCATGCCTCCAGCTCGGGCGGCAGTCGCGCACTGGGGTCGAAGTGGTCGTCTGCTGAATACCATGAGTCGATCTCGGTGATGTCAGGCATTCTTTGAAAGCTCCTCGTAGGCAGAGTTGATTCGGGCGAGTTCCCGATTCGCATAGGCGCGAAGTTCCGGCGCCATATTCTCTAGTCGATCAGGATGCCATTCCCGAACTTTTCGATGATATGCAGCCTTGACGTCCTCTCGCGTCGCCGTGTGGTCGACTCCGAGGAGGGTATATGGAGCGGTTGACGAATCGCTGTATACCCCCGCGCTGCGATGGCGTCCCGCCTCCTCCGCTTCTGCAGTACTCATCCGTTCCCGTACTGCTTCCGTGATGAACGCCGTGTACTCGGCTAGAGCCTGTTGATGTGAAGCTTCGGAGTCTGCAGCCGCCTGCGCAGAAAGATTGGCGAGAAAAGTAAGGAATTGCAGGGTCCCAACTATGCAATCGGGTATTTCGAGCGCTAGCGCCACTGCGGCATCAATAACGTGCGGGACGTGAAACGTGATGATGTGGGCGGGCCAAGCCCTGGTAACCACGTTCTCCGCTCGATTTCGGGACATCGGCTCCGTGGAAAGCTTCTGGTAAAGATTTGCATGAAGCGGCTTCTGCGTTCCTGCACGCGCGCCGACCGCCACGATGACGTGGAGCATATCTGTGTCCCAAGAATCCATGACGGCATCAAAGGGGCCGGAATCGCGAAAGGCAATGCCCGTTTTCGCGAAGTCTTGGATAAGTGCTGAGGGGAACGGGTGGCAGTCAGCCTCCTCTGAAACATCTCTCTGTGCTTGCCAGACCTCCGCTTCGGCCCGCAAAGCTTTTCTTGCTGAAGCCCTGTCTTCAGCATCTTCTCTCGTGAAGCTGGCTACCACCGCTACTGCTCCCCCTACCAGGTACACGAGCGTCATCAGACCAGTGACAATCAGCCAAGCAAGGCCGATGCCTCTTGAGAATGAGCCGTCATGCGCGAACATCAAGATGAGGAAACCGCTGACGCCAGACACAAAGAAGATCACAGTCAAACCGCCTCCGGTGTATTCGGGCTGTCGGATGCACATCATGAGCAGGAGCAGCACTAAAGGACAAACTATCCACCAGACCATTACTTCTGCCCCGTTCCACGGCAGACTTTACACACGCCCGACGCCGAACAGAACGCGCACGGCGTCTTGAAGTTGGCCAATGACCCGATGCCTCTATAGCCAGATTTGCCGGTGCCTCGGCACTGTTGGCACTTGCCGGTTCCGCTGCATTGCTTGCACGTCATGAAGGTCTCCTTGCGATTGTGCGAGTTTCAGCAGCATAGCCTATCGTCTATGTACCGGACTGCGTAAAACCGAAAAGCTGGAGGGGTGTCTGACCCTCGCAAACTTCTCGGAAGTGCAGTCAAGAAGCGTCGGCTGAAGCTTGGGCTCACCCAGGAACAGCTCGCTGAGAGAGCGGACCTGCACTGGACCTATGTCTCAGGCGTTGAGCGCGGGGTTCGCAGCATAGGAATAGTCAAATTGACCGATATCGCCGAGGCTTTGCATGTCCGCGTACGCGAGCTCGAGACCTTTAGCCGGGCTTTGTCTCATTATCCAAACGCAGCCGTACTGGTTCTTTGTCCAAGTCCCCCAGCGGACCCGCCAGCGATGCGTTGACGAACAACATGCTTGCGGTGTGACGAATGCCAGCCGCGCTATGGACATGCCCGAAAACGTGCAGCTTAAGTTGTAGACGCTTGAGCTCTTTTCTCAGGGCCATACAGCCCGAGTGGCGGTCTGAGCCGGGTTCTCCGTCCAGAATTCCCGAAGGCGGGATATGCGTAACGAGAATATCCGTGTCGCTCGGAATCGTCGCCCATACCTTCGCGCGGTCTGCTTCATCTGGCATAGCAAACGCACCAGACGACAGATTCGTGACTGGTGAGCCCCAAATTTTGACCCCACCCAGCTCCACGCCGGAGTTGATGAGCAGATGAGCATTATTGATTTGCTTTTGGAATTCAGGCAGTGCGAGCAGCGTGTCATGATTTCCCGGAACTAGGACCTTGTAGCGATATGGCTGCTCAACCAACCATTCGTTGAAATCCTTCAGCACCGATGGACGACGCGAGAAGAAAGTGACGTCACCGGCATGGATGAGCAGGTCGCCCGGTGGGAGATAGATGTCACGATAGAGTTCGTGGGTGTCGCTGAGGCAAGTCACAATCAAGCTGAATGAGTCTCCAAATCGGGTCGGACCAAAAGCGTACATTACCTTCTACGGCGAGCGAACGGAAAGCGTCCAATTTAGAAAAGCTGGCTCGCTTTTATAACGGTATCGAGGTCTTCCCCATTCAGGTAGGCCGCCACGATTTGCGTCAGCTGTGAGACATGCCGGTCCGTGTCGTGCGTCAGCCAAGGGAGATCATAAGCCCTGCCGAGCATCGGCCAATTTGCCGTTCGTCCCTCTATGACCGCATCCAGCGAGGAATATAGAGCAACCCGGTTGTTCATCCTTCCACTCAGAGATATGCCGCACCCCGACGTTGGCGAGCTGATCGCAATGACGTGCAAGTCGGCTCTACCTTCCTCCTGTAGCTTCGCAGCGGCGAGGCCGCCCAAACTAATGCCGACGAGCAAAGAGCCGGGTGGAACGCCAAGATGGTGAAGAAAAGCGACCGAATCCCCAGCAGTACGATTACGGTCACCGTGAGGCAACTGGGGTCGGCTAACACCCCAATGACCGGGGACACTCCGCTTCAGCGCTTCTGCCAACTTCCTGACGCTTCCGTCCCTGCTTCCACCTAAACCATGTAACAGATACATCAAACGCAACTCTCGCCCCTTTTCTGCGCTTCTTATAGAACACCATGCCAATCCCAAGCGGAAAACTTCACGTTGCCGCTCACCGAATCGGCGTAGCGAAGTTCTATCGTTCTACCGTTTTCCGAGCATCTCCCGCGTGGGTTTTCCGCTCACTTCCCTATGCGCTCCCGGACGGTGCCGTAGCCAATACCGAGCCTCTCGGAGATTTGGCGTAGGCTGAGGCCGTCAGCCTTGAGCTTGAGAATCTGCTCGCGGTCAACGATGCGCTTGGGCCGACCTAACTGAACTCCTGACGCACGAGCGTTGCGAATACCGGCGCTGACGCGCTCGCGTATAAGGTCACGCTCCAGCTGGGCCACCGCAGCCACAATCGTAAAGAGAGCCTGGCCGAGAGGCGACGAAGTATCCATGTTTTCTTGGTAGCTGATGAACTGCACGCCGGCTGCGCGGAACTCGTCCAACGCAGCGAGCAGGTGCTTGGTTGAGCGAGCAAATCGGTCAAAACGCCAGCACAGCACGGCGTCAACTTTTCGTTTGCGAACGTCGTCCATGAGCCGGTTTAATTCAGGCCGCGAATCCTTGGAACCGGACACGCCGACATCGACATATTCGGTGCAACCGGGAAAGTTCCGCGCAACGCAATAGGCACGAAGGTCTCGCAACTGCATCTCGCAGCTTTGGTCCTTTGTGCTGACGCGGGCGTATATGGCAATTCGCAGGGGCTCATCTCCGAAGGGCGATTTATGACGGCTATGCGTAAGGACTACCGGATAGCAGGAGGATGATGCCGCGATGCTCTACTGCGCGAATGCGAAAGTCGGGCGCATCGCGCTTCAGGAACATGACGGCCTCGAGCAGGGAAACCGCCGCAATGAGGCGCGGGGGTTCATCTGGCGCATCGTCCTGTTCGTGGAACCGAACGAACGCGAACAGATGCGATTCGCACGCACCTCTCGGACCGGGCCGAAACCCTTTCCGTGTCCCGTTGCTGGGTGACATCAGTATTCGCTCGGCAACAACAGCGTGGTAGCGCTGCGGTCGGCTTCAGTGAGAATCCAGATCTTCGTGCCATCTATTAATAGGTAGGCGCTCAAGATACGGAAGCCGCATTCAATCGCTTGCTCGTTCGCCGCGACATCTTCCTTGTCCAACGCGCCGGGGTCGCTATGGAGGTGGCGGGCAAGCAAAACGATGGGCAGGTCCCCGGAGGCTTCGATGGCCTGAAGCGCCCCGGGGGTCGCAACGACGCGACCGAGCTTGAATCGCGGCTCGTTACTTGCCACGGCCTTCGCCCTTCTCGGCAACTGCCGGTTTCTTCGCCGACGTAACCGTTTCTGGGCCTGAAGGAGCCGGCTGAACCTGGGTCGTGACTGGCTGCGGGTTCCCGGCCACTCCGGCAGCGGTAGCCGCCTTCGCAGCCCGCGCTTTCTCAAGGCCAGCTCGAATACGTTCCTTGGCCTCGGGGCTCATCGGTTTCCGGACAACTGGCTCGCCGCTGAGCATGGCTATGGCCTTTTTGAGGCGCGCCGACTGAGCGACAAGCGTGGCACGGTCATTCTTGATTTGATCCAGAGCTTCCAGCTTGGCTGAGACTTCGCTCATTTCAGCTTGCAACGAGGCAACGATATCCATGTAAACTCTCCGCCCGCAGTGGCAGGCAGAGTGGTTCTACGAACTTCAGTCGGACTTCGGCTACAGTCGACCCAGTTGCCAAAATAGTTTTACTTGTAAGTTGTCCCGGAATCTAGAGTGGCTTCAGACTTCTATCGTTTACATGGTTGATGAAGCAGTGCTTAAGGGCGGCGCTGCGCTAGATTGATCGAACCGGTGCAGTCTGCCCTAGTCGACACTTTTTCGTCGGCCAAGGGCTGCAACCTTCGCTTTACGTCGTTGCATGAGTGAGTTCGTCCGTTTGATCAAGTCGTTGGCCGTAGCCAGCTCGTCGACGTGCTCTTTCAATCGCCGGAACTGATCCAGAAACGCTTTGCGTGTTTTCGGAATGGTCTTCCGGGCAGCGTCATTCCAGCTGGGTTGAAGTTTGCGCAGCTTCAAGTCTCGAAGCCATGTCCAGTCAGCTCTTCCCTCTTGAAAGCTAGGAATCAGTTCTTGCCCGTGATTGGCCAGGAAAGTGTCGACGGTGTCGGACTCGCTCACGCATTGAAGCACGTAAGACATTGATTGGTCGCTCAGTCGCTCTGTCGTATCAAGGGCGCGACGATAAGCTGTTAAACCCTGCATGAAGCCCATTGTGTATTGGTTCGCGTGTAGGAGCTTGAACCATCTTTGCACTTCAAAATCACCGTCTGGCAGGTATTTTCCGATCTCACAGATAGCCTCCTCCAAGCGGGTTCTGATGAAATCGGGATCCAGTTCATTCCAACGTAGAAGATTTAGTTGAGTCTCAAGTTCCGCAGAAAGCGGTGACTTTTGAGTTTTTCTAGAGCGATTTGGAGATTTGCGGATGGTCACGGTCTACGTATAGCACACCTCTTTTTCACGAGAAAATCCAATGCTCACGGAAGTTGCGATTTGCGGCTAGGGAAGTCTTGGGCAGCGGGTAAACCAGAGTGAGGGGCGCTTCATGCGCAGTGGCGTCCCGACTATGCGCCGTCTCTTCGGGGTCGTCGCAAATTAGAAAGGAACAGCATCATGGCACATACATATTCGATCGCATTTTCCTCTAACAAACTGAACGACACGGCGACAACGCCCCGTTCGAGTGTCCAAGAGCTGCTGAACGTCGATTGGGTGCAGCGTGGCCCTTTCCTTTGCCTGAAGGTCGATGGCAAGTTCACCGGCGTGGACTGCGGGCTCCCCGACATGATCCACAACGGCGAGTGCGCTGAGTACTGGCGTAAGCAGATCACGGATCAGGTTACTGCATTGGTGCTCGATACCGAGGTGGTGCTCGATGCCGTGTTGGTGTTCGATTCGCTGGACGCGGCGCTCAAACAGTATGGGGTTAAGGAAAAAAGCTCCGTTGCCTACTCCTACCCGGAGGACGAGCTGCCCGGCTCCGGTGAATCGTCCATTACCTTGCCCGTCGCATCTGCCCGGACCTTAGCCGACATGAAGACCGTCGCTGCTCTGGAATGGGTTCACGACGGCCCGAACCTCAACCTCGTGAACGGAGCGGCTGTTCTTCACCGCATCGCAGTGAACGAGGCTTACCCGATCGGTCCCGAAACCATCGAGCTGCTGGAAATCTTGCGCTCGACTCCGTACTTCAACGCCAACGTCGTCGTCCATCTGATCGCATTCCTTGTTGAACACGACATGGAACTTCAGGAGTACTTGGACGAGGTCTACTTCGCCAAGAAGGCAGCGGACGGGAACGTCTCGCTGGCAGAAACGCAGACCTCCTCGATCTAACGGCAAACTCGGCATCGCCGGTTCCCCGGCAGTCGATCTACCAACACCACTGCCCACATGCCCGGCGCGCTGCACAATCGGCGCGCCGGCCAAAAACCAACCAGGAAGCAAACGAGCCAGGAAGCAAACGAGCCAGGAAGCAAACGAGCCATGAGCAGCAAAACGTACGAACCGAAATATCAGTGCTGGGTAGAAAAAGACTTTTTGGCTGATCGCGCCGTGATGCGAATGACACCGACGCAGCGCCACTTCTACCGCGCGCTCTTGCAGGCCGCCTTCAACGTGGACACGCGGCCCTACCTGCCCGCCGATGACAACGAACTCTGGCAGATTGCGGACGCCGACTCCATAGAGCAGTGGCAGGGGAACAAGGCCTCCGTGTTGGCTAAGTTCCAGCCTTTCACAGCCGGTGACGGCACCGAGCTTTGGTCGCACAAGCGCATCCTGAGCGACTGGGGTCAGGTTCTGGACTATGTGGAAAAGAAGCGCAAGGGCGGCCTGGCGCGGCAGCAGAAGTCAGCACCTGCTGAGCACGATGCAGCGTCTGCTTGCAAACCGAAAGTATTAAAAGGAAAGGAAAAGGAAATCGAAATGGAAACTGTAACCGAACCGGCTACGGCCTTCGGTACGGTTACGGATTCGAATTGGAATCCCCTTGCAGATCCGCTGTCTTCCCCTGCGAACGGTTCGGGCGGTACGGTTACGGCTCTAATACAGAAACATATCAACGGGATCTGCAATATGTGGGCCTCCTTGTACGGCAAGCCGGCAGAAGACAGTGACGTGGGCAACATCATCAACCGGTTTTACGACGGTGACGCGGTGTGGGCCGAGGCTGAGATTCAGAACGTTCTGATTTGGGCAAAGAGCAAAAGCAATCACTGGGGGCCAGATAAAAATAACCTGCGATCCACCGCCGATCTCCTGCGCGACTTCAACGAGATTCATCGCCAATGGTGCCTGTACATGGAGAAGGTTCGCGAGGGCGACGCAGCCAAGCACTTCATGCGGGAGTCGAGGAACAGCACGCCGGCACCTGCCGGCATCGCGCCCGCAGGACCGGGGGTAGGAGTGGACGAAGAATTCGGTTCGTTTCCAATCGATGAAGATGAGCTCGACGATTGAGACATCTCTGTGTCTCGCGGCAATGCGAGGCTACGATTCAGAACTTCGCGACTTGGAGGCGCGCTTAGATGGAGAAGATCACATGTCATCTGAAACACTTGAATCTTTTGTTGATGGCACGACGGCAGCCGAATTCCTCGCTCTGAAGCCCCGCCGCGTCCTTGAGCTGGCCCGGGCCGGCGACCTGCCCGCCTATCCTCTTGGACAGGGAGTGCGCCGCGTATGGCGCTTCCGCCTGAGCGAACTCGCCGCCGCCCTCAAGCAGATCCCTGCTCCAGCGCTGGTTTACGGAACGCCCGAGACGCGCTATCGTTCGAAGCCAGCCAAGCGCTCGGCGGGGAGCAAGTAAGACAATGGCACGTTACGGCATGGGCTCGCTGCGCAAAGAGCCGCTCAAACGCGGAGGTCATTCGTGGATTTACCGCTGGTACGTGACGCGGCCCTCCGACGGCAAGCGTGTGGAGCGTTCTCTTGTCATCGGCACGACAGAGGACTACCCGACCGAGCGTTCCGCCTGGGCAGAGGTGATGACCACGAGCTTGCCCGAGCGCGCACAGTCCATCGCCTTCAAAGGCAACATGACTGTCGCCGGCATCGCCGCTCACTTCGCTGAGCACGAACTCGGTGATCAGACTGTCAGTGTGCGGCCATTGAGCCACACGACCGTCTCTGCATACAAGCGCTGCATCTCCCTCCGTATCCTCCCCCGCTGGGGGAAAGAACCCGCCACTTCGGTCAAGCCCTTAGCGGTTGAGCAGTGGTTGAAGTCTTTGAAGGAGAAAGAGGGACTCGCAAACGCAACCTTGGCAAAGACGCGCAATGTCCTGTCTCTCATCTTCAAGCACGCGATTCGTCACGAGCTCATCTCGAGCGGAGAGGGGAGCAATCCGCTGGAACTCGTCCGCTGCGGGACAACGTCAGATTATGAGTCGCTGACTTTGGAGCCGGCGCAGGCGTTCGACATCTGGACACGACTCCCGCAGGCAGAGCGGCTCTTACTCCTTCTCTGCGCGACGACCGGTCTCCGCGTCAGCGAGGGGCTTGGTCTCCAGTGGGGCGACATCGACATTCACCGCGCTTGTATCCACATCCGCCGCACGTGGACAGCGGGCAAGATTGGGCGACCGAAGACAAAGGCCTCGCGCGGAACAGTTCCGTTGCACTTGCTGTTGGCAGAGCACTTCGCAGCGTGGCGTGCTGAGACGCCATACGCATCTGATCAGGCTTGGGTGTTTGCCTCGTTCAGGCTGAAGGGTCGCCAGCCGCGGACCGCTTCGATCCTGGTTGAAGACTATCTGCGACCTGCGGCGGTCAAGGTTGGCGTGCTTACGGTGGATGACCCGCGACGCTTTGGGTTCCACACGCTAAGGCACTCGCTAGCAACCTTTCTGGTTGGCGCGAATGTAGACCCCAAAACGGTTCAGGCGACCCTGCGCCATGCGGATGTATCTACGACGCTCGGCATCTACACACACGCGAACAGCGACGCGAAGATGGCCGCTCAGGGTGTGGTGCTGGATGCGTTCTTTGCCGAGCAAAAGGCATCGTAGTCTGTCGCCAAAAGCTAAATTCGGACGCTAGCAGAGTCGATGGCGGAACGTATTATATCTTCTCGGAAGGAACGATCGTCCGCTCGGCCGTCGTCTAATGCTTCCAACAACATTCCCAACAAAGATGGGTCCTGCGTCAGAGACAGAAAGTCGCCTGTAGGAAGCCCTCCATCCACGAAGGCTCGTACTATGCCTCGCCGTAGGCGCAAGCATACGTCCCAGTTTTGCCAAAACCAGCGTGACTCCGGCAGTGCGGACTCCAAGATTACGGACGCCTGGTGGTTAAGAGAAGAATCCCAGAGCATCCTGTGCAACGATTCAAACCCGAACCTAAACAGCCTCCCCGACCCGGGAGTAGGAACTTTTAGCGCCAGTGCGACTAAGAATGCTTGAAACGTCTGCCGAGGAGCTCCTTCAACAGAATCACTGGCCCGGTCGATTGCTCTGGCCCATGGCAGCGGGCCAGAGCTGACGACCTCTCCAGTCAGAAAGTTCAAAATCTCGGCGAAAGCGGCAAGTTCCGAGGTTGTCTCAAATGTTTCGACGATACCCCGATCGAGCGTTGCTGGTGCGATCATACTGGCGAGCTGAAGCCAAAACGGATTTGTAGGCTCCTGATGAAACGCTCGGGATAGGAGCGCCGCAGTACGTCTAACCGCCTCAATAGGATGGAACTTGAAGATTGCTTCCGCTACTCGCGGCGATGGATTCGCGGAAAGTGCTTCGCACAGAGTGCGGACCAGCGGCAGTTCATTTTCTACGGCCTCAATGAGACCGAGTAGAGACTCTTCAGGAAGCGTGTTCAGAACATTGGTTGATAGGAGGTTCGAGTTTCTAGCCGCCAATGCCGCATAAACTTCTGGCTTTTGGGCGAAAGACGCAAGCTCGGAGACAGAGCTATACGTAGCGACCGCTACGATTAAATCTTTTGCAAACTCGCCAATCGAGCTAACTGCGGCTTGAATCAGATTAAGCATTTCCGGTCGCGCATGACTCCAGAGGAAGCGGATGTTCTCCTCTTTCGTCGATAACAACTTCCAAGCCGGCCCACCAGGAGAGGCGATGAACCATTGAAGAGTCAAAACGGCGTTTTGAGCGCCGAGTAAAGATTCGTACGAACGATCGAATGTAACAAGCTGACGTTTAAACGCCTGAGCATCGGACTCCGATGGGTAGAGATCTTCTGTTTTCTTGAAAAGAGAGGCGAGACGGTCTGGATGCGCGTCATGTTCATATTGCAATGTGTAGGCCGAAGCAAGGACACAAAAGCTCCTCGGAGTGGCAGGAAGAAGATGACCGAACTCGCGAAGATACCTTCTGAAGCGGCTTGGCTGAACATTGAGCAGGTCTTTACTGGCTTCGTTGAGCCAGCTTAGATCACCAAGGTCATCGAGAGGCTTCCTCTTATCGCCAATACTGTCCGACATGAAGTCGAATTGAAGGACCGGATTGCGGCTGGAGGAAGTCCGAGGGAGAGTTCTGAATCGAAACGAGTTCCTCAACCCCGGCCACTGTTGCGACCAAACGCTCAAAAGTGCGCTTGCTTGCTGATTCGGCTTCAAACTAATCAAGGAATTTGATGAACCGAGATACACAGCATCTATAACGGACTCGCTTAAGTAATCCGCGCTTGCTTCGCGAGAAGGCATCTCCAGATATGAAGCGATGGGCAGTTGATAGCTCGCGAATCCTTCACTTATATTAGGTCGTTCGAAAAACTTAGTGAGGGCCGTGATATCCCACGCTTGATCGATTATTTCGCTATTCAGAATCAAAACATGGCTCCAGACACAACCTGGACGCGACATCTCGGTGGCGGGCCATGTCCGGATGATCGCGTACCGCTCTGAATCGGGCAGCGGTGAACCGGTCCAGTATCCTTCTGCTCCAGCCACCGATGCGTTTGGCGCTACATCACTAAGCACTAGGAGGCGTTCCAATTCGCGCGCATTGAAGCGCACAGACGCCGCTAATAAGTGGTGCCCATCACTATAGCCAAATAGGGCTTGGTCGACTTTGAGTTCATTGAGCATGGAAGGGTCAGCCCTGTTCCGACAGCCACAAAACCGGCCGGCTCAGATCGCTACTCACATCACCGCCATGCTGTACGACGATTCGCTCGCTCGGAATCTTTTTCAGCAGGGCCGTTCGAACCTCGGCGTTGTCGGCATTTTCGCTAACATCGCCGCCTTGAGCCGAAACGCCATAGACTTTCAGCGAGAAGCTCTGAGGATTGGTAACCAAGAATTGCCAAAGAAAAGGCATCTCCGCTCGGAGCCAGCTGTCCGGCGTCACCTCGTCGTTTGCAGCAACGTCCCAAGCTGAAATCACGATCGCTAGCTTGCGAAGTTTTATGTCGTATGGTTGCTGCTGCATCCCGCGAAGCAGATCTACAAGCTTGGCTTGCTCTGATACGCAATCATGTGTCCATTCGGTGGCATCGGCAAAATTGTCTGGGCCTCCTACAAGATCAACTCCTGCATCAAGAATTGAAACGGCCTGATGTGGACGGTCTGCTGTCATAAAAAGCAGAATGCCGCCGTCACTATTGACATGCTCTACAAATTCCGGTGTACAGGTTCTCGTAGCGAATTGATTTTTGAATGCTTCTCCCGACAAATCCCGGAAACTCAACGCAAAGGATCTTTGGCCGGCTTGATCCTTCAGATACATCACTATGTCATTCTCTTCCGCGATTGACGTGCGGAGTACACGTTTACAGCGGCGCCACATCTCAACGATCCGGTCAAGATAAGAGGAGTCCCCCTTCAATGTCTCCAGCTCCAGAGTTGACTTAAGTTCCCCCGCATTTAGCAGATGCCAAAATGCCGCCAAGAAGGTCGTCTTGCCCGATGAGGGCATCCCGATAATAGTGTGATAAATCTCAGGCATCCCGGTGCTCCCACGTCTGAAAACGATCCGCGAGCTTGTCAAACTCCGTCACTGCTATCAATTCAGATATCGAGGGTAAGTTGCGTGATTTCAGCTGACCGTACCAGCTGCGCAACAACACATCAACTCCGAAGGCTCTGTCGAGGCCCCCTGTCGGATCGCGAGCTGCGACCGTGAAGAAGTCAAGGGACTTCAGACGGGGGCCGAAATCTTCGTTCAATTTCTTCCTAAAAACATCTAGTCGTCCGTCCAAAGTCGCCCAATCGCCAGCCTGCTGAAGCAAATCCTGTTTTGTCGTGACGATCTGTACCACACTGTTCAGGTTCACAGCCTTTGTATCCGTCAACATACGGAGCGTTTGCCGAACGATCTGCATTGCTCCCGCTCTTTCTTCAAGGTCAGCCAGTCGCCCGCCATCCATCAAGATGCAAACGATATCTGCCTTCGGAAATTCTTCAAGGTCCGCGACAAGTTCCGGGTTGCCTCGAGCGCGGTTATAAAGTTCGCCGGCGCGATCCGAGATGACGATGTCTTCGCGGTGATATGGCTCCGTCAACGAAGTGAATGCGAAATGAAAATACTGGAGACCCTCGGAGAGAGGAGTCCGGGCAGTATCTGGAGTTTGCATCCCTGAATCCAGACGTTCATAGTGTGCTCGCTTCTCCAGAGCGACGATTGTCTGTATTCCGCAACTCATCCGATCCGCAAAAACATCATGGAGGAAGCGATCATAGATGGAGCAGATCAGCGTGCTCTTTCCGCTATGCGCGTCGCCCACGAGCGTGACGACAGTGACCGGCCGCACGCACAAGAGCGTGTCAACTTCTGAAATAGAGAACGCTTCAGAAGTCGAGAGGTCGAGTAACTCCTGAGAGATTACTTCGTCTCCCGTTGAGATCGCTTTGTCATCCGCTTCAGCCACGATTGCGCCTCCTGTCTAGAGCTGTCCTGTCACCATGCGTTCATGCATTGCTTGAAGTGCCAAGTGTTCAAACTCCATCTCTGCCTTTACCGTCATGGAAGTTGACTGCTCGAATGCAGTCATCCACGCCCCATGGCCGACCTCAGCGCTCTTCGAAAGTGCGAAAAAGATAGGACACAGATCAGAAACAGCCGTGATCGAGGTCTTGATATTGAGAGCCTTCACGTCTTCAGCGGGGGCGCTATTTCCGAGAGCCAACACGGAAGTTTTCCCGCCCCGAGCTTTTTTGACGGGCAATAAAGCACGCCGTATCAGTGAAGCTGCAGCATGAGGACCCGCAATTGTTTTGCTTAAGTCAGCGAGGTCGACACCGACTGCCACCGCCGCCAACCCTGGCGGAAGATCGCTAAATGGCCGATTCAATAGACGACTCCATCCTCCAATCAACCAGGATAAGATGTCTAATTCTTCTCGAGCTTCCTGTAGCTCTGAGACAACAGAGCTTAGTACATTCTGCGTTCCGCTCAAGGCAACGTGCGCATTCCGACGAAGTTCTTCAATTCCTCGCGCATATAGTTCACCTGCGGCGGACAGTGAAGTCGCGGCGCTTATCTCAGCTGCCGTTACGGTTGACGCCGGAAGCGGCACGAAATCAGTGCTAAGCGAAGTGCGCTCACGCACTGCCATGTTCTTCAGGGCCGTTCTAAAAATATCGATGTGACTTACGTTGACGATGGGAACACGCAAACCATTTGCAGAAGCTGAAGCGACAACGGTTGCCGGGAATTCCTCGCGGTTTTGCGTCGCCTGCCAGAGAATTGCCTCCGCAATCACCGCAGCTTCCCGCTCCTTTTGAACGAGTGAGAACATGCTATCGGTCTTCGCTACCTCCGAACGGAACCATTCCGAACCCGTCTCGCTGACGGTCAACCCAAAATAGAAGCGAGTCAGCGTAACGGATTGTTCATCCGTTAGCGAGGCGCTCATCGCTGTAATTGCCTGCTGCCTAACAGTAAACGTTTCTGGCTGAAGGCTGATATTTGCGCCTTGATAAATGTCTGCTAGTGTGACCGCCATCAGTTTGCCTCTTCTCGCCTTGTTCCTGCGACCCTATTCACTTGTTCCTCAAGCTTATCTACTATATTCCGCTCTTTTGCACGGAGGAGAGCTCGCCGAGACCGTTCAAAACTCGGGAGCTTTTGATCTTCCTCTTCAAGTAGGTTTAAGGTTCCGACGATCTGAGCTCTCTGCGAAACAGAAAGCCTAAAGAAACGAATGCTTATTCGACGCAGGTCGTCCATGGAGCTTTCCTCCATTTCCACAATCTCAAGAGCTGTTTTTGAAGTTTCGGCAATCGATGGGACATGAACATTCGGTTGCTGGATATACGGATCAAGCCGTATGCTGTGTTCGAAAACCTCTTGACCTCTGTCGCGCTTAGCAACAAACTCGCCTGGTCGTTGCTGCCAGACCCTTACGTGAATTTGCGCCTTTAGCATCCTGATGCCATCCTCTTTCGCGACATCCAGCTCGATGAGGTTGTATCCGGGTTCCCAGCCGCGCTCAACTCTATCCGGATGGGCCGCACTAGCTGCGACTTGAATAAAGTCACGACAAAGCCGAATTCGGTTCGAATGTACGTGACCAAAAAGCAGCAGGCGTGCTACTGAACTCAAGTGATCATCGAGCTGTTCACCATTGCCCAACCAGGAGTAGGGATGATGACATATGACTAGATTTTCGACATCCGGACCTGTAGTGATCTGAAAGGCAGACGGATCTACAAAAAGCTCTTTCGGCTTATCTCGTTCGCCACACATGAAGGTGGAGTTTAAGCCGATTACGCGTAGTTTTGTTCCCTCTGAAAAATAGAGATCCCGCACGCACATAGTACGGTTTGGGGGATACAGAGAACAAAAGAATTGCTCCGCGAAGGAGTTGTATGGCCCCAAGGATCGATAGAGAAGAGGTCCGGATTCTGAATCCGAGAGTTGCTCGCGCATCAGTGTGTCCAGCATCAATTCACTACTGTTCCGAATCGCATTGTGAACGCTTCGAACCAAGGGTTTGTTCGCGACGTCGCGAACAATGTCATGGTTACCCGGAATTACAAGTACTTTTGAGAGATCACTGCCACATCGCCCGCAAAGCTCTTTAAGCCACTGATATGCGTACTCATATTCAGCCTCAGCTCCTTGGAAAGCTACGTCGCCTGAAACCACAACTACATCAGGTTGCTTTTGAAGTTTGCGGCAAAATCTCTCGGCATCAGCGGCTAATTCATTCCGAAGATGGGCGTTTGGATCCATCGCGGTTCCCACCTCGCCGGTGCGAAAATGCAAATCCGAGATGTGAAGAATCAGCACTGCACCATTCTAACGGTTTAGCCACAGCTGCTTAGCCGCTCGTTCGAGAGTCTCGTCGCCGCGCATCACTCGCCGGCCATCTGCCGGCGGTTGGCTGGCCGGACGATTGAATTCTCCCGGGCGATTGTTGCTTCTTTTCTTGCCCCAGGTTTGCCTTCGCAACCGCAAAAGCGAACCTACGTTCTTCGGCCGTCCAAAAGCGAGGTCCTCTCTGTTGAAGAGCAATTAGACGGATTTGTGAGCTCGCGGAAAGAGCCAATAATGAGTTCATGATGCACCTCTAATGCGGGGTGAGAAGTTGGCTTGCGCAGACAAAACACTCTAGCGACGGCATCCGATCATTCCGCCACGGACGCTGCGAGCCCTTCGATAGGCGTACCCATCGCGCATCGTACGTCGATTCCTTCTCGGAGGGTCTCGGCCCTCCGAGCACCGTCGAGCGTTCAGCTCGCGCGGCTAATTCCCGACTCCCTGCATTCGCCAAGATGCCGGAAATCACCGCAGCCCCAAACGAATCCGGGTGAAATGCGGGTGACGTTTTCTCACCGCTTCTTCTAAGTTATTGAAAAGGTGGTGGCCAGAGACGGGATCGAACCGCCGACGCCGGCCTTTTCAGGGCCGCGCTCTACCACTGAGCTATCTGGCCTTGGCATGGTTATCCAACGCATAGGCCGCCAAGTGCGCCGTGCGCTTGTTCGTTTCGAATCGCCTGCCTGGGGAAGGGATTTGACCATCAGCGCAAACTGCCGCGCGGTCTTCGAGAACGCCGAAACCCAGTATAGCAATCTCGCCGCCTCCCGCCAAACCCAACCTCCTCTACTCCGCCAGAAACCGCAGCAGCTCCTTGTTGAAGACCTCCGGCGCCTGCAGGTGCGGCACGTGGCCAATACCCGGAAGAATCACCACCTCGGCGCCTCCGGGAATGGTTGCGGCGATGTGTTTCGCATACTTCGGAAACTCCGTGAAGTCCTTCTCGCCGCCCAGCACCATTGCCTTCACCTTGATGTGCGCCCAGTCATCCGTTACCGGATCGAGATACGGCATCTGCCGATAGATCGCGCTCACCATCGCCAGCCTCGGCCAGTCGCTGCTCAGCGTCGGCGCATAGCTGATGCGCACATACTGCTCATACTCCGGCTTCCAGTCGCCCGGAAAGTAGCGCGAAATCGTCGCATACGCCTGCGCCCAGTTCTGGTCCGGGGTGCGCGCCATGTTCGCTTTGTACGCGGCCTCCGCGCTCACCCACGGCGTCTCCCAGCGCACGTCGGTCAGCCCGATCGCGTCATACAGCATCACCCGCTCCGTGATATCCGGATAAGAAGCCGCAAACCGTGCCGCCAGCATCCCGCCCATCGAGTGCCCCACCACCGCCACCCGCTTCACGCCAAGCGAATCCAACAGCGTCCGCGTGTTCAGCGCCATATCGTGAAAGTTGTAAGGAATAATCGCCTTCGACGACCGCCCAAACCCGATCTGGTCCGGCACCACCACCCGATACCCCGCCCGCCGCAGCGCCTCAATCGGCCCGCCAAAGTAGAACCCCCCAAAATTCATCCCATGCAGCAGCACCACCACCCTGCCATTCGGCGCGCCCGCTGGCAGAACGTCCATATAGGCCATCTGCACATCCTGCCCATACACCGTCAGCGGCAAAAATTTCACCGGATACGGATAAGCAATGTCCTCATAAGTAATGCTCCCCGCCTTCACATCTAACGGAGCCTTCGTCGCACTCGCCTGCCCTTGGGCAACACCCGCACCCATCGCCAACACCATCACCGCCGCCAAACCCCGCATCTTCATCTCCTCCACAACCGTTCCACTCAATCCTCTCCCCTCCAACACTCATCCCTCAACTCAATCCCACTCTAAGCTCAAACGCTCTAAGCTTTTCCCAACCCAGCGCCACACAACCACACCCGCCGCGCCATCATACCGACAACTCCCAACCCCAAGCACCAAACCCACACACCCACTGACCCACTGACCCACTGACCCACTGACCCACTGACCCACTGACCCACTGACCCACTGATTTATGCTGGAACATTCACCCCGGCAGCACAAACAACAGAGGAGAGGCCAACCCCATGGACGCATCGCACGAGCACCCCAATCCCCCCATCCGCCTCTGGCCCGCCCTCGTCCTCCTCGCCTTGCTCGCCATCGTCCCCATCGCCCTCTCCCACGCTCCCGGCAGCACCGCCTACTCCTTCCCCACCAACGCCAACGAGATCCGCGCCGCCCGCGCCTTCGATATCGCCCACAACCTCGGCCACGCCCGCCTCTACGCCTTTCTCCACAACATGCCCAAAGGCGGAGACCTCCACAACCACCTCACTGGCGCCGTCTACTCCGAAACCTTCATCCGCGAAGCCGCCGCCGACAACCTCTGCGTCTCACCCACCGACTTCTCCCTCACCGGCAAACCCGCCCCCTGCGCCGCGCCATCCTTCCCCGCCTCCAAGGCCATCGCCGACCAGGCCACCTGGGACAACATGAACAACGCCTTCAGCGTCCGTTCCTACGTCCCCCACACCGGCTTTACCGAGCACGACCAGTTCTTCTCCACCTTCAACCGTTTCGGCGCACTCGACATCAACAAACACGGCGGCGAGTGGGTCCACGAAATCGTCACCCGCGCCGCCTCCCAGAACGAGCAGTACGTCGAAATCATGGACGTAGCCGCCGTCCCCGCCATCTTCGGCCTCGCCGCCAAGCTGCACCTGCGCGACACCACCGACGCTGGCCTCGCCGACCTCAAGCACCAGGCCGAAGCCGCCGGCCTAGCCCAGGTCGTCGCCGCTGCCTCCGCCGAAATGGCCAACATGGACGCCCAGCGCAACGCCATCGAGCACTGCGGCACACCCCAGGCCCAGCCCGGCTGCACCGTCACCGTTCGCTGGATCGACAGCGTCATCCGCGACCTCTCCAACGAACAGGTCTTCACCCAAACCCTCGTCGCCTTCGAGACCACCAAGATCAATCCCAACGTCGTCGCGGTCAACTACCTCCGTGCCGAAGACTGGCGCGGCTCTGTCGACCAGTACGCCATCGGCATGCGCTTCCTGCAATGGCTCCGCCCGCAATACCCCGCCGCCCACCTATCCCTCCACGCCGGCGAGCTCACCCTGGGCATCGTCCCCCCCGAAGCCCTCCGCGACCACATCCGCCAGGCCGTAGAAATCGCCGGTGCCGAACGCATCGGCCATGGTGTAGACATCGGCTACGAAAACGACGCCACCGGCCTCCTCCGCGAGATGGCCCAGAAGAACATCATGGTCGAAATCAACCTCACCTCCAACGACGCCATCCTCGGCGTCAAGGGCGACGAGCACCCCCTCGCCGCCTACCTCGCCGCGCACGTCCCCATCGCGCTCTCCACCGACGACGAAGGCGTCTCCCGCATCGACATCACGCACGAGTACGTCAAGGCCGTAGAGGACCAGGGCTTCGGCTACGCCGACCTCAAACGCGCCGCCCGCACCTCCATCGAGCACGCCTTCCTCCCCGGCCCCAGCCTCTGGGCGCCACCCACCAACCGCACCCGCTTCGTCCAGATGTTCACCAACCGCGTCGACGCCTGCTCCGACGCCGTCACCCCCAACGCCCTACCCCCGGGCCCCTGCAAAGACTTCCTCAACAAAAGCCCCCGCGCCTCCCAGCAGTACGAACTAGAACGCCGCTTCGCCACCTTCGAATCCAACATCCGCTAACCACTAACTCCATCCTTTACAGTCGTAATGCCGCAACGAAGCGAAGCAATCTCCACTTGCACTTACCGTTGCACTGGCGCTTGCACTTGCTGTTGCACTTGCTGTTGCAGTTGCTGTTGCAGTTGCAGTTGCAGTTGCAGTTGACGTTGCAGTTGCACTTGACGTTGCACTTGCCGTTGCCGTTGCCCTCCCCAACCCCAGCAACCGTCATCTCGACCGGAGCGAAGCGCAGTCGAGAGATCCCCGCATTCCCCAACACCGGCAACCAGGCTAATTCCCACACCCGCTGCTACACTTAACCAGCCCGCGCACCCATAAAACCGGAGACCCCATGGCCAAGCGCCTCATCCTCTTCATCCTCCTCTTCATGGTCTTCATCCTCTGCATGTTCTTCGGTGGCAACTGGGACGTCATCCGGCTCACCCAGCAGGTCGCCGCCATGCAGAACCACACCACCGCCTGGAACCCCATCCCCTCCATCCACTACGTGGTCGGCCGTTACATCCTCATCGCCAACGGCATTCTCTTCGCCACCGCCCTGATGGTTCTCATCGCCCTCCTCCAGGCCTTCACCCGACGCTCCCGCAGCCACATCCCCATCACCCTCGCCGCCTGGCTCATCGCCATCTTCGCCGGCCTCGCGCTCAAGTTCGGCCTCACTCCCGCCAGCTTTTAGCCTGTCACCCTTCCAGAAATCTCCCGAAAATCGCGTCTTTTCCCCAAAGGTTGCAGTGAAACAATTCGCGACATCCTTGCCGAATTGGTAAACTTCTATCACCACATACGCATCCGTCAGTAATAGACCACGCAATCCGCGGCCCTCGCACAACACCAACGCCGCACCCGTGTCTATTCAGGAACGTTAGGAACACCGTCCCTCCCGCCGCCAGGGCGAGGGACCAAAGGATTCCACCAGGATGACCGACGCACAGCTTTCCGGCCCCGCTTTCGACCTCACCGCACGTCAGATCGCCTACTTCTCCATGGAGATCGCGCTAGCCAAGGCCCTGCCCACCTACTCCGGCGGCCTCGGCATGTTGGCCGGCGACACCCTCCGCTCCGCAGCCGACACTGGCGCGCCCATCGTCGCCGTCTCCCTCGCGCACCGCCGCGGCTACTTCCAGCAGCACCTCGACGCCGTCGGCCAGCAAACCGAATCCGACGTCGTCTGGTCCCCTGAGACCACCCTCCCCTCCGCCGGCGTCACCATCTCCGTCGCCATGCAAGGCCGCGAAGTCCTGGTCCGCGCCTGGCGCTTTGACGTCGTCGGCACCTCCGGCCACGTGATCCCCGTCTTCCTCCTCGATACCGACGTCGAAGGCAACGAGCCCTGGGACCGCACCCTCACCGACCACCTCTACGGCGGCGACACCTACTACCGCCTCTGCCAGGAAACCATCCTCGGTCTCGGCGGCATCGCCCTCCTCCACGCTCTCGGCATGACCCCCGAAGTCTGCCACATGAACGAAGGCCACGCCGCCCTGCTCTCCATCGGGCTGCTCGAAGCCCAGCTCGGCAACACCCCGCTCCGCGATGCCACCGAAGCCGACATTAAGGTCGTTCAGCAACAATGCATCTTCACCACCCACACCCCCGTCCCCGCCGGCCACGACCAGTTCGGCGTCGACCAGATGTACGCCGTCCTCGGCCATGACCGCGCCGCCGCCATAGAACGCCTCGGCTGCCTCCACAACGGCCTCATGAACATGACCTACATCGCCCTCCGCTTCTCCCGCTACGTCAACGGCGTAGCCATGCAGCACGGCAAGGTCTCCCAGCAAATGTTCCCCGAGTACACCGTCCACGCCATCACCAACGGCGTCCACGCCGCCACCTGGCTCTCGCAACCCTTCCAGCAACTCCTCGACAAGGAAGTTCCCGCCTGGCGTCACGACAACCAGTACTTCCGCTCCGTCTACGGCATTCCTTCGGCCACCATTGCTGAAATCCACCACCTCGGCAAGCAGCGCCTCTTCGCCACCATCAAGGAGCGCACCGGAGTTGAGCTCGACCCCAGCGTCCTCACCCTCGGCTTCGCCCGCCGTGTCGCCACCTACAAGCGCGTTTCGCTGCTCCTCGAAGATCCCGCCCGCCTCGCCAAGATCGCCAAAAAGCTCGGCGGCCTCCAGATCATCTTCGCCGGTAAAGCCCACCCCGCCGACAAGGCCGGCAAAGGCCTCATCCGCGACGTCTTCGCCGCCGCCGCCAAGGGCAACACCGCCAAGCTCCGCATCATCTACCTCGAAAACTACGACTGGGAACTAGGCGAGCAGCTCACCCAGGGCGTCGACGTCTGGGTCAACACCCCGCTCCGCCCTTACGAGGCCTCCGGCACCTCCGGCATGAAGGCCGCCCTCAACGGCGTCCCTTCCCTCTCCGTCCTCGACGGCTGGTGGATTGAAGGCTGCGCCGAAAACATCACCGGCTGGGCCATCGAAGACCTCGATAACGAAGTCCACGAAGCCGCCGTCCTCTACAACAAGCTCGAGAACTCCATCGCCCCCATGTATGCGAACAAGGCCGCCTGGGCCCAGATGCAGCGCCACTGCATCGCCATCAACGGCGCCTTCTTCAACACCCACCGCATGTTGGGCCAGTACGTCTCCAACGCCTACTTCCCCGCCTCGGCCTCAGTAGCCGTAACCGACCAGCCTCAGACCCCCGAAATCGAAACTCCCCAAAGCGTCCTGGCCTGACAACAAACAGCTAATCAATCCGCATTCGCCGTTGCCCTTGCCCTGCCGTTGTTCTCCCCCAACCCCACCACCCGTCATCTCGACCGGAGGCCGCGCTCTTTGCGGCCGCAGTGGAGAGATCCCCGCATTGGCACCTGCCGTTGCTTTTGCGTTGCCGTTGCTGTTGCCCTCGCCCTTGCCTGTACTTCACCTCCCCGTAAACCCGAAGCCAAATGCCTGATCCCGCAACCACGCTTTCCGCTTTACACCGCCCTCCCCATCCACTACCGTCAATGAACAACGCGTCGGGCCAAACATGACCACCACAACAACGGACACCGGCATGAAGCTCCGCGACCTCTGCGACGACGACGCCTTCCTTGGCCGCGCTCTCCGCAAGCGCGACCCCATGCACGCCATCGACGCCCTCCGCCGCCTCGCCCACGTCTTCGCCACAAGCCCTGCCGACGGTCTCCAACAGCTCGTCGAAATCGCCGTCGACGCCACCGGCGCCGACTCCGCCGGCATCTCCCTCGACGAGTCAGCCGACCCCGCCCGCCAGAACTTCCGCTGGATCGCCGTCGCCGGAACCTTCGCCGAATACCTCGGTGGCACCACCCCGCGTTTCGCCAGCCCTTGCGGCACCTGTCTCGACCGCGGCGCTCCCCAGCTTTACAGCGTCACCAAGCCGTTTTACGATTCGCTCGGCGTCACCGCCCGTGAAATCCCTGACGGCATCCTCATCCCTTGGCACTCGGTCGATCAGCAGGGCGGCGACGCCCGCGGAACCCTCTGGGCCGTCTCCCACCGTGAGGGTGACGCCTTCGATATCGAAGACTACCGCCTCCTCGCCTCGCTCGCCGACTTTGCCGCCATCGCGGTCCGCTACGACCAGCAGCACAAGGCCATCGTCTCCCAGGCACGCTTCGCCGCTGCCGGCGAGATGGCCAACCGCCTCGCTCACCGCATCAACAATCCTCTCCAGGGCCTCACCAACACCCTCTTCCTCGCCTCTCAACCCGGCCAGGACGCCCACCTCTACGCCCAGCAGGCACTCGACGACCTAGCCCGCCTCTCCCGCACCGTCAGCCAGCTCCTCAGCCTTGATTACAACGCCCAGTAATCCTCCAACCCCGCGTCATCACTGCCGCTGAAAACCAGCATCTACCGTTGGTGTTGCGTGCCGGTTCTCACCGGCATCCTGAGCGCAGCCAGGACCCTCACGCGCTACCATAGAAGCTCCAAGGAGCCCACCACATGCCCGCCCCCCAACTAGGCAAAAAAGTCCCCGACTTCACTCTCCCCGACCAGGACAACAACCCCGTCTCCCTCTACGACTTCAAGGGCAAAACCGTCGTCCTCTTCTTCTACCCCAAGGCCGACACCCCTGGCTGCACCATCGAAGCCTGCGAATTCCGCGACAACTTCCCCAAATTCAAAAAGCTCCAGGACTCCCGCGTAGTCATCCTCGGCATCTCCCGCGACACCCCCAAAGCCCAGAAGAAGTTCGCAGAAAAGTTCAGCCTCCCCTACACGCTCCTCGCCGACGAGAACCAGGAGATCGTCAAGAGCTGGGAGCTCGTCAAACCCAAAACCATGTACGGCAAGCTGGTCACCGGAGTAGCCCGCACCACCTACGTCATCGGCCCCGACCAGAAACTCCAGCACATCTTCGAAAACGTCAAACCCGAAGGCCACGCCGAACAGGTCCTGGCCCTCCTGAAGCAGTAACCAAACCTAGCAACGGTCATCTCGTCCGAAGCATCCCGCACGTTACGATGCGCGGTGGAGAGACCCCAGCAGGGGCAATTGCTGTTGCCGTTGCTTGTTCTACTTCGCGAAACTTGGCCAAACTCCGCGACCTTTGCGTCAAGGCTTTTGCTCACTTCCGCGCCGCCCTAAGGCTTCACCACCGGCACCGCCAGGGTCACCACCAGCGCCGGCACCTTGAACTTCACCACCGTCCCCGCCGCCACTCCCCCCTCGGTCCCCTTCTCGGGAGCCGAATCCGCCAGCTCTTTCTTCCCTTCTTTCCCAAAAAACGTCTGCGCATCGCTGATCGCGCCCACCGGCCCCACCCGCGTCACCTGCAGCGTCAGCTCGCCCTGGCTCTGGAACTTCCCCGCCGCGGCCACCGCCAGTACCGTCAGCCCCACCGGCGTCCCCGCCGGCAGCACTCGACCATCCGACACCTTCACCGGCGCCCCCAGCACCGCCCTCACCATGTCCCCATTCCTCGACTGCCCCGAGTCCGCGCCCTGTTTCAGCACCACCGCAATCTCCGCATTCGGAGCCAGCGATAACCCCCGCGTAACCGGCATCACCGGGCTCGCCTCTGCGCTCGCATCCACCACCGGCTGCGGCGGAGCCCCCGCCACCGGCCCCAGCGTCGCGCTGTCCACCACCGATTGCGTGCTCGTCGGCATGCTCTGCGCCATCGCAGCAGCCGTACACAGCGCCAGCAGCAGCACCGCAATCAAAACCCATTCATCCATGCTCAGAAAGCGGCGACGTCCGCCCGGATTCCTTCCCTGGTGTGCCAACATGAATAATGACCTCGTCTCTTCTCGTTTCTTAGGATGGGTCTGAGCAGCCCGGTGTTGCACCCGCGCCGCCGCAATCGCACCGCCCAACGCCCATGTTTCTTCCCGAAATCGCCATCGCCGCCGGCTCCCTCACCACCGCGCTCACCCTCGGCAGCGCGGCCCTGCTTCCCCAATCCCAGCTTTTCGGCCGCACCCTCATCGCTGGTAACGACCCCAACGAAATCGCCCTCACTTACGACGACGGCCCCAACGACGCCTGCACCGAGCCCCTCCTCGAGCTCCTCGCCCGCCACCACACCCGCGCCACCTTCTTCATGATCGGCCGCTACGTCCGCCACTCCCCCACCCTTGCCCGCCAGGTCCTCGCCGCCGGACACCTCATCGGCAACCACACCGTCACCCACCCCTGGCTCGCCTGGCAATCCCCTGCCCGCATCCGCGAAGAGCTCCGCGGCTGCAATCAAGCCCTCGAAGACGCCCTCGGCATCTCCATCCACTACTTCCGCCCACCCCACGGAGCCCGCCGCCCGTACGTCCTCCAGCAAGCCGCTGAGCTGGGACTCACCACCGTCCAGTGGAACGCCATGGGCAAAGACTGGCAGCCCATCCTTCCCGCCGCCATCGTCGCCAACATTGACCGCAGCCTGCCCCGCCGCCGCAACCGCGCCGCCAACGTCCTCCTCCACGACGGCTCCCACCTCGTCATGGGCGCCGACCGCACGGCCACCATCGCCGCCACCGAGATCCTCCTCACCCGCGCCGCCAACACCCCCACCCGCTTCGTCACCGTCGACGCCTGGACCTAAGACCTTCTCAGCAGCCTCTCCGCCAATATCCCGCCCGTCCGCGCTGCTCGTCAATGCCGTATCCGCGATAAACTCACTATTGACCATGTCTGAACCAGAAATCACGCTCCCCGAAGTCGACCTCTCCCAGCCCCCCGCCGAGAACATCGTCCGCGTAACCTTCCAGCCCGAAGGCAAGACCGTCGAGTTCCCCTTCGACACCCTGCCCTACGACGGCCACGGCCTCCCCATGAGCATCCTCGACGTCGCCGAAAACTACCACATCTTCCTCGACCACGCCTGCGGCGGCGTCTGCGCCTGCACCACCTGCCACATCCACGTCAAAGCCGGCGCCACCGGCCTCTCCGAAGCCGAAGACCTTGAACTCGACCGCATGGACACCGCCCCCGGCCTTCAACTCAACTCCCGCCTCGGCTGCCAGGCCGTTATTGAAAAACCCGGCGCCTACGTCGTCGAAATCCCGAGCTGGAACAAGAACTACGTCCAGGAAGGCAAGCCCGCCGCCGTAGTCAAGAAGTAGCCCAACACCTTCGCTCCACAAAAACGCCCGGTTGTGACACTCCAAAGAGTGCCCCAACCGGGCGTTCTGCATTCCCACGTCCTGCATAACGTAGCTCCAGCACTCCACTGGAGCCAATCATGTTGCCTCGTCTTATCGCATTCGTTCTTGCCACCGCCTTCATCGCTCTCGCTCAGGCTCAGGCCCCCGGCGATGGCCACCAGAAAAAACCTATCGTTTACACGCCAACGGTGCCCTTCACAACAGGATGGGAAGCCAGCAAGAAGGGCGACTACAATCCCCTCGACGTCGTCAGAATTTCCGAACCCGGCGTCCGGCATCCCTGCCGCATCCCTGTATTTACAGCCGACTCGCTTATCTGCAAAGGAGGCTTCCGCAGAAAAGAGGTCAGCTACGCTAGAAACGACGTAGCCGCTCTCATCCTTCCGCCTTATCACGGCGAGCGTAACCGCTTCATCGCTAGTTGGATCTTCAGTGGAGTCTGTATCGCCGGCTCGTTCTTCGCTCCAACCATCGCGGTCGCCATCCTGCTTCGTGTAGCTGCAGGCGCCCCGCTTGCATTCGTAGGGTTCGAGCTCCTATTCGGGTCGAGTATGTCCGAAGACGGTAACGATCACGACGCCGACTGGCTGTTCTATCAGAGCCCCGGAACATCTCTGACAGTCACCTTGCACTGACCGAACTTTGCTTGTTCAAAGTCGAGCGCCACCCTGGAGCGATCTATGTCGTCACCTATCCTTGCTGCTCTTCTCGCTGCCACACTCGCCATCACAGCCCACGCGCAAGCGCCCATCGGACGCCGCCCTCCGCTCTCCACCTGGCCCGCACTCATGACCTTTCGCACCGGCCTCATCGTCGCCACATGCGACGGCCTCGAAGACTTCTGCGCCCGACCCACCTTCGAAGCCTACCGCCTCAACTGCGCCGGCCCGCAAGGCCCACGCTCATGGCGTCTACGACCGCGACGACGTGCAGTCGATCGCCATCGCGCCAAAACATTACCACGCGCTAAACGGCGCACCCAAAGCCCTCGCCGAAGGTGGCGGCGCATTTCTTCTGCTCAGCGCCGCATGCGGCGTCGACGGAGGCCCGCCCTGCAAAACCCCCGCCATCGTCGGATTGGCATTATTGGCTTCGTCGATGGCCGTCAAGATCGCGCAGATCCACCATCACCCGCAACCACTCCAGCTGATCTATCAGGCTCCGAACTAAAACAGCTTCGGCCACTCCAGCAGCGAGTGCTTCTTCAGGTCCGGTGCCAGCGTCAGCGTCACCTCGTGCTTGTCCCGCAACACCGTCAGGCTCACTGCCTGCCCCTTGTTCGCCCGCAGATGCTTTGCCCAGTCCGAAGTCGACGCCACATTTGACGCATCCATCTTCAGCACCACATCGCCCGCCCGCAAACCCGCGAGCGCCGCCGGACTGTTCGCCTCAACGCCATGCACCAGCAACCCTGTCTTAGGAGGTGCTCCAAAGAATCCCGCCAGCTGCGGCTCCATCGTCTCCAGCGTCGCACCCGTGTAAGGCGTCGTCCGCAGCACGCTGCCGATAAAGCTCTGTCCGTGCGCCTGCGGTTTGGGCGCTGGTTCTTCCACCGTAAAGCGCTCAATCAGGATGCTCTGAACTTCATCACTCGGCGCCGGCGGCTCCGGCGACGTCATCCTCTGCCAAGCCATCCGTTCCACGTCCTGCCGGTTCGCCAGCTTGGCCTCCACCGTCATCGCCCGCCCCTGCCGCAAAATCGACAGGCTCACCGCCGCCCCCGGCGACGACTCCCGAATCTTCCGCCGCAGCTCATCCGCATGGTCAATGTTCTGCCCATTGATCTGCAACACGATATCGTGCGGCTGCAGCCCGGCCTTACCCGCCGGCCCATCATGGTCCACCATCGTGATCTCGGCGCCGTGCGGTCCCTGCAGCCGCAGCGCATTCACCTGGTCATCAGCGAGGTCATGGAACTCCACGCCAAGGTATCCCTGCGCCCGCTCATGCGTCCCCGGCGCAGACCCCTCTGCCAACGCGAACGGCACAGCACCCACCGCCAGCACGCACCCCAGCACCGCCTGCGTCCACACGCGGCGGCGCAAGACAGGCAGATCAAGTCGAGCGAGTAGTTCAGTTTGAGCGAGCATCGAAATCAGCATGATCACAAGTCGTTATTGAATGTCCGCAGTCCCCTGCAAAAACTGAAAGGAAGCCGTACGAATCGCGGGATTCGCATCCTGCGCAGAAACCGTCCGCAGCACCTGCCGCACGCTGGAGTCCGCCTGCACCGGCTGCAGCAGCGAGACCGCCCGCGTCCGTACACTCGGGCTCGCATCCGTCATCAGCGACTTCAGCACCGCATCGCGGACCCGCTCATCCTGTGCCACATACGGCTGCAAACCTTCGAGCGCCTTCAGCCGCACCGTTGCGTTCTTGTCCGAGCGCAGCGACGCCAGCAGCGCCGTACGAATGCCATCATTAGCTCCGCTCGCCGAGTCGCCCTCGCAGCTGTGCCCAGCCAGGCATTCGCTCGCCAGCAGCGCAACCGAGTTCGCATGAACATCATTCGTCGTCGCCAGCTTCGTGCCCAGCATCAACAGCTGACGAATCTGCGGATCATCCAGAGACCCCTGGACCGACTCCGGCACCATGCGGTTGTAATTCACCTGGACGATCTCCGAGTTCGGCGTCTGCACAATCCCCGAAACGCTGGCAATCGCGCCCTGCGACGTGTTCGACAGAATCACCGGAACCGGCAGTTTCGGCGCATGAGCCACCTGGTAACGCGTCAGAAGATTCCCACCCAGAAAGCCCATGCCAATCAGCAGCGTTGTCAACGCCGGCGCCGACTGCATCGTCCCCACCCAGCGAAAGAAGTTGCCCATCAAACGTGCCGCGAACGACCGAGGCGGCAAGGCGTCGAGCATCTCATCCAGCCGCATCCGCGAAGCCGCCACCAGGTTTGGCGAAGGTTCCACCATCGGCATCAGCGCGAGTTCTGCTTCCAGCGCCTGCAGTGCCTTCCACTCCCGCCGGCAATCTTCGCAATCGGTAAGGTGCTGCTCCAGCGGGAACTGCAGCTCATCGGGCAGCTCACCATATTGAGCCAGGATCATGTTCTGTTGTGCGTTATCGCAAATCATTACGACGTACCTCGACCAGCCTCAAAATTTGTTCACCCTGCATGCGCGGTTCTATGCCCGCTGCATCTCTTACTCACTACCAAATGGCCCGACCGCTCTTGCGTACCTTCACTACGCTCTACTCACTACTCTCTACCCACTGCTCTTACCGCACATCCGCCAGGCTAGCCCGCAACTTCCGTGTCGCGCGGAACAGCGTGTTCTTAGCCGTCTCCTCGGTGGTCGAGAGCATCTCGCCAATCGTCCGCAACTTCAGCCCCTGGTAGTGCTTCAACTCAAAAACCATGCGTTCCCGCGGCGTCAAATGGGTCAGCGCTTCATTGATCGCCTCGTTCATCACCTTGCGTTCAAGCTCCCGTGCCGGGTTCGCCATTGCACGGTCGTCCGAAATATTAGCCAGCAGGTCCATCTCGTCGCCCGAAGCATCGAGCGCCGTCGAAGGATCTTCCCTGCGGCTCTTGCGGCGACGAAGCTGGTCCAGGCACAGGTTCGTCACAATGCGATAGAGCCACGTATAAAACGAGCACTCAAACCGGAAGTTCGCCAGGTGCCGGTAAGCCTTGATGAAGGCCTCCTGGTGCACATCCTGCGCATCCTGCTCGTGCCCCAGCATGTGCAGCGCCAGCCGCAACACCGAGCGGTCGTACCGCCGCACCAGCGTGTCAAACGATGACCGGTCGCCGGCCTGTGCCGCGCGAATCAGTTCATCATCCTCGGCCCGCTGCAGCTGACGCGCTTCCAGCTGTTCGGCCGTCATCTTGCCGCGCGAAACGGATTGGGTAGCAGCCTTCGGCATCACTGCGGAAGATTCTACTGCTACGGGCGCACCCGTGGCTTCCTGCAAGCCAAGAGCGAACGGGCTGGGACGGCGGCCAATCTGGCCGCTTACAAAAGCTGCTTCAACGCTCATGCTGTTCTGACTCCGGAGTCAGGTCAACTGCTCACTACACTCCTTCAGACGGACACCCCCGGAAAATGTGAGCATCCGCCCTACTTTCAACCCCTCGCGCGGATGAAGAATCCGTCATCGTGCTCCCCGCTCGCCACAGGCGTCCCGAAAGCACACTTCCCGCGTCTTACCCTCCGGGCGGGCCACAAAAGGCACGCGGCAGCACTCTTCCCCAGCACCAAGGAGCGACTCTTGTCCGACCTACTCAGGCCCCAGCTCAACCGCCGTAGTTTTTTACGCCAGACCATCGGTTTTTCGGCCCTCGCTGCCTTCTCCCCAGCCACGCTCTTCGCCCAGCAGGGCGGTAATGACTCCCCCGCACCCGACCCCGCCAACCAGCACCTCCTCATGATCGGCGACTGGGGCACAAATAAGTACCTCGGCCAGCAGATCGCCGTCGCCTCCGGCATGAAAAACTTCGTCGACAACCGAAAGATCAAGCCCGGCGCCCTCTTCATGCTCGGCGACAACTTCTACGGCTCGCTCATCGGCGGCGTCGACTCCCCCCGCTGGCAAACCCAGTTCGAGCAGATGTACCCCACCTCCCACTTCCCCGGCAAGGCCTACGCCGTCCTCGGCAACCACGATTACGAGTTCAAAATCGCCTTCAAAGTCGACACCGAGCTGGCCTACGCCGCCCACGCCCAGGGCACCCGCTGGACCATGCCCGCCCCCTGGTACACCTTCAAATTTCCTGAAAACGACCCCATCATCACGTTCATCTGCCTGGATACCAACCTCCCCGGCACCAAGGGCGACTTCTTCGGCACCGGCATCACCATGACCAAGGCCCACCGCGACGAGCAGGACGCCTGGCTCCGCGCCGAGCTCGCCAAACCCCGCACCACACCCTTCCTCGCCATGGTCGGCCACCACCCGCTCTATACCAATGGCATCCACAAGGACAATCCCATCCTCATCAAGGACTGGGACCCCCTCCTCCGCCAGTACAAGGTCGACTTCTACATCACCGGTCACGACCACGACCTCCAGCACCTCGAGTTCGGCGGCCACCCCACCAGCTTCGTCATCTCCGGAGGCGGCGGCGCCGAGCTCGTCGACTGGACCACACCTCCCGAAAAGCGCGGACCTTTCGGCGGCAAAGTCCTCGGCTTCACAAACATGGAGCTCAACAAGAACGCTGTCATCATGCGCCACTACAACCAGGCCGGCCAGGAACTCCACTCCTTCCGCAAAACCCCCGACGGCAAGGTAGAACTCCTCCGCCCCGCCGTCTCCTGATCTCAAATCGTTCAATTCAGTACAGATCTGGGCCCCCATTCGCGGCCTCATCACCACGGGTGGGGTCGACAGAGCGACCACGATAGACTGCTACCCATGCCGTCCCTCTTCCCCGACCCCACCGCCGCCCCCGCCACCTGGATCAACGCCCACTGCGACGGCGGCGCCCGCGGCAACCCCGGCCCCGCCGGCTACGGCGCCCATATCACCGACGACGCCGGCCACGTCATCGCCGAGCTCTCCGAGTTCCTCGGCTTCAAAACCAACAACTTCGCCGAATACTCCGGCCTCCTTGGCTGCCTTCAGTGGGCCCTCGACCATCACCACACCCACCTCCGCGTCGTCTCCGACTCCGAGCTCATGGTCAAGCAGATCCAGGGCAAGTACAAAGTTAACAGCCCCGACCTCCGCCCCCTCTGGGAGGAAGCCCGCCGCCGCATCGGCAAGCTCCAGGGCTTCCAGATCACCCACGCCCTCCGCCACAAAAACAAGGACGCCGACCGCCTCGCCAACGACGCCATGGACCGCGGCATGAAGCGCGCCCCAGCCGACCGCGACGCAGCAAAGCCTTCACCCGCCTCGCCCAGTCCCGCCCCGCCTGCGGCCAAACCTGCCGCCATGCTCCGCGGTTTTACCCGCGACGGCGCCATCCACTTGCTCGGCGGGGCCACCCTCCCCGACGGCGTCTTCGTCAAAATCATCGTCGAATAACCAACCGGGCCGCCTCCGCCGCATCCAACTTCGGAATGAGTCCGCGCCGGCATCTTTTCCTGCTTCTCGCCATCGCAGCCACGGCATGGGCCCTGCCAGCCACCGCCCAGCATCAGCATGGCGTCTCCTCGGAAAACAGCGAGCCCCATGCCATCGCGCTGCTCCAGGCCGCCGTCCACTCCGAACTCGCCGCAGCCGAAACCGACCACAGCGTCTGGACCTATCGCGACCACGATAAAACCGCCGACAAGGACGCCCTGTACGACGTCGTCGACAGCCCCCAAGGCGGCGTCCGCCGAGCGATTCAGTTCGACGGCCACCCCGTCGGCCCCGACACCCGCGCCGCAGAGACCCAGCGCATTACCGACTTCGTCCGCGACCCCGCCGCCCAGGCAAAGCAGCACCGCGCCGGACAGCACGACGATGCCCAGGCCCGCCAAATGCTCCTCATGCTCCCCAATGCCTTTATCTGGACCGTCAAAGGCGATTCCGGCGACCTCACCACCCTCACCTTCCGCCCCAACCCCACCTTCCATCCGCCCAACATGGAAGCCCGCGTCATGGGCCTGATGGCCGGCGAGCTCATCATCGCCCGCGCCGATAACCGCATCCGCACCCTTCGCGGCTCGCTCACCGACGACATCAAGATCGGCTTCGGCATGTTGGGCAAGCTGCGCGCGGGCGGCACTTTCGACGTAGAACGCCGCGAAATCGCCCCCCACATCTGGCAGATCACCGAAACCCACGTCCACATCGACGGAAAGGCCCTGCTCTTCAAAACCATCGGCCAGCAGGAAGACGAAATCAAGTCAGACTGGAAGCCTTCCACCGCCAAAACCCTGCAGGAAGCCGCCCGCCAGCTAGACGCCGGCTGAGCCGTTCCGTTACTACCCTCTACCCACCACACTCTACCCACTGTTTTTCCCGCATCCCCACCCCCAGCATGGCACTCTAATACACAGTGAAAAGTTCGAGACTCATCTTCAATCTGGTCCCCGCCGCCCTTCTGACGCTGGTCACCGCCGCGTCCGTCGCGCAGGATTCCACCGCCAAAAACGAGACGCTCCCCCCCGCCCCCAGCGCCGTCCTCGCCCAGTACGGCCCCGGCACCACCGCCGGCTCCGGCAAAGTCTTCACAGCCTCAGGCACCTACACGGGCCCCGGCGACGTCAAAATCGAGCACTCCACCACCGGCCCCCTTCCCCTCTCCATCGACGACGCAGTCACCTACGGCCTCGACCGTAACCTCCGCCTCATTCTCGACCGCGCCAACCTGAAAGTTGTCCGCGGCGACCGCCTGCAGGTCACCAACGCCCTGGTTCCATCGCTCCGCTTCAACGCTTTTACCAACACCCAGGAAATCAACCTCGCCGCCATGGGATTCAAGCCCCAAAGCCTCGCCGCCTTCGGCTTCCCCCCTGGCGCCATCCATACCATCCTCAAGGTCAACGTCACTCAGGCCCAGCTCGGCATTAACCAGACGCTCTTCAATGCCCCCGCCTACGAGCTCCTCCGCGGTGCAAAGGACGAAGAAGACGTCGTCAATCTAAACGGCCTCGTCGGCCGCGGCGACCTCGTCAACGCCGTCATCGTCGCCTACCTCAAGGTGCTTGCCGACCAGTCCAGCCTCGCCAACGCCCAGGCCCTCGAGCGCGCCGCCGGCACCGTCTTCAATCAAGCCAGCGAAAGGCAAAAAGCCGGCGTCGGCGTCCACATCGACACCCTTCGCGGCCAGGTCGACCAGCAGACCCGCCAACAGCAGCGCATCGCCGCCGAAGCCACGCTCGCCAAGGACATCATCCAGCTCAACCGGATCATGGGCCTGCCCGCCGAGCAGCAACTCCTGCTCACCGACACCGCCCCCTTCGCCGACCTAGCCGACATGGACCTCGACCGCGCGAAAGAAACCGCCTATCAGCGCCGCAAGGACTACCTCAGCCTCCTCGCCCAGATCCGCGTAGCCGACCGCGAACGCCTAGCCGTCAAGTATCAGCGCCTGCCCACGCTAGCTTTCGGCGGTTTCTACGGCGTCCTCGGCGAAACCACCGGCCTCTACCACGGCGTCTTCGCCGCCACCGGCAGCCTCAAGTTCCCCATCTTCCGCGAAGCCGCCCAGCGCGGCGACACCGAAGTCATCACGGCCCAGCTGCTCTCCCTCCGCCAGCGCGAAGCCGACATGCGCGTCACCATCGAAGCCCAGATCCGCTCGAGCCTCCTCGACGTCAACTCCGCTCACGAGCTCGTAAAAGTGGCCCAGAGCAACGTCGCCCTCGCCCAGGAAGAACTCTCCGACGAGCAGCAGCGCTTCTCCGCCGGCGTAGACGATAACCTCCCCGTAGTCGACGCCGAAGCCTCCCTCGCCGGCGCCCAGGCCCAGCTCGTCAAGGCCCTCTACCAATACAACACTGCGAAGCTCATGCTCGCCCGCTCCACCGGCATCGTCGAATCCCAATACCGCACCTACCTCGGCACCAACGTCACACCCTAGCCCTGCAACCGCCACTCCGGTAGCATCGCTGTACGCGTCGGAGAAATCGTCCAGCGCAACGGCTTCTGCCATGCAGACCTTCTTCCGGCATAAATCCCGCCCTCGCTCTTTTAGGATGGTCATCCTGAGCGCAGCGAAGGACCTGCTTCTCCTGTCCGGGTGCACCGTGCTCGCGTGCGCCATCACCACCGCTGTCCCTGCCCAGACCCTCGCCCAGCCCGGCTGGAAAAACTCCGGCCTCAACGCCGAGCACTGGTGGCGCAACGCCATCTTCTACCGCGTCGACGTTCCCCACTTCCAGGACTCCGACGGCGACGGCCGCGGCGACCTCCCCGGCATCGCCCAGCGCCTCGACTACCTCCAGTCCCTTGGCGTCGACGCTATCATCGTCGCGGCCGACCCCGCGGACGACACCTTCGGCGACCTCGTCCGCGCGGCCAACGCCCGCCACCTCAGAGTCCTTGTCAGTCTCCGCCCCGACCCGCACATCCTCGACCTCGCCCGGCTCTGGCTAACCCGAGGAGCAGCCGGCCTCTACACCGAAACTGCCCAGCCAGACACCCACCTCTCAACCCACGAACTACGCTCCCTGGTCGACAGCTTCCCAGGCGAACGCATTCTCCTCGACCGCCCCGGAACAGACGCCCCGCCGAGCGAAGCTCATCTCGTCGTCACTCCCCTGGGCTCGCAACCCCCTGCTGTCCCATCCACCGAACCATCGAAACGAACCCGCAAACCAGCAGCAGCCCACCCCGCTCCTCTGCCAGCCAGTGAGCAGCCCGGCAACATTGCCGGCGCACTCCAGAAAACCTCCGCCGCCCAGCTCTACACCGTGGCCACCGCCGTACTCGTGCGCTCCGGCCAGGAGATCGGCCTCCAAACCCCTTCCCCTCTGCCCTGGACCCCCACCAACATCACTCCACCGAAACCCGCTGAGCCCGTCGCCGAAGAACCTGCCAAACCCGAGCCACCGCCCGACCCCAGCGTCTACGGCGCCTTCAAACCCTACGTCCCGCCCCGGCCTAAGCCCGCGCCCAAGCCCCCCGGAGCCCCACCCGACCCCGCCACCCTCCCCGGCTTCACCACCGGCAAGCTACTCGACCCGCCGGCTCCCAACGCCGCCACCGCCAACGTCGCGCTCGAAGACGCCGACCCCCTTTCGCTGCTCAATTTCTATCGCCGCCTCGCGCAGCTCCACCATGACAACCCCGCCCTCCGCAGCGGCGCCATCATCCCCCTCGATCACGCCAACGCGCTTGCCTGCATCCACCAGGCCCCCGCCAGCGCCCGCAACGCCTCCCCCGTGGTCGTCGCCGCCAACCTCACCGACCAGCCCATGCAGCTCCCGCTCGAAGACGACTTCAAGAAGCTCCGCCTGCACAACGGCTCACTACGTCCCCTGCTCGCCTCATGGACAGCCGACGCGCCGTCGCTCTCCAGCTACAACCTCATTCTGCCCCCGCGCAGCGTCTATATCGGCGAACTCTACCGCTCCTCCGCCACCCGCTAATTGTTCGTCTTCGCAATATCCGGCCCCAGCGCCGTCTGCGCATCCGGCGCCGGTTCCGCCGGAATCGGTTCTTCCGTCCGCGGCGCCTGTAGATCGAGATGATTCGCGGTCAGCCCATCCCGCAGAATGCGGAACGCATCCTCCGGCGTATCGGCAAACTGAAAAAGATCAAGGTCGCTCACCGCGATCGCGCCCTTATCCGCCAGCAGTTCAAGATCGATCACATTCTTCCAGTACTTTGACCCATAGATCACCACCGTGATCTTCTTCGCCAGCTTGTTGGTCTGCGCCAGCGTCAGCAGCTCGAACATTTCATCCAGCGTCCCAAAGCCGCCCGGAAAAATCACCAGCGCCTTCGCCAGGTACGCGAACCAGTACTTGCGCATGAAAAAGTAGTGGAAGTTGAAGTTTAACTCAGGAGAAATGTACGGGTTCGGCAGCTGCTCGAACGGCAGCTTGATGTTCAACCCAATCGTCTTCCCACCCGCCTCGTAAGCGCCCCGATTGGCCGCTTCCATGATCCCCGGCCCACCGCCGGAGCACACCACGAACCGATGCCGCCGTCCCGGCAGCTTCATCGACCAGTCGGTCAACAGATGCGCCAGCTTCCGCGCCGCTTCGTAGTACCCGGCCATTTCAACCGCAGCAGCCGCGCGCGTCAACTGCAGCGCGGTCGCTTCGCCCGACTCCACTTTCTCCAGCGTCGCCGGCTGCTCCTCTTCCGGTGCCGCCTCAGTCGACCCCGTATTCGCCAGCAGCTGAAGCTCGCGGCTCGCCACATCCCGCGCTCGGAACCGCGCCGACCCGAAGAACACGATCGTGTCCTGAATGCGCTCCCGCCGAAACCGCACCAACGGCTCCTGGTACTCCGCCATGATGCGCAACATTCGCCCATCAGGCGAGTTCAAAAAGTCGTTGTTCTCATAAGCCAGCGGTGCATTTTCCAGCGGCGAAGGCTGGGGAACTTCTGCGTGATCGTCCATATCAGTTGTCATCTTTCGTCCGCGTGCACAGTAACTGCGCACTCAAAGGGTGCCGCGGCACCTCCGGAAGTTGGAGCTGTGCCGTCCCGGGCAGCGACCGGTCCACCTCTCGCAGCCGCTCCGGATCCGACTGGCCCTTTTCGCCAATCAACCCCGCCCGCACCGGCTTGAATCCTGCCGCGCACGTGCAGTTCAGCAGCGTACCGGCACCATTCAAGCTGCACCCATCGGCATTGGCCACCAGCAGCGGACGCTTCGTCTCCAGGTCAAGCGCCGCATGCTTCCAGCTGTAAACTTTTGGCACCAGCGTCACCGTTGCACTGTAACGTTGCACCTTCACCGACAGAGCAGCCGCATTCTTCACCCGCAGAACACTCTTGCCCGCCGTCACCGTTTCCGCCGCCATCAACACGCCGTTCCAGTACGACGACGACGCCGGCTCAATCTGCATCGTCCCATGCGCCGTCACGCCCCTGCCAGCCAGCTTCGCCACCGCATCGTTCTGTCCGCGCAGCAGTATCTCGATCGTCTGCACCGTCGAAGGTCCCAGGTCGCCATGCGCATACACCGGTCGGAAGTTACGCTTGGTCATCAACACCAGGTAGCGGTTCCAGCCCCGCCACTGCACCCGCAACACGCCCGTCACCGTCGCCTGCGCGTCTTGCTTCAATACCAGCGAGTTGTCGCTCTGTGCCGCTGCCATGCTGCAGGTCAGCAGCATCGCCATCCACCAGCCACCACGTAGAACACGTCCCACCGCCATCATGGAAGCATACTCCCGCACCGCCGCCTTCAGCGACGGTAGTCGCGATAGTGATAGGCCTCGGTCACCCCTATCCAGATATCCAGCAAACCCAATCCGCTGATCACCCCGCGCATCCATCCCTGCAGCAGCACCGCCTTCACTGCAGGATGCGCTAGTATCCACGCATTCTGGTCCCACAGCCGCGGGATCCACGGCAGCGCCACCACGAACACCCCGATATACAAACAGAACATCACCAGCACTATCAGGCTCATCCGCTGCAGCCACACCGGTGCGGGAGCGCCGTCCGGATCGCGCTCCACAGGAGAGAGTTGCTGGTCGGGAAATAGGGGCCGTTGCGGAATCATGCTCCTCACAACGGTAGCAGGCGACACCCGTCGCTGTCGTCTCGCTGCCGCAAAGGTGCTGAAAGCAGAAACGCCATCCGGGAAAGTTCATCCTCGGATGGCGTCGTCGCGACCTGCGGCAACAGTCTAGTGGTGGCCGTGATCGTAATGCCCGTGTTGCCCTTCGGTATGGTAGCGGCCCCGGTTGTCACTCCAATGGCTGCCGTGGAACTCGTGGAAGTCACGGTTGTCGAAGTGTTCGCCGCGGTTAGGATAAGCGCCGTGATACCCAAAGCGCGGATCGTAGCTGCGATTGATGTGACCGTAGAAAACCGGCCCGCGATGCCACCGGCCCGCACCCACAAAGGCACCATTGCTGAACCATTCCGGTCCATAGTAGCCATAGGGAGCACAGCGATAAGGAGCATAGCCGTAATATCCATAGGGGCAAGCGGGCTCAGCACCGATACCGATGCCGATCGAAACCTGCGCCTGCGACTTCGGCGTCGCCATGGTGAACAGCACAAATGCGAACGCTGAAAGGAGAATGTATTTGAATCCGCGCATGGCGAAATACCTCACAGGCCATAGGAGGCCCCATCCGTACAAACGGTTGCGCTCGCGCCAAATTATCCGCGCCGATTAATTCCGCATTGCCCGGAAAAGGGTTGTCCGCCTAAGTACGTTTTCGAAACGCCTTCTTGCGAGGCGGCAAAGGCTTCTTCAGCTGTGCCGCTTCCGGCAGCGTCTTCTTCCGCTCTACCTTCTTGCCCGCTGCTGCCCGATTCAGCGCCTGCACCTCGCCCTGCGTTAGCTCGCGAAACGCCCCCGGCGGCACATCCAGAACCAGCGCCCCATAACCAATGCGTCGAATCTTCTCAACATGATGCCCAATCTCTTCAAACATCTTGCGCAACTGTCGATTGCGCCCCTCGGTCAGTGTGACCTCGAACCAGGGGTTCTCACCTTTGCGCACCTGCTCAATCTTCGCCGGCTGCGTCAGCACCCGGTCCCGACGCCCCGAGCGCACCTCATTCAACCTGCCGCGATCGATCATGATGCCCCGCCGCAGCGCCTCGATCGCCTCACCCGTCGGCGCGCCCGAAACCTTCACCAGGTACGTCTTCAGCACGCCCGCAGCAGCCTTTGAGAGCTTGTTAGCCAGGTCGCCATCGTTGGTCATCAGCAACAGACCTTCGCTCAGATAATCCAGCCGCCCCACCGGATACAGTCGCAGCATCTTGCTGTGTTCGCCAACAGCCTTCTTCTGCGCATCCTGCCCCAGCAACTGCATCACCGTCGGCCGCTTCTCCGGGTCATCGAGCGTGGTCACATACCCGCGCGGCTTGTTCACCATGAAGTAACGCTGCTGCTCGCGTCCGTGCAACAACTTGCCGTCCACGCGAATGTGGTCGCGGTCAATGTCTGCCTTCGTGCCCAGCTCGGTAACGATCTTGCCGTTCACCTGCACGCGGCCTTCCAGGATGATCGTCTCCGCCGCCCGGCGCGACGCGATGCCCGCCTGGGACAGAATTTTTTGCAGGCGCTCGCCTGCGGGGTTGCCTTCGGTTTCCGCACTCATCCCTTCATTATCTCCCCAAATCAGCTGACTCCGTTCATCCAGCCTGCATCCAACTCCCCTGTTGCACGCAGTAGCGCAATTCAGTTCATTGCGCCGGCCTCAGTTTGATGACAGCCGACGCCATCAGTCAGGCGCGATACCGGGCCCGGCTTCACATCACAACGAGGAGATCACCATGCGCACGAACCCATTGTTCAAGCCTTTTGCAGTAACTGCTCTGTCCCTGGCATTTCTCACTGCAGGCGCCCACGCCCAGGAGACCAGCACCTCCACAACCACCTCAACGCAGGCGACCCACAGCACCACGGCAACCGGCGTCGACGCCAACGGCCAGCCCGTCACCAAGGTTCGCCGTCGCACCAACGTGCAGCACGCCACCACCACCACCGCACCCGACGGCACCCAGGTCACCACGCGCCAGGAAGCGACTCACCACGCGACCGCGACCACCACGCCCGACGGCACCACCGTCGTCCCTGAAGCCGACCGCACCGCCACGCGCACGCAAACCGTCACCACGCCCGACGGCCAGACGCAGACCAACTCCGAATCTCACACCAGCACCACCACCACGACACCTCCGCCCTTGTTCTAAATCGACGAAGCGCGCACCAAATCAAAAAGGCACAGCCGTCGGCTGTGCCTTTTTCCCTGCTAACAACTAAGAACTAACAACTCACAACTCCTCATCAGCCGGATTAGTCGACCCATCCGGCGTCCCATCCGCCTGCGCCTCATGCGTCTCCGCCTGCGGCTCAACATCCTCCGGCGAGTCATGCTCCCGCTCATGGCCTTCCGGCTCGTCCGACTTATCGCTCACCAGCTCTTCAGCAGACTCATGCAGCGCCGGCGTCTCTTGCGGCGCCGCATTCAACTCGTCCAAACTGCTTTCGCCCGAACTCTCATCACCCGTCTCTTCGCTCACGCGCCGCGGCTCATCCATCGGAATCTCCTCCTGCACCGGATCGACGTCGGCCAGTTCGCCCGCCATCTTCTCAAACTCTTCGATGCTCGGAAGCTCGTTGATGTCCTTCAGCCCAAACCGCACCAGGAAGTCCTTGGTCGTCTTGTAGAGTATCGGCCGGCCAATCACCTGCTTGCGCCCTGCCGTAGTCACCAGCTTGCGCGCCATCAGGCCGCCCAGCACGCCGCCCGAGTCCACGCCACGGATCTCCGATATCTCCGGAGCCGTCACCGGCTGCTTATACGCGACGACAGCCAGCGTCTCCAACGCCTGCAGGCTCAACTTCAGCGGTGGTTTCAGGCTCTTCACAAACCCGCGCACCGCATCGTGATACTCCGGCTTGGTCGCCAGCCGGAACCCGCCCGCAACCTCGCGAATCTCCAACCCTCGCCCCTCAGCCGCATAATCGCCAATCAACTCTTCCAGCAGCGACCGGAAATGCTCCCGCAGTGCCCGCTCGCGCACCTTGGTCTCAGCCGCCGCATCCCTGGCCAGCTTCTTCTCCGCCTCAGCCGGATCGACCGCAACGGCAGGCGTCTCTTCCGCCACCGGCGCTGTTGCCCCTTCTTCCGCAACCTCTACATCAGGAGACAGCAACTCCGCATTCAGGGCGTCTTCATCCCCGGCATCGTCGTCTTCGGCAGCTTCATCCAGCGCCAGCAGCGTCTGCTGTGAACGCAGAGCGTCCAGCTCCGCCTGGCCTTCTTCACCTAGCAGGCCAACCAGTTGCGCCAGCGTTACCGGCTCTTCGGAGGCATAAATTACGGCTTCAATCTTTGCTTTCAGACTCATGGGCGCAGCGTTGAGTGTACCAATCCCCGCCTCCCCGCGCCGGTCTACACCGGTCACGCCTCAGCAGTAATTCCGCCTATTTGTGCGGCTTATCCAGCGGCCATTGTGGATTACGCGGTCGATATCCCGAACATCGGACAATGCCGCTACTTGGCCATTGTGTAGAAGAGCCAATACAGCGCCCCGGCCAGCAGAGCCGCCGTCGGCAGCGTCAGGAACCACGCCAGTGCAATGTTACGGATGGTACTGAACTGCAATCCGCTGCCATTGCCCGCCATCGCTCCCGCCACGCCAGACGACACCACGTGCGTCGTAGACACCGGCAACCCGAACCGGTCAGCACCAAAGATCGTCAGCATCGAAATAATCTCCGCCGAAGCCCCCTGGGCATACGTCAAGTGCGTCTTTCCAATCTTCTCCCCCACCGTGATCACAATCCGCTTCCACCCGAACATTGTTCCAAAGCCCAGCGCCAGCGCCACCGCTACCTTCACCCACGTCGGTATGAACTTGGTTGAGGCATCCAGCTTGTCGCGATAATTCGCCAGGATCAGCTTGTCCCGGTCCGTCAGTCTCAGCCCGCCATCGGGCCCAAACTTCCCTACCAGCCCCAGCGTCTCCGAGACCAGGTACATCTGGTTGCGCATATTCGCCTGGTCGTCAGCCGGAACGTTGCCGATCGATCCCGCACCCACCGCATCCGCGCGAATCGTATCCACCATCCGGCGCAGCGCCAGCGTCGTGTCCGAGTTGTACTTATGCGTCGCGATAAAGTGCTGCAACTCCGCCCCGGAAGCCTGCGGCGTCGTAATCGAATCGAACCCGGCCGGTCCCGGCAGCGTTGCGCTCGGCTGAATGTAGTGCCCCAGCGTGTCGCTGGTCTGCTGCGACACCGCCACAAAATCAAACAGTTGATCCGGCCCAATCGTATGGTTCAGCGCATACGCCGTAGGCACCGTGCCCACCAGGATCAGCATGATCAATCCCATGCCCTTCTGACCGTCATTCGACCCATGCGCAAAACTCACGCCCGTACAGGTCAAAATCAGCACACACCGAATCCAGAACGGCGGCGGAAGGTCGCCTTCAGGCGCCTCGTAAAGCTGCGGATCGGTAATCACCCGCTTCGCCACCCACAGCAGAATGAACGCCCCTACAAATCCGATCAGCGGCGAGAAAAACAGCGCCTTCGCTATCTTCGTCACCTGGCTCCAGTCGATCCCCGACGTCAGCGACCCCGGATGCATCCACTGGTTCGCCAGCCCCACCCCCAGGATCGATCCGATCATCGTATGCGAGCTCGAAGCCGGCAATCCCCGCGCCCACGTCAGCAGGTTCCACAGGATCGCCGACACCAGCAGCGCAAACACCATCGAGAAGCCCGACCCTCTCGACACCTTCAGGATCAGTTCAACCGGCAGCAGCGACACAATCGCGAACGCCACCGTTCCCGAGCTAGTCAGCACCCCGATAAAGTTCCAGAACCCCGACCAGATGACCGCCGCATGTGGATCCAGCGAGTGGGTATAAATCACCGTCGCTACCGCGTTCGCCGTATCGTGAAACCCGTTGACGAACTCGAACCCCAGCGCAATCACCAGCGCGAGCCCCAGCAGCATATAAGGCAGCAGCGTCGTCGGGTGCGTCGCAGAAAGGTCGCCGATCAGCTTGCTCAGCACATACACAACGCCGACCACGGCAATCGCGCCAATGAAGAACAGCATCCCCTTGGGAGGTTTTTTATACCGAAGTTTGCGCTCAAGGCGCGACGTGGGCTGCGGAGTTGGCGCGGTGATCGTTGCCATATAGGGTCTTCGAGCAGTGCCTGTCTAGAGTCGAGAAGTGCGTTCAGTTCCTGTTCGGTTCGGAGAAGCTCTGCATCAAACGGTCGTCCAGCGTCTTCGCTGCAAGAGCGGTAAGAGACCATGGGTGGTCGGTGGAATGTCAGTCGGGTTTGCGCGACAAGCGCGAAGAGTGTCGGGAAATTTTCCCTTGCAAATTGTAACCGCCCCGGAAAGCTATAGTCGTAAATGCGTGCACTACTTGTGATGCGCAAAGGAGAGTAAGCGTGCCGAAATTCACAATCGTCCGGGGTGATATTACACAACGCCAAACCGACGCTATCGTCAATGCTGCCAACACTTCCCTGCTTGGAGGAGGCGGTGTAGACGGCGCAATCCACAGGGCAGCCGGCCCCGCTCTCCTGGAATCGTGCCGAAAACTCGGTGGCTGCCCCACCGGACAGGCCAAAGCCACCCCCGGTTTTCTGCTCCCGGCAAAGTGGGTCTTCCACGCTGTCGGCCCCGTATGGGACGGCGGCGGCCAGGGTGAACCCGCACTCCTCGCCAGCTGCTACCGCGCCTGCCTCAACCTCGCTCGCCAGCACGCCGTCCAGACCATGGCTTTCCCCGCGATCTCCACCGGCGTCTACAACTTCCCCCGCGGATTCGCCGCCCAGATCGCCGTCATGGAATGCCGCCAGCACGCCGACGCCGCCGGCGTCTACAACTTCCCCCGCGGATTCGCCGCCCAGATCGCCGTCATGGAATGCCGCCAGCACGCCGACGCCGCCGGCGTGCAGCTCATCGAGTTCGTCTGCTTCGACGAACCCACCGCCGCCACCTTCGACGACATCTTCGACTCCCTCTAGCCACCGCAGCGGGTTCCCCATGTCCTGATTCTCGGACACGGGCCGCCACGACACCCAATCCGCGCCCCTATTCACCCGGCACATGCTCCGCCGTCGTCTCCCAGTGCCCCGTCAAATAGTGCAGCACCGTGCTCCCCGCCAGCCACCCCGACTCCAGCGCCACCCGCGTCCCAATGTACGGCGCCGTCACTGACTCCACCGCCGTATGCCCTGGCCGCGGCATGCAGTAATTGCTCCCCGTGCGCAGAATCATCACCCGCCGCCGGTCAACGCGATGCATCTCCGTCAGCCGCTCAATCGCATTCATAAACCCGGAGTCTTCCATCTCCGTCATCACGAACACGCCCTTGCCGCCGGTAAACAACCGCACCCAGTCCCGCGCAAACTGCGTCATCACATCGCCGTGCCAGAAGTAGTCCGAAGCAAACGTATCGCCCTTCAGCACGAACGGCGGCTTCTGCGCATTAGGAAACCCGGTGTACTCCGCACGAAACGCCGCCACGACCGGATCATCCACCAGCTTCAAATTCTTCGTCTGCTCAAACGCCCAATCCGCCAGCTTGCCATTCAGCTCAAACAAATTCGACCGCGTCCACGGCGCCTGCGCGTAGCTCTCCGGATTGGGTGCCTTGGCGCTCACCGGAAATTTTCCGTAAGGCCACTCCTTCGGCGCGTCATGCGGATCGATCTCCCGAGAAACATCCCCCACTGCATAAGTAGCCCACGCAGCCGACCCCACCGACGCCATCTTCGGGTCCACCCCCGCAATCCCGTTGATCAAAAAATATGCCTTCGTCAGGTCGAACCGCGGGTCCAGCCCCAGAGCCATCATCGACGCCGTAGCATTCACCAGCGTCGTCCCGCTCACCATCCCCAGCACGGTGTGCTCCTTGTTCGTCCGCAGCGGATGCACGCCACCCGGAAACGCAATCACCTCATCCAGGTGCTCGCGCTCCGCCCACAACTGAAACTCCCCAGGCACATCGCCCGTGTCCGCACCAATCTCAAACGTAACCACAATCACCGCCCGAATGGGCCACGGCTTCCCCTGCGCCGCCGCATGAACAACGCACACAAACATCAACATGAAGGCAGAGATACACAATGAGCGCAGGCGCATGGCAGAGGGTCTCCTGAGTGTGACGGGTATGCCCCAAGACTATCGCATCGTCCACCACAGCCGAAATCCGCCAGACTGTTCTACTTCGCACCCACCCTCGATCTGTCATCCTGAGCGAAGTAGCTCGCGTCTTTGCGAGCGACGCAGTCGAAGGACCCCGAAACCGCCATGCCTGCCGATACCGCTCGTACCTTCCCGCCATGGGTCTCCTGAATCCCCACCACCCCACCCCGCATCTCACGAAGCGCAAGCCAACCCAACCGGAGAAAGCACTATGCCCACACCCCCAAAAACCTTCAAACTAGGCGGCGACCTCGAAATCAACCGCCTCGGCTACGGCGCCATGCGCATCACCGGCAAAGGCGTCTGGGGCGAGCCCGCCGACAAGGCCTCCGCCCGCGCTGTCCTCCGCCGCGCCGTCGAACTCGGCGTCAACTTCATCGACACCGCCGACAGCTACGGCCCCGACGTCAGCGAAATCCTCATCGGCGAAGCCCTCGCTCCCTACGCCAAAGGCACCGTCATCGCCACCAAGGGCGGCCTCGTCCGCACCGGCCCCGACCAGTGGCTCCCCGTCGGCCGTCCCGAGTACATCCAGCAGCAGGTCGAAATGAGCCTCCGCCACCTCCGCACCAACACCATCGACCTCTGGCAGCTCCACCGCATCGACCCCAAGGTCCCCGTCGAAGAAACCCTCGCCCCCATCAAGGAAATGCAGAAGGCCGGCAAGATCCGCCACGTAGGCCTCAGCGAAGTAAAGCCCCACGAAATCGACCAGGCCCGCAAGTTCATCGACATCGTCAGCGTCCAGAACATGTACAACCTCACGCAGCGCCAGCACGAAGACGTCCTCACCTACTGCGAAAAGGAAGGCCTCGCCTTCATCCCCTGGTTCCCCGTAGCCGCAGGCAAACTAGCCCAACCCGGCGGCAAGCTAGACGAAATCTCCCAACGCCACGGCGCCACCGTCTCGCAACTCTCCATAGCCTGGCTACTCCACCGCAGCCCGGTCATGCTCCCCATCCCCGGCACCTCATCGATAGCCCACCTCGAAGAAAACCTGAAGTCCGCCGACGTCACTCTCTCCGAAGCCGAAATGAAAGAAATCGAAGACGCCACCAGATAACAATCACGCAAAACGAATGCGCGCTGAGCATCGGCTCAGCGCGCTTCGTCTTTCATCAGTCTCTGCACTCATTCCCGAAAAGCAAAAAAACGTAACAAAATGCCGGTTTATGATTGCAATCCGCCGTCACTCATGGCATCTTCAAACATATTGTTTCGAAAGGACGCCCTCATGACAGTTGTTCAACACAATTTGCCTAGCGGGCAGCGTCGGTCGTGGTTTGACTCACGTTGCTATTGGGCGTCTTTCCGGTCGCGCTAACCGACCCACAGCGCCCATCCGCACAACTTAACGTTCGCTGGCTCGCATGAGCGCAGTCGTGTCTTCGGCCTGCATGGCCGCGTGCACGCACTGCTCCATACGCCTGCCTCCGCGCACACGCGCCCCTCAGCGAAGGACCGCCGTCTGCGTCGAGCAAGGGCACCGCGCCCGCGACAACGCACCTCTGTGCCGCCGGCAAATGAGCGGCTAGAAACGATCGACATGCGCCATCTTCTGCAACACCTTATGAGCGGTCAAAACCAGTTCGCCTCCGGCGGCCTCATGCTGATGGTCTTCGGCAGCATTGGCGTCTTCCTGCGCTCTCTGCCGGAAGCCATCTGGTCGTGGCTCGTCCGTCAATTCACCATGACCATTACCGTCAAAGATGACGACGCTGCCTTCGCCTGGGTCAAAGAGTGGTTCCTCGAACAGGAGTTCTCCAAACGCCTCCGCCGCGTCGACCTCGACACCACTCTGCGTGGTGCGGAGATGGCCTTGAGCCCCGCTCCCGGCCGTCATCTCTTCTGGCACGCCGGACGTCCCTTCTGGGTGTGGCTCTATCGCAGCGAAGACACCAAAGGCCGTAGCCAGCGCCGCGTTGAGTCGCTCACCTTTCAGACCATCGGACGCCAGCAGCTCTTCCTCAAGCGTTTCGCTGACGAGATCGTCGCCTGTCATCGCCGCAAGGTGCGTGTCACGTCTTGCCTCTATGTCTACGACGACTACTGGACGCAGGTCGAAGCCTACTCGCCGCGTCTGCTCGACTCCGTCATTCTCAAGCCCGGCGAGAAGGAGCACCTGATGCAGGACCTCGAACGCTTCCGCACCACGCGCTCGCGCTATCGCCGGCTCGGTGTGCCTTATCATCGCGGCTACCTGCTCTACGGTCCTCCGGGAACCGGCAAGACATCGCTCGTCTCCGCCATCGCCGCGAAGTACGGCATGTCCATCTACGTTGTCAACCTCACCGAGTTCAATGACCGCACGCTCAAAAGCGCGATGAACGACGTCCCCGAGAACTGCGTCATTCTCTTTGAGGATATCGACTGCATGCGCGCCGGAAACCGCCGTGCCGATGCACCAACTGAGGACAAGAATGAGCCAGCGAGAGGCGAAGCCGACAGCAAACCCGCAGCCGGCGTCACCCTCTCAGGGCTCCTTAATGTGCTCGATGGCTTTCATGCGCCCGAAAACGTGGTCTACATCATGACGACGAACAAGGCTGAAACGCTCGACCCTGCACTCCTGCGGCCGGGGCGGATTGACTACCGGCTCTACATGGGCGAAGCCGCGGAGTCGCAGCGTATGGAGCTCTATCGCCGCTTCTTCCCCGAAGCCACAGAAGCCCAGGGTCGCGAGTTCGTCCAGGCCCACTGCGCGGAGACGATGGCCGAGTTTCAAGGTCTGCTACTGGCTCTGGAACAAGGCAGCGACATCACTCCGCTCGTCGAACCCATCGGCGAGTTCGTCGCGGCAGGCGACAGGAGCTAGGCTCGTCCAGCTAGCTCCAGTCGTCCCTAACCGCCGCCTGGTCCGCAAACACCTGCTCAAACTGCTCCGTCTTCTTCACCAAAATATCCCCAAACTGCGCCGCCTGCCTTAGCAGGATCGCCTGCAGCCGCACCAGCTCCAGCATCGCCAGGAACGTGCAGATCAGCGCCCGTTCCGACTTCGTATTGTGCAGCAGCCGCCGCAGGCTGATCGGCTTGTCCTCCATCAGCAGCCGCCGCTTCACAAAGTCAATCATCTGCGCCACCGTCACCGACTCCTCGTCGACGTTATGCACCGGCCGCTCCCGCAACCGGTTCAGGATGTCCTGAAACACCCGCACCAGGTCCGGCACATCCGCCGCAATCTCGCGCTCCGCATCAACTGACTCCAGCCCCTCATCGCGCAGGAACGACTTCATCCCGGGCTGCGACCACGTCGCCTCTTCAATCTGCTGCTTCTGCATCAGCATCTGCGCCGCCGCCTTGAAGCGCTCATGCTCCAGCAGCCGCTCCACCAGCTCGCGCCGCGGATCGTCCGCGTCCGTCCCCGTCACGTCAGATGGATCGCGCGGCAGCAGCGTCTTCGACTTGATATGAATCAGCAGCGACGCCACGTAAATAAACTCACCCGCCGCATCCACGTCCACCTGCTTCAGGTGGTGCGTGTACTCCAGGAACTGCGCGGTAATCTTCGCCATCGGAATGTCGTAGATGTCGATATTCTGCCGCCGGATCAGATCGAGCAACAAGTCCATCGGCCCGTCATAAACCAACCCCACCGTAATCGAAAACGGCGACTGCGAAGCCTCAGCCTTGTCCTTCTCCTTGTCCGAAACCTTGCGCGGCTCAGGCAGCGGTGCCGGCACCGGCTGCGGCTCCAGCGCAAACGGCTCTTTCGCTTCCACCAACGGCTCTTCGACCTTCACATCATCACTCATCGTCTACGCGAGCCCCATAGCCTGGTGCACTTCCACCATCGTTTCCTGCGCCCGCTTGGCCGCGCGCACCGCGCCGTTCGCCAGCACGTCCTTGATCACGCCGGGCCGCTGTTCCAGGTCTCGGCGATGCTCCTGCACCGGCGCAATCATCCGCACAATGCCATCAGCCACCCAGCTCTTGCACTCAATGCACCCGATCCCCGCCGTCCGGCAACCATCCGCCGCCTTGAGCTTCGTCTCTTCGTCGGAAAAAACCTTGTGCAGATCGAACACCGGGCAAACATCCGGATTGCCCTTATCCTCGCGCCGCACCCGCGCCGGATCGGTCACCATCGTTTTCAGCTTCGCGCGCAGCGTGTCCTCCGGCTCCGACAGCATGATCACATTCCCGTAGCTCTTGGACATCTTGCGTCCATCCAGCCCCGGCAGCTTCGGCGAAGGCGTCAGCAGCACCTTCGGCTCCGGCAGAATCTCTCTCCGCCCAAAGCCCGTAATCTTCTTCGTCTGCCCCGCCGCTTCATACAACTGGTGCGCAGAAAAATGCTGCAGCCCCTTATCGCCGGCCAGCTTGCGAGCCTTCTCTTTGATCGCTTCCATCTCCCACGGCGCCGCATCTGGCGAGAGCACAAACTCCCCCGGATAAAGCTGGTTGAACCGCCGCGCCACCTCGCGCGTCAGCTCCACGTGCGCCACCTGGTCCGCGCCCACCGGCACAAAGTCCGGCTTGTACAACAGAATGTCCGCAGACTGCAGCAGCGGATACCCCAGGAACCCATACGTGCTCAGGTCCTTGTTCGAAAGCTGTTGCTGCTGGTCCTTGTAGCTCGGCACCCGCTCCAGCCAGCCCAGCGGCGTAAACATCCCAAACAGCGTATTCAGCCGGTCATGCTGCAGCACGTCGCTCTGCTTGAAGATCACGCAGCGCCCGGGATCGAGCCCCGCCGAAAGAAAGTCCAGCGTGATCTGAAAGATGTTCTCCTGCACCCGCGTTGGGTCGGCGTAATCGGTCGTCAGCGCATGAAGGTCGGCGATGAAGAAGTAGCAGTCGTACTCCTGCTGCAGCTTCACCCAGTTGAACAGCGCGCCCATGTAATTGCCCAGGTGCAGGCGTCCGGTAGGCCGCATGCCGCTCAAAACCCGCGGCCGAGGTGTGGTTCTGGTCATGGAAAAGGGGCTCACTTCACTATCTGATTCACGCTCCAAGCGGAGCTTTTCTTCGGACTCTCAGAATACATGCACCCCTGCCCCAACTTTGGTGCAGACCGCTCAACTAACCGCTAGAAACGCACCCCAAGAAGCGCATTGAAAATCGCCATCAACGGACCGAAGAACGTCAGCACCATCGCGAACCCAAAAAAGAAGAACCCGATCATGAAGTACATGCTCATCCGCTGAAACGTCTGCGCCGCGTTGTACGGCAGGAAGTTCACGAGGATCTTTCCACCGTCAAAAAACGGAAACGGCATCAGATTGAACACGAACAGCAGCAGGTTGATCAGGATGCAGTGGTAAAGCAGCAACACCACCGGAAAGATCGACGGCAGGTCCATCGTATCGACCCCCGGAACGCGCCTCGCCAGCAGCGCAGCCGTCTGCAAAGACATCGCCGCACCCTGATTCACCCGCACCAGGACCATCAGCGTCACCAGCGACAATACCGCCGTCACCAGCTGCATCGCCGGCCCCGCCAGGATGGCCACCGTCTCATCCCGCACCATCCGCCGGAAATTGCCCGCCGTCATCGTCACCGGCTTGGTCCAGCCCATAATGAACGGCGGTGACCGCAACACATAAATCAGTGGAAACAGCGCCGTCCCAAACGCATCGAAGTGCTGCATCGGATTCATCGTCAACCGGCCCATCATCTTCGCTGTGGGATCGCCCAGCCGATTCGCCGCCCACGCCTGCGCGCAATCGTGCAGCGACAGCGCAAACAACATCACCACAATTTCGAAGATGCTCAGCCCAAAATCAATCGTCGACATAGTCTCTAGGGTAACCCCAACAGACACACCCAAGACACCTGTGGCATCATGGCTGCAACAATTCGGAGGCACCGATGAGATTCTTGCCCCTGCTAGCGCTGGCCCTCAGCTTTACCCTCGCAGCAGCCGCGCAGGCACCCGCGAGTAAATCCGAAGCTGACCTGAAAGCCGAGTACGAGCAGGCTCAGAAGTTCTATACGGCTTCAAACTTCACGGCAGCCCTTCCGCTTTTCGAAGACCTGCACGCGCAGGATCCCCAAAACCCAGCTTACGAAGAGCGGCTCGCTATGTCGCTCCTGGGCTCCGCAAATAACCAGGGCCCTGCGCACAAGGCTGCACGTGCTCGTGCCAAGAGTCTCTTGCTTGAAGCCCAAAAGCTTGGAGACAACAGTCCTCTACTGGTCACGGTTCTTGAAAAGCTCAATAACGCTGACGCGGAAGGCGACGGTCCATCCGAACCCGACACGCCTGCGAGAACGGACTTCGCACAAGCAGAAAAGCTCTTTGGCAGCGGTGACATGAAGGGAGCACTGGAGCTATATAAGAAGGCGCTTTCGGAAGAACCCAACTTCTACGCAGCCGCGTTATACGCCGGCGATTCGCTCTTCAAAACAGGAGACTGCCCTCAGGCCGGTTTGTATTACGCCAAGGCTATCGCTATCAATCCCGATGAGGAAACGGCGCACCGCTACTGGGCGGACTGCCTGGCTAAGTCGAAGGAAATGAAGCTGGCGGAAGACCAATACATCCAGGCCGTCATCGCCCAGCCGTACCAGAAGACCCCACGACAAAGCCTGAAAACCTGGGCCGACCTGAACCATTCCCGCATTGTGCCGCCACCAATCACGCTGCCCAACGCCGCCAACAAAGGTAAGGACGGGGCCATTACCATCACGCTGGATGCTTCAGAAAAAGACACAGCAGTTTCTTCCCTCGCACTGATGTACTCCATGAACTCAGCATTATGGCAAGGCGAAAAGTTCAAAAAGGCTTATCCCAACGAGAAGCAATACCGTCACTCTCTGGCTGAAGAAGTCGATAACATTCGCGGCATGCTCAAAGTTGCGAAGGAAATGAAAATCTCCGACAGCAAGCTCAGTTCCTCCAACAAGTTTCTCCGCGACATTGACCAGGACGGTATGCTCGAATGCTGGATCCTCCTCGACAACCCCGATCAGGGCATCGCGCAGGACTACGCCACCTACCGCAAAGACCACCGCGATCTGATGGCTCAGTACATCGCGAAATACGACGTCCATCCCATGTAGCCGCTACTTCTCCCGCTTCACCTTCGCTGGAATCCCCAGCGCCAGCGACTTCTCCGGCACATCCCTGGTCGCCAGCGCGAACGCCCCCAGCATCGCATCCGGCCCAATCCGAGACCCCGCCAGCACCGTCGCGTGATACGTCACCCGCGCCCGCGGCCCAATCTCCGTAATCTTGTTCGTCACATCAGCCTGGTGCTGAATGTTGTGCGTGTGCGAGTAAATGTTCGCGTAGTCCGAGATGCTCGTTCGCTCATGCAGCGTAATCCCGCCACGATCGTCCAGCAGCACATGCCGATGGATCCAGCAGTCATCGCCGATCGACAGGTTGTACCCAAAGCTGAACTGCACATGCTGGAAGATCCTGACCCGCTCGCCCATGTGCGCAAAAATATGCCGCCCCAGCACCTGCCTCAGCCTCTCCCCCAGCCACTGGTTAGCCCCCATGTGCGACGCATCGAACTGCAGCCACAGCCAGATCAGTGGCTTCCGCGGATAGTACCGCACCGGGTCCATATCGCCGTAATACTCCGGCTCCAGCGTCACATTGCGCGCATCAAGATGGTCCCCCGCAATCCCCGTCGGCGGCGCCTTCTTCGCATACAACAAATTCCGCAGCGTAAAGCTGACAATCTCCGCCCGCTCTTCATAACCGGTATGCCGCGTAAGCGCGCTATCCAGCGTAGCCAGCCACTGCAGATAAAGCGCTTCAGCTTTAGGTTGAGGACGAAGTTCGCGGTATTGGAAAACAGGCATGATGGCTTCTCACAGATGGCTAGTGGAAACTGCGTTAGTGACCCGGCGCAAGCTCCCACGCGCCGCTGACAACGTAGCGGTCAGCAACAACAGCGAAAGCGCGCAGTTTGGATCATCACCACACTCATGCGAGCAACAGAATACCCGACCCAACGCCTGCCCACACCTGACATCCACCCCGCCGCCTTGCAAAAGGCGTTACGATCCCAACCAAAGCTCATTCGGGATACACCCCAAAAATGCTCAGGCATTCACCCGGCCCAAAGATCTTCGCACTACCTTCATGCACCGTCCACCACGTTCTCCAGGCAAACTGCGACTCCTCCGGCGTACGCTCACGCTTCTGCTTCGGTAGCCGATGATGCGTGAGCGCCATCAGCGAGCTATCCGGATCATTCGAAGCCAGAGGAGAGGTGAAGGCGTCAATCAGCAGTGGCACGGCCTTGGCAGACGCGGTATTCGCCATCCCGTCAAACGCGCTGAAGCGATCCTGCCTTCTGCTTTCGCTTCGAAGCCGCGCCTCAAAAAACGGTAGTTCGCTCTCACCGCCCAGAATGCCGAGACCACGCAGAGTGCTCATTCGCACTTCCTCGTCGGCATCCGTCGAAAGCTCTTCAAGCAACGGCACATACGACTTGTCGCCCATCTGGCTCAAGTCTCTCGCCGCCTCCCACCGTATGGAACCGGGCATCCAGTCGTGTTCATCTCGAGGCTTCTTTGCAGGCACAGCGGTCAGCCGCGCCAGCGCCGCCCTCGCCTCCACTGTGTTCAGGTGATACAGCGCTCGGAGTCCCCTGATCCACTCGCCAGAAGGCACCACCCAGGCCGCAAACACCGGCTCCATGCCCGCCGCCGGATGAGCAGCCAGGCCGTCGTACACGGCATCGCGCCAGAGCGTGCGCGTAAAGTCAGCTTCCCCCTCGGCAGCCGTCCATGCCTTGGCCTCCAGGGCATCCTTCTTCGAATCGCGGCCCGCAGGCGCCGGTGCCGGCCGCCAGTGATAGGGCACCGCCGCCTCCGCAACCAACCCTTGTTCCATGGCCAGCAACTTCCCCGCATCAGGCGGCAGTACATCCAGCGACAGCGTCAGCGTTTCGGTCTGCTCCTTGCCGCCTTCTTTTTCAAAGTTCATCTCGAAGACGTTTTGATAGCGCGACCAGAGCCCCCACCGCACCGTCTTCGTCACCACCACGTCGTAGTGGCCGGGTTTAGAGATGTGAAAGTCACCCTGCAACAGGTAGCGGCGACTGCTGACACCATTCGGACGTACTTCCGTCAATCCACCGGACAGGCAATCGATACTCGTCAACCTACAGAAAGGCCCGCTCTCAAACTTCGGCTCACCATTGCCCGGCGTCGCGTCCGGAACCTCGATGACGAGCGGTGCTCCGGCGACACATCCCAAACCCCACGCGATCCCCAGCGCCTCCCGACTGCGATTCGCCGCGCTCACATCAATCCACACTGGCTCGCCCAGCAGCACCGTCTGCTTGGAAAGCGCGATCCGCAACTCCAGCGGCCCCTCACGCTCCGCCGACTGCGCCAGCACTGACAACCACGGCAGAGCCGTCACCCCGAGCAGCATCGCCATCGTGTACGCGCGCTTCACTCGTCGAACCCTCGCTTCACTACCGCCTACTCGATCGCATAAACAATCTGCACCGTAGCCGAGCTGTCCACCCGCTGCGGCTCAATCGCCAGCGGCGCCGGAGCATTCGCATCAGCGCTCTTGAACGCAGCATTCATCATCATCCGCGGCCGCACCACCTCCGCGCTGATCGTATTCGTCGCATACACCGGCTTACCCAGCACCACGCCCATGCTCTTCGCCAGCTGATCCGCCATTACCTTCGCCCGCTCGGTCGCGCGCCGTATCGCCTCCGCATCCAGCGCCACGCTGCTCTTCATCCGCCAGTTGATGTCACCGCTCTGGTTCGCGCCAGCCTGTATCGCCGCATCCAGGATCAGCGCCGCATCCTTCGGCGCCACGCTCACCGTCCAGCTCTGGTCCACGCGAAACTTCATGCCCTTCTGCGCCTTCATCTCGTAATCGCTCAACCGCGAAACGCTCTGCGCCTGGCTCTGAATCTCCGACTTCTGCGCCCCCGCATCCAACATCGCCTTCACAATCTTGTTCGACGACTCCGACGCCGCCTTGTACGTCACCGGCAGCGTCAGCCCATACGTCGTAAACCCGATATGAATCTCCGCCACCTCGGCATCGGCCTCCGCATGGTCGCTCGCCGAAACCGAAACCGTCCGGTTGTCCTTGCTGATCGTCAGCGAAGGCGCATTCATCGTTTGCGCGGCCGCAACGGCCCCGCTCAACAGGCAGCTTCCCAGCAACATCATCGTTACGCGCATGGCTACTCTTCTCCGGTCTTGTCCAGCAGGTCCGCCAGCGTTTCCTTATGCTTCGGCTTCGCAGCGTCCTTCTCTTTGACGGTCGGCAGCGGAAAAGAGGACTTAAGCGTTCCCACCCGCTCCCGCGCATTCGCCTTCACCGCCTTGGTTATGGAAAACACTTTTTTCTTAGCCTTGGCCATCGTCCATCCTCGCGCTCTCGCGTTGACAGCTTACTCCACCGCACCCATCCTCCAACCGGAGTATTCTGAAACTCAGGCGGAGGTTACCCCGATGGAAGAACGCGACTTTTTTGATGAGCGGCCCGAGCCCAGGACCCACACCCTCACCTGCCCCCACTGCTCGGTTGCAGCAACCTACCAGCTCAACTGGCTGGTCCGCCGCAAAAAGTCCCAGTGCCCCCGCAACGCCGACGAGCGCGATCGCGCCCGCTTCGCCAAGGCCCAGAGCTACATGGTCCGCCGCGACGACCAGGTCGCCTGCACCAACGTCCGCTGCCGCAAGCGCTTCGAAGTCACCGGCCTCCAGACCGTAGCCGACCTCATCGACACCTCCAAGCTTCCCGCCGACCACCGCGAAGTCCCCGCCCCCGTCCAGACCAACGACCGCGAAGCCGCCCTCCGCGCCCGCTTCGCCCGCAAAACCTACTAAGCGTCTCTCGAGGAGCGGCACGACAGGGATGAACCAAGCCAGTTAACCCCGCTTCAAGTCGAGCTTTAACTCCTTCCCTAAGCCCTTCATTCCGAATTCCTTATCCCCCTGAGCCTGTTCCGGTTCTGTCCCCCCTCTAGCCACAACCCTCGCGAGACCAGCACCACCGCCTTCGCAAACTTTGCGTGTGTTTTGCCTTTGCGAACTTTGCGTGAAACGCCTTTGGCCTTCGCCCTTGCTTTTCCAACCCACCCAGCCCACCTGTGATTTAATAGAGCCTGACAAACGAGCACACCGAAGGAGCCACCCATGGCCAACATGATCCTCCCCCACGACGAGCGCCACCTCACCCCCGACGAAGTCGAGTCCCTCGACCGCCGTCGCCGTCGCGGCCAGCTTTTCCTCACCATGGGCTTCCAGTGCCTCATTGTGGCCACCCTGCTCACCGTCTGGGCCGGCCAGGACCTCACCTACTCCCCCGGCTGGGCACACCCCATCGCCTATTGGGACGGCATCGCCTTCATCGCGGCCTTCATCTTCCTCGTCAACGGCATCCGCCTCAAGCGCGGCTCCAACGAGTTCATCAGCTACTAACTTCGACCGTCACTCACGACGCACCAACGGCGAGCCATCCAAGGCTCGCCGTTAGTGTTTGCGCATCTCCCGCTTCTAAGTACCCCAAGGCTCTAGCCTTGGGTCTCATAGGCTCTATTAGGTACCCCAAGGCTTTAGCCTTGGGTCTCATAGGCTCTATAACGAATCGGGCTTTAGCCCCTGGGGTAAAGCCCGCACCAGCAATCCCTCAATGCCGCCGCCCACCCAGCGCCCAAACCTCCTCCGGCCGTCCCACCATCAGCACCACAAAGCACAACACAAACACCGACCAGTCCAGCGACGCCCCCCAATACATCCAGAACGCCGCCCCCGGCCCCGGATACCCACCCGACAGCCACATCGCCCCCATCAGCAGCATCCCGAAGAAGCTGGCCAGCTTCGTCCTCAAGCCCAGCACCAGCGCCACCCCGATCAGCAACTCACCATAAGCCACCGCAAACGCCATCGGCGTAGCCGCATGAGCCAGGATGAACCGCAGCACCGGCACCATGAACGGAAACGCCCCATGCTGCACAAACCCGGCAAGGTATTTCTCAAACCCGCCATGCAGCGTAAACGCCGTCCCAAACACCTTGTACTGCCCAAACACCAAGAAAAACAGCCCCACCCCAATCCGCAGCAGGGCCACCGCACGCGCATTCCCATCTCTCATGCCCAAAAGTCTACCCGACGCACACCCCGCCGCTCTGCTATCGTGACTAGTTCACCCGAGGACCCACTCCTTGCTCGCGATCATCACCTTCCTTCAAGACACGGCACAGCAGCCCGTAGGATTCAGTCCCGCTCATCACGATCATGCCGGCCCCGCCGCGCTGCATGCGTTCTCGACACTCGAAGTGGCCGCCGCCGCGCTCCTCATCCTCGCCTCCGCAGCCCTCTTCGCCTACCGCCTCCGCCCCATCGCCACGAACATCCTGCACGCCAAAAAAGACCCCGCTAACACCCTCGCCCCACTCAACAAACGGACCTGGGCGTTCTTCTGGGAAGTTCTTTGCCAGGCCAAAGTCATCCAGCAGCGCCCCCTCCCCGGCATCGCCCACGCCTTCGTCTTCTGGGGATTCCTCGCCTTCGCGCTGGTCTCGCTCAACCACATCGCCACGGGCTTCCACCTCGAATTCCTCGAAAGGATAGGCGTCGTCGGCGCCTTCTACTTCAACTTCGCCGCCCTCTGGGCACTGCTCGTCGCCATCTCCATCGCTGGCCTTTTCGTCCGGCGCTTCTTCGTCCGCCCCATCTGGCTGGGCAAAAAAGTCTCCTACGAATCCGGCTTCATCGCCTTCCTCATCTTCGTGCTGATGGCCACCTACCTCGCCTCATTCGGCGTCAACGACAACAGCACCGCAGCCACCGCCCTCTGGTGGACCCACACCCTCGCCCTGCTCATCTTCCTCCCCCTCATCCCCCGCACCAAGCACCTCCACCTCGTCCTCTCCCCGCTCACCGTCTTCCTCGAGCGCAAGGGCTTCTCCGACATCCCACCCCTCCAGGGCGACGAGGACTTCGGCCTCTCCACCGGCAAAGACCTCACCCAGCTCATCGCGCTCGAAACCTACAGCTGCGTCGAGTGCGGCCGCTGCACCGAACACTGCCCCGCCGCCAACACCGGCAAAGTCCTCAACCCCAAAGAGCTCATCCTCGGCCTCCGCTCCTACCTCAATACCAACGGCCCCTCCAGCGACATCCCCCTCCTCACCGAACTCCGCGATCCCACCAACCACCAACCGACATCCGACAACCCACAACCCAGCATGCAAGCCGCCTTCGAGTGCACCACCTGCGGCGCCTGCGAGTTCCAGTGCCCGGTCGGCATTGAGCACCTGCCCATCATCGTCGGCCTCCGCCGCGGCGCCACCAACACCGGCGCCTGGGAAGACACCTACGGCACCAAGCTCTTCCTCGCCCTCGAAAGCAAGGGCAACGCCCTCGGCCTCAGCGCCATGGAGCGCGACAAGTTCATCGCCAAGCAAGCCTTCCCCATCTTCGACGGCTCGCAGGAGTACTGCCTCTGGCTCGGCTGCATGGGCGGCTACGACCCCAAGGGCCGCGAAATCATCGCCGACTTCGCCCGCGTCATGCAGCACCTCGGCACCACCTTCGGCGTCATGAAAAAAGAAAAATGCACCGGCGACCCCGCCCGCCGCCTCGGCAACGACCTCGTCTTCGGCTCCCTCGCCGAACAAGGCCTCGCCGCCTTCGAAAAGGCGCAGGTCAAAAAGATCGTAGCCATCTGCCCCCATTGCGTCCGCACCATCGCCACCGACTGGCTCGAATACGGCGTAGCCCCAGAAATCGAACACCACTCCGAGTTCATGGCGCGCCACGCCGCCCGCCTCCCCCAGCAACCCAAAGACGACACCATCGCCTACCACGACCCCTGCTACCTCGGCCGCTACCAGGAAAAGTACGAAGAACCCCGAACCGTCGTCTCCACCGCCGGCACCCTGGTGGAAGCCCCCCGCAACCATGAGCGCAGCTTCTGCTGCGGTGCCGGCGGCGGCCTCGTCTTCTTAGGCGAAGAAACAGGCGACCGCGTCAGCCACAACCGCGCCGCCGAACTCGTAGCCACCGGCGCCCAGACCATCGGCACCGCCTGCCCCTTCTGCAACACCATGTTCCGCGACGCCCTCAACACCGTAGGCGGCGAAGCCCCGCCCCAGCTCCTCGACATAGCCCAACTCACCGCCCGGGCCCTGCCAAAGGCAAATTAGATCAGAATGGGAGACGCGGTTGACACGTCGGAAGATACTTCTCGCACTGCTAAGCCTCATTTTCGTCGCCGCATTTTGGCTTCATGAATCAGGACAGCCGCCGAGCGATGCGAGTGTGGTCGAGAACTTCAACAAACATCGCGCCGACTTCGAGACGTTGCGCGCCATGATTCAAGAAGATAAGAACATGGTGCGTGTCGCAGAGTGGGGAGTGGAAACGAAAGAAAGTCCGATTGTTGAGATTCCTCCGCAAGGACCATTTCCGGTTGACCGATATCGCAAGTATCTTCTGCTCCTGAAGTCTGTAAACGGTTGGGTGGCAGCGCCGTCTGACGGCCCAAACGCAGAGGCTTGGGTGGGTCTATGGGCCTCAGGATGGGCTGGCGATATCCGGCACGTTTCCATCGTTTGGACCGACTCGCCACCCGCAAATCAGGTGGCAAATCTGGATGCCTTCTACAAAAGCGCGAAACCAAGAACTCCCATTTATAGGCATATCGATGGAAACTGGTACATCTGGGCTGACTGGTAAGAGGTCCGCAGAATCCGATTCGCATCTGTATCCTAAAGACAGATCGCAGCAAGGACCCTCAGCATGCCGCTTTACGAATACGAATGCGCCACCTGCCACAAGCGCACCGAAAAAATCCAGAAGTTCTCTGACCCCGAGATCACGATCTGCCCCCACTGCGGCGGCCCGCTCGCCCGCACCATCACCGCCCCGGCCTTCCAGTTCGCCGGCGGCGGCTGGTACAAGGACGGCTACGGCAACGCCAAACCCGCCGCAGCCTCAAGCGGCGACACCACACCCGCCACCGGCACCACCACTCCGGCCGCCAGCTCTGACACCACCTCCAGCACTCCAGCCGCACCCGCCGCGGCTCCGGCAGCACCCGCCCCGTCAACCCCCGCACCCTCAAAAACTTAGCCCACAGGCATCCCGCCACCCCGCGTCGCATCCTACAAAAGCGGCGCGGGTGTTGCCTTTCAGGACACCTCACCAAATTGTCGTAGGCCTGCCGTTAACACAAGGGCAAGGAAGCTGAGCTATGATGCAAGCCATGAAACCGTTCCGCTCTTCACTCCGCAAGCTCGAACAAGAGCTCGAGGACGCTGCCTCTGCCTGCACCAGCAATTCCAGCAAGGTCCTGCGTAATATTGGCTGGCTTTCGGCCGGCGTCACCATCCTCGCCGTTGGCGTCGTCCTCGGCCGCGAGCTGCGCTGTCGCTACAAGTTCAACCGCCGCACGCCCTACGACATGTACGCCCACTCCGGCGATCAGCAGGACGTCGAATTCGGAGTCGGCATCTAGCTTCGTCTGGAAAAAGCTAAGCCGCCGCCTGCCGGTCTTTTCGCGGCGAAGCCTGCAGATGCCGCACCAGGTCCTCCACCGTGATCACCGGGTCATACCGCAACCCCGGCTGGTGCTCGCGTTTCAGCGAGTTCAGCAGATCGTTGATCGTCTGCTCCAGGTCATCGTGGTCCAGCCCCAGGTCCTCATCCAGCGCATCCGAAGCCACAATCGGAAACCGCACGCCCTGCACTTCCTGCAGGTAACGATAAGTCGTGCCCGTTATCAGCGGGTCGAAGTTGAACTGCGCCAGGTCCTGAACAAATGTCTGTTCGGTCACATCGGCACGTTGCCGCGAAAGCACTCTCCGCCGCCGGCTCGCGGAAATCTTCACAATCAAATAAGCAACCAGGCCCAGAACAATAAGCAGGCCCAGGGGTATAGACAGTTCTTTCAGCCAAATCGACAACGAATCAGGTATCTGCATCGTGGAGTCTCCGAGGAACTCTGTAATCGCTAAAATGATGCTTGGAGTAGAAGGCGTGCTGCTCCGGCCGCTGTCCTCGCCGCCTGAAGCGCTCTGCCTGCTGATTGCACTAGTCTACCTAGAAACTTAGGTAAATCGTGTCCTTTTGTGGTGCAATCTAATCTCAAGTCGTTTTTATGGCATCCAGCTTATTAACCATTATCGAACCAGTAAACAAGCCTGTTTCCGCTGACCCCGGCGACGGCCTCGGCCGCCTGCGCGATAACCACGGCCGCGTCATCAGCGACCTCCGCGTCTCCGTCACCGACCGCTGCAACTACCGCTGCGTCTACTGCCGCACCGGAACCGACGGCGCCCAGTACTCTGAGCTCCCCATAGACGACTACCTCCGCATCATCCGCGTCTTCGTCTCCCTCGGTATCGACAAGATCCGCCTCACCGGCGGCGAGCCCCTGCTCCGCAAAGGCCTCGTCGACCTCGTCGGCGAAGTCGCCGCCCTTCGCCCCGCCTTCGCCGACGATCCCGCTGCCAAACTCGACATCGCCCTCACCACCAACGGCCACCTCCTCGAAGACCTCGCCGCTCCGCTGCACGACGCCGGCCTCAACCGCATCACCATCAGCATGGACGCGGTCGACCCCGACATCTTCGCACGCATCACCCGCGTCCCCGGCAGCTACGAGCGCGTCCTCCGCGGCGTCCGCGCCTCCCAGGCCGCCGGCCTCGGCCCCATCAAGATCAACGCCGTCCTCCTCCGCGGCTTCAACGAAGACCAGATCGAAGCCTTCGCCAAATTCTCCCGCGAAGAAAACGTCATCGTCCGCTTCATCGAGTTCATGCCCCTCGAAGAAGACCGCACCTGGACCCCAGAAACCGTCGTCCCCATGGACGAGATCATCGGCCGCCTTAACGCCTTCCGCCCCCTCGTGGCGCTGCCGCCCAACCACGCCAGCGAAACCGCCCGCCGCTTCACATTCGACGACGGCCTGGGCGAAATCGGCATCATCGCCCCGGTCTCCAACCCCTTCTGCGGACACTGCAGCCGCGTCCGCCTCACCTCCGACGGCAAAGTCCGCACCTGCCTCTTCTCGCAGAGCGACCACGACCTCGTCGGCCTCATGCGTCGTGGCGCGACCGACGAAGATATGTCCGCCTGGATCCGCGCCGTCGTCATGCGCAAGGAGGCCCGCCATCACATCGGCGAACCCGGCTTCCTCAAACCTTCACGCAGCATGGTGCACATTGGCGGGTAACCACCGGATGTATCCACTCCTACACTCACCCGCCACAATGGGACTCAGTACCGTTACCATCACCCGAACGGGTAATGAGGTCTCGGATATCATTGGGCTATCATCAGTCACTAACGACACCACCGGGTAGCTAAGCAGAGACGATATGGCCATCATCGCAAGAGACCGACGCCAAGCCGAAGTGATTGACATGCGCCAGATGGAAAATCTGCGCGTATTTCATGATGTCGCCCGTGCCCTTACCTCCACCCTGGAACTCGAGCCCCTGCTCCACACCATCATGACCAAGATGGCCGAGTTCTTCGGCCCCGAGCGCTGGTCGCTCATGATGGTCGACGAAGAAACCAACGAGCTCTACTACGCCCTTTCAGCCGGTATGAACTCCGAGAAGCTCGAAACCCTGCGCGTCAAAATGGGCGAAGGCGTTGCCGGCTGGGTAGCTGAAACCGGCAACCCCCTCGTCGTCCCTGATGTCCGCCTCGACAAGCACTGGTCGCGCTTCTCCCGCCAGCACCCTGACCTCAACCTCCGCTCCATCGCCTGCCTGCCCATCCGCTGCGGCGAGCGCACCCTCGGCGTCATGCAGCTCCACAACAGCTCGCTCGACCTGCTGCCCGAGTACTCCATCTCCTTCCTTCGTGTGCTTTGCGACTACGCCGCCATCGCGCTGCAGAACGCGCGCCACATGAAGATGATCCACCACCTCAGCATCACCGACGACTGCACCGGCCTCTTCAACTCCCGCCATCTCTACTCGCAGCTTGAAGACCTCATCGCCGAAGCCACTGACCCGCAGGTCATCCCCATCCACTCGCATTTCAGCATCGCGTTCCTCGATCTCGACCACTTCAAGCACATCAACGACACCCACGGCCACCTCGTCGGCAGCCGCCTGCTCGCTGAGATCGGCCGCCTCCTCAAGGCCACCATCGGAGCCACCAACTCCGCCTTCCGCTACGGTGGAGACGAGTTCGTAGCCCTCATGCGCGGCCTCGACAAGACCGAAGCCACCGCACTCATCAAGCAGGTCCGTCAGAAGCTCAACGAGAGCGAGTTCCTCACCCGCGAAGGCCTCTCCATCTGCGTCACCGCCAGCTTCGGCATCGCCACCTACCCCCAGGACGGCGCCACCCTCCACAGCATCATCCGCTCAGCGGATTCCATGATGTACCGCGTCAAGCAATCCACGCGCAACGACATCGGCGTAGCCCACGGAGAAGTCCAGCTCTCCGACAACTACACCGAAAACTCCCCCCAGTTCCGCGCCGAAGCCTAAGCCCAACCAACACGCACCGCCGCCCCACCACTGCTCCCTTTGGTTTGTCATTCCCGAAGGGAATCAGCTGCTGTTGCTGTTGCCGTTGCCGTTGCCGTCGCTCTCCCCAACCCCAGCACCCGTCATCTCGACCGAAGCGAAGCGCAGTGGAGAGATCCCCGCATTGGCAGTTGCGGTTGCACTTGCTGTTGCAGTTGCTGTTGCTGTTGCTGTTGCTGTTGCTGTTGCTGTTGTAGTTGCAGTCGCAGTCGCAGTCGCAGTTGTAGTTGTAGTTGTAGTTGCAGTTGCAGTTGCAGTTGCAGTTCTTAGACAATTTCTCTCTAGAGAAATTGTCATCCTGACCCTGAGCGAAGCCGAAGGGGAACGGATCTGCTTCACCGCACTTGCCTTCTCCCGTTCTTGCCGTTGTTCTCCCCACCCCGGCACCGTCATCTCGAAAAAAGAGAGCGGCACCTGGGCGCCGCTCTCTTCACCTCACTACGCTCTACTCTCTACCATCTACCACCTGCCGCCGCCGCGTCAGCGACGCCGGCTTGCGCTCCTCCGGCTTGATCGCATCCGCATTCTCCTTCGCCGTCGGATGGACCCCGAAATCCCACACACTCAAATTCACTTCCTTCTCGGAAATCACTTCCATCAAGGCATACTCGCCGAACTCCAGCGGCTGCTTCGGCGTCAGCCGCAGCCAATGCCCACCCGGAAGCACGTCAGCCTTCGTCTCCACCACGTCCACCTGCTGCTTCACCCCGCCCAGCAGGTTGATGCTGAAGCTCGCGACCACCCGCAGCCCCTTGCGCACGTCGACATGCACAATCACGTACTTGCTCTTCTCCGACCCCGACGAAGGCGTAGCCCTCCCCGCAGCCCCATGCGTATCCACCACCAGCGATCCGCCGCCGCTGCTCACCGGCGTGCCATCATCATCCCCGACGCGCACGTAAAACACCGGGTCGGGAACATGGATCTGGTGGTCCGCCTTCTCGCCCTTGATCTCCAGGATCTGGTGCGCGCTGGCCAGCGGATTGAGCGCGGCCTTCAGCATGTTGTGCGCCGTCTGCTTGTTCAGGTCACCGCCCTGCTGATCCAGCGGCACCAGCTCCGGCACAGCCTGAAACGTATCCAGCACCAGCACGCTGTCTTCATCCGGAAGCCGCAAATTCGGCGCCACCTCCGGCGTACGCGACTGCCGCTCCGCCTCTTCCATAGCCAGCTCCGGACTCAACACCGGCGCCGGCCGCGCCGCCTGCTCCTCCGCCGAAGCATGATCGGCCTCCCACTTCTTCGTCGCCACAAAATCCACCAGCGCCGCCGGAATCTCCTCAACCGCCCCCGCCCGCTCCGCACTCCGATACCGCACAATCCCGCCATCCAGCTTGTAGCCCAGCACCACCTGGTAGCTGCCATCCTTCAGGATCAGCCGCGTCCGCTTGTTCATATCCAGCGTAGAAGGCGGATCCATAGCCCGCCGCTGTGCCCACACCGGCACACACAACAACGCAACCACCAACAATCGAGCGCCCCACGTACGGATTCTCGGACATGGCAAAGCGGCGGCAATATCCCTAGCGTTCAAGCGGCAACTCCATAACCACCCCATTAGACGACACTCTCCAAACAGAAGAAAGCCCGCCACAAAATCCATGGCAGGCCCCTACTCCCTTCGCGCTCTTTGCGTGTGCTTTACCTTCGCGCCCTTTGCGTGAAACGCCCTCTCCGAACGCAGCACCATCTAAAACGTCTGCGCCTTCAACCACTCCCGAAACGGCGGCCCCAGGTCATTCCGCTTCAGCGCAAACTCCACCGTAGCCTTCAGGAACCCGAGCTTATCCCCCGCATCGTGCCGCTTGCCTTCATAGCTGAAGCCATAAACCTTCTCATACCGCAGCAGCGCCTTGATGCCGTCGGTCAGCTGAATCTCTCCGCCCGCACCCGGCGTTACCTGCTCCAGCATCTCAAAAATCCGCGGCGTCAAAATATACCGCCCGATGATCGCATTCTGACTAGGCTGCGTTCCCGGCTTCGGCTTCTCCACCATGTCATGCACATCCAGCAGCCGCGGATTCTTCGCATCCGGCGTGCAATCCAAACAGCCATAGTTCGAAATCGCATCCCCTTCCACCACTTCGGAACCGAGAATGGACGACTGCGTCTCCTCGTAAGCCTCTACCATCTGCTTGATGCAAGACGTCTTCGAATCCACAATATCGTCAGCCAGGATCACCGCAAACGGCTCATTGCCCACCAGCCACTTCGCCTGTAGCACCGCATGTCCCAACCCCAGCGCCTCAGCCTGCCGCACATACGTAATCTTCGCCAGCGACGACACCGACCGCGCAATCTCCAGCAGCGCCGTCTTGCCCTTCATCTCCAGCTGCGCTTCCAGCTCAGCCGAGCGATCGAAGTGATCTTCCATCGCCGACTTCCCGCGCCCGGTAACAAAAATAATCTCCGTGCACCCCGCAGCCACAGCCTCTTCCACGCCATATTGAATCAGCGGCTTATCGACCAGCGGCAACATCTCCTTGGGCATGGCCTTGGTGGCGGGAAGAAAACGCGTGCCCATACCTGCGGCAGGAAATACAGCTTTACGAACTTTTTGAACAGACATCGACGTCACTCCTCAACCTGATGCATCCATGCTAGCAACCACCCAGCCCTGACGCCCCTGCCCAAAACGCACAACACCTTGAACAGAAGTTGTAGGAACCCACCGTTCAACTTCGCGAAACTTGGCGTCTAAACTTCGCGAACTCTGCGTCAAAGCTTTTGCTTTTGCCTTATTCACTACCCTCTACCGTCTACCCCCTGCCCTCACAACACCGGCGAATCATCCTTCAACATCGCCTTCCGAATCACCTTCACCGGCACCGGACCCTGCCGCATAAAGTTATCGTGAAACTGCTGCAGGCTAAACTTCGCCCCCAACTTCGCCTTCATATCCTCACGCAACTTCATAATCTCCAGCTTCCCCAGCGTGTAGTAAAGATAAGTCGGATCACCCGTGCCCCGCTTGCTCTCCACCATCCCCGCCGACCGCGACTGATACCCCTCCTTCACAAACAGATCCACCGCCTGGTCAATCGTCCACTGACCGTTCGCCTCACCCAGCCCGGTGTGCAGCTTGATCGCATTCACAAACCGCGCATCCCGCAGCAGCGCATCCTGCAACTGCCCCAGCCGAATCAGCCTTGACTCCCGCTCATCCTTCGCCCCCTGCCCCGGCTGCGCATACCCCTCATCGAGCATCATCTGCTCGCAGTAATGCGCCCATCCCTCAATGTTCGTGCTCGCCCCAATCAGCTTCCGAATCTTCGACGGAAACCGGTCCTGCCAAAGAAACTGCACATAGTGTCCCGGAAACGCCTCATGAACACTGGTCGAAACGATCGTCCCCACATTGAACTCGGCCATGTGTTCAGCGACATGCTCCGCCGTCCAGCTCTTCTCCGGCAGCGTCACGTTGAAGTAAGCCTTGGTCGATCCCGTCTCAAACGCCCCCGGCGCATCCATCGACGCAAACGTCGTCGCCCGCATAAACGGCGGCGTCTCCTCCAGCACCGGCTGCGTCTCCGCCGGAATCGTCATCACGTGGTGCGAGCGAATAAAGTTCTCCAGCGAATCAAACGTCGCATGAAACGCCGCCAGCAGCTCATCCGGCGGCGGATGAATCGTAGCCAACTCCGCCAGCACCTCCTGCGGCGTCTTCTTCACATCCACCAGCTTCGCCACCCGCGCAAACTCCGCCTGGTTCTTATGCATGTCGTCGTACGCAATCTGCAACAGCTTCTCCAGCGGCACGTCGACCATCTCGTCATACGCCAGCTTCTTGCGATACGTATCCGCACCCAGCCTGAAGTCCCCACCCGACCGCGGCAGCAGGTCCACCTTCATCCATGCGCCATAACTCTTCAATGCCGCGATCAACGCCGCATTGCTCTTCATGAAGTCGCCCTTGGCCGACGCATCCGTCGCATCAGAAAACGCCGTAGGCACATCGTTCTGAAAGAAGCTCACCAGCCCATCATTCTGCTCCAGCGCAATCTCCGTAAAAATCTTCGGCGGATTCTTCAGATTCTTCCGCGCATCCTCCAGCACCGCCGGTATCAGCTTCTCCCTCTCCACCACCGACCGCAGCCGCGCATTCGCCGGCGCAAACGGCCGCTCCATCAACACAAAAATCGAGTTCGTTACCCCACTCTGGTACGTATCCGGATTCTTTTCCTGCGGCTTGATAGCCTCAATCGTCAACAACCACGACCGGATACTCCCCAGCAGAATCTCCCGGTCCGCCGCCTGCGGTGCATCCAGTGCGCTAGGATCGATGGCCGCAATCTTCTTCTCCCAAACATGCAGCAGCGCCCGCTTCTTCTCAATCCCCGCAGCCGAGTAATCCTCCAGCTGCGCATCGAACTCATGAAACCCCGACTGCGTCGCCGACGTGGGCTGCAGCTTCAAGTACACATCCGTGAAGTACTGCTCAGACAAAAACTCAAACGTCTGAATAGCCCCATCAGCAGACACACGTTGAGCTGAACCAGACGAGACCATCAAAACTCCGGCAAGGGCGAGTGCGAGAACGTTACGCATATGCGCCTGAGTCTACCGTAGCCTGCGAATTTCGTCGCGGCGGTCGCTGCTCAAATTCCATACGTGGAAGATAGACGATGCACCCCTATACTTTCCTTAACCTGTTGAATCCGAAAGAAGGCACTTCAACCCATGCGAATTCTCGGCCTCACCTGCCTCGCATTCGGCCTGCCCATCTTCGCGCAACCTGCAGTGGCTAATCAACCTGCCGCTGCGCAGGCACCCGCACATTCTTCACCAACGGAAACCACGCACGCCATCGCCGAAGTCTTCGTCAAGGTAGACAAGGAAGGCAAGCTCTCGCAGGTTCGAGTCGTTCACAGCGCCGGCAAGGGTTCTGAATTCGACCGGAAGGCCATCGAAGCCGTAAGTCAGTACAAATTCAAGCCCACTATCCGTAACGGTCGAGCCGTCAGCGTCGAGATGTACATCAATGTTAACTTCGACATTAAATCCTCTGGCCCGCATCCAGCGCCGTCAGCAACTCCCGCGTCTCCCGAATCACATCATCCGCCAACCCCGACGACAGCGGCCACTTCAACACCCCCTGCGGCGTAAACTGCGCCCCGTTCTTCGCATTCTTCGCCACCAACTTCATCAGCATCCCGGCATTGATCCCCTTGCCTTCCTCCTGCGGCGTCGCATGAACCTTCTCTGAAAACGTCACGTACAGCATGTCCCGCATCGTCTTCATCTTGCCCGCCTGCAGCGGCGACCCCGCTGCCCGCACCGCCGTCACATCTCTCGCCGCGCGCGTCGCATTCGTCTCCGTCCGATTCATCACCGCCCGGTTAGAAAACTGCAAATTAGCCGAAACCGGAGCCTGCCCATGCCGCCCGCTCAGCGGAGCCCGCGGCGCCGTCCCCGCATTCCACTGCCGCACATAACCCGAACCCCCACCCAAACCCGAGGGGTGCCCCATGTCCCTCGCCTTTGGGGACATGGGCGTAGCCGCAGCCTTCTTCGCCTCCTCCACCGCCGTCCGCTTCCGCTCCAACTGCGCAATCCCCAACCGCTCGCACGTCAGCCGAATCTCTCCCGCCGCCAGCAAATGCAGCACGCTCTCCGGAGGAGCCCCATACCGGTCCTCCAGCTCCGCCCTTACATCCACCAGCGCCGCATCCGTCTCCGCTCCCGCAATCCGCTTGTACATCCGCAGCCGCTGGTTCTCCTCGGCGATATAGCTGTCATCGATCCGCAGCGAAATCCCCAGGTTCAGCACCACGTTCGGCCGCTCATCCTTCCCCTCGCCCTTCAGCCGACTCACCGCTTCTTCCAGCATCGTCGTATACATCTCGAAACCAATCGCTTCGATATGCCCCGACTGCTCGCCACCCAGCATGTTCCCCGCACCGCGCAGTTCCAGGTCCAGCGCCGCAATCTTGAACCCCGCACCCAAATCCGAGAATTCCTTCAACGCCGCCAGCCGTCGCCGCGCAATGTCCGTCAACTGCTGCTCCGGTGGAATCAGCAGATACGCATACGCCCGCCGGTTCGACCGCCCAACCCGCCCCCGCAGCTGATAAAGCTCGCTCAACCCGTGCCGGTCCGCCCGGTTGATGATGATCGTGTTCGCCCGCGCAATATCCAGCCCGTTCTCAATAATCGAGGTCGCACACAGCACGTCATACTCGCCATCCATGAACGCGAGCATCGCGCGCTCCAGCTCCGCCTCCGGCATCTGCCCATGCGCTACCACCACCCGAGCCTGCGGCACCAGCTCGCGAATCTTCGCGGCCAGCTCATAAATCGTCTCCACGCGGTTATGCACAAAATACGTCTGCCCGCCGCGCTCCAGCTCCATCTCAATCGCCGTCCGCACCAGCTTCTCATCGAACTTCGCCACGATCGTCTGGATCGCCATGCGGTCCTTGGGCGGCGTTTCGATTACGCTCATGTCCCGCAAGCCCACCAGGCTCATGTGCAGCGTCCGCGGTATTGGCGTCGCGCTCATCGCCAGCACATCGATCGCCGCCCGCATCTTCTTCAGCCGCTCTTTATGCCGCACGCCAAAGCGCTGCTCTTCATCGACGATCAGCAACCCCAGGTCCTGAAACTTCAAACTCTCCGACAAAATGGCATGAGTCCCGATCAAAATATCGACCTTGCCTTCAGCCGTCTTCTCCAGCACATCCTTCTTCTCTTTCGCCGTCCTGAAGCGCGAAATCATCTCGATGTTCACCGGAAAATTCGCAAACCGTTTCTTGAAGCTCTCGAAATGCTGGAAGCACAACACCGTCGTCGGCGCCAGCACCGCCACCTGCTTCGAATCCTGCACCGCCTTGAACGCCGCGCGCATCGCCACTTCCGTCTTGCCGTAGCCCACATCGCCGCACAGCAGCCGGTCCATCGGCTGCATGCTTTCCATGTCGGCCTTAATGTCCTTCACCGCATTCAGCTGGTCATCGGTCTCGTTGAAGTCGAACGCGTCTTCAAACTCGCGCTGCAGATTGTTGTCCGGCGAAAACGCCGTGCCCACCGCCGCAGCGCGCTGCGCATACAGCTTCAACAACTCCTCGGCCATATCCTGCATGGCCTTCTTCACCCGCGCCTTGGTCTTCGCCCACGCCTGGTTCGAAAGCTTGTTCTTCTCAGGCGCCGGCCCCGTCTCGCTCGACCGGTACTTCTGAATCAGGTCCAGCCGCGTCAGCGGAACATACAACGTCGTGTCCGCAAACTCCAGCATCATCATCTCGAGCGGCGGAGCGTCCGGCTGATCGAACGACCTCAGCCCCTGGTACTGCGCAATCCCATGCTCCACATGCACCACGTAATCGCCCACAGCCAAATCACGAAAATCCGAAATGAACGCCGACGTCTTCGACTTCCGGACCACCGTACGCGCATGAACATCCGCATCGTCAGAAAGATCGTTCGCGCCAAACACGATCAGCTGCCGCCCCGTCGCGCGATCCAGGTCCAGCACCTGCACGCCGTTCGAAACCGCAGCCCGCACAATCACCGGCGTCCGCAAATCCCCCGCCAGGTAACTCGACTCCGAATAAACCGTCGAAGACCCCGGAGCCTGCGTACGCGACCCCAGCCGGTACGCCACGCCATACTCCTGCAACAACCCCGCCAGCCGCTCCACCTCACCCTGGTTCGGCGCCGCAATCAATACCCGCGCCTCATTCACCATCAGCGCCTTCAGCTCATCAACAAAACCCGGTATCGACCCATGAAACCGCATCGTAGGCCGCGTCGCAAACTCCACCTCGCTCGCATCGCTCCGGTCCGCATCCAGAATATCGACAGCCCCAAGCTGGTCCAGCTCACATCCCCCATAAGACCGCACCCGGTCCTGCATCTCCCACGGCGAAAGATACAAATCCTCCGGCCGCACCAGCGACCCGATCCCCGCCCGGTCATGCCGCTGCTCCACCTTCGTCCACCACCGCTCGCCCTGGTTCTCCACCATCGCCGGCTCTTCCACAAACACCCGCGTCTGCGGCCCCATCAGCTCCAGCAACGACGAATTAGCCCCCGCCACCGCCGCATAAAACTCCCACCCCGGAAACACCGTCGCATCCGCGACTCTCACACCGGGGTGCCCCATGTCCGGATTCTCGGACATGGGAACATGCGCCACCAATTCCGCCGGAGTCTCCCCACCCTCCAACTCCGCTCCCGCCCGCCCCGACCGCGTCAACCGCGCATTGATCGCTGTCAGCAGCTTGTCAGTAACCGGCGTCTCGGTCAGCGGCAACAGCAGCGCGGAATCCATCTGCGAGCTCGACCGCTGCGTATCCGGATCGAACTTCCGGATCGACTCAATCTCATCCCCAAAAAAATCGATCCGCACCGGCCGGTCCATCTCCGGCGAGTAAGCATCAACAATTCCGCCCCGAATCGTCACCTGACCCGGCATTTCCACCACATCCACGCGCGTATAGCCCACCGACAGCAGATGCTCCACCAGCATGTCAGGAATATGCTCTTCGCCTTTGTTCAGCCGCAGCGCCAGCGCCGCGTAAAAATCGCGCTTGAACAACTTCATGCAAACCGCTTCCACCGGCGCAATCACCAGCCGCGCTCCGCCTCCGCTCCCGTGCCCAGCGGCCAGCTTCCACAGCGCCGCCGCCCTTTGCTCCTGTATCTCCGGATGCGGCGACAGATTCTCAAACGGAAGCACATCATGCGCCGGCAGACGCAGTACTTCATCGGCGTTCAACGCGCCCGTCAGCTCACAAGCCGCCAGCACCGCCGTATGCAGCGCCTCCGCCGCCTTGTTGTCGGAAACAATCACCAGCGCCGGCGCCTGCCCCGCCCGCACAAAGTAAGGAAGATAAAGAGCCCGCGCCGTGGCGGTCAATCCAGACACACGTCTCCGGCCCGTGCCACCCGCTAGATGGCGGCGCACACGCTCAAAGGCTGCGGAGGACTCCAGGTCCGCCATCAACTCGCGGACGAAGGGCAGAATCATGCAGCCCCTATTTTAGTCCGTATTCCAGGCTCTCATTGCTGTTCGCCGTAAACCGCTCCAGCGTCTCGGCCACCGGCAACCCCTCGGCGATAGCATCCGCCGCAGCGCCGCGCGTCCAATTCCACTCATCGCTCACCATCGCCGCCGCCAGGAAAGCCGTGCTGCCCCAGAAGTTCCGCGCGTCCACAATCTCCGCCAGCCGCCGCAGCAGTGCCGCGCGCCACGACGTCCGGCACACCAGCAGGTCGCGCACCACTTCGTCATCGAACGCATGCGACATCGGATGCGGTGTCCCGCGATAGAACACCAGCGTCTTCGTTCCCAGGCCCACCTCATGCTCCAGCAGAAACGCCCGCATCACCGTACCCAGCGAGTCCTTGCGATACCCCGCCGCATTCATCTGGTAATGCACCACGGTGGTCGACCCATGCCGCCACCCGCCCGCCATGCTCAACCACTGACCTTCAGCCCCCCGCAGACCCACTAGGAACCCACCCGGCAAATCCCGCGACGCCCGAAACCGCCGCAAACACTCCGCATCCGGCACCGGATTCAGCGATGCCGCATTGAGCGCCGAAATATCCGCTTCGCTCAGCAGCGTCTGCACGTCCGCCACCAGCTTGCAATCCATCTTCGCCAGCATCCGCTTCCGATAGAACCGCATGTTTGTCCGCGTCGTCTTGCCGAACTTCGCCAGCGTGCCGTCGTACGTGTCCGCCAGCTGCAACTGCTTCTTCACCGCACGATCCCGCTCAGCCCACCGCACTTCGCTAGCCCGCAGCACCGGCCCCGGATGCTTCCCATCCAGCTTGGTACACGCATAAGACGTCAGCACCACGTGCGCCTTCTGCCGCAGCAGCGCCCGCACCGCCCGCGCCGTCACATAGCTCCGCATACCCGCCGGAGCTACCACCGTCCGTATGCCTTCAAGATCGTCCGTCGTATAGGCACCGGTCCCGAAACCCAGCACCCGCAGCTCATAAAACAGCACTGCCGCATGCAGGTCATCGGCTTCCACCCGCCCATGACCATCCACGCCCGGCTTCACCAACAGCACCAGCACCGGCCGCTTCCACTTCGCCCCGCCGCCGCCCAGAAAGTAGCCAAGCCAGTGCATCGCACCCGGCTGGCCGCAGCGTTCGGCCAACATTTCAAGCAGTGAAACACGCTTCAGGATCGCGTCGGAGCCCTCCAGAACGCACACATCCATCGGCTCACGCTCTTCCGTAGAGTCCTGCCACACAGTACACATCCTCGCTGATTTGTTAGCTCCGGAATACTACTCCACAGCCCCCTCGCCAGCCAAGTCCACTCCCACTTTCGTTCGCGTCTAACCTTGGGCAATACCCGCGCTAAAATTGACCCAGCCATGCCAGCCGCCATCGCACTCTCGCCCGACGTCCTCGCCAAGTACCAGCCCGTCATCGGCCTCGAGGTCCACGTCCAGCTCCTCACCAGGACCAAGGCCTTCTGCGGCTGCAAGAACGAGTACGGCGGCGAGCCTAACACCCACGTCTGCCCCACTTGCCTCGGCCTCCCCGGCGCACTGCCCGTGCTCAACCGCCAGGCGGTAGAGTTCGCCGTCCTCGCCGCCAGGGCCATCGGCTGCGAAATCCGCGAAACCAGCATCTTCTCCCGCAAGAACTACTTCTACCCCGACTCCCCCAAGGGCTACCAGATCTCTCAGTTCGACAAACCCATAGCCGAAAACGGCTATCTCATCGTCCCGGACGCTACCGGAGCAGACAAGCGTATCGGCATCACCCGCCTGCACATGGAAGAGGACGCCGGCAAGAGCATCCACGACGGTTTCGCCGATTCCGCCACCCGCACCTACATCGACCTCAACCGCTGCGGCACCCCGCTCGTCGAAATCGTCTCCGAGCCCGACCTCCGCTCCGCCGACGAAGTCTTCGAATACCTCACTAAACTCAAGGAAATCCTTCTCTACACCGCCGTCTCCGACTGCAACATGGAAGAAGGCTCCCTCCGCTGCGACGCCAACGTCTCCGTCATGCTCAAGGGCGCGAAGGAATACGGCACCAAGGCCGAAGTAAAAAACGTCAACTCCTTCCGCTACATCCGCTCCGCCGTAGAGTACGAAATCGAGCGCCAGATCGGCGTCATCGAAGAGGGCGGTCGTGTCGTCCAGGAGTCCCGCCTCTGGAACAACGCCGAGGGCCGCACCTACTCCATGCGCTCCAAGGAGCAGGCCCACGACTACCGCTACTTCCCCGAGCCCGACCTCCCACCCCTCGTCGTCGGCCCCGAGTGGCAGCGCCAAATCCTCGCCGACATGCCCGAACTCCCCGAAGCCCGCCGCGCCCGCCTCACCACCGAGTACGGCCTCTCCGCGCAGGATGCGGCCACCCTCACCACCGACCGCGCCCTCGGCGACTTCTTCCAGCTCGCCGCATCCCGCGCCAAATCACCCAAGCGCGTCGCCGCCATCCTGCTCTCCGAAATCACCATGCGCCTCCGCGTCGGCAACGTCGAGCTCAGCGCCTCCCCCATCACCCTCGACGGCCTCGTCCTCGCCGCCGACCTCGCCGAAGCCAACGAAATCAGCTCCAAACAGCTCAAGCAGCTCCTCGACACCTGCTTCGCCGAAGGCCAGGACTTCGCCCACATCTACGCCCGCGACAAGCCGCAGCAGATCTCCGACACCTCCGCCATTGAAGCCATGATCGACGAAGTCATCGCCGCCAACCCCGCCCAGGTCGCCCAGTTCAAAGGCGGCAAACGCACGGTGTCAGCCTTCTTCGTCGGCCAGGTCATGAAGCTCTCCAGGGGCCAGGCCAACCCCGCCGTCCTCAACGAGCTGGTTATCAAGAAACTCGACGCCTGAGTGAGGCCGCCTCGTGGGATCCCCGGCCCGACGACCGTGACAACTGACGAACCCATCTTCTCTATGATAAGAAACACTCTCCCGGCCTCGACCACGCGTCTAACCACCTCTATGCGTTCGAAACCCACACTCGCGCTCCTCGGCGCTCTCGTCATGATCTCCGGCTGTAGCGACTCCTACACCCCGCCATCCGATCCACCGATGTCCCCCAACACCGTCATGCTCTCGCAGATGATGCGTGAGCTTTCCTCGCGCCCCGGCTTCGACCAGGACCTCGTCGATCAGCTCCAGAAGACCGGCAGCCGCGGCGCCGCGCTGCTCACACCACAGCTCGAGCAAGACCTGCGCGACCACATCCTTGGCGCCAACTGGACCGGCCTTGACCACTTCCCCGGATGGGACATGCGTCAAATCAATCCCACCGTCGCCATCGCCGGCCAGGTAGCCGGAAAGAACGCCCCGCTCGAAGACCTCGCCGCCGTCCACCCCGGCGCCTCGCCTACCACCGCGCAGACCCAGGCCTCCCTCGACCTCGGCCCCTACGCCATCGACAAGACCGATCACGTCTCCTTCGACGCTCCCTCGACCCTGCCCCCCTTTTCCATCAACGGCCTCGTCACCGACCTCGGCAACTACGTCACCCATGGCGACGGCCCCAATCCCGCCCTCGCCGATGAGCACCCCGAGTCACAGCGCCTCGCCGACGTCCTCAATCGCCTCGCAGCCAACACCCTCGACGGAGCCCAGCCCTTTACCGCAACCGTCGGCGCCCAGGTCGCCATCACGCCGCAAGACCTCATCGCCGCGCTCCAGGCCTCTGGCCACGAAGTCTCCGTCACCGACTCCCGCTTCTTCGCCAACTTCGGCCACCTGCATTACAAAGGCCAGGACGTCATGATGCCGTTCTGGGTCAACACCAACATCGTCATCCCCCACGGCCACGGCCGCCGGCTCCTCATACCCGTCGCCCACGCCGAGTACGAGTGGCACATCCGCGGCCCCAGAATCAACGCCGACGTCAGCTACTACTTCGGCATCGACGGCAAAGCCCAGTGGCGCACCATGGACACCCTCGACCAGGCCTGGGTCCTCAAACGCAACGCCCACACCTACCGCGACCATCAGGCCGTCGAGGTCACCCGCCTCAGCTCCCTGCTCACCGTTGCCTACATGCACCTGCACGCCACCCACGCTACCCTGCCCTTCGGCGGCTACTACGCCCTCGGCGTCTGCCAGGACGGCGTCTCCGCTATCGAGCAGCAGATGACCGGCAAGGTCACGCTCTTCCCCAACACCGCCGACGAGAATCTTTTCAGCGACCCGCGCGACCGCGAGATCAACGCCCTCATCCACACCATCCCCAAGGACCGCGACGGCACTGATCCCGACCCATCCCGCATCTTCGGCTCACTGCCCGCCGACCCCGGCGTCAACAACGACTTCACCGCCATCACCATCCCCGGCCTCGCCGCCGACCTCGCCGCCACCCACGAAGCCTGGAGCGCCGGCACCCTCGAACGCTACCGTTCGCGCCTCAAGTACGTGCTGCTGCTCGTCGCCATCCTCGGCATCGCCGCCATCGGCATCAGCATCAACCGCCGCCGCAACCTCCACGAGTTCTAAACCGGTTCAGCCAGAGCCACAGCCATAGAAATTGTCATCCTGAGCGCAGCGAACGGACCTGCTTCACCGCTTTTGCCTTCTCCCGTTCTTGCCGTTGCCTGTTCTTGCCGTTGCTGTTGCTCGAAGGTACCCCGAGGCTTCAGCCCCTGGGGTATGCCCTCTTCCGCAGCAGGGGAGTGAGCCCCAAACCCTGTCAACCCCCCACCCCGTAAAAAACTTCCAACCCTAACAAAACAAGCGCCAATCTCTTCCGCTAGTTTGGCGTAGTTATTCTCCGCGCCAGCTATACTTAAAACAGAGCTAAAGAAAGGCCACCCGCAGCGGGTGGCCTTTTCTGTTTCACGCATGGCTTCGGAGGGATGCCGATACGTTGCCCAACGGAATCAACACTTGGATACCCAGGTATGGGCAAACCGCCCTACCGTTCCGTAGCGTCCGCCTTGGCTGCCCGCACCGGTGGCTCCACCTTGGCCACATCCACCTTCGCGCTCTTGGCCTTCACCACCACCGGCAGGTAGCTGCGATACACACTCACATGGAAGCAGGCCTGCTGGAACTCTTCCTCCACATCCACTTTTCCCGCGCGCATCATCGGCTCAAGATATGCCCGCATCCACGCCAGCTGCAGCTTGCTCAACCCGCGCTTGCCAAAGTCCAGCGCCTGGCCGGTCAGGTGAGGAGAAGCCCCATCGCCATCCACGGCAGCCGCATTGCCGTTCACGCGCTGCAGCTGTAGCTGATACTCCACCGTCCGTACCGCCGAGTTCAACCGCAGCGGCTGGTGAAACCGAGCATAGTAGTTCCGTCCCATGTCCGCCGCAAACCGAGCAGCCCATGGCCGCGCATAACGCCGGTTATCCGGCAGACCCTCATTCACCAGCAGCGACCGGCTGTCCGCCAGCGGCACCAGCAGGTGCGCCTCACGCATCCGATCCAGATCGTCGTCATTCTGAATCCGATCCAACCCTTCGCTGTCGGCCATCGTGTTCTGGTGCACCAGAACATCCCACGACCCCTTCAGCGGCTTAGGCATAATCACCCGGCCATGCTTCATCCGCAGGGTAGGCAGCACCATAGGCGTCATCGCTTCTTCAACGATCTCCGCCTTCGCCGCATGGCCCTCGGGCAGCACATTGGCTTTCGCCGCTTTCTTTGATGTCACCGGCACAACCGGCGCCCGCTCCGGCACCGCAGAGACCTCGGCCGTAATCTGCTTGCCGGACTTCATCGGCAGCCGCTCATCGTCCTCTGGATGCGATTGCCCCAGCGCATAGATCCCCACGCTCTGCTGCGATGTGGCACTCTTCTCCGGCCCCACCTTGTCCGACGCCACCTCACCGCCAGCAGCGCGCACAAAATCATCCATCGTCAAGGCTTTCGGCGCCATCTTTGCCGGAGCCTTCACGCTCTCCTCAGCTTTCGCCACGTTCTGGATCGGCATGGCATCGCGCTTCACCGCGCTCCGCCGGCCCTTGATCCGGTGGATCACCAGCGGATCGTTCTGGGCCTCATCTTCGGGCCTCAGCTTGTGCCGCCGCAACTTTGCCTTTGGCTTCGCAGGGGACTTCTCACTCTGCGCCGCAGCTCCACCCCCCGCCTTCGTCGTTCCGCGCTTGCCAGTCTTTGCCTTTGGACTCTTGTCACCACTATCTTCCGCGGCCCGCACCCGCCGGCTGTGCTCCGAGTGCGCGGTCACCTCGCGCGCATCGTGATAGCGCGCAGGATGTCCCGCCGCCATGGCCACCGGCCCCATCATCAAACCGGCCCCATCATCAACCCGGCCCCAAACCCCGCAGCCAGCACCCCGAAACGCAGGCACACAGCTACACGGCCTCGATCGTCACTACTGACCCGTGAGTGCTTTTTCATTGTTACTACAACTATAAAGGGGCCGCGAAGCCGCCAGAGCACTTTTAACTCTACCTGCGCCGAACCATTCGGGTGATGACCATTAGGGTTCGCCGACGTCGATTCCTGCCCGTGAGCGCGTTCACGATAAAGTGAACTCACCACCATCCCGCTCCCCAAGGCTGCCTTGCTAACCCGCCTCCACCTCAGCTTGAACCCGGCCATCCTCGCCCTCGCCCTGGCGACCGCCGCGCTCGCCGGCTGCGACGGCCCACCCACTCTGGCCCCCGAAACACCCGCCACCGGCCCCGCAACCGACCCAGCCAGCCTCGACTACTACAACCACCGCGTCCAGCCCATCCTCCAGGCCAACTGCTACCGCTGCCACGCTGGCCTGAACCGCAAGGGAGGCCTCCGCCTCGACAGCCGCGACGCCATCCTCCACGGCGGCAAGAGCGGCGCCGTCCTGACCCCCGGCCACCCCGAACTATCCCCCCTCATCGCCGCCATCCACCGCGACAATCCCACCACCAAACCCATGCCCCCCAAAAGCATCCTCGCCCCAGCCGACATCGCCGCCCTCACCGCCTGGATCCAGGCAGGAGCACCCATTCCCAGGGAATAGGGAATAGGCGAGCCAGTATAAAAGCGACGTCCGCGCAACACCGAACGCAAACAAAACAAGAGGCCGCCATCACCGGCGGCCTCTGCCTTTCCTATTCCCTATTCCCTACTCCCTAATCCCTAATCCCTGCCTTAATAAGCCCGCTGATACATCCGCGAAATCCGATCGTGCCACCCCAACCCATCGTCATCCATCCACGCCCAGGCCAATCCCACGCCCAGCGGGCAAGCCGCCAGGAGCGTAGCAAACACCCGCCGGCGCATCGCCTTCCGCGTCGGATTGTCATCGCCAAAGGTGCACAGCGCAATCTGCGCATACCGCATCCCCGGCGTCGCATCGCTCAGCGAGAAGCACAGCAGCTGGAACAACACAAACAACACCGCCGCCACACCCGCCACGCCAGCGCCCAGCAGCGGCTTCGGCAACACCAGCAGCGTCGGCCCCGCCATGTACCCCGCGACCGTCACAAACCCCAGCAGCGCCGCCAGCACACAGCACGCGTCCACGGCGGCAGCCATCAGCCGCAGCTCCAGCCGAGCCGTCTGCGGCGTAATCGCGTAATGCGCCTGCGCTTCAACATGAGCCGCCGTTTCAACCGAAGGCGCGCTCTCCAGAACCATGCTCTGCCACGCCGGAGCGTTCACCGTCTCCGAAGCCTCGACCGGAGCGGTAGAAACCTGTTCGGCCTCCACCTCGAAGATGCGCATCTGCGGCTCGCCCACCTCTTCATCGCGCAGCGGGCCTTCAGCCAGCCGCGGACGCACCTTACGTGCCGCCACCAGCTGTCGCGGAAACTCGATCACGTTGCCTGCAATCGCCTGCGGCTCCACATGCGGCTCAAACTCCGGTGCCCGCCGGAAAGCAATCTCATCATCCAGCGCCGACGTCTCATGCGGCTCCGCTTCTACCGGCGCCGCAACGCGCCGCGTGCCCTCCACAGGCGTCCGCTGCGGCCCAAGATCTTCGTACAACCGCACCGTCAACCCGGCGGAAAACACCTCACTCCGCTCCGCGTTTTGCCGGACCGAACGCACCGCCGAAGCTTCACTCCGCGACATCCCAACCGGAATACCGGCCACCGACAACGGCGGCTCCACAAAACTCTGGTCCCGCGGATCAGGCGCACTCGGCTGCCACTGCTGCAGCTCTTCCAGCAACTGCATCTGCGCCGCGGCAGCTTCCCGCACGCGCTCAGCGGCAAGGTCCGCCTCAACCTTCGCCCGCTCCAGTGCGCGTCCAGCCTCCTGCTCCAGGAACTCGCGGTAAGTCACGCTGTTCTCGTAGCGCGCAGCCACCGCCTCGCGAATCTTTGACGACCCCGAACGTGTCCGCCGGATCGCGCCCTGCTCATCCAGCCGCCGCTCTGGCTCCCGGGCATCGGTCCGCCGCCGCCGATGCGCTTCCAGCCGTTCCGCCACTTGCTGCTTCAGTCCCTGGGCACCCTCAGTTCCTGTCGCCGCGAAGCTCAGCTGCTCTGCCCGATCTTCCTGTTGCGCCGATCCACTCATCGCTAAACCCTGCACTCCTTCAGCTATACAAACCCATCAACCGGCGTCCTGAGCCTTTGTCGTTACCCGATGCTTCCACCTCACGCATCGAAATCGTCTAAGCTCAACCTGTGCACGGCCTCAACCCAGCTCCTCGAACACCTGCCAATCGGCCTTTCCCGCTGTCGTTGTGGCTAGCCCTTGTGTTCATAACTACCATCCCTGCGTTCACAAAGCAGCAACATCTCGCGGCGCAGGAGGTAGCAAGCAAGGCACCCCCTTCCGCCCCCTACGATCCTGCACCCCGGCAGCCGGTGGAAGCACCCTCCGCATCTCAAGCCGGCCCACTGCCTGACCTGCCCCGCGCCGTTCCCTTGGTCGTCGACGACCCCCGACAGCTCCTCACCCTCGACGCCGATAACCAGTCCCGTCACGGCGACCTCTACACCCTCGAAGGCAACGTCGCCGTCAGCTACCACGGCCACGTCGTCCACGCCGACCGCATTACCTACGACGAGGCCACCGCCGATCTCCAGGTGCAGGGTCACGTCATCGTCTCCGGCGGAGATAACGACGAGTACATCCAGGCCAGCCGCGGCAACTACAACCTCCGCACCCAGACCGGCACTTTCTATGACGTCACCGGCTCCGTTGGCATGCACAACGTCTCCCGAGTCAGCTACTCCACACCCAACCCCTTCCTGTTTTCCGGCCGCATCATCGTCAAGACCGGCCCGGAGAACTACGACGTCTACGACGGCACCGTCACATCCTGCCTGCTGCCCAACCCCGATTGGCTCCTCTCCTCACGCCATTTTTCACTCGACGGCGAAACGGCGCGCGCCAGGGATTCCACCTTCCGTCTGCTGCGCGTCCCCATTCTGTTCCTCCCCTACGTCACCCACCCGCTCGACGCCGAAGCCCGCCAGTCCGGCATTCTCGTCCCGGTCATCAGCCAGAGCTCCACCAAGGGCCTCATCCTGGGCGAAGAGTTTTACTTCGTCCTCGGCCGTTCCGCCGACCTCACCATAGGAACCCAGTACTTCTCGGCCCGCGGATTCTCTGAATCCGCCTCCTTCCGCTATCGTGGCCAGGCCAGCGACTTCTTCCTCGCCCACTTTTCTGCCCTGCAGGACCGCGGCTACACGCCCGCCGGCGGCGTCTATACCAACCAGGGCGGACAGGACGTCACCATCGCCTTCCGCAAACAATTGTCAACGCACTGGCGCGGCGTAGGCGACGCCGAATACCTCAGCTCCTACGTCTATCGCGAAGCCTTCAACGAGAACTTCAACCAGGCTGTCTCCTCCGACATCACCTCCATCGTCTACGCCACCCACCAGAGCGAAGGCTTCGCCCTCGGCATCCGTGGCGACCGTTACCTCGGCCTGAAGCGGGTTCCCATCACCACCAAAGACAAACAGGGAAACCTGGTCGCTCAGCCCGGCCAGCAGGTCACCATCTTTCATGCTCCTGAAGTCGACTTCACCGCAATCGACCATCGCATTCCCGGCACGCCCTTCATCTGGAACCTCAACAGCTCCATCGCCGGCCTCAAGCGTTCGCAGCCCAACTTCGTCTCCTCCGGCATGATCGAGAGGCTCGACGTCCGCCCCCAGCTCTCGCTGCCGCTTTCCGGCGACGGCTGGCACACCATGACCTCCGTCGCCGTACGCGAAACTTTCTACTCTCGCAGCAGGGAGGCGCCGTATCCCGCCGGCGCCCCACCGATCGAACTCACCACACCCCTCACCCGCACGTCGCTCGACATTACGGCCGACATCCGCCCGCCCGTCATCGAGCGCGACTTCCATCCCCCGCCCTTCCTCGCCCGCCTCTTCGGTCCCACGCTCCGCCACACCGTTGAGCCCGAGTTCCTCTACCGCAACACGCGCGGCATCGGCAACTTCCTCAGCATCCTTCGCTTCGACGACGTCGACGTCGACAGCAACACTGACGAAATCGAATACGGCGTCACTCAACGCCTGTTTGCGCGCCGTCGCGCACCCAGGGCGCCCAGTCCGTGCGGTGTGCCATCGCCGCTCCCGGCTCCGTCCACACCCGCCATCGACACCGAAGACGCCGAGCCCGCCGACCCATCCGAGTCCCCCTCCGGCATCGACGCCAACGGCATCGCCACGCCCGACGCCCCGCCGATCCCCACCCATAGCCATGCCCGTTCCACCGCACTCTGCCCCCCCGCCGAACCCCAGCAGCAGGAGTGGCTCAGCTGGAAGATCGCCCAGAAGCACTTCTTCGACCGCACCTTCGGCGGCGCCATCCTCAACACCCGCCGCAACATCTTCGACGCCACCCTCTCCTTCTCGGGCATCGCCTTCCTCACCGAACCCCGCGAAACCTCGCCACTCAGCTCCCGCCTGCGCGTGCGCACGTCTTCCCACACCGACATTGAGTGGGACTTCGACCTCGACACCGGCGCCAAGAAATTCACCAGCTCCAACATCTTCCTCGACGCCCACGAAGGCCCCTACTTCGGCGCCATCTCCTACGCTCGCCTCAACGCTCCCGGCCGCTCTTACACCGAGACCATCGACAACAACGGCGTCGGCAGCCTGCTTCCCTCCGCCATCTCCGACTTCCAGCAGATGCGCATGTTGATCGGCTACGGCAACTCCACCAAGCCCGGCCTCTCCGCCGCCGCCAACGTCAATCTCGACCTCAACCGCGCCAGCGTCCAGTACATGTCCGCCCAGACCGGCTACAACTGGAACTGCTGCGGCCTCTCGGTCGAGTACCGCAAGTACGAGCTCGGCTCCATCCGCAACGAAGGCACCTACAAGTTCAACTTCACCCTCGCCAACATCGGCACCGCCGGCAACCTCCGAAAAGCCGAGCGCCTCTTCTAGACATTTCCCCGGAGCGAACGATGCCCCTCGAAAACTCAGGCGACCTCCACATCCGCCCCGTCACCGCCGCCGACTTCGACCAGTGGCTCCCCCTCTGGCTCGGCTACAACGCATTCTACGAGCGCTCCGGCCCCACTGCCCTACCGGAAGCCATCACCATGACCACCTGGCAGCGCTTCATCGACCCCGCCGAACCCGTCAATGCCTTCGTAGCCGAACGCAACGGCCAACTGGTCGGTCTGGTCCATTACATCTTCCACCGCAGCACCATATCCATCGCCCCCACCTGCTACCTTCAAGACCTCTTCACCGCCGCCTCCGAACGCGACCGCGGCGTAGGCCGCCAGCTCATCGAGGCCGTCTACACCGCCGCCCGCCAGGCCGGCTCCGCGCGCGTCTACTGGCTAACCCACCACACCAACACCACCGCCATGAACCTCTACGACAAAGTCGCCGAAAACTCCGGCTTCCTCCAGTACCGCAAACCCCTCTAGCCGCGGAATTCACCACCGTTCCCCGACTTTGCCTTATTCACTATTCACTCTTCACTATTCACTGGCCCAGGGCCATTCCCTTGACGCCTCTGCGATAATAAAGACATTGTGCTGCGCCCCGCGATCCTCCTCCCCACGCTCCTTCTAGCCACCCTCGCTTCCTTCGGCTGCCACGCCCAGCAACCCGCCCCCGGCTCCCCGGTTCCGCCGGACGTCGCCCGTCGCGTTGAAGTCCTGCTCCGCCAGAAAGCCAACCTCCCGCCCGGAGCGATGATCTCCGTTGGCACACGCACGCCCAGCACCGTTGCGGGCTTCGATGAGATCGCCGTCAGCGTCTCCGACATGGAAGGCAAGAGCTCCCACCCCCTCACTTTCCTGCTCTCCACCGACGGCAAGACCCTTGCCCAGTTCAACAAGTTCGACATCTCCGCCGACCCCAAGAAGATCGTCTCCGCCGAAGGCCGTCCCTCCCGCGGCGGCCCGTCCGACGCGCCCGTACTCATCGTCGGCTTCGACGACCTCGAGTGCCCCTACTGTGCCAAGCTGCACACCAACCTCTTCCCCGCTATCACCGAGCGCTATAAAGACCAGGTCCGCATCGTCTACCGCGATTTCCCGCTCGACCAGCACCCCTGGGCCATGCACGCCGCCGTCGACGTCAACTGCCTCGCCGATCAGTCTGCCACCGGCTACTGGATCGCCGTCGACACCATCCACGCCCGCGCCGGCGACATCGGCACACCCGCCCCCGGCCCCGACGGCAAGGTCGGTGAGCGCAGCCTCGACGAAGCCAACAAGCAGCTCGACAAGCTCACCCGCGAGCAAGGCACCATGGAGAAGGTCGACCTCCCCAAACTCGACGCCTGCATCGCCAGGCAGGACACCGTCGCCATCAAGGAATCCGTCAAACTCGGCACCGCGCTCAACGTCGACTCCACGCCTTCCCTCTTCATCAACGGCGACAAGATCGACGGCGCGCTACCCAACGCCTACATCTTCAAGATCATCGACCAGGCCCTCATCGCCGAAGGCAAAACCCCGCCTCCGCCCTATATTGACCCCGCAGCAATCACACCACCACCCACAAAATAGTCACGGTCGCCAGTAGCACAATCCAGCAACGGCAACTCGCACCTAACAACTAACAACGGACATCGGACAACCGACAACCCCATGCGCCGCTCCGCCTACGTCTTCGCCCCGCTCCTCGCCTCCGCCGCCGTCGCGCTCTCCTCCGGCTGCCATCGCGCCGACCCCCAGCGCTGCGTCGACGAACACAACGTCGTCGTCGACCCTAAATTCTGCGAGAACCTCCCGCCCGGCGCCATCTCCTCTGGCACGCCCACCAACCACGGCGGCTACTACGGCAACGGCGGCATCTTCATGCCGCACATGTACCGCAATTACTACGGCGGAGTCGGCGGCTACGCCCTCGGCAGCATCGTCAACGGCGGAAGCTTCACCCCCGTCCCCGGCCACAGCTACTCCACCGGCGGTCGCGGCATGAGCACCAGCGGCACATCCCGCGGCGGCTTCGGCAGCTCCTTCGGCGGAGGTGGAGAATAATGCAACGCCTCAATGCATCCGCGTCTTTGCATCGGAATCACGAATCCGCGCCCGCGCTCTTCACTCGGGCCGGACTTTGCTTCTAGGTACCCCAAGGCTTTAGCCTTGGGTCTCACAGACCGTCTCAGGAGCGGGCTTTAGCCCCTGGGGTATGACTTCCATCGCGGTTGCACAGCAGCATCGGGAGAATAATGCAACGCCTCAATCTCACCCCGCGCCTCAACTGGCAGCAAACCGTCGAGCAGCAGGGCCTCACCTTCCACACCCCTGAAGCCCTCGCCCCCGGCGCGCGCCCCTACTGGGATGAGTCCGCCTGCTACCAGTTCACCGCCGCGGAAATCGACACCCTCGAAGCCGCCGGCAACGAGCTCCAGACCATGTGCCTCGCCGCCGCGCAACACGTCATCGACGAAGCACGCTACGCCGAGCTCGAAATCCCCGCCGAAGCCGTCCCGCTCATCGAGTGGGCCTGGAACGAAGAGCCCCCCGCCCTCTACGGCCGCTTCGACATGCTCTACAACGGCACCGGCGCTCCCAAACTCCTTGAATACAACGCCGACACCCCCACCTCCCTCCTCGAAGCCGCCGTCATCCAGTGGTACTGGCTCAAAGACCTCGACCCGACCGCTTTTCCGGATGTAGACCAGTTCAACTCGCTCCACGAAAAGCTCATCGCCAAGTGGAAAGACATCGCGCCTTACCTCTCCAAGCCGGTCTACTTCGCCTCAGCCGACTACCCCGAAGACCTCCTCACCATCGCCTACCTCCGCGACACCGCCGAGCAGGCCGGCATCACCACCAAGCAACTCCTCATGGAAGAGATCGGCTGGAACGAGCCCCGCCAGTGCTTCGTCGACACCGACCCCCAGGAACTCGCCATCAAGTCCATCTTCAAGCTCTATCCGTGGGAGACGATGCTGGACGAGTCCTTCGCCACCGTCATGCTGCGCACCTACAAAGACATGCGCTGGATCGAGCCCATCTGGAAGACCCTGCTCTCCAACAAAGGCATCCTCCCCATTCTCTGGGAGCTCTACCCCAACCACCCGCTGCTGCTCGAAGCCCACTTCGTCGGCGCCAACTCCGGCTGGACGCCCTCCCCCGGCTGGGTCCGCAAGCCCCTGCACTCGCGCGAGGGCGCCAACATCGTCATGGTCGGCCAGAACGGCGAAAAGCTCGAAACCCCCGGCCCCTACGACAACCGCCTCCTCATCGACCAACGCCTCGGCCCCGCCACCATCTTCCCCGACGGCATGAACCCCGGCCGCTGGCCCGTCGTCGGCCTTTGGATGATCGACCAGGAGTGCTGCGGCATGGGCATCCGCGAATCCGCCGGCCCCATCACGGACAACCTCAGCAGCTTCGTTCCCCACTTCTTCCGCTAAGAACATCAACTCGCACAATTTTGGAAACGGTCATCTCGACCGAAGCGCAGCGCAGTGGAGATATCTCCGCATTGCGCTGTTGCTGTTGCCGTTGCTTGTTCTACTTCGCGAAACTTAGCCAACTTCCCGAACGTTGCGCCAAGGTTGTTGCTCTTGCCCGATTCACCACTCACTATTCACTCCCTCCCATCTCCGCTAGACTGTCCTCACCACGATCTCCTTCCCCGAGGCAGCCATGACGACCTCCGCCGTCCCCATGCCCGCATCGCGCCCGCTCCCCGGCCGCCGCTACGACCGCGTCTTCTTCCCCATCTTCACCGCGCTCTTCCTCATCACGGTCCTTATCGGATTTTCACGCACCTACTACGCCGCCGGCCTCATCCACGCACCGCTGCCTAACCGTCTCATCCACATCCACGCCATCGTCTTCAGTTCGTGGCTGCTCATGCTCATCGCGCAAACCGGCCTCGTCTCCGCCCGCCGCGTCGACATCCACAAGAAGCTCGGCATCCTCGGCTTCGGCATCGCCAGCCTGATGGTTATCCTCGGCCTCCTCGCCTCACGTGATTCCATGCTCCGCGGCTTCGCGCCCCCGGGTCTCACCCCGCAAATCTTCTTCGTCGTCCCCGTCACCGACATGTTCGTCTTCGCGACGCTCATCTACTTCGCCTGGGCCCTCCGCTCCAACAGCGCCGCCCACAAACGCCTCATCATGATCGCTAACATCGGCATCATCGACGCCGCCGTCGACCGCTGGCCCTTCGCCTTCATCCAGCACGGCTCGCCCCAGTACGCCAACCTCTGCATCGACGCTTTCCTCCTGCTCATCATCGCTTACGACCTCTGGTCAACCCACAAGGTCCACCGCGCCACCATCTGGGGAGGCCTCCTCGTCCTTATCGTCCAGCAACTCCGCATCCCCCTCGCCTTCACCGCCCCCTGGCAACACTTCGCCAACACCGTCCTCGGCAAGTAACAGAGCGTCCATCCGCTAAACTCCAGAGCAGGGCCCCGTTCCACAACCTGCTGACGGAGAACCGCGCACCATGCTCGACGTGCATCCGCCCCACCACTCCCCTCATGGCTGGCGCGACTTCATCATCCACATCGCCACCATCGTCGTCGGCCTGCTCATCGCCATCGGCCTCGAACAAACCGTCGAATTCTTCCACCACCGCGAACAGGCCAGCCACGCCCGCGAAGCGCTCGCACAGGAAATCGAATATAACCGCAACGTCGCCAGGCGCGACCTCTACACTCTGCGCATGCACGAGGACTATCTCTTCGCCGACCTCCAGGTCATCGCCCGCGCCCGAGCCCACCAGCTCCATCCCACTGACCGCATCGTTACCTGGCACCCCGCCTTTGTTTTCGTCGAAGCGTCATGGAAAACCGCCCGCGAAAGCACGGCCACAGCATACTTCGCCACCAACGAGCTGCGCCGCTATGACGCCGCCTACTCGCTCCAGGACTTCTTCAATACCGGCCTCATCACGGCCCAGAACACGATGCTCCGCACCGCCACCGTCTTCTACGACTCCGCCGCCGACCGCTTCAACTACCAGAAGGTCGGCCCCGACGATAACATGATCGCCGCCGGAAGCTCCACCGGCGCGGCCGCCCATGCCGCCTTCGAAAATCAGGCCCCCGGCCCAGACAAGGTCGCGCGCCTCACGCCCGCGCAGCTCGATCGTCTGCAGCAGGCCATCCAGCAAGGCATCTTCGATGATGAGCAACTCATCGGCGTCTGCCAGGGCCTCCCTTCTGTTTATGACGACATCGCCAGCGGACACGATACGCGCGGGCTATTCTAACCAAGCCAAAGGATCCCCATGCTTGACGTCCATCCGCCCCACCACACCCCCCACGGCTGGAGAGACTTCTTCATCCACATCGCCACCATCTCTGTTGGCCTGCTGATCGCCATTGGCCTTGAGCAGACAGTGGAGGCGATCCATCATCATCACCAGCGTGTGGAGCTGGAACACGATCTGCGTCTCGAAACGGAAAAGAACGTCGGCCTTTACAAGCTCGATTACACCTTCTTCGACCTCAAAGCAGCACACTTCATCGGCCTGCAACACTACGTGGATGCGCTGCGCAGGAAAGAACCCCAGTCGACCCTGAGCAAAATACCGTTGCCCCCCGGTCCGGTCAACGACCTCTTCTGGGGTCCCGGTTCTTCAGCGTGGGAGACGGCAAAGGAAAGCTCGCTGCTGGAATTGCTGCCGCCAGATGAAGCGGCGATGTATCACGATCTCTATTTTCAGCACGAAACCGTCAACCGCTACGCCGAATACTACTTCCGGGCCGAGGCGCAACGGCGCCGGTTTGAATCCCGCTTCCAAAGCCTTACCACGCCGGTAAAATCCGGGGAAACGCTCGAACCTATGGGCCCGGACGATCTCAAGCAGTACTCCGCGCTGGTCGTCGACGCCCTGGACGCCCTGAACGAATGCCGCTTCCTTACCGACCTGGACAGCAGCGCATCAGATGCGGTTCTCGCCGGAGCGAAAAGCCCGGATGAAGTCGAGCGTGCCGCAGCCAACGCGCAGCATCTCGGCAACCCACCAAAGCCCAAATAGCCACTGAAGTCGGAGACCCCATGCTCGACGTGCACCCCCCTCACCACGCCGCCAACACCTTCCGCGACTTCCTCATCCACATCGCCACCATCGTCGTCGGCCTGCTCATCGCGGTCGGCCTGGAGCAGTCAGTCGAGTTCCTCCACCACCGCCACGAAGTAGCCGAGACCCGCGAAGCCCTCCACGCGGAGCGCGAAGCCAACCTCGCCGCCTACGCCCGCAGCGTAGCCGAATTCCATCGCCAGAGCGCCTCGCTGGTCAATAACCTCACGGTACTCCACTACCTCCAGCAACATCCCGGCACCACCAAAGCCCAACTACCCGGCATCCTCGTCTGGCACGCCATCCGCGTCAACTTCTCCGAGTCCGCATGGCGCACCGCGCAGCAGAGCAACGTCACCGCGCTCATGCCGCAGGACGAAGTCCGCACCTACGCCCAGCTCTACGACCGCATCGACAGCGTCAACAAGACCTTCGACGTCATCTGGCCGCCGCTCGTCCAGGCCCGCCTCTACGGCATCCTCGACGCCGATCCCACCCACCTCAACTCCGCCGAAATCGCCCAGGAAATCGACCTCACCAACTCCGTCCTGCTCGCCACCTTCACCCAGGCCGCTGCCCTCGTCCAGCTGAGCGGCGCCGATCCCGGCTTCACTCCCACCGTCGGCCGCGACGACCTCAACAGCGCCATGCACGCCACCGAAATCGAAAACGACCCCACCTTCGCCGCAGCCATCGCCGCCACCAATCAGCGCCTGCCCGCCGACGCCCAGCTCCCCATACCCGCCGCAAAGTAGTCCGCCTCTCAGCCTCAGCGCGGTGTGGGAAGATAACCTAAACCCGTTCGCCGGAGCCACACATGCTCGACGTCCATCCTCCGCACCACGCCCCCAGCGGCTGGCGCGACTTCCTCATCCACATCGGCACCATCGCTGTCGGCCTGCTCATCGCCATCGGCTTCGAACAAACGGTCGAGTTCTTCCACCACCGCCATCTGCGCCACCAGGCTGAAGAAAATCTCCACGCCGAAATGCGCGACAACCGCCTCATCCTCGCGCGCGACGAAGCCCAGCTCCAGGCCGCCATCAGGCAGTTCAAAAAGAACCTCGCCATCCTCGCCGCCCTCCGGGCCCACACCACCCCACCCGGCGAACTCGCCTTCAACTGGTACTGGAGCAGCATGCAATCCGCCGGGCTCAACACCGCCCGCGACACCGGCGCACTCGCCCTCATGCCCTACGACGCCGCCCAGGAGTTTTCCGTCGTCTACGGCCAGCAGGACATCGTCAATCGCCAGGCCCTGGCCTATATCGACGACATCTATCGCATCAGCGCGCCCCTCGAAGGCCGCAAAGCCGCTGACCTCCAGCCCGCCGAGCTCGACGCCATGACCGCCCTCACCCAGCAAACACTCTCCGATATCGAGCACCTCCACGACCTCTGCACCAACCTCGACGCCATCTACGCCCGCACCGCCGGACAACTTTAGCCAGCACGCGACAAGGTACCCGTCACAAAGCCGGGTACCCCGTTCATGACGGGTCCATCGTCATGAACGGGCGGCCACAACCGCCCACGGACACCCCCCGCACTTCCGTCCCAAAATCGCCCACCCCAAGCTTTCAGGAAACCCCGACCGTCTACACTGGAAGCTCTGCGCTTAATCCAAGCCTCGGAGCCGCCTTGAAGATTGTCCTCGCCGAAAAAGTCTCGCCCGCCACGCTCGCCATCCTGCAAAAGGAACCCGGCTGGAACGTCGTCACCGCCGACCAGATTCCCGCCGGCGGCCTCCCCGCCGAGCTAGCCGACGCTGACGCCCTCATCGTCCGCTCCGCCGTCCAGGCCGATGCAACACTCCTCGCCTCGGCTCCCAAACTCCGCATCATCGGCCGCGCCGGCGTAGGCGTCGACAACATCGACGCAGCCGAAGCCACCCGCCGCGGCATCGTCGTCATGAACACCCCCGGCGCCAACGCCGTCGCCGTCGCCGAGCTCACCCTCGGCCTCATGATCGCCATGGCCCGCGCCATCCCCCGCGCCAACGCCAGCATGCATGCCGCCAAGTGGGACAAGAAGTCCCTTCAAGGCTCCGAACTCCGCGGCAAAACCCTCGGCATCGTCGGCTGCGGCCGCATCGGCCTTGAAGTCGCCCGCCGCGCCCGCGCCTTCGGCATGAATCTCATCGGCTACGACCCCTTTATCGCCCCGGTCATCGCCCGCGAAAACAACATCACCCTCGTCCCCATCGACGAGATTTTCTCCAGCTCCGACTTCCTCTCGCTCCACGTTGGCCTCACGCCGCAAACCGAAGGCCTCATCAACAAGCACTCGCTCGCCATCATGAAGAAGGGTGTCCGCATCATCAACTGCGCCCGCGGCGAACTCATCGTCGACGAAGCCCTCGCCGAAGCCATCAAGACCGGCCACGTCGCCGGCGCCGCACTCGACGTCTTCCGCGCCGAGCCGCTTAAAGACTCCCCCTACTTCGAACTTGAGAACGTCTTTCTCTCGCCCCACATCGGCGGCTCCACCGACGAAGCCCAGGAAGCCATCGGCATCCAGCTCGCCAACCAGGTTCGCGACTTCCTCAAGCTCGGCGTCGTGCAGAACGCCGTCAACGTCGCCTCGCTCTCTGAAGAGGAGTACGCCGAAGTCTCGCCCTACATCGAGATGGCCGACCGCCTCGGACAGCTCATGGGCCACGCCGCCGCCTCAGCCCAGACCGCCGGCAACATCGAAAGCATCTCGCTGACCTACAACGGCCGCCTCGCGCAGTTGAAGACCGACCTCATCCGCAACGCCGCCATCTCCGGCGTGCTCCACGGCGCCGACGGCATCAACCGCATCAACGCCGCCGCAGCCGCGGCCGAGCGCGGCATCCGCATCCAGGAAGACAAGCGCGAGCACATCACCGGCGGCACCGGCGCCACCCTCAAGCTCGCCATCCACTGGACACGCAAGAACGATGGCACCGCCGAGCAGGGCGACTGGGTCGGCAGCGCCACGGTCCTCCACGGCCAGTCACCACGCCTGCTCAGCTACGATGGCATCGACATCGAAGCCGAGCTCTCCGGCACCCTCGCCATCATCCGCAACCAGGACGTCCCCGGCGTCATCGGCCGCATCGGCACCATCCTCGGCGAGCACAAACTCAACATCGGCAACTTCGCCCTCGGCCGCAACCGCACGCCGAAAGCAGGGGCCGCCCAGGCACTCGCCGTCATCCAGCTCGATGTCCCTGCCGAAGCGCAGGCAGCACTCACCTCCGCTATCGCCGACCTCCGCAGCGTCGAAGCCATAAACAGCGTCCGCCTCGTCGACTTGGGCAAGCTCTAACCACAAAGGAGCAGCCCAGCGATGGATGAAGGAGCAGCGCAGCGATGAACTGGCTTTCAACCCGGGCCGCTCGCTCGCTGCTCCTCGTCGTCCTCGCCTGCGCCGCCCTGTTCTCCGTAGTGCGCGGCGCACAAAACGGCATCCACTCCAGCCAGGACTTCCAATGGAGCGGAGCCCAGCTCATCGACCGCCACATCGACCCCTGGGCCGACGCCGTCGCCGGCGACCCCCTCCACCTCCTCACCCTCACCCAGGATCCCAACTACCTGCCCCTTCTCTACGTCCTGTTCGCTCCGCTCGGCATGCTCGACCGCATCCCAGCCCAGATCGTCTGGGTCATCTGCAACATCGCCTTCGCCATCCTCAGCGGCTTCATCGCCGCCCGCTTCTACGGGTTTGGCCGCTACGGCATCGCCGCCTCCATCTGCGCCTTGCTGGCCGCCACACCCACCCGCATGACCATCGGCAACGGCCAGCAAGGCCTCTTCATCCTCTTCCTTTGGAGCCTCGCTCTCCTCGCCCCCCATATCACCAACGCCCGCGCCGCCATCGCCGGCACATCCTACTTCAAATACAACTTCGCGCCGCCGATCGTGATCTACCTCTGGCTCCGCTCCGGCATTCGAGCCATCCTCGTCAGCCTACTGCCCACGCTCGCGGGCCTCATCATCATCTGGCTCTGGTTCACCGGCGGCAGAGACCTCCACATGCTCCACTGGTTCGCCGTCGCTCCCTTCAAGCTCGCCCGCCGCGGCTATTTTCCCTTCGGCGGCGGCAGCAACCTCATGGACGTCCTCGAAGTCCCCATCTACCTCCTGCATCCCTCCCGCATCGTCTTCGAATCATCCACCTTCGCCGCAGCGCTCATCGTCTGCGTCGCCGTGCTCTATCGCGCCATCCACTCCCGAGCCTCTGTGCAGAACCACATGGCCCTGCTCGGCCTGCTCAGCTTCAGCCTCTTCAAGCACCACACCTACGATGGCGTCGTGCTCCTCTTTACGCTCTGCTACCTCGCCCGCCTGCGCCAGCATCGCGTCGCCCAGGTCGGCCTCGTCCTGCTCGGCTTCATCTGGTACGCCTCACGCTTCGTCGATCAACTCTTTCCCAGCACCCTCAGCTGGAGCTTTATGCCCGAGTGCGCCATGCTCCTCACCATCGCCTGGCTGATCTTCCGGCTGCAGCCCGCCGAAGCCGCCATCTTTCCTCCCGCACCCGAAACCACGCCATAACCAGGTCATAGCACGATACGGGCACCCCTTTGTAACCCTCGACACCGCCCGATTCCTGTAAACTGAGGTGCACGAGATTCGCGCCCTATGCGCCCTCAGGAAGCCTCCCTGCCCATGTCGAAGACCGTTATTCGCTTTACTACCACTGTCGTCCTCTCCTCCGCGCTCATCGCCACCGGCTGCCGCAAAGGCCCGCAGGATGGCGTCGTCGCCACCGTCAACGGCCATGCCATTCAGCGCACCGAAGTCGACAAGATATACACCGCCCAGCTGGCCAACAACCCCCAGCAGCAGACGCCCTCGCCGGATCAGGCCGACTCCCTCCGCCTCAACCTCCTGCACAACCTCATCCTCGAAGAGATCGTCGAGCAGCGCGCCGCCAAGGTCAACCTCACCGCCACCGACGCCGAAGTCGACGCCAAGCTCGCCGAGATGAAGGCCCCCTTCACCGAAGAGCAGTTCCAGCAGCGCCTGAAGGAAAGCGAGCACACCCTCGACGACGTCAAGCATGACCTCCGCCGCTCGCTCACCATGGACAAGCTGCTCAACATGGAGATCAACTCCAAGATCACCGTCACCGACTCCGACGTTACCAACTACTTCAACGCCCACAAGTCCGAATTCAACCTGCTCGAAAACCAGTACCACCTCGCTCAGATTCAGACCACCGGCTTCCCCGCTCAGCAGGCGGGCAATCTGCAGGGCTCCAAGGCAAGCACCCCGGAAGAAGCGCAGCAGAAGATCAAGACCCTCAAGAACCGCCTCGATGCCGGCGAAGACTTCGGCGCCATCGCCATGAACTTCTCCGAAAACCAGGAGTCCGCGCCCAACCAGGGCGACATGGGCTTTGTCCTGGAGTCCGCCATGAAGCGCGACCCCGCTGCCTACACGGCCATCGTCAAGCTCAAGCCCGGCGAGATCACCGACATCGTTCCCTCGGTCGACCCGCTCAGCCACAAGGCGGTGGCCTTCACCGTCTACAAGCTCATCAGCCGCGAACCCGCCGGCCAGCGCGAAATCAACGACCCCCGCGTCCAGCAGGCCATCCGCCAGCAGCTCCGCGACGGCCGCTCCCAGCTCCTCAAGAGCGCCTTCTTCGAAATGCTCGCCGACCAGGCCAAAGTCCAGAACTTCTACGCCGAACAGGTCTTCAAGAACAACGCCAAGTAGCGATACAAATCCTTACGGGTGCCCCATGTCCGGATTCTCGGACATGGGAATCAACCACCGAAGCCTACCCCCGCACCACCCCCGGAAGCTCCGGCGTCGCCGCCAGCAACTGCCGCGTATAGGCCTCCCGCGGCGTATCGCAAACCTCGCTCCACGTCCCCGTCTCCACCACCCGACCCCGCTGCAGCACCATCACCCGATCACACAAATACCGCACCAGCGGCATCGAGTGCGAAATAAACAAACAAGTCAGCCCATACTTCGTCTGCAACCCACGCAGCAGGTTGATCACCTGTGCCCCCACCGACACATCCAGCGCGCTCACCGGCTCATCGAGCACCAGCAGCTCCGGCCGCAGTGCCAGCGCACGCGCAATGTTGATCCGCTGCCGCTGCCCT
>CAIQPK010000065.1 GCA_903873705.1 uncultured Acidobacteriota bacterium
CACGACGCTCTTCCGATCTCAGCGTATGCTTCGACGAGATCCCCACCCGCCCCGTCCCAACCCCCTTCACAAACCCAGCCTTCTCCAGCAACCACGCCGCCGGAAGCTTCACCAACCCCACCCCCGCCGCCCAATGCGGCACCTCCCCACCCCCAACCGCCGCAGACACCTGCTCCAACACCACCTCCCCCACAATCGGGTTCTTGAAGAACGACCCCGCGCTCCGGCAATCCGCATCACCCGGCACAATCAACATCCCCTTACTCAACCGAATCTCCCGCACCACCTCCGCCACCTCCCTCAACCCCGGCACCGAAACCTTCGCAATCTCTGCGTGCATTTCCCCTTCGCGTTCTTTACGTGAAACGCTTTTGAATCTCTTCTGCAAATCCGCATAAGCCAATGTCGGCGCCCCTCCCGGCACCAGTTGAAACCGCACCCGCGTCACAATGTACCGGCCGCGAGCGCTCGTATTAAAAACACTCTCCCGATACCGAAACCCACACTCCGCCTTCGTCATTTCCACAAACTCCCCCACCACCCGATCAAACACCCTCACCGAAACGATCGTCGTCGCCACCTCTTGCCCATAAGCCCCCACGTTCTGCACCGGCGTCCCGCCCACACTCCCGGGAATCCCCGCCATGCACTCAATCCCCGCGCAGCCTTCCGCCACGGCGCACGCCACAAACCCATCCCACGACTCCCCCGCCCCCACGTCGAACCCGCCCTGCCCATCGCCCAACACGCCACAAAGGCCCATCCGCAGCACCAGCCCATCGAACCCCTCATCCGGCACCAGCAGGTTGCTCCCGCCCCCCAGCAGGAAAAGCTTCACCCCGCGCTGCTCCGCCCAGGCCACCGCCTCGCTCACATCACTTTCCGTCTCCGCCACGGCAAACCACCGAGCCGCCCCACCCACCCCGAACGTCGTATACCCCGCCAACCCAACTTGTTCCTGAATCGTCACGATTTCGAGCCTACAACACCCTCCCCGAATCCGAACCGCTCGACGTACAATCAAACAGCAAGCACCATAAGGAGAAACCATGTACCCAGAAATGATGTTGACCCCCATGCGCGAAGAGCTCACCCGCGCCGGAATCCAGGAAGCGCGTGACGCAGCAGCAGTCGACGCCGCCCTCGCACAGCCCGGAACCACCATGGTCGTGGTCAACTCCATCTGCGGCTGCGCTGCCGGCAAGATGCGCCCCGGCGTCCGCCTCGCCCTGCAGAACGCCACCAAGCCCGACCACTCGGTCACCGTCTTCGCCGGCCAGGACCGCGAAGCCACCGACCGCGCCCGCAGCAACTTCCAGGGCCACCCGCCCACCTCCCCCGCCATCGCGCTCTTCCGCGACGGCCAGCTCGTCTACCTCATGCAGCGCTCGGCAATCGAGACCTCGACCGCACCCGCCATCGCGCAGGAGCTCACCCGCGCCTTCGAAACCTACTGCGCCACCTCCAACGCATAAGCTTTTTCCAACCTTCAGCAACTCAGCGGGGCAGCCACCAGGTTGCCCCGCTCTTTGTGCATAACTCCACTCAACTCCCGCCCTGATCAGCCGATGAGGCTGACAGTATGGCAACCGACCCGCACCGCGTTCTCTCATTCCCGTCCTCCACCGTCGTCATCACCGGAGACGAGGCCCTCCTGGGCCCCAGCCCCGCCATCGCCCGCGTCTGGGCCCAGATCCGCCGCGTTGCCCCCTACTTCCGCGCCGCCGTCATCACCGCCGAGCCCGGCTCCGGCGTCGACGCCGCCGCCCGCGCCCTGCACGCCCTCTCGCCCATACGCGCACTCCCCTTCCGCACCGTCACACCCATCCAGGCAGAAGCCGTCTTCGCCACCTCCTCACACGCCCTCTTCGAAGGCCTCCTCTTCCTCCCCGACGTCGACCGCCTCTCCCCCACCGCGCAACGCGCCCTGCTCCGCAAGCTCCGCATCCGCGGCCGCTCCAGCTGGCGCATCGTCGCCTCCTCTTCAATCGAGCTCCGCGCCTCCGTCAGCGCCGGCCGCTTCTCCATCGAGCTCGCCGAAATGCTCGGCGCCGTCCGCATCTCCCTCCCCACGCTCCGCGAGCGCCGCGAAGACCTCCCCGTCCTCGCCACCCACATCGCCAGGCGTGTAGCCGCCCGCCTCGCCGTCGAGGCGCCAGCCTTCGATCCCACTTTCGATACCGCCCTCACCCACTTCGCCTGGACCGGCAACCTCCCCCAGCTCGAAGACGTTCTCGATCGCATCCTCTCCCACCCCCACGAAAATCCCGTCACGGCCGCCGAATTCTCCGCTGCCACCGCCAATCTCGCCCCGGCCACCGTCGTGGACGCCGCCCACCCCCGCATGCTGCGCCTCGAAGACGTCGTCCAGGAGCACATCCGCGCCGTCCTCATCGGCTGCCACGGCAACAAGCTCCGCGCAGCCGAGGTCCTCGGCATCAGCCGCTCCACCCTATACCGCATGCTCGACAGCGCCCACGTTTCCCACCCCTTCTCCATGACCGGCTAGACATCTTTGATAGCCTTGCAACATGAGCACCAATAAGGCAGCAACCACCCAGGCCCAGCAGGACGCCGGCAAGCCTCTCCGCGTAGCCATCCTCGGCACCGGAAAAATGGGCGGCATCCTGCTGCAGGCCTTCCTCAAGAGCGGCCTTGTCACCGCCAGTAACGCTTTCCCCACCGTTGCCCACCCCGACCGCGCCCAGGAGCTCTCCGCCCAATACGGCGTCACCGTCGGCACCGACAACCTCAAAGCAGCTGAATCCGCCGACATCATCCTCCTCGGCGTAAAGCCCCTCCAGGTTGCCGACCTCGTCGCCAACATTCAGGGCGCTCTCACACCCCAGAAGCTCCTCATCTCCTTCGCCGCTTCCGTCAGCACACGGGCCATCGAAGACGCCGCCGACATCGACATCCCCGTCGTCCGCGCCATGCCCAACACCCCCGCAAAAATCGACGCAGGCATGACCGCCCTCTGCGCCGGACGCTTCGCCACCCCCGGCCACCTCGCCCTCGCCCAGCGCATCTTCGCCGCCGTCGGCCGCACCGTCGTCGTCGACGAAAAACACATGGACGCCGTCACCGGCCTCTCCGGCTCCGGCCCCGCCTTCCTCTACATCATCATCGAGGCCCTCGCCGAAGCCGGCGTCAACGTCGGACTCCCCCGCGAAATCGCCACGCTCCTCGCCGCACAAACCACCTACGGCGCCGCCAAAATGGTCCTCGAAACCGGCTCCCACCCCGCCCTCCTCAAGGACGAAGTCACCACCCCCGCAGGCTGCACCGTAGACGGCATCGTCGAGCTCGAAGAAGGCGGCCTCCGCGTCACACTCATCAAGGCCGTCAAACGCGCCACCATCCGCGCCAAAGAACTCGCAGGAAACAAGTGACCGCACCGGTTCCCTCTAACAGTGTCATCCTGAGCGCAGCGAAGGACCTGCTTCTCCACCATGCCTGAACCAACTCCTCCCCGCGCTCTCACCGTCTACGCCTGGGCCGTCCTCGCCTTCATGGTCCTCGTCATTCTCTGGGGTGCCATCGTCCGCACCACCGGCTCCGGCGCCGGCTGCGGCGTCCACTGGCCCCTCTGCAACGGCGACTTCGTTCCCCACCACCCCCGCCTCGCCACCATCATCGAGTTCACCCACCGCTCCATGAGCGGCATCCTCACCACGCTCATCGCGATTCTCGCCGTCTGGGTCTTCTGCAAGCGACCCAAAGGCGACCTCTCCCGCACCGGCGCCATCGCCGTCGTACTCTTCCTCATCACCGAAGCCCTCCTCGGGGCCGCCCTCGTCCTCGGCGGATGGGTCGACAGGAACGCCTCCAACACCCGCGTCGTCATGCAGGCCATCCACGTTACCAACACCCTGCTCCTGCTCGGAGCACTCGCCCTCACCGCCTGGTGGATCGGCCACCCCCAGCGCAAAGCCACCACCCCCAGCCCCAACCGCCATCTCGCCACCGCCACCATCGTCATGACGCTCCTCGCCACCGCCACCGGAGCCGTAGCCGCGCTCGCCGACACCCTCTTCCCCTCCCCCACCCTCACCGCCGCACTCGCCCAGGACTTCGCCGCCGACGCCCCACTCATCGTCCGCACCCGCTGGATGCACCCGGCCGAAACCCTCCTCGTACTGCTCTGCGTCCTGCTCCTCTGCCGCCGCGTGCGCGGAGCCCTCGCCAACATCGTGCTCGGCCTCCTCGCCCTGCAATTCCTCCTCGGCATAGCCGACGTCCTTTTACTCGCCCCGCAAGGGATGCAGATCCTCCATCTCCTCGGTGCCGACCTCTTCTGGATTGCCCTCGTCATCCTCGTCAACGAAGCCCGCCGAGTCCCCCACACCGCAGAAAAGCTGACCCTGGCCGTGGCGCCTCCCGGCCCGTCGCCGATTTGAGCGTCAACTTGAAAGACGCTGTTCGCTCGCGCGAAAATGGCGATAACGGTACAGTTTGTAGCTGAAAGCAGCAGAAGAGTTCCCGCTGCACGTCATCTCGGGAGGGCACGAATGAAAGCTTCTGTGTTTTATCGCACCGCTGCCGTGCTGTTGCTGCTTTTCACCGTCGGGCACACCGCTGGCTTCAGCCAGCCGCCCGATCCCCAGTGGGGTGCCGATGCCCTCGTCGGCTCCATGCACGCCCTTCACTTCAACGTGATGGGCTTCAACCGCAGCTACTGGGACTTCTTCACAGCCGCCGGATTCTCAGTCGCCGTCTTCTACGTCTTCGCCGCGATCCTGGCCTGGCAGCTAGGAGGCCTCACACCCGCCAACCTCGCGCGCCTGCGCATCACGGCCTGGGCATTCGCTGTTGCGTTTGCCGCCATCACCGCGCTCAGCTGCAAATACCTCTTCATCATCCCCATCGTCTTCTCCAGCCTGATCACCCTTTGTTTAACCGCCGCAGCATCGCTATCGGGGAAGAATATTTCAACGCATCCGTCCTGATCCGCACATCGCCGCATTCATTCCCCGCGCGCACTTTTGCGCATGAGCGGGAAGCCTCAGAACCCAATCAGCCCACTCTCGCCCGCCAACCCCAATCCCACCCGCCAGCAAAATCCTGTCAACCCCCAGAACCTCTGGGAATCTCCCTAACTCCTTATCTTTCTAACGCTTCCGTGCCCGAAATACTTGGCATGTTATTTCGCCGAGCTAGGTAAAATAGAAATAGAACCAATTTCAGGCTGCTGCAGCGCTCCAGGCGCCGGCAACCTGTCGCATTCAAGCCCTCCACTTCACAGGCAATCTCACCGCGGACAAGCAAACATTCTCGTAAGCGCCCCAACTTCAGTCGGACCATAATCAGCCGCGCCCAAGGCGCCACCTCGCTGCCGCAGGCCGGAGCGAAGGCGAAGCCGCAACGACCAACCTGCCTTCCTCAAACCAGTCAATAACCCCGAGGTCTACCCAGACCCCGGTCAATAGAATCAGAGATTTTGCAGATCAGATCTGGAGGGGCCGCCATGCGCCATAACACCCATCACGACGACAACACCATTGACTTCCTGCCCACCGGCCCGCGCCGCTTCCGCTGCCGCCACGTCCACCCTAACGGCAACCGCTGCGGCTCGCCATCCCTCCGCGACGAACCCTTCTGCTACTTCCACCACACCTCACGAGGCCAGGCCGCCAACCGCCTCGCACGCACCGTCCGCGGACTCAACCCCACACTGCCTGACCCCACCGACCTCACCGAACGCTCCGGAATCCAGCTCGCCATCGCCGAAGTCCTCCACCTCATCGCCGTCGGAGACATCGATCCCCGCCGCGCCGGTCTCCTCCTCTACGGCCTCCAGATCGCCTCTGCCAACCTGTCCCGCCCCAACCCCCAGGCCGCGCCCTCCCTCCCCGTAGAACAAGTCACCTTCGACCCCGAACTCGGCCCCCTCGCCCTCCCCGCCGAATTCGAAACCACCTCACCGCAAACAAAAGGTCCCGCCCAGCTCCTTTTGGAAGAGCTGAAACGGGACTTTCCAGATCTGGACTGCCTCAACGCATCCGCTGCGCCAACACGGCGCAACAGCCGCACGCGGGTTACTTAGGGTTGTTAGGAACCGGCGGCTTGTCCTCGGCCCGGCGAGCCACGTTGCGCGTGCCGGTCGCCGTCTTCTCGGCGCCCTTCTTCGTCTCGTGCGCCGCTACCTTCGCGCCGTGCCCCGTCTTGTCGGCGGCCACCTCGGTCGCGTCAGCTGTTTTCTTCGCAGCAACCTTCGTGCCATGCGCCGTTTCCTTGGCCGCTACCTTGGTGCCGTGGGCAGTCTTCTTCGCGCCCGTTGCGACAGCATGACCGGTGTCCTTGGCCGCTTCCTTCGTTTCGTGGCCGGCATCCTTCATGTCCTGCTTTGCCTGCGCAAAAGCGAGTGGGCTGCAGGTCAGTACAGCAGCCAGCATGATTCCGGTAATCCTGTGCGATGACATGGTGTATCTCCTAAGTGAACAAAGCATAACAACGTAAGAGCAGGTTTGCCTTACGAACGTTGTAAGCTCCCATGCAAATCCCGCGGGAAACACAGATTTTGCCTCCACGCGCTTCGTGCCCTACACTTGATGGAGTCGTGCACACTGCAGCAGTGCAAAGGGGCGGATAGCTCAGCTGGTTAGAGCGCCTGCCTTACAAGCAGGATGTCGGGGGTTCGAATCCCTCTCTGCCCACCAACCCTTCACCGCTCACGCCGACTCACTCCCGATGCCCGCTCGCCTCATCCTCAACGCGGACGACTTCGGCCTCACCCGCGGTATCAATCGCGCCATAGCAGAGCTCCACGCCGCCGGCGCTCTCACCTCCGCCACCCTCATGGCTAACGGCCCAGCCTTCCACCATGCCGTTGCCATCGCACACGCTCACCCGACACTAGGCGTGGGCTGCCACATCGTCCTTACCGACGGCACGCCCCTCTCCCCCCCGGAAACCATACCCACCCTCCTTGGCCCGGACGGAAAAACCTTCCGCACCTCGCTCGCCGCCTTCCACCTCGCCGTCCTGCGCGGCAACGTCCGCAAAGCCGACATCGCCCGCGAAGCCTCAGCCCAGATCGACCGCCTGCAAACCGCCGGCATAACCGTAACCCACATCGACACCCACAAACACACCCACATCCTCCCGCAGGTTGCGCGGCCACTGCTGGAGGTCGCGCTCCACCACAACATCCGCGCCATCCGCAACCCCTTCGAACAGCCCTGGAGCCAGAAGGTCGGACGCTCCAACCTGATGCGCCACCTACAAGTCACCGCCATGCGCACCCTGCGCCCCCGCTTCCACGGGCTACAGGCCATCCGCGAGCGCTCAGTCCTCACGACGAACGGCACGATCGGTATCTCCGCCACAGGCAGCCTTGACACCGCCACCCTCCGGTCCCTACTCGCCGCACTCCCCGCCACCGGTACCTGGGAGATAGTCTGCCACCCCGGCTACAACGACGCCGACCTCGACGCCGTGACAACAAGGCTGCGCGCCTCGCGTAATGTGGAACGCGAAACGTTACTTCAACTTTTCACGCCACAATCGTCGCACCGTTCGCAGCCGGAACTCATCAACTATGGTGACCTCCGCGACTAGCTGAACGCAGCGGCCCGGCATCTCAACATCGTCCCAAGAATTTGCTTCAAGACAGGCAAGCGGCAATGAAGATCGGCATTACCTGCTATCCCACTTACGGTGGTTCCGGCGTCGTCGCTACCGAGCTTGGCATCGAGCTCGCCGCGCGCGGCCACGAGATCCACTTCATCACCTACTCGCAGCCCTTCCGCCTCACCGGCCGCGAAGCCAACATCCGGTATCACGAGGTCCCCGTCTCAAACTATCCGCTCTTCGAGTACCCGCCGTACGACCTCGCGCTCGCCACCCGCATGGCCGAAGTCGCCGAGTTCTACTCCCTCGATCTGCTGCACGTGCACTATGCCATTCCCCACAGCGTAAGCGCCCTCCTCGCCCGCCAGATGATGGCAACCCGAGGCAAGTCGCTACCCTTCATCACCACGCTGCACGGAACAGACATCACGCTCGTAGGTCTGGATCGCTCCTACCTCCCCATCACCCGCTTCGGCATCGACGAGTCGGACGGCGTCACCGCAATATCCAGCTACCTCCGCGACCGCACCCGGGAGGCCTTCGGCGTAACCCGCGAGATTGAAGTGGTCCGCAACTTCGTCAACTGCGATGTCTACACTCGCAACCCATCCCACGTGGAACGTATGCGCCCTCGCTACGCGAAACCAGACGAGAAGTTGCTGGTGCATCTCTCCAACTTCCGTCCTGTAAAGCGCGTGCTCGATGTCGTCGAGATCTTCGCCCGCGTAGCCCGCGAAATGCCCGCGCGATTGATGCTCATAGGCGACGGTCCGGAGCGCTCGGCCGCCGAGCACCTCGCCCTGCGTTACGGAATAGCCAACCGCATTCACTTCCTGGGCAAGCAGGACAACGTGAACGACCTGCTGCCGCTCGCTGACCTCATGCTGATGCCCAGCGAGATGGAGTCTTTCGGACTCGCCGCCCTCGAGGCCATGGCTTGCCGGGTTCCGTCCATATCGACAAACGTCGGCGGTGTACCGGAACTGATCGACGATGGAGTCAACGGCCTGCTCTTCCCCGTCGGCGACGTGGATGCGATGGGACAAGCTGCGATCGACCTGCTGGGCGATGCCCAGAGGCTCGAACAGATGGCCTCCACAGCACGCCGCACCGCGCAGGACCACTTCTGCGCGTCGCGCATCATCCCGCATTACGAGACCTATTACCAGACCGTGCTCGACCGCTCCCGCGGCTGACTCCGGCCCAACGAATCAGCAGTATTAACCTCGCGGATGCCCGTAAACCGATCGCCCGCGTCCAACTCCTTAGAGCGCAGTAGGCTCACAAGTATGGCGTATTAGCGCCGCAGGAGGACGCTCCGTGAAGATCACCACTTACTCGCTCGCTGGACTCGCCACAGGTGCGCTCTTCCTGCTGGCCAGCCCCGCCATCGCTCAGATGTCCGGAACCTCGCACCCGGAGTCGCTTGACGACGACATCACCGTCGCGGCGCCGCAGAAGAATACGGTTCCCGTTGCGCAGCCGGCTCCTCAGCCAGCCGTGCAGGAAGTGTACGTCGCTCCTGCGCCAACTGCCCATCCGCGTGGGCTAGTTCGTTCCCGCCCGGCGGAAGACCCCGATGCGGGCATCGTCACCTCATATCCCTATATCGAGAACGCCCTCTCCGAAGGCACACAGTTCCGCGCCCGGCTGGTCGGCCCACTCTCCACTCAGGACACCAAGGCCGGCTCCCACTTCATCGCCATCCTCTCGCATAATGTCGAACACAATGGCAAAGTAATCCTGCCGGCTGGCGCCAGTGTAGAAGGCCGCGTGACCCAGGTCCGCAGCGGCAAGCGCATCACCGGTGGCGCGGCAATGCACCTTGAGCCCGAATCGGTAACGCTGCCTGATGGCACGCAGTACCGCATCAGCGCCCGGCTTATCGACCTTGACTCCGGCCACAACTCGCACGTCAATGACGAGGGCACCATCGTGGGCGGCAACCATACCAAGGGCCACGTAGTCACACTGGCCGCCACCACCGGCGGTGGCGCGGTCACCGGAGCCGTACTCGGTGGCGGCGTCGGAGCGGCCGTCGGAGCAGGAATTGGTGCGGGTGTAGGAACGGTCCTCTGGCTCAACCAGGATCGTCAGCAGACGCTCGAAGTCGGCTCCGAACTCGTCTTCACCCTGAACCGCCCGATGGATCTGACGCCTGCGAACACGTGGCGCTAACTAGTCACTCACTTGGGACAGCAAGCGCTTCCAGTTCTTCTGGTTGCGCCTGTAGCTCTTTTTGAGGTCTTCGAGAATGCGCTGGAAATCGCCATTGTCCTGCACATTTCGCCACGCAGGATTCTTGCTGAACCATGGATAATTCTCATTGCCCAGATAGATCGAGCGACGCAGCCAGTGAAGCGCTTCGGAAGCATCACCTTCCACTGCAAAGTAGGTGGCAAGTCGGTACGCCATTTCGCTGTCAGCTTCTGCGGCGGATAGCGTCTCTTCCAGAATGAACTCTGCTGCCTTCTGGCGTTCGCCCATCTGCACGTAACACATGGCGATGGTGGGAAAAACAATACGGAGCGACGCATCGTCCTGTATCACGCGCTCGAGCGTCTCGACAGCTTGAGCCAAGTGCCCAAGGCGCATTTGCTGATAGCCGCGCGAGATACGCAGCAGCGGTTGACGCGGCTCCAGCGTCAAGCCCTTCGTGATCTCATCGCCAGCAAGCTCCAACTGGTTCTGATATTGGTAAACGCGAGCGCGGTGGTTATAGATCACGGGGGCATTGGATGGATTTAGGCGCAGCGACTTGTTGAACTGATCCAGCGCGTCCTCATACATGCCATCGATGCGCAGCGTAATACCCGCAAGGTTGTGAACGTTCCAGTCGTTCTTGGCCGTCTGAAGCAGGCGCTCGATGCCATGCCGCGCGCTCTCCTTCTCACCGCGCGAGAGCAGCATGTAAGTGCGATACAGGTTCGCTTCGACTGAGGACGAGTCAAGCGACAGCGCGCGGTCAAACGAACGGCGCGCTTCCAGCACGTGCATCTGGCCGCCAAGGCCGTGGCGCGCGTACTGCAAATGAGTGATGCCCAGGCCGGACCACGCCGGGGAGTAATCGGCATCGCGCTCCACCACGGTTTCGAACATGCTCAACGCACGATCCAGGTCCTTGCGCTTGCCCGTCCGCGACATGAACGAGGACAACAGCGCGCGCGCTTGCAGGTAGTCTTCTGAAGCATCGCGAACCAGAGAGGTCTGTCCGCTGCTTGAGACATCGAACTCGCCCACTCCGTGCAGTTCGGCGAAGACCTGGTCACAGACCTCCGTCTGCACGGCGATCAGGTCGAAGGAAGCCACATTGATCGATCCTCCCGTTCGGACACTCTGTCCGGCAACGTCGAGCATCTGCCAGTTCAGGTCAAAGCCCTTGTCCGACCGCAGAAAACTCCCGGCCAGCACATAGCGCACGAGGAGCTTGCGGCCAACGCTCAGCGGATCCAGCAATTGAGTCGGCACGTTCATCAACGCGCTCGACGGCCTCACGACCAGCGACGGTACCCGGGCCAGCCTCGCCGCCAGGGCGTCTGCCAGCGCGTACCCGTAGAGGCGCGTCACGTCAGGTGGGCCGAGGTTGACGAACGGCAGGACAACGAGGCTGTTCTGCGTGGTCGCGACATTGGCTCCGCTTTCCCGAAAACGCTCTGCCAGCATGGAAAGAATGCCGGTCGAGCGTTTCTCTTCCTCGGGCGTTTCCAGATCGATCCGCTGCTGCGCCGGCATGTTCGTTGCGCCTTCGCCGGGCATGGAAACCGAGTCGAGTTGCAACGCCTTCAAAACCGTCTTCAGGCCCTCACGCACTTCAGCAGCCGAGCTGAATCGCTCCGCCGGCTGCTTCTTCAGGCAGCCGAGAATCACGCTTTCCAGTTCGACGGGGATGTCGGGGACGAGGTCGCGCAGCGGCGGTGGCTCTGCAAATTGGATCGCCCGGATACTCTGTAGTTCCTGCGCATCCGGCCGATGAAAGGGGTGCTGTCCCGTTACCATTTCGTACAAGATCAGACCGAGAGCAAAAATGTCGCTTTGCACACTGCTCTGGCCGGTTACAAACTGTTCGGGCGCCATGTAGGCGATGGTTCCACCCCGGGCCGTGTAGGTCGCCCCGGGCGGCGGCACGATCGGCTCACCATGTAGTGCCGGGTCGAAGTCAGCCTGCCCACGCTTGAGTTGGCGCGCAAGGCCGAAATCCAGAATCTTGATCAGGCCGCCGTCGGTCAGCATCACGTTGGCCGGCTTCAGGTCGCGATGAAATATGCCCAGGTTGTGTGCCGCAGCCAGACCGTCCGATATCTGGATTCCGCTGGAGAGCACGAGCTGTGTGCTTGCCGGCCTCTCTGCGATGACCTTATCCAGTGACTTGCCCGGGATGTACTGCATCACGATGTAGGCTTCGTCGTCAGTTTCGCCTACCTCATAAATGGAGCAGACGTTCGGATGATCGATAGCCGAAGCCAACCGCGCCTCGCGCAACTGGGTCGTGCGTACCTGCTCGGGCGTCTGGGTTCCGCGGGTCAGCAACTTAAGCACAACCGGCCGCTGCAGCTGTGTATCGTTGGCTAGATACACGACGCCGCTGCCGCCAGCGCCAATCCTACGGACGAACTCATATTGTTTAATGACGCGGCGTTTCACACGCTAATTATGGCAGCTTCGTTGTGCTTTTAATGTGGAAGCTCGCTTCGGAGTAAGCCATCTCTAAAATCGAATTTGTCTGCCTACAACGTTTCACGAAGCAAGTGACGCCGAAGTTGCATTGGGCTAAATCCCGCTGTACTACTACATTCGAACAGGGCTGGTGTGGAGCAAATTACTGCCATGGGCTCGTGTGCCCTGGGTTTCGGGCCTTCTCAAAACAATAGCGTTCGCTACCGCCTGTCGAGTCTTATCCGGCCGAACATCGCATCTCTAACGACAGGGACGAAGCTGGCGGCATGATCAAATTTGAAAATGAAACACAGCCTTTTCCGGTTAACCTGCATCACACCTCATTTAGCGGGCTTGTGCGCGAAGCACAGCAACGTAAGAATGACTCACGGGATCGCATGACGCCTACTGTTCTATTGATCGACGACAATGCCGTCCAGGCCGCCACACGCCAGACAATTCTTAAACGGGCCGGGTATTTTGTTATCGCCGTCCTGAGCCCTGAGCGGGCCCTGGAACAGTTTCGGAACAACGAGTTCCCAGCTGAAATCGACCTCATCATCACCGACCACGTCATGCCCGGGATGAACGGCAACGAATTTGTAAGGAAAATCCGCGAATTTGCACCCGACGTTCCCGTTCTGGTCATCAGTGGCATGGAAGAGGCAGAAGCCGAGTATGAGGGGCTCAATACTCATTTCCGTCTGAAGCCGCTCTTGCCCGACAATCTGCTCGCCAGCGTGCACCGCTTGGCTCATCACACCGAATAGTGAGGCGAATCACACCGCTCACCCCCAGAGTTTGAGAGAATAGGCGTTGAAGGAATTCTGCGCGCCCCATGCCTCATCCCATGCCGTCTTTCGGCAGCTTTTCATTGATCCTCGCGCTTGCGCTGTGTGTGTATTCACTGGCTGCAGGCGCGCTTGCGCTCTACGCCATTGCTCACGGAAAGCCCCTCGCAGTTCCCCCGGAGCGGCTGCGTGAAACGGCGCGCCGAGCCGGTATCGCCAGCTTTGTAGCAGTCACCGGTGCTGCGGTGGCGCTGGTATGGGCTTCCTTCACCAACGATTACTCCGTTGCCTACATCCTGCACCACACCAATCGTGATCTTAATGCGGCTTACAAGTTCTCGGCCCTGTGGTCGGGACAGGAAGGGTCGCTACTGCTTTGGGCCTGGCTGCTCGCGGCATATGGCTTCGTTCTGCGCGTGCGGCACAAGGTTGATGTAACCCTTTCGGCCTACGCCTCAACCATCCTGGCCGGTGTACAGATCTTCTTCTTGCTGCTGCTGAACTTTGCCGCTCCTCCCTTCTCCATCGCACCGGGCCCAGTCGCCAATGATGGCTTCGGACTGAATCCGCTGTTGCAATATCCGGAGATGGTCATCCATCCGCCGATGCTGTATCTCGGCTACGTCGGATTTACGATTCCCTTCGCCTTCGCCCTCGGCGCGCTTATGATGCGCTACCCGGGAGAAAAGTGGATCCACATCACGCGCCGCTGGACGATGGTGACTTGGCTGTTCCTCACCTGCGGCATCTGCCTGGGCATGCATTGGGCCTACGCCGTGCTGGGCTGGGGAGGCTACTGGGGATGGGACCCGGTGGAAAATGCCAGCTTCCTTCCCTGGCTCACCGGCACAGCTTTCCTGCACTCGGTCATGATGCAGGAAAAACGCGGCATGATGAAGGCGTGGAATGTCTGGCTTATTTTTGCCACGTTCATGCTGTCGATTCTGGGCACGTTGCTGACGCGCTCAGGCATCGTCAGTTCCGTTCACGCATTCGCACAGAGTTCAATTGGGAACTGGTTTACGACCTTTCTGGTCATCGTGTTCGTCATTTGCCTGTTCACGTTCTTCTATCAACGCGACCACTTACGCTCCGAGAACAAGCTGGAGTCGCTGGTCTCGCGCGAGTCGAGCTTCCTGTTCAATAACCTTATCCTTCTGGCCGCCTGCTTTACGGTCCTCTGGGGAACGCTGTTCCCCGTGCTGAGCGAGTTTTACGATGGGTCGAAAGTCACGATGGGGCCGCCGTACTTCAACCGCGTGATGGTCCCGGTCGGCTTGCTGCTGATCCTGCTCACTGGGGCCGGCCCGCTGCTGCCGTGGCGATCCACCTCTTTCCGCGCTATTCGACGTAACTTCGTTTTGCCCTGCATTGCCATTGTGGCCACCGCTATCGTCTGCATGGCCGCGGGCGTTCGACCCTGGCAGGACGATGACGCCAGCGGCGGCATTTACGCGCTGGTGTGCTTCGCACTTAGCGCTGGAGTGATCACGGCCATTGGGGCCGAATTCCTGCGTGGCGCCGGCGTCGTGCGCACGCAGTCAGGCAGGAACCTGTTTTCCTCCGGCATCCTGCTCGTACGCCGCAATACCCGCCGCTACGGCGGCTACCTGATCCACTTCGGCGTCATCGTCATGTTCATCGGGCTGGCTGGGTCGGCCTTCAACCAGTCGAAGGAACTGGAGATGAGTTTCGGCGACACTATCCAGTTGGGCAACTGGCGCATCGTTTGCCAAAGCTACTCGCAGGATTCGAACGCGAACTTCGATACCGACTTCGCGCTTCTTGACGTCTACCACGGCAACAAAAAAGTTACGCAGCTGACCCCTGAACGACGCTTTTACACGGCATCTCAGACGACCTCCACGATGGTAGCCATCCACTCGACGCTAGCCCGAGACATTTACATCGTCTTCGAAGGCCGTAACCCTGACACCGACAGACCCATCATCAAGGTCTTCCTCAATCCACTGGTGAACTGGATCTGGATCGGCGTATTTATCGTCATCCTGGGCACGGGCATTGCGCTGACTCCACCGCTCCTTCCCGTGGCGCGACGGGTGGAAGTTCCCACGGCTGCGGCTGAGGCTGCTCATGCTTAGGCGCTGCCTGCACGTCCTAGCCATCTGCGTTTTCGCGCTCACCGTGCTGGGTGCCAGCTCCGACGACACCCGCGTCGACAAGATCGGCCACAAGCTGGTCTGTCAGTGCGGCTGCGGCCAAATCCTGATGGAGTGTAACCACGTCGGGTGTCCGGTTTCACCAGTGATGATTGACGAACTAAAGGCACAAGTCGCCGCCGGCCTTGCGGAGACTGTTGTGCTCAAATTCTTTATTACCAAGTACGGTCCCATTTCCCTTGCTGCGCCGATGCGCGGCGGCTTCGACAACGTTGCGTGGATCGTTCCGTTCGCCGTCCTGCTGCTGGCTACCGTCGGCGTTGCGTTCCTGATCCGGTATTGGAGGAAGCGCCATGCAGGACTTCCCGCACCGTCGAGTGTCGGAACCGCAGCACTGCCACTGCCTTCGGTGCAGGACCGGATTCGCCGCGAGACTGACTACGACAACTGGAGCGAAAAATAATGGCTGCCGCCCAGACCCTGCTTGGACCCGTTCTTCTGTTGGTCGCATGCTTCGCATTCGTCTTCTGGCCCCAGGAAAAACTGTCCGCCGAGGTCGAAAAGACCCGCCTGGATTACCTGCGTGAACGAAAAGATGTGATCTACGAAAATCTTCGCGATCTCAACTTCGAGTTTCGTGCCGGAAAATATCCGGAAGAGGACTACCTGCAACAGCGGACAACGCTGGAGGCCGAAGCCTCTACCGTCGTAAGCGAAATGGAAGCGCTGGGGGGATAGTGCATCGCACATGAGTCAGGAAGACCCGATCCTGCCTTCAACTGTGACCGAGATCACAGAACCGCGACACATCAGCGCCTTTGCTGAAGTATCCTTAGGTGGTGCTCCATTCTTATCGCATCTTCCGCCTCGCTCCCCTCGCGCTGCTTCTCGCACTGCCCGCCTTTGCTGCCGAACCGATCACCGGCACCGTCACCAATAAGACGACCAACAAACCCGCCGTGGGTGACGAGGTCGTGCTGATTCGCCTTCAGCAGGGCATGCAGGAGTCGACGCGTACCACCACCGACTCCAAGGGACACTTCTCCCTGGCTGTGCCCGACGAGGGCATTCACCTCGTCCGCGTGACACACGACAAGGCTAATTACTTTCGTCCCGCGCCTCCGGGCACACAGTCAGTCGAGCTCGAGGTCTTCAACGCCGCTGCCAAGGTAAAAGGTGTCACCAGCGAAGCGGACGTAATGCGCATCCAGACCGACCCCGGCGATAAGAAGCTGCATATCGTGGAAAATTTCTTCGTCAAGAACGAGTCGTCGCCCCCGCTAACACAGTATTCCGATCGCCCGTTCGAGTTTATTCTCCCGGACGGTGTCACCATTGAAGGCTCCGCGGCACTGGCGCCCGGCGGCATGCCGGTCCAGGCACAACCCACGCCGTTGCCCGAGAAGGGCCACTACACGTTCCTGTTCCCCATCCGGCCGGGCGAAACCCGCTTCCAGGTCACCTATTCTGTGCCCTATAACGGGAGTTTCACCTTCGCGCCAAACCCCTCGCTCGCGACCGACACCATCGCGATCATGCTGCCCAAGAGCATGACGTTCAAGGCGCAGTCGGGTGCGTCTTATAACGCCGTAACCGATGAGCTCAATGCGCAAACCTTCGTTGCACGCAACGTGCAGCCGGGGCAAACGCTGAGCTTCAGCCTCTCGGGTGCCGGGCAACTCCCGCGGGAGACTGACCAGTCCGACCAGAACGCGGGCCCGGGCGGGACCACACCCGCCGATGCTAATGCCGGTGCCGGCGTAGACGCCAGCGGCAACCCCGATACCACCAAGTTCGGCGGCGGCATGGGCAAGCCGATCGACCCTGACGCTGACCATGACCCGTGGGCCAAGTACAAGTGGTGGATCCTCGGCAGCCTTGCGCTTCTTCTGGCAGCTGCCGCGGGCGTGATGTTGCGCGGCCCTGGCCTGACCCCGGCTACGGCGTCACCGTACCCTCCCGCGCCCTCCTTCGGCGACCAAAGGAACGCGCTGCAACAGGCCTTGAAGGAAGAGCTTTTCGCACTCGAGACGGACCGCCTGCAGAACAAGATCAGCGAAGAGGATTACGCTGCTCATAAAAGCGCACTTAACCTCATCCTGTTGCGCTCGCTCGACCGCAATGCAGCCTCCGCGCCGGGGCAGCTATGACCAGTTTTTTTCGCGTTCTGAGGCTGTTCTCGCTGGTCGCCTGGGTCGGTGGATTAATATTTTTCGTCGTTGCGGTCACGCGTGTGGCGTTTGAAACCATGCCGGATGCCCATACGGCCGGCATCATTGTCCGTGGAACACTGGTAGCGCTGCACCATATTGGCTTCATCGCCGGATTGATCTACCTGATCTCGACATTGACGCTCATCGCCACCCAGCGCGACAGCCACCTTGCGCGAGCGGTCGAGGTGCTGATCGTGATCGTCATGATGGCCGTTACGGGGTACTCGCACTTCTCTGTCCTGCCCCGCATGGAAACAGATCGCCTGACGCTGGGCGGCAACGTCGATGTGGCACCGGCAGATGCGCCGGCGCGAACCCACTTTGAGCGACTCCACAAAGTGAGCGTCAAGCTCGAGGGCACCGTCTTGATCGGCGGCCTGTTGCTGGTTTGCCTCTCTCCGCTGCCCCGCCGCGACGACCTGGACCGCGTCATCTTCTAAGCGATATGCCTACTCTACCGGGAGCTTCGCGTTGTAGCCATCGCGGGCGATGATCGAATACTTCAACTGCTTGCCCTTCTCATCGACCATCTTCAGCGGTTTGCCTTCGTTGTCAACCAGCAGAACCTTGATCTTGCGGAACGAACCATCATTTACAGCGTTCGTTGGCCGGTAGGTCAGGATGTACTGGTTGCGGATCGAGTCATTGATCTGCGAAAAGATATCCGGGAGTTGGCCCTGGAAGATGGGTTGGAAGCTGAGGCCGCCGGTCATGGCGGCAAACGTCTTCATCTGGTTGTCTGCCTGGAGGTAGTCGAGACGTGCGGGACCATCCATCCCGCCACGGGTGTCGGACATCTGCCGCATCATGCCTCCCGTGCTGATGGTGAAGATGGTGACATTGGGTGTCGCTTTTACCTTGGCCAGGATCTTGTCCAGTGTCAGCTTGGAGAAGGTGTCGCGGCCGCTTGAAATGAGCACCACATACTTGCGCCCCTCGATGCGGGTCATGCGATCGAGCGTTTCGTATAGGGCGTCGAACTCATTGGTATCGGTGAACGCAGGCAGTTGAAGCGAATTCACCGCATCATAAATCAGGTCCTTGTTGTTGGTGAAATCGGTCAGGATATGCGTGCGTATGTCATAAGTCACGACCGCGACGTAATCCTCTGGCTTGAGCGTGCGTAAGAATGTCGCCGAGGCATTGAGCATGTCCTGGGTGAAGGGCGTGGTCGGGTAGGGGTAAAACGGCGGCGGCGCCGCGAACTCCAGCAACATGACGGCGGTGATGGGCGTCTGTGCAATGCGAATGCTTTGCACTCGCTGCTGTACACCATCTTCCAAGACGAGGAAGTTGTCGGCTTTAAGGCCCGGGACGAACTGGTGGGTCTTATCGAGAACCACGTTCACGTTCAGATTCACGATAGGGACATCGACCCTGAGGGAGAAGATTTCACCGTCGGGATTTTTTACTTTTTCCTCGGCAGGAGCGGGAGGGGCCACCTCGGTCGGCTCCTTCTTTCTGGGGACGTCGATCTGGTTAGTGCTCGTGGGGCCTTGATCGTCGGTGGCGGGCGGTTCGGGTGCGGGTTTCTGCTGGCTCCAGCCGCGAGCCGGTGCAAGGAGCACCAGGAAAACAGCGGCGAGGGTAAATCGCTTGATCGGCATCATGGAACAACGCTCCTGCAACAGTCTCACATGGTTAGACGGAACACACTACCTGAGGGACTACCGGGCGAGATTCCGAGGGTTTTTGAAACGACCGGCTTAATCACAATGGGCCGCTGGGGGGTGCCAGCGGCCACATTGCTTTCAAATGGCGCCTCCTATCAAGGGATGCGACCGGTGGGGGGTCGACCCGACCAGAGGCGCCTGTAAATTATCTCACGAACTGCTTTTTTCGCATCCAATCTGATTGATAAAAATCTTCGTTATAACCTCAAAGGTAGAACCGTCCCAGTGAGCACCCCAAAAGAGACGGTAAAGGGAACACGATTCATGTCTGAATTTCACGGTCTGGCCACACATGCAGCAGGTGCAGAACTTCTCTCCTACAAGTACGACCCGGGTGAACTGGGGCCACAGGAAGTCACGGTCAAGATTTCGCACTGCGGGGTCTGCCACTCGGATGTTCACCTGATCGATAACGACTGGGGGATGAGTAAGTATCCCTTCATACCGGGGCATGAGATCGTGGGCGCTGTCGTTGCGGTGGGTTCTGGTGTCAAGGACCTGAAGATGGGTGACCGTGTTGGCATCGGCTGGCAGGCCGATTCCTGCGGAGTCTGCGAGTGGTGCCGGCGCGGTGAGGAACACCTGTGTGCCCAGTCGCAGCCGACGTGCATCGGGCGGAATGGGGGTTATGCGGATTACATACGGGTGAACTCCCGGTTTGCGATCCCGGTTCCCGAGGTGCTGGAGAGTGAGAATGTCGCTCCCCTGCTGTGCGGCGGGATTACCGTCTATGCTCCGCTGCGGAACCACCTGGCTCGGCCGTCGTCGCGGGTGGGCGTGATCGGCATTGGCGGGCTGGGACACATGGGCTTGCAGTTCGCCAAGGCGTTCGGTTGCGAGGTGACGGCGTTTTCGACCTCCAAGGACAAGGAAGCGGAGGCACTCTCGCTGGGAGCGCATAACTTCGTCAATACCCGGGATACCGGGGCGCTGAAGAAGGTGGCGGGAAGCTTCGACCTGATCCTGCAGACGGCTTCGACGGACCAGGATTTCCAGGGTTTCGTGGGTGCGCTTCGGCCTAAGGGGACGCTGGTGGTACTGGGTGCTTCGCCTTCGCCGCTGTCGGTCTCCGGGTTCAGCCTGATTAGTGGGCAGAAGGCGGTTGCAGGGAGTCCGACGGGAAGCCCGAGCGATCTGCACGAGATGCTGGATGTGGCAGCTCGGCACGGGATCAAAGCGATGACGGAGAAGTTCGCGATGAAGGATGCGAATAAGGCGATTGCCCGGGTGAAGAAGAACCAGGTGCGGTATCGGGCGGTGCTGGCTAACTAGGGTGCCCCCCAGACCCGATCTGCAAAGTCTCTGATTCTATTGGGTGAGGTCTGGTGAGACCTCGCGACTTTTCAAAGAGCGAATGAGAAGAGCCCGGCAAAATGCCGGGCTCTTCTGCTGCTGGTTTCAGTTTATATGGGGTGTCAAGGGCTGAGGCCCGGGGCGACCGCAGAAGCAAGGGCAATGGCGTTTCACGCAAAGGACGCGAAGGGGAAGGCACGCAAAGGGCGCGAAGGTTTCGGTGGTAGGGTCGCGAGTTCTCATGGAAACTCCGATTTCTACGTGCGATGACTCTTCTCCAAGCCAGGGTGCGCTGGGATTGTACGGCTCCGAACTGCGGGTCTCTCCACTGCGCTGCGCTCCGGTCGAGATGACAAGGTTGAGGTGGTTCGGCCGAGGTGACGAGCGCCCGGGGTGATGACGACGGGTATGCTGGTGCTGATGCGATTTGAGCTCTTTATTGCAGCACGGTATCTGCGGGCGCGGCGGCGGCAGGCTGTGGTGGGATTCATTACGGCGATTTCTGTGGTGGGGGTGGCGGCGGGGGTGGCGGCGCTGATTATTGCGCTGGCGATTACTACGGGGATGCGGCGGGACCTGCAGGAGCGGCTGGTGGGGGCTACGGCGCATGTGGAGCTGCTGCGGACGGCGGGGGATGGGATTCGGGATTGGCGACCGCTGATGGCGCGCGTGGGGAAGGTGCCGCATGTGGTGGCGGTGGCTCCGGGGCTCTATGGGCAGGTGTTGATTTCGCGGGGGCCGCGGTCGGGTGGGGCGCTGGTCAAGGGGATTGTGCCGGGAGATGAGCGGAAGGTGGGGGAGTTGCTGGGGTCGGTTACGGTGGGTTCGGCGGACGAGCTGGCGCCCGAGATAAGTCGACCAGCTTGCGACACTCCCGATGCAGCTCACTCCTGCGTGATCGCTCCAGTTCCCTTTTCAACTGGAACACCCGCTTACACGCCTCCCATTGTCATTGGGAATGAGTTGGCTTGGAATTTGGGGGCACAGGTGGGGGACTCGATCCTGGTGACCAGTCCGCAGGGGGATTTGACGCCGCTGGGGTTGGTGCCTCGGTATCAGCGGGCGCGGGTAGTGGGGATTTTTGCTTCGGGGTTTTATCAGTACGACTCGAGTTATGCGTTTATGCGGTTGAGCGATGCGCAGCGGCTGTTTTCGGAGCCGGATTTGATTTCGGTGGTGAGCTTCCGGATTGATGATTTGTATAAGGCTGCTGAGGTGGGTAAAGCGATTGAAGCGGTGGCGGGGCCGGGGTTTCAGACTACGAACTGGATGGAGCAGAACCGGGAGCTGTTTCGGGCGCTGAAGCTGGAGCAGGTGGTGACGTTTATTGTGCTGGCGCTGATTGTGGTGGTGGCGGCACTGAATATTCTGATCGCGCTGAGCATGATGGTGATGGAGAAGACGCGGGACATTGCGGTGATGATGAGCTTTGGGGTGTCGGATGCGCAGGTGCGGCGGATTTTTATGCTGCAGGGGCTGCTGATTTCGACGATTGGAACGGTGCTGGGGATCGTGGTGGGGTATGGGGCCAGTGTGGCGGGGTCGCACTTCCGGTTTATTCGGCTGGATGCGAGTGTTTATTCGATTGATTATTTGCCGTTTGCGCCGCGGCTGGTGGATGCTCTGGTGGTGGCGGGGGTGTCGCTGGGGGTGGCGTTGCTGGCGACGGTTTATCCGGCGCGGTCGGCGGCGCGGGTGTTGCCGGCGGAGGCGTTGCGGTACGAGTAGGTGGCTGCGGGGGAGTGGGCTGCCATGGGGTTCAGGGGCGCTCCGGAATGTGTGACGGGGGTGGTTTGGCTTCGTCTTGTGTTAAGGTTGGTTCATCTTTTGCATCGCGGGCCTTTATGTATCTCTGACTGACAGGGGGAACCCGCGGGTGCGTATTCATACAACAGCAACCTGGCCTGCGCGCGACGATCGCCGGGCGGCTCTGGTTTGGCTTGCACTGTTCTGGATATTTGTGGTCGTTGGCTTCGGCTTCGATCTGCACAACTATCTGCATGAGACGCCTGCGGTACCGATTATTGTGCACGTGCATGCCATTGCGACCACGCTCTGGCTGCTGACGGCCACCGCGCTGGTGCTGCTGGTGGAAACGGGCAACGTGGGGCTGCATCGGCGATTGGGCTGGTTTGCGGCGGGCTATGCGGCGCTTGTGCTGGTGATCGCGCCGTGGTCGGAGCTGAGCTGGCAGGCTTTGAATCTGCATACTCCGGGGACGCTGCCGCCTGAATTTCTTTCGATCGCGTTCAGCGCGGTGGTCTGTATGGCGGTGCTGCTGCCGTGGGGCGTGAGGCTGCGGCGGAACTCGGCGGCGCATCGCCGGGTGCTGATCCTGGCGACGATCTGCATCAGCGATGCGGGGTTTTCGCGGATGGTGAGCCTGGTTCTGCCGGCGCCGACGAGCTTCCTGGGGACCTACATGTTTTACGAGGGCGGAACGGTGCTGCTGATCGCGCTGATGTTCCTTTGGGACTGGAAAAAGGACCGGGTAATGAGCCAGTTTCTGTGGGCGGCGGCGCTGATTGTCGGCGTGGGCCTGGCAGCGGTTGCGCTGTACTTCAACCCTACGTGGCAAGGGATTTCACACGCATGGCTGGTGAGCTGGGCGCGGCACATGCTGTAAGGCCGGGTGGAGACGCGACTGGGTTGGGCGATTTCGTTTAAAATCGCGAACACGATGGCACAACGACTCCGCTACGCCGAACTCGCTCCCGATGGGATTGCCGCGCTGCGGCAGGTTGAACATTACTTGAATACGGGGACGGCGCTTTCGCCGGTACTGCTGGAGCTGGTCCGGCTGCGGGCTTCTACGCTGAATGGGTGTGATTTTTGTCTGCATATGCACCAGGCTGAGCTGCGGAAACACCATGAGCCGGAGAGCCGAATTGAGGCGGTGGCGGACTGGCATGCCTCGGATGCGTTTACGCCGCGGGAGCAGGCGGCACTGGCTTATACGGATGCGGTGACCAATGTGCAGGAGGGTCATGTCGACGATGGGGTTTATGCGGCCGTGGGCGGGTTTTTCAGTGGGAAAGAACTGGTTGATCTGACGATGGCGATTGCGATGATCAATGCGTGGAACCGGCTGGCGATTCCGTTCCGGCTGGAGTGGGATCCGAAGAAAGCGGCGCCGATGACAAAGAGCGTTGAGTCAGGTTCGGGCGGTGAGCCGGCGGCGTTGAATCATGGGGGCGTGATGGTGTCGGCTGTGGGGGACGACGGTGGAAAGGTGGCGGAGGAGTAGTGGGCGCTGAGCCCGTATTAAGGGCGGTAGGGTTGGAGAAGACGTATCCACCGCTGACGGCGGGGGGTGCGGGGCTGCGGCTGTTCCGCGATTTGAACCTGACGGTAAGTGCGGGGGAGATGGTGGCGGTGGTGGGGGCGTCGGGTTCCGGGAAGAGCTCGCTGCTGCACTTGCTGGCGGCGCTGGACCGGCCGACGGCGGGGGAGGTTTGGTGCGGTGAGATAGAGGTGACGGCGCTGGCGGCGAAAGCGGCAGCGGCTTATCGGAATCGTGAGATGGGGTATGTATGGCAGTTCCACTATCTGCTGCCGGAGTTTACGGCGGTGGAGAATGTGGCGATGCCGCTGCTGGGTCGGGGGGTGGTGCATGGGGATGCGCTGCGGCGGGCGGCAGTGTGGCTGGAGCGGGTGGGGCTGGGGGAGCGGGCGGAGAATCGGTCGGGGGAGCTATCCGGCGGAGAGCAGCAGAGGGTGTCTTTGGCGCGGGCGCTGGTGACGGAGCCGAAGCTGTTGCTGGCCGATGAGCCGACGGGAGACCTGGATGGAGCTACTGCGGATGCGGTATTTGAGTTGATTCGGAGGCTGCATCGGGAGCAGGGGTTGGCGAGTGTGTTGGTGACGCACAATATGGAGTTTGCGGGGCGGTGCGATCGGGTGTTGCGGTTGAAGGATGGTCAACTGGCGCCAGCGTGAGGGGTGGTGTCGTGCGCGCGGGTGCGGCTGCCTTATAGTTGAGGTCTAGGAGAAATTAATGTCGGGTCAGACACAAGCGGCTCCTCGCGCATTGAGCCGCATCGGCGGCATGTTTCGCGGTGGATGGCGCGAGCTCACGACGCCGGCGGAGAAGCGGAACCCGTTTCTGGATGGACTGCGGACGATTGCGGTTCTGCTGGTGGTGAACGGGCACTCGGCGCACGGCATTGTGGCCTCGTTCGGGGAGAACGCGTACACGCGCTTCCCGCTGACGTCGGCAGGATGGATGGGGGTCGATCTGTTTTTTGTGCTGAGCGGGTTTTTTATCGGCGGGCAGCTTTGGCGGGAGCTTTCGAAGTCGGAGACGATTCACTTTGGGCGGTTCATGATCCGGCGCGGGTTGCGCATCTGGCCGCTGTACTTCCTGGTGCTGGTGGCGATGATCTTTATCTACCCTGAGATTGCGACGCTGCGGCACTACGGTTGGACCGATGCGGTGTTTATTACGAACTACCTGAAAGACCCGACGGGGCTGGTGAACGGCAGCTGGTCGCTGTGCTCGGAGGAGCAGTTCTACATCATTGCGCCGCTGCTGCTGCTGGCGGTTGGGAAGCGGTCGGCGAGGATGTGGCGGTGGCTGCTGGGGTCGTTGATGGGGGCTGAGCTGGCGTTTCGGGTGTTCAAGTTCTACTAGCTTACCGGGCATCTTTTTGCGCGGAATCCGGACGCGATGCAGGTGCTGTACTTCCCTCTTCATACGCACTCGGACAGCCTGATTCTGGGGCTGTTGATCGCGAACCTGGTGGGGTATGGCGAGAAGGTGAAGAGCCGGGCGCTGCCGTGGATATGCATGGCTGTGGGTGTGTTGTTTCTAGGGTGTGCGGCGAAGATGCATATGGAGTATTTGAATTTCGAGGGGCTGGCGTTCTTTTTCGGCGGGATGGTGTGGCTGAGCACGCAGCGAGAGATTCGGGTTTTCGATGCACCGATTTTCTACGTGATTTCGCGGCTGTCGTTTGGGATGTACCTGAACCACGAGTGCATTGAGTGGGCTACGCAGCACCGGTTGATTGCGGGGCTGGGGTTGACGCACCTGGGGGGATCGGGGGCTGGGGTGGTGTCGTTTGCGCTGCTGGCGGTGATGTCGGCGGGGCTGTCGGCGGTGACGTTCTGCCTGGTGGAGCATCCGTTCCTGGTACTACGGACGGCGGTGCTGGGACGGAAACTGGTGCAGGCGGGAGATGCTCCGCCGCTGGTGGCGCACTAGCCGCGGGGGCACGGTTTGGGGAGGATTTGCGACCGATTTCCCACAGGTGCGTCCAATTAGCGCACGTTGTATCCACTGCGGTTCCCACAGTTTGGGCCGGGACGGATACACTGGGTGTAACTCTCTGGCTGCTGACTCTCCGGCACTCAGTTCTTTCCGCCGCAGACGAGCGCGGCGGCGGCCCACGTTAATAGCCCTTCGCTCGCTACGGCGGCGGGGGTGCAGTTCGAAGGGGGAGCATGTTCGAACGCTATACAGAAAAGGCGAGGCGCGTGATTTTCTTTGCGCGCTACGAGGCGAGTCAGTTTGGGTCGCCGTACATCGAGACAGAACATCTCCTGTTGGGCTTGCTGCGCGAGGATAAGGCGCTGACGAATCGTTTTCTGCGGTCGCATGCGACGGTGGAGTCGATCCGGAAGCAGATTGAGCAACATACGACGGTGCGGGAGAAGGTTTCGACTTCGGTTGACCTGCCGCTTTCCAACGAATGCAAGCGTGTGCTGGCTTATGCGGCGGAAGAGGCTGAGCGGCTCTCCCACAAGCACATTGGGACGGAACATCTGCTGCTGGGTCTGCTGCGCGAGGAGAAGTGCTTTGCGGCGGAGATTCTGCAGGAGCGCGGGCTGAGGCTGGCGACGATTCGCGAAGAGCTGCAGCGGACGACGCAGGAGAAGGCGCCGGCGGCGAGCTCGGGTGGAAGCAGCAGCAAGCAGGGACGCGGGCAGGAGCAGTCGCTGCTGGCTGAGTTCTCTCGCGATTTGACGCAGGCGGCGGCGGACCAGCAGCTTGATCCCCTGGTTGGACGGGATTCCGAGCTGGAGCGGGTGATTCAGATCCTGTGCCGGCGGACGAAGAATAATCCCGTGCTGATTGGCGAGCCGGGTGTGGGTAAGACGGCGATTGTTGAAGGCCTGGCGCAGAAAATTGCGGATGGTGAGGTACCGAGTTTCCTGGCGGACAAGAAAGTGCTATCGCTCGACCTGAGCCTGATTGTGGCGGGAACGAAGTATCGCGGGCAGTTTGAGGAGCGGCTTAAGACGATCATGAAGGAGCTGATGGAGAATCAGAACTCCATCGTGTTCATTGATGAGCTTCATACGCTGGTTGGGGCAGGGTCGGCTGAGGGTTCGCTGGATGCGGCGAACATTTTGAAGCCGGCGCTTAGCCGCGGCGAGATTCAGTGCATTGGCGCGACTACGCCTGGTGAGTATCGCAAGTCGATTGAGAAGGACCGGTCTCTGGAGCGGCGTTTTCAGGCTGTGAAGGTGCCGCCTCCGAACGAGGAAGATGCGATCAAGATCATCATGGGGATCAAGGAGAAGTATGAGAAGTTTCATGCGGTCTCTTACACCGATGATGCGATCCACTTTTCGGTTTCGCACTCGAACCGGTATATTCCGGACCGTTTTTTGCCGGACAAGGCTATCGATCTGATCGACGAGGCGGGGGCGCGGGTTAAGCTGCGGCAGACTTCCCTGCCCGAGGAAATTACCGAGGTCCAGAAGCGGATCAAGTTCATTGTGCACCGGATGGAGAATGCGATTGCGAACCATGAGTTCGAGAAGGCTCGGTTCTACTCGGACGAAGAACGCAAGGAGCGCGAGAACCTGCGGGCGCTGCGTGAGAAGTATCACCTGGATGATTCGTCGTCGGGCATTGTGACGCGGGATGACATTGAAGATGTTGTCGCGCGCTGGACGGGTGTGCCGGTGACCTCGATCAAGGAAGAAGAGACGCAGAAGCTGCTGCGGGTTGAGGAAGAGCTGCATCGGCGGGTGATTGCGCAGGACAAGGCGATCTCGGCGCTGGCGCGGGCTATTCGGCGCTCGCGGGCCGGGTTGAAGAATCCGGCGCGGCCGATTGGTTCGTTCCTGTTCCTGGGGCCGACGGGCGTGGGCAAGACGGAAGTGGCGCGTACGCTGGCGCAGTTCCTGTTTGGGTCGGAGAAGTCGCTGATCCGGTTCGATATGTCGGAGTTCATGGAGAAGCATTCCGTTTCGAAGCTGATTGGTTCGCCTCCGGGCTACGTGGGCTACGAGGAGGGCGGCCAGTTGACGGAGCGCGTGAAGCGTTCGCCTTACTCGGTGGTGCTGCTGGACGAAGTGGAGAAGGCGCATCCGGATGTGTTCAACCTGCTGCTGCAGGTGTTTGAAGACGGCCAGTTGACCGATGGACTGGGCAACACAGTCGACTTCAAGAACACGATTATTGTGATGACGTCGAACATCGGGGCGAAGCACTTGATGAAGCGCGAGAATCTCGGTTTCCAATCGGGCAAGGAAGATGTTGTGCTCGAGAAGATGCAGGAGATGGTGATGAGCGAGGTGAAGCGAACCTTCAACCCTGAGTTCCTGAACCGCCTGGACGAGGTGATTGTGTTCACGTCGCTGAGCGATAGCGACCTGATGCAGATTCTCGAACTGCTGGTGCAGCAGCTCAACACCAACCTGGTTCACAAGGCGATCACGATCAGTGTGCAGGACGATGCGAAGCGCTGGATCCTGGACAAGACGCTGGTGGACCGGAGCTATGGTGCGCGGCCGCTGCGCCGGGCGCTGCAGCGGTTCATCGAGGACCCGCTTTCCGAGGCGTTGATTGCTGGGCAGATTGCCGAACGGCCGGCGTTCCTGGAGGTTTACCTGGATAACAACCTGCTGCACTATCGGCCGGTTTCGGCGGATGGTGAGGAGAAGGCGGCTGGTTTGGCGCTTACTACCGTCTAGTTGCTGTGATGACGTTGCGGGCGCCCTGGCTTTGGCTGGGGCGTTCGTGTTTTAAAGGCGTTTCACGCAAAGAACGCGAAGGGGAAAGCGCGCTAGGGTCGCGAAGGCTTCTGGGTTGGACCCTGGGGTGAGTGAGGTAGGTGGGTTGGGAAGGGGCGCACGGCAGTGCATTTGCGGCAGAAACAGGAACGCTCCAGCGGGTGCTGGAGCGTTCCTGCAAAGATGGCCCGATTATCTGACCCGACAACTCAATTTGGGAGGGGCCCTAAACCAGTTTTCGTGCTGCCTTGGTCGCCGACGACGCATAGTCGCTGGCTGTATCCACGGCTGCGTTGAACTGATCCTTACCGGTGTCGATAAGCTTTTGCGCTTCGCGGCTGAGGTACTCCGCCTGCTTCTTGAGGTAGTCGCCGGCCTCTTCAAGAGCGTCGCCTGCGTCTACGAGGTTGCGCTTGAGTTGTTTGCGGGTTTTATCGCCGGATTGGGGAGCGTAGAGCAGGGCGGCTACACCGCCTGCGAGGGCACCGATTCCGAGAGCAATCCAGAATTCCTTATGACGCATCGTTCGCACCTCCATAGTGCTTTGTCACTGGTGAATGAGATTCGCGGGTTGCGAGGGGGGATGCTTGATTTGTGAAATATCCATCATTTGGGGGGAGTGGCCCCGCAAGGCGACGTGCTTTGACTCCATGTTCGTGAAGTTTAAGCGCTGAGTTTCGCGAAGTAGAACGGGCGGTTTTTTCCTTGGGCATTGCGGGATGCGCGGTACTTCGGCCGGGATGATGGTTCGCCGGGTCGGGGAGAACAACAGCAACAACGGGAGAATACGGGGGTTCTTCGCTACGCTCAGAATGACGGCGAAAAACAGGCAACTGCAAGGGCAACGGCAAGTGCAAGTGCAAACGCAGATTCCCCGCGGGAATGACAACCACGGGAATGACAACCAAGGGACGTGGGCGGCTTTGCGACGCTGCTAGTCGAGGCCGGCGAGCTGGCGGGCGCGGGTGAAGATTTTGGCGAACATGGGGACGTTGAGGCGGCCGGTGTTGGTGTTGCGGAGGGAGGGGTGGTAGCTGCCGAGGAGGGTGATGCCGTTGGGGAGCCGATATTCGGCGGCGTGGCCGAAGGTGTAGGTGGAGCGGCGCTGGATGACGCCCGCGGCGAGGAGGTGGGCGAGGTAGCCGTCCCAGGCGATCTTGCCGAGGCAGACGACGACTTTTATGCGCGGGAGGGCGTCGATTTCCGCGGTGAGGTGGCGGGCGCAGTTGCGGACCTCCTGCGGGGTGGGCTTGTCGCCAGGAGGGGCGCAGCGGACGACCGAGGCGATGCGGGCGTGGCGGAGGCGGAGGCCGTCGTCGCGGTGGGTGGCATTGGGCTGAGTGGCGAGGCCGGCTTCATAGAGGACGGGGTACATGAAGTAGCCGGCGCCGTCTCCGGTGAAGGGGCGGCCGGTGCGGTTGGCTCCGTGGGCTCCGGGGGCGAGGCCGAGGATGAGGATGCGGGCCTTTTCGTCGCCGAAGCCGGGGACGGGTTTGGCCCAGTACTCCTGGTCGATGTAGGCGCGGCGCTTGACGCGGCCGATGTTTTCACCGTACTCGCGGAGACGGGGGCAGGTGGTGCAGGAGGCGATGGTGTGGTGGAGGTTCTGGAGGATGGTGAGGGTGGGTGGAGCGGCTGTCTTGCGCGGCGGTGATGGGAGTTTCCTGGTGGGCATCTCTACTCCTGATGATACGGCGTGCGGGGGTGAGGAGGACGTTTCACGCAAAGGGCGCGAAGGAGAGAAGCACGCGAAGGGCGCGAAGGTTTTCGAGGTGGGCGGAGGGTTGAGGTGGGATGAAGGCCCATGTCCTTGAATCCGGACATGGGGCACCTCTCAGTTGTGAGTAGGCGGGAAGCGCTGTCCGTAACCGGTTTGACCCTGCTGGCTGAGGCTCGTATCCTTGGGAGTGCAATGCGATAACGGCGGACCCGTGCGCGCAAGGCGCATTAAGGGCAATTCACTCCGCCCTAACACACCCTGGAAGGCATCACTTTGACCCCCACTGAAGAGACTCTCGCTCCCGCGGAAACGTCCGCGACTGAAACTCACGACCATGCCGGCCACGATCATGAAGGCCATGACCACGATCACGACCATGCTGGGCACTCGCATGGACCGACGCTGAACCCTGAACTGACGCGCACGATCTCGGTGGAGGCGCCGGTGGAAGATGTCGACAAGGCTTACAAGGTCGTCATCAAGCGCTATGCGAAGGCGGCGCGGATTCCGGGCTTCCGCGTGGGCAAGGTGCCGGAGTCGATGATTCGCTCGCGGTTCGCGAAGGAAGTTCGGCAGGAAGTGCTGGAGCGGCTGGTGGATTCACGCTTCCGCGCGGCGCTGGCCGAGCAGCAGGCGCAGCCGGTTTCGCAGCCGCAGGTTTCTGAGCTGTTGCTGGCCGAAGGCGCGCCGCTGAAGTTCCAGGCGACGTTTGAGATTGCGCCGCAGTTCGATGTGGCGGGGTATGAGACGGTTTCGGTGCAGCGGCCGGATGTGGCGCTGACCGATGAGGAGTTTGAAGGCGAGTTGAATAACGTGCTGGAGCGGCACGCTACGGTTGAGCCGGTGGACGAGGATCGTCCGCTGGCGGACGGGGACTGGGCCGAGATTGCCTACACCGGGACCGTGCAGGCGCTGGCGCAGACGGTGGGCGAGGATGGGCTGGAGACGGGTTCGGATGAGCAGCCCATTACGGGCGAGGATGTGCTGATCGAAATTGGTGGCAAGAATACGCTTGCGCCCTTCAACGATGGGCTGCGCGGAGCGAAGGTTGGCACGGAGATGACGCTGGAAGTGCCCTATCCGGCGGAGTTCGGCGATGCCCGGTTGGCCGGCAAGACGGTGAGCTACGACGTTACCGTGAAGGCTATCAAGAAGAAGGATTTTCCGGAGCGCACGGACGAGTTCGCCAAGGAGCTGGGCAACTACGATACCTGGGCGGAGTTTGAAGCGAAGCTGCGGGAACATGCGGGCGCGCGGAAGAGCGATGCTCTGCTGGACCAGGCCAAGGAAATCATGCTGAACGAGGTGATGGCGAAGTTCAACTTCCCGCTGCCGGAATCGTTTGTGCAGCAGCAGATTGACGCGCGGCTGGAGCGTGGATTGCGCGCGCTGGCACAGCAGGGGATGACGTCGGATGCGATGCGGCAGCTGGACTTCGGGCGTCTGCGTGAGGCGCAGCGCGACCAGGCGATGATGGAAGTGAAGGCGTCGATTTTGCTGGACCGGATTGCGGAGAAGGAAGGCGTCACGGTTGCCGATGATGAGCTAGACCGCGAACTGCTGATGATGTCGATCCAGCAACGCGAGCCTCTGGATGCGCTGAAGAAGCGGATGGTGGAGGATGGGACGTTCGAGCGGATGCGTGAACAAATGCGTCGCGAGAAGACGGCTACGCATCTTTACGAGAAGCTGGCGGCGTAAGGACGGTTGTTAGTTCTTGGTTGTTAGTTCTGAGAAGGAACTGGCAGCGTACGACTTATCCACATTTTGCAACCTGTATTCTTTGGCTGTAACGACAGAAAGAGAGACCCAATGGGACTGATACCGATGGTGCTCGAGCAGACGAGCCGGGGCGAACGCTCCTACGATATTTACAGCCGTCTGCTGCGCGACAACATTATTTTCCTCGGTACGCCGATCGATGACAACGTTGCGAATTTGATCATCGCGCAGATGCTGTTTCTTTCCGGCGAAGACCCGGAGAAGGACATTCAGCTGTATATCAACTCGCCGGGCGGATCGATTACGGCGGGGCTGGCGATCTATGACACGATGAACTACATCAAGAACGATGTGGTGACGTTCTGCATTGGGCAGGCGGCGTCGATGGGCGCGTTCCTTCTGATGGCGGGCAAGAAGGGCAAGCGGTTTGCGCTGCCGAACTCGCGGATTCTGATTCATCAGCCGTCGATGGGCGGACTGAGTGGGCAGGCTACCGATATCGACATCCATGCGCGGGAGATTCTGCGAATTCGCGAGATCACGAACAAGCTGATGAGCCTGAACACCGGCCAGCCGCTGGACCGGATCGAGCGGGACGTGGAGCGCGACTTCATTATGACGTCGCCGCAGGCCAAGGAGTACGGGATCATCGACGATATTATCGATCGGCCGCGTACGTAGGTCTGCCCTGCTGTCAATCTCGCCCCACATCCGCATGACGGGTGTGGGGCTTGAACTTTTTGAGCAGGGGTTGGGCGTGATGGTACCCAGGTTGGCACCCGTACCTTTGTCATCTCCTGTAGCATTTCTGTACGGCTTTTCAGAAGTGACACGGGTGTAAACTGGAAGTCGTTGCGTTGTATTGCGGATAGCGCAGTCGCGCATGAAGGAGTTGTTGCACTCATGAAAACTTCCCGGGGCTCGGACGAATCGTTGCGGTGCTCGTTTTGCCACAAGTCGCAGGATGCGGTGGCTAAACTGATTTCATCGCCCTCTGACTATCCGCGGGCCTACATCTGCGACGAGTGCGTTGCGGTTTGCAACTCGATCCTGGAAGACGACAAGGGTGAACATGCCCCTGGGGCCGCGCCGGCCCACCTGCCCAAGCCGGCTGAGGTGAAGGCCTTTCTGGATGAGTACGTTATCGGCCAGGACATGACCAAGAAGAAGCTCGCGGTGGCGGTTTACAACCACTACAAGCGGGTGCAGATGAATCGCACGCGCGGCAATGATGTAGAGCTGGCGAAGTCGAATATTCTGCTGGTGGGGCCTACGGGGTCGGGCAAGACGCTGCTGGCGCAGACGCTGGCGAAGATGCTGGATGTGCCGTTCGCGATTGTGGATGCGACGACGCTGACCGAGGCGGGCTATGTTGGCGAGGATGTTGAGAATATTATTCTGAAGCTGCTGCAGGCGGCTGATGGCGATGTGATGCGGGCGCAGTCAGGCATCATCTACATCGACGAGATCGACAAAATTGGGCGCAAGGATGAGAATCCCTCGATTACGCGCGACGTTTCCGGCGAGGGTGTGCAGCAGGCGCTGCTGAAGCTGCTGGAAGGCACGATTGCGAATGTTCCCCCACAGGGCGGACGCAAGCATCCGCACCAGGAGTTCACGATTGTGGATACGACGAACATCCTGTTCATTTGCGGCGGGGCGTTTGTGGGTCTGGAAAAAGTGATTGGGCGGCGCATTGGCAAGAAAGCGCTGGGCTTCAAGACGCAGGGTGAGCCGGCGAAGGAATTGGAGATTACGCCGATCCGAGCGCAGCGCGATTCCGAATTGCTGCGGCAGGCGGAGCCTCAGGATCTGCTGAAGTATGGGTTGATTCCGGAGTTCGTTGGGCGTCTGCCGGTGCTGGGCATTCTGGATGAGTTGGATGAGGCGGCGCTGATTGAAATCCTGACCAAGCCGCGTAATGCGATCCTGAAGCAGTATGCGAAGTTGTTCGACTACGAGGGTGTGAAGGTCATCTTTACCGAAGGCGCGGCGCGTGCGATTGCGCACGAGGCACTGAACCGCAAGGTGGGTGCGCGTGGGTTGCGGATGATTCTTGAGGAGTTGATGCTCGACGTGATGTATCACGTGCCGGGCAACAAGAAGGTGAAGGAACTCCTGGTAACCGAAGAGATGGTGAAGGCGCGGGATGTTTCGATTCCGGTGATTCTGGAAAAAGCGGGCTAAGGTTTGCAGGAAAAATATAACGAATGGGCGGCCCTGGGCCGTCCGTTTTGCTTTGGTACAACGTGGCGGACGGGACGGAAACCATGTCTGTATCCGACCAAGCGATATTCGTTACGATAGTCCTCCCCTGTCGTTTCCCGTGTGTCATTCCCGCCACCGAAGCGCGTACAATTCCTCAAAAGCCGTGTGCATCAGGGGCCCGCATCGTTCGCCTGAGTCGCGCGTCTAATCGGGAGATATATGACAAACGAAGAACGCGACATTCTCAACGGCGCCCAGCGCAAGCTCCCGATGATGCCCATCCGCGAGATGGTGATATTTCCGCACATGATGGCGCCCTTCGTGGTGGGGCGCGAGTCGTCGGTGAGGGCGCTCGAAGAGGCGCTGACGGGCGACCGGCGCATTTTTCTCGCGACGCAGCATGATGCCTCGGTGGATGAGCCGACGGCGGACGATATTTACACGGTCGGCGTGATCGGGAACATTGTGCAGTCGGTGCGTATGCCTGACGGCAACATCAAGGTGCTGGTTGAAGGCGTAGAGCGGGCGCGTTCGACGGAAGTGAACGACGAGGATGGGTTCTTCGTCGCGACGGTGCGGACCTCGCGTGTGCAGCTGGAGCAGACGCCTCAGATAGAGCAGCTGGTGGGGCGAGTGCACCAGTTGTTTGAGCAGTACAACAAGCTGCAGCAATCGTTGAACCCGGAGAACGCCGCAGCCCTGCGCACGGACGAGCCGGCCAAGCTGGCCGATGTGATCGCGGCAAATCTGCAGCTCTCGATTGAAGAGAAGCAGCAGCTTCTGGAAGTGTTCGATCCTGAGGTCAGGCTGTCGCGGATTGCGGACACGCTGGATATTGCGATCGAGAAGCTGAACATGGATCGCACGATCCAGTCGCGCGTGAAGCGGCAGATGGAGCGGGCGCAGAAAGAGTACTACCTCAACGAGAAGATCAAGGCGATCCAGAAAGAGCTGGGGCGCGGTGAGAAGTCCGAGTTCGATGAGCTGAAGAAGAAGATTGAAGAAGCGGGCATGACCGCCGAGGTGAAGGAAAAGGCGCTGCAGGAGCTGAAGAAGCTGGAAGCGATGCCGCCGATGTCGGCTGAGTCGACTGTGAGCCGGAACTACCTGGACTGGCTGCTGGCGGTGCCTTGGAAGAAGCGATCGAAGGAGATCCGGTCGATCGACAACGCCGAGCAGGTGTTGAACGAAGACCACTATGGCCTCGAGAAGATCAAGGACCGCATCCTGGAGTTCCTGGCGGTGCGGCAGCTGGTGAAGAATCCCAAGGGATCGATCCTTTGCTTTGTCGGGCCCCCGGGTGTGGGCAAGACGTCGCTGGGTATGTCGATTGCGAAGGCGACGGGGCGGAAGTTTGTGCGACTGTCGCTGGGTGGCGTGCGCGATGAGGCTGAGATTCGCGGGCATCGTCGGACGTACATTGGCGCGCTGCCGGGGCAGATCATTCAGTCGATGAAGAAGGCCGGGACGAAGAACCCGGTGATCATGTTGGACGAGATTGACAAGATGGCGGCGGACTTCAGGGGCGATCCGGCAAGTGCGTTGCTTGAGGTGCTGGACCCGGAGCAGAACAACAGTTTTCAGGACCACTACCTGGATGTGGAGTATGACCTGTCGCAGGTGTTGTTTGTAGCGACGGCTAATGTGCTGCACACGATTCCCGGGCCGTTGCAGGACCGCATGGAGATTCTGCGACTGACCGGCTACACGGAAGTCGAAAAGCTGGAGATTGCGAAGCAGTATCTCGTCAAAAAGCAACGCGAGGCAACCGGGTTGACGGAAGAGCAGATTCAATTTTCCGATGAGGCTCTGCGCGATGTGATCCGGTATTACACGCGCGAAGCGGGTGTACGTAACCTGGAGCGCGAGATTGGGAACATCTGCCGCAAGATCGTGCGCAAGGTGGTGAAGGACCCGACGCACACCGAGGCGATCACGGAGAACTCGCTGTCCGACCTACTGGGTGTAGCGAAGTATCGCGATTCGCAGGTACACGAGAAGAACGAGATTGGGCTGGTGACCGGGCTGGCGTGGACGGAGATGGGTGGGTCGATTCTGCAGACCGAAGTTCAGGTGCTGGACGGCAAAGGCAAGATGACGCCGACGGGGCAGCTGGGCGATGTGATGCAGGAGTCGGCACAGGCGGCGTTGACGTGGATACGTTCGCGGACGCAGCATCTGGGGTTGCCGAAGGATTTCTATCGCAACATCGACATTCACATCCACGTGCCGGAAGGCGCTATTCCGAAGGATGGGCCGTCGGCCGGTATTACGATGGCGACGGCGTTGGCGAGCGCGCTGACGAAGATTCCGGTGCGGCGCGATATCGCGATGACGGGCGAGATTACTCTGCGGGGCAAGGTGTTGCCTATCGGCGGGCTGAAGGAGAAGCTGCTCGCGGCGCATCGCGCGGGCATCTTCGAGGCGATTTTGCCGGCTGATAACAAGAAGGACCTGGCGGATCTGCCGGAACTGATCAAGTCGACGATGAAGCTGCACTTTGTCGAGCAGATGGATGAGGTGCTGGAGATCGCTTTGGCAGGCAAGCTGGCGAAGCTGGCGGAAGAGACTCCTGATGCGCTGGCGAAGACCATGCCGGTGCCTCCGGCAGGGTTGCCGGCGCAACCGGCGGCTCATCAGTAACGTTTGCATCTGGAGACAGAAAAGGCCGAGCCGCCAAGGTTCGGCCTTTCCATTTCAAAGAGTGGTTATACCGTTCGCCGTCCGCCCAGAAGGTGCATGACGAGGGATATGACAGCGAAGACGAGCAGGATGTGGATGAAGAGGCTGCTGGCGTGCATCACGAAGAATCCGCCCAGCCAGAGCACCACCAGAACGATTGCGAGAATGAGGAACATGACCTACCTGCCTGTAATGAAATGCGCGCGTGGTGCGCGGGCTTACGGAGTATGAGAGGTAAGCTGCGGCTGGCGCGTTGCTTGCGGGCGAAGGCTGAGATAAATATTTCTGCGGGATAACACGGGTGGCGAACGGAAGCATCTACCTGTGTGCGGATCATTCTGCATGGAGGCACGATTTGGAACTGATCATCGTCATCGTTCTTGTGTTGCTGTTGTTCGGGTCGTTCCCGGTGTTCCCGTACTCGCGCGACTGGGGCTATCGCGGCTCCGGCATCCTGGGAACCATTCTGTTGATCGTGGTCATTTTGTGGCTGCTGAAGATGATCTAGAGACGTTGCGGTTCGGGGTCATTTACGATGGAAGGCGCGCCTCAAAGGGCGCGCTTTTCTTATGAGCCCAACAGCGATTGAACCGAGTGTGAATCTACGCGTCAGCGACCTGGCGCCGCATGCTGTGCAGTCTGAAATACGCGCGATGAGCGTGGCGTGCGATGCGGTGGGCGGCATCAACATGGCGCAGGGTGTCTGCGATACCGATCCGCCACTGCCGGTGGTGACAGCGGCGCTGGAAGCGATTCAGCATGGGCACAACATCTATACGCGGGCTGAAGGGATTGCTTCGCTGCGTGAAGGGGTTGCGCGTAAGTTTGCGGCGTTCAACGGACTCGATGTGGATCCGCAGACAGAGGTGCTGGTGACTTCGGGCGCTACGGGTGGATTGAATGCGGCGCTGATGGCACTGCTGAATCCAGGTGATGAGTGCATCGTTTTTGAGCCGTTCTATGGGTATCACCTAGCTACGCTGCGGTCGCAACGGGTGGTGCCGGTGATTGTCCCGTTGGAGGCTCCGGATTGGGCGATGGATGTGGAGCGGCTACGGGCGGCGATCACGCCGAAGACGCGGGCGATCATTTTGAACTCGCCTTCCAATCCTTCGGGCAAGGTGGTGAGCGCGGCAGAGCTGGAGGCGATTGCGGCGGTGGCACTCGAGCATGATCTTTTTGTGTTCACCGATGAGATGTATGAGTACTTCATCTATGACGGGGAGCGGCACCGGTCGATCGCTTCCCTGCCCGGGATGGCTGAGCGGACGATTACGATTTCGGGGTTTTCGAAGACGTTCTCGGTGACCGGGTGGCGGCTGGGGTATGTAGCCGCGAGTGCGCGGTGGGCGCCGGCGATTGCTTACTTTCATGACCTGATTTATGTCTGCGCGCCTTCGCCTTTGCAGCATGGAGCGGCGGCTGGGTTGCTGGAGCTGCCGATGTCGTTTTATGAGGAGATGGCGTTGGAGTATCAGGGCAAGCGCGACATGACTTGCGCGGCGCTGCGGCGGGCGGGGCTGACGCCGTCGGTGCCTGCCGGGGCTTATTACATTCTGGCGGATGTGTCGGGGGTGCCAGGAGCTGATGCGAAGGCGAAGGCTCGGAAATTGCTGGCGGAAACGGGTGTGGCGGCGGTGGCGGGGTCGGCGTTCTTTGGGAGTGATCGCGAGGGACGGAATCGCGGGGAGAATTTGTTGCGGTTCTGCTTTGCGAAGAAGGAGGCGGATCTGGTGGAGGCTTGCCGGCGGTTGGAGGGGTGGCAGGGGTAAAGCCCATGTTCGAGAATCCGGACATGGGGCACCCACAAAAATTTGTATCGGGGCTTGCCGATAGCAGATTTCCGCAGGAATGACAGAAAGAGAAGCAAGGAAAAAGGGCGGCGAGATGGTCTCGCCGCCCTTTGACGCGTTGATGGCCGCGTGTGAGTTAGTCGAGCAGGTCGCCGTAGGGGAGGCTTAGCCAGCGGCGCTGGGTGCAGCAGCCGCCTGCGATGGAGGGGATGAGCATGACTTCGTCGCCGTCTTCGAAGGCGTGAGCGTCGCCGCCGAGGAAGCGGATGTCTTCGTCATTGACGTAGACGTTGATGAACTTGCGGAGACGGCCGTTTTCGTCCTTCACGTTGGCGGAGAGGGCTGGGAACTTGGTGTCGAATTCGGCGAGTAGGCCGGGGAGGTTGGGGGCGTCGGAGGTGAAGGTTTTCTGGTCGCCGGTGTGACGGGCGAGGGCGGTGGGTAGGGTGACTTTGATGCTCATCGTGCTTCTCCTGCGTAGGCCAGTTCGGGCTCCGTTGCTGCGTCGAGGGAGCGGAGGTATTCGTCGAAGGCGGCGAGCTTGGGCTTGACGGCGATGCCGGGCTCGAAGCAGCCTTCGAGGGCGTCGGTGGTCTTGAGGCCGTTGCCGGTGATGACGGAGACGGTGATCTCGTCGAGCGAGATGCGGCCGTGGGCGTAGAGGCGCGCGGTGACGGCGGTGGTGACGCCGCCGGCGGTTTCGGTGAAGATGCCTTCGGTTTCGGCGAGCTCCTGGATGCCGGAGACGATTTCGACGTCGGAGACGTCTTCGGCCCAGCCGCCGGTTTCGCGGATCATTTTGGCGGCTGCGGGGCCGTCGGCGGGGTTGCCAATGGCGAGCGAGCGGGCGATGGTGTTGGGGCGCTGCGGCTCGATGTAGTCCCAGCCCTGCTTGACGGCGTGGGAGATGGGCGAGCAGCCGGTGGCCTGGGCGCCGAAGAAGCGGACTTCCTTGGGCTCGACGAGGCCGAGGGCGATGAGTTCCTTGAAGGCCTTGCGGATTTTACGGATGAGCGAGCCGCCCGCCATGGGGCAGACGATGTTGTCAGGCAGCTTCCAGCCGAGCTGCTCGGCGATTTCGTAGCCGACGGTCTTGGAGCCCTCTGCGTAATAGGGGCGGAGGTTGACGTTGACGAAGCCCCAGTTGTACTCGTCGGCGATCTGGGTGCAGAGGCGGTTGACGTGGTCGTAGTTGCCGTCGATGCGGACGAGGCGGGCGCCGTAGACCTGGGTGTTGAGGATCTTGGCGGCTTCGAGGTCGGCGGGGACGAGGATGCAGGCGTCCAGGCCGAGACGGGCGGCTTGGGCTGCGACCGAGTTGGCGAGGTTGCCGGTGGAGGAGCAGCCTACCGTGGTGAAGCCGAAGGCGCGGGCGTTAGCCAGGGCGACGGAGACGACGCGGTCTTTGAAGCTGAGCGTGGGGAAACAGACGGCGTCGTTTTTGACGTAGAGATTGGTGGCGCCGATGCGCTTGCCGAGGTTGTTCGCGCGGAGCAGCGGCGTGAAGCCGACGGGAAGGTCGGGCGCGAAGCCTTCGGGGATGGGCAGCAGGGCCTTGTAACGCCAGATGTTGGCCGGGCCGGCGGCGATGTTTTCGCGGGTAAAGACGCCGCGAACGGCTTCGAGGTCGTACTGAACTTCGAGCGGGGCGAAACAATCGGGGCAAGCAGACAGGGGGCGGTTTCCGTAGCTTTTGCCACACTCGCCACAACGCAGCTCATACAAATTACAGGAATACTCCATTACGACTCCCTCGTAGCGAAGGGGGTTCAAGATCCTGAGACTTCTCTGTGCTGGATTGCCTAAATGGCGGGGGAAGGAAATACGGGGGTGCAGCAAAACGGATGCTGCAAACTCCGAATCTCATGTTCCCCGTGGCTTGCGCCTCCAGGAGAGAGTTGACACCGGTACGAACGTCTGTCCGGTTGTCGTGGCGTCTCAGGGCTCGTCCCTCAGCCACTCTGCATGAAATTCAAATCTGCCGAAGCAGACTGGAATGGTTCAGTTTTATCACACGGCTTCCCTGCCCGCAAACGCTGGCGAAGAAAGCTGTGGAGAATTTCTGTAGTGTCCCGGATTGAGACTGGATTTGTTGCCGTGTGTTAGTTGGCCCTGGCGTAGTAGCGCGAGACGGCGGTGTCGTAGTTGAAATCCGGGCTGCGCTTGATGACGCCGATATCGAGGCGATGTTTGAATTCGGCGGACGCTGCCAGCACATCCTGAGTGTGGAAGATGAACCGGATCGCGTAGCGCGGAAACGCGTAGCTGCCCGTTGTCGATTCGGGGAGGAGTATAAATCGCTGGGCCGATTCGAAGCCCGGCATCTTGAGCGCATCGGGTACGTGTTCGTCGTTGTACCAGTGGTTGTAGCCATCCTCGTGGCCGGCGATGGGGTTTGACAGTACGATCAGGTCGAAGGTCTGCTCTCCCGGGGCGGCCTTCTGCGGGGACTTTGCGTAAACCGTCGGGCCAAGCGGACGGTAGGCGGCGAGGGTTTTTGTATCGGCGTCCTGCTTCAGGTGCGCCAGGAGCGACGGAAGCGCGTGGCTGTCCGTCTTGTAGAGCGTCAGGTCGCCTGCGGGTTCGGGCCTGGACCGGACATCGCTCTTGAGGATGAGGGATTGGTTTGCTGCTCCGGGGATTTTCAGTGGTGGGGTAGCGGTGCCGGCGGCGCGGTAATCCAGCACCATTACCTGTGAATCGCTGCCCTTGCCCGCCATCGCAGAGCTGGACTGCCAGACCAGAAGCATGACGGCGCAAAGAACCACCAAGCGAGTGCGCGAGTTGTTTCTCGTGTGATTCGTTCTCATCGTTACCTGTTCTGACGGAGCCAGCAAACCGGCTAAACGGCTTTGCGCTGGAAGCTGGTCTTGCGGGCGCCGGTGGTGTTGCTCTTGGTCTTGACACTGCCGCTGGATGCGCCGGCTACGGCTTTGCCACCGGCGTTTTGCTGGGCCATTTTCTCGCGCAGGGCTTGCAGCTTCTGGGCCTTGGGGCCCAGGCCGCCTACTTTTGCGGTGGATGCTCCGGGTGCTTTGGGGAATAGATCGCTCATATGAAAATCCTCTCACAGACGCGCCGGGTTGCGGGGCGTCGCGTGTTGGCTAAGGTGCAGGGTCATAGTTGAGGTTGGGGCCTAGCCAGCGTTCTACTTCGGCCAGGGAGAAGCCTTTGCGGCGGTGGTAGTCGGTGACCTGGTCGTGGCCAATTTTACCGAGTGAGAAGTAGCGGGCGTCGGGGTGGGCGAAGTATAGTCCGCTGACGCTGGAGCCGGGCCACATGGCGAAGTTCTCAGTGAGCCTGATACCGGTGTTGGCTTCAACGTTGAGCAGGCGCCAGATGGTGCCCTTCTCAGTGTGGTCGGGGCAGGCGGGGTAGCCGGGGGCGGGGCGGATGCCGCGGTACTGCTCTTTGATGAGCTCTTCGGGGGTGAAGGTTTCGGCGAGGCCGTAGCGCCAGTCCTGACGGGCGCGCTGGTGGAGGCACTCGGCGAAGGCTTCGGCGAGGCGATCGGCGAGGGCTTCGGCCATGATGGCGTTGTAGTCGTCGTTGTCGGCGCGGAAGCGGTCGCGGAGGGACTCGAGGCCGATGCCGGTGGTGACGGCGAAGGCGCCGATGTGGTCGCGTAGACCGGTTGGTCCAGGGGCGATGAAGTCGGCGAGCGAGCGGCAGGGTTCGCTGCCTTCGCGGTTGGCCTGCTGGCGGAGGAAGTGGAGTGTGGCGAAGGGGTGCTGGTGGGATTCCTCGGTGAAGAGCTCGACGTCGTCGTCTACCGCGCTGGCTGGGAAGAAGCCGTAGACGCCGCGGGCGGTGAGGAGATTTTCGGCGATGATGGTGTCGAGGAGGAGGTTGGCGTCGCGAAAGATTTTGGTGGCTTCTTCACCCTGGCGCTCGTCGGAGAGGATGCGGGGGTAGATGCCTTTGAGGCCCCAGGTGTGGAAGAGAGGCGACCAGTCGATGTAGCCGCGGAGGGTGGCCAGGGGGAAGTTTTCAAGGACGCGGGGGCCGGTGAAGGTGGGGATACTGAGGTCTTCGGCGCGCCAGGTGATGGGCGTGCGGCGGGCACGGGCCTCTTCGATGGGGACGAGAGTGTGTTTGGGGGCGGCGTGGTTCTTGCGGATGGCTTCGTAGTCGCTGCGGTGTTTGGCGACGAAATCGGCTTTGCCGTCGTCGGAGAGGAGGCTGGTGGTGACGGGGACGGCGCGGCTGGCGTCGAGGATGTGGACGACGGGCTGGCTGTAGTGGGGGGCGATCTTAATGGCGGTGTGGGCGCGGCTGGTGGTGGCGCCGCCGATGAGCAGGGGCTGGGTGAAGCCCTGGCGCTCCATCTCGCGGGCGACGTGGACCATCTCGTCGAGCGAGGGGGTGATGAGGCCGCTGAGGCCGATGATGTCGGCGTTTTCTTCGCGGGCTCGGGTGAGGATTTTTTCGGAGGAGACCATGACGCCGAGGTCGATGACTTCGAAGTTGTTGCAGGCGAGGACGACGCCGACGATGTTCTTGCCGATGTCGTGGACATCGCCTTTGACGGTGGCGAG
>CAIQPK010000066.1 GCA_903873705.1 uncultured Acidobacteriota bacterium
CTTGCCCTGGCGCGCATGCTGATGTGCCACCATGCCAAAGCCAAACGAGCAGTCCGAGAACGCCGGGCAGAAGATCGGCACGCCCTTCTCATAGCAGGCGAGGATGATCGAGTCCGCATTACCCGCAGCAGGCGTCCGCCCATTCTCACTCAGGTACTTGCCCATCTCCGCAATCAGCTCACGCGAGGAGTAGGGACGCGGAGCCAGCGAGTTGATGATCTTCTCAGTTGTCTCATCGCAGATGCGCAACTCTTCTTCGTCGATGAACGTGTCGTAGATGCGGTCGATCATCAACTCGCGCAGATCGGCATCGCCAGAGCCGTACTTATACTCATCGCCCGCGATGTAGTGCTTGAAGCCCAGTGCCTCGAAGAAGTCCTGATCGACGATGTTCGCGCCGGTCGAAACAATCGCATCGACCATGTTGTTCCGCACCAGGTCGACGATGACCTTCTGCAGGCCGGCCGAGATCAGGCTGCCGGCCAGGCACAGGATCACGCCGCACTCGGTATCGCGCAGCATCATGTCGTAGATGTTCGCCGCCCGCGCCAGATCGCGCGAGCTGTAAGCCATGGACGCCATGGCATCGACCAGCGCGACAACGTTATGCTGCTTGATGTCGATGTGCTGGATAGGGGTTTGCAGGAGCTCTTTTTTAGTAGACATATCGCCTACCAGTTTATCGCGTTTCGCCCAATATTGACGGCCTCTCGCCGTGTGAATAAACCGCCAATTCGCAGTTATAATCCGCTCATGCCGACAGTCCGGCTGCCGGCCTCGCATGGCAGCAATAGCACCGACCGACGCCGCTATCGACCGGACATCGACGGCCTCCGCGCCATCGCCGTTTTGGCCGTCATCGGCTCCCACGCCGGTGTCTCGTGGCTCGCCGGCGGCTTCACCGGTGTCGACATCTTCTTTGTCATCTCCGGCTATCTCATCTGCGGCATCATCTTCCGCGAAATCGCCGCCGGCACTTTCTCCGTCGCCCGTTTTTACGAGCGCCGCATCCGCCGCATTCTCCCTGCCCTTCTTGTGATGCTGTTCGCCGTCACCGTGCTCGCCTCCTGGCTTCTTTTGCCCGGCGAACTCATCCGCTTCGCGCGCACGCTCCTCGCCACCCTCTTCTCCGGCTCCAACTTCGTCTTCTGGCGCGAGGCCGGCTACTTCGACACCAACGCCATCTTCAAGCCGCTCCAGCACACCTGGTCGCTCGGCGTCGAAGAGCAGTTCTATCTCCTGCTCCCGCCCTTCCTCCTCCTGCTCGCCCTCTTTTCCTCGCGGACATCCCGCATCCTCCTCATCGCCACCGCCGCGGTCTCCTTCGCGGTATCCGTCTACCTCTGCTTCACCGACAGCATCTCCGCCTTCTACCTCGCCCCACTGCGCGCCTGGGAACTCCTCGTCGGCGCGCTTATCAGCGGCGACGCCCTCCCGAAGCTCCGCACCCGCACCGCCCGCGAAGCCGCCTCCCTCGGCGGCCTCGCCCTCATCCTCCTCCCCATTTACTTCCTCCGCGACACCCGCTTCTTCCCCGGCGCTCTCGCCCTGCCCTCCTGCCTCGGCGCCGCACTCATCATCGCCGCCGGCGAAACCGGCCCCTCACTCGCCGGCCGCGTCCTCTCGCTTCGGCCCATCGTCTTCATCGGACTCATCTCTTACTCCGTCTACCTCTGGCATTGGCCCCTCTTCGTCTTCCAGCACACCGACCTCCTCTTCGTCCCCGGCCGCCTCCAGGGCCAGGGCATCACCACGCCCATCCTCGTGGCGCTCTCACTCCTGCTCGGCTATCTCTCCTGGCGCTTCATCGAGCAGCCCTTCCGCTCCCGCCCACAAAAAATCGCGCGCCGCACCGTCCTCATCCTCACCGGCAGCGGCACCCTCGCGCTCACCACCGCAGCGCTCGCCGTCATCCTCACCCACGGCCTCCCCCAGCGCTTCCCTCCCCCGGCGTTAGCCATGTCGCATTATCTCGACTTCGAACCCGGCGCCCTCTGGCGTCAGGACACCTGCTTCATCACCCCGGCCGTCTCCGTCACCCAATATCAGTCAGACGTCTGCCTCGCCCAGCATCCCGACCACAAATCCCTCCTGCTCGCCGGCGACAGCCACGCCGCCTCCCTCTACCCCGGCCTCCTCGCCGCCCTCCCCGACTACGACATCCTGCAAGCCAACGTCTCCGCCTGCACCGCCCTCCTGCACGAGCCTGCCCAGCGCTCTCGAAATTGCCACAACCTCTTCGGCTTCGTCTTCGACGACTACCTCCTCCACCACCACGTCGACATTCTTCTCCTCGCCGGCGAGTGGCAGCGCCCCGACTTCCCCGCCCTCGGCGAAACCATCGCCTGGGCCCACCAGCACCACATCAACGTCATCATCGCCGGCGACAACCTCGACTTCGACGCGCCTCTCCCCCGCCTGCTCGCCGCGGCCATGCGCCACGCACGCGGGGACCGCACCGTCCTCCCGCTATCCGCGGCCCAGCAGGCCGCCACCGACGCCGACCTCGCCACCCTCGCCCGCAACACCTGGCACGCGCCCTACATCTCCTACTTCGCAGCCTTCTGCCAGCCCGACTGCCCGCTCTACGCCACCGACGGCGTCCCCATCACCTTCGACAAGCAACACCTCACCCTTGAAGCCAGCGCCCGCTATGCCGCCGTCATCAAAGCCGCAATCCAGCCTTGATACAGTAACCAGACCATGCCATCGCACGACAAGACGCCCCCATGGCAGACCATCCTCGCCTTCGCCACCATCTATCTCGTCTGGGGCTCGACCTTCCTGGCCATCCGCATCGGCGTGCAGGCCGCGCCGCCGCTGCTCTTTGCCGCCATGCGCTTCGTCGTCGCCGGCGCGCTGCTCTTCGGCTGGACACTTCTCCGCCGCGAGAGTCGCCCCACAGCAAAGCAGTGGCGCTCCATCTTCATCCTCGCCGTCCTCATCTTCCTCATCGACTACGGCCTCGTCTTCTGGGCCGAGCAGCGCATCGCTTCTGGCATCGCCGCCGTCATCATGGCCACCATCCCGGCCTTCACCGCGCTCTTTGAAATCCTCATCCTCAAAACCCAGCGCCTCACCGCCCGCCTCGCCATCGCCCTCACCATAGGCCTGGCCGGCGTCGCCATCTTGATGAGCCACGCCTTCAACCTCGGCGACGCCCCCGTCGACACCCCCGGCGCCATCGCTCTCATCATCGGCTCCATCACCTGGTCGCTCGCGTCGGTGCTCAGCCGCCGCCTCCCGCTACCCGAATCGAAGTTCGTCAGTTCCGGCGCCCAGATGCTCGTCGGCGGCATCCTGCTCACCCTCGCCGCCGCCGCTCACCATGAGTTCCGCGGCTTCGCCTTCTCATCCGTCTCGCGCGCCGGCTGGCTGGCCCTGATCTACCTCATCATCCTCGGCTCGCTCATCGCCTTCACCGTCTACGTCTGGCTCATCCACCACCAGTCGCCCACCAAGGTCGGCACCTACGCTTACGTCAACCCCGTCGTCGCCGTCGTCCTCGGTTACTTCTTCGCAGCCGAACCCGTCGGCCTCCGTACACTCCTCGGCGCCGCCTGCGTCCTCATCGGCGTCATCATCATCACCACCAGGCGCACCCCCACACCCAGCAAAGCCTGAGCGACTACAACCCGTTCCGCGCAATCACATTCGCATAAAACTTCGCACTCAACTTCGGCGTCCGCTGCTGCGTCTTGAAGTCCACATACGTAATCCCGAACCGCTTCGCATACCCATCCGCCCACTCGTAGTTGTCCAGCAGACTCCAGCAGAAGTACCCCTTCACCGGAACCCCTTCCGCCACCGCCCGTTGCAGCTGCGTCAGGTACGCATCCAGGTACATCACCCGGTCGGTGTCATAAACCTGACCATCCGGCTGCATCACGTCGGCAGCCGAGCAGCCATTCTCCGTGATGTAAATCTCCTTGATCCCCAGCGTCTCCGCCGCCAGCTTCGGGCTCCAGTAGAGCGCCTCCGGCCCAATCGTCAGCCACGGACTCTCCATGTGCGGATAAGAAGCCGGCCGCGGCATCACCGCATAGCCATCCGGATTATCCGCCGCGCGCACCGCCGTCGCCGTGTACACATTCAACCCTTGAAAGTCTGTCGGCGTCCCGATCGTCTTCATCTCCTCCGCCGTAAACACCGGCGCATCGGCTCCCAGCTTGTCCAGATACCCCTGCGTATACCGCCCCGTCGCCATCACCGTCAGGTAAGGCGCATTCTCTTCCACGTAAGCCTTGCGCGCCGCCGCAATATGCTCTTCCGACCGAAACGCTGGAATAATCGCATGTGCATTCTCAGCCGACCCCACGCGCGCGCCCCGCGCACTAGCCCGAATAGCCTGCACCCCCAGCCCATGCCCGAGCACAGCATTATGCCGAGCCTGCGCCACCTGCTTCCGCGGCAACGTCAACCCCGGAGCATGTCGTCCGTCGCGATAACCAATATCGATGAACGAAGAAATCTCATTCATCGTCATCCAGTTCTTCACCAGGTCGGAAAGCTTCCCCGCGGTATACCCGCAGTAGTCGCCAAACGCCTTCGCCGTCGCCTTGTTCTGCCATCCGCCATGGTCCTCCAGCGCCTGCGGCAGGTCCCAGTGATACAGCGTGCAGAACGGCTCAATCCCCGCACCCAGCAACGCCTCGCAGAACCGCCGATAGAAATCAACGCCCGCCTGGTTGGGCTGTCCCACTCCATTCGGAAAGATCCGCGGCCACGCCACCGAAAACCGGCACGCCTTCAACCCCAGCGCCTTCATCAGCGCAATGTCTTCCTTGTAGCGGTGATAACTATCGGTCGCCACATCGCCCGTATCGCCGTTGAACGTCTTGCCGGCCGTATGCGAAAACGTGTCCCAGATGGAAACCCCGCGCCCATCCTCACGCGCAGCCCCTTCCACCTGGTAAGAAGCCGTAGCCGACCCCCACAAAAATGCCTTCGGAAAGCTGCGACCCGCATCCGCCATCACCGGAGCCGCCGGTTCTGCCGCCACCGCACCCGTCGGCAGCGCCGCCCCCGCCGCCACCGCCGCCGCAAGCTTCCCAAAATACCGCCGACTCAGTCGCATCATCGTTCGCCGCCTTTTCCATCGCGTCCACCAATCTACCGCAAACGCAACAAAACGTCGAAGACAAACGCTTTTCTAACAATGCACTACAAACTCTTACGGGTGCCCCACGTCCGGATTTTCGGACGTGGGATCTACCGCCGCCAGCATCACCATTACTTCAGAAACCCCTCCACCGCCGCATCCAGCTTCTCCGGCTGGTCATACATGATGAAGTGCTTCGACCCATCTACCCGCACCAGCTTGGCATTCGGCATCGCTGCATACGCTCCCTGGTACAGCCCATCCACCTTCGCCGGGTCCGCTCCCTGAGACGTCGGATCGTACGGATACAGCATCAGCGTCGGCGTCTTGATCGTCGCCAGGTCCGCACGCACATCCGTCAGCATGTCCTCGTACATCGCCTCGGTAAACGCCGCACGATCGCTCGCAATCACCCACTCCGCAACCAGCTTCTGTGCATCCGGATTATTCACCATACCTTTGGCCCCCGTCGGCGCCATCGCCGCATACTGATCCGCCGGCATAGCCGCAATTTGCGTCTTCAGCATCGACGCCATCGGCCTGGCCGTCTCCACCGTCGCATCCGGCTTGAACAGCACTGAATAAAACGGCAGCGAGTCCACAATCACCATCCGCCGCACATCCTCCGGATGCTTATCCGCCAGCATCAGCGCCAGCAGCCCGCCCAGCGAGTGACCCATCACCGCCGGATGCATCTTCGCCCCAATGATGTACTGATGCAGCTCATCCACGATCCCCGGCAGCATCTCGCCCGTCGCATTCGCGCCCGCCGGAGCTCCCGCAAATCCGCCGATCTGCACTACGTGCAGCCGATAATTCGGCGCCAGCAGCTTCACCTCGCCATCCCACACGGCCTTAGAGCTCGACAAGCCCGGAATCAGCACCACATCCGGCTTGCCCGCGGTCCCCGCATCGGTAACAGCAAACCGCGTCGGCACAAACCCCGGAGCACCCACCACCGCCGCATGAGACGGCTCAGCCAGCAACAGGATGCCGGCAATCACCAACACCAGCGAAAAAAGATATTGCAGCGTCTTCATATTTTCCTTTCCATCACCAAACCAGTTAGAGCTTCTCTCCACACTCAAGCGCACACCCGTTCCGTCCCCTGCGTACACTCACAATCAGCAACACGATTGCCGTCCATATCAACGCCTGCCCGGATGACAGCAGCCGCTGCCGCGTGAAACCCGCGTCCAGCCAATACCGGCCAATCAACATGATTCCCAAACCCAGAAAAACCAGCAGCGAAGAACTCTTCAACAGCGCCTTGCGCACGTTCAACATCGTTCCCTCTTCCGTCTGCATTCTCAGAATGCGTGGTTATGGCTCGCGCCATCAGTAGTTTTCGTCAGCAAACCCGCCTGACACTTGTCACCCTTTGCCATCACACAGCGTCTTCAAAAATCTCCTCGATCCTCGCCCCGAACAGCCGCGCAATCCGGAAAGCCAGCGGCAGCGACGGATCATACTTCCCCGTCTCGATCGCGTTCACGCTCTGCCGCGACACCTCCAGCTTGTCCGCCAGGTCAGCCTGCGACCATCCCTTCTCCGCCCTCAACAAACGCAGCCGATTATTCATCCGCAGCCTGCCTGTTGTAGCTGAGTTTCAAAATCACTCGCGCCACGCCAAACGCCGGCCAATACAGCACGAACACCCAGAACATTTCCGGCGCACGCATCGCCGCGAAGCTCTGCAGAAACCCGATCACCGTGCACACCGCCAGCGTCACACCAGTAGCCCATAGCAGCGCCTGGATCATCATCCAGCGCAGAAACTCGTCCTTCTCATCGCGCAGATAAACGCCCATCACCGCCAGCATCCCCATGATCGGCAGTGCCGGCAGCACAGCCAGCACATAGGCCACCACGCCCGTCGGATGATGGTGCCGAACCGTCCACGCCACACCCAGGATGATCAGCACGTACATCGACATCGTCTTCATCACGCCGCGCTCGTACACCTTCATCGCCGCACTCTTCGTTCCGCATTCCATCGCCTTACCCTCGCCTGTCTTTCTGCGCTTCAATCCAATAACATCACTCTGACCCAACAACATCACTCTGACCCAGCGGTCCTCCAGGTACCCCAACGCTTCAGCCTTGGGTCTTGCCGGCGACGCCAGAAGTGGGCTTTAGCCCCAGAAGAGCCTTCGCGTTACTCGTCAGCCGGCACGCGGTGCTGCGCGTTATACGAAAGCTTCGCCGCCATCATGAACACGAAGAACATCCAGAAGCTCGTGAACGGAGGAAAGTGTCCCGTCCACCCATAGATCCGCAAGTAGTTCTCGACCATATCCGTGCCCAGGCATCCGGCCGTCCCCCACAACAGGCACCGCGAAATCAAGTCACGCTTGAACCCATCCCGCTCATCCCGCAGATAGCGTCCAAACACCACGAACACACCGAGAATCGGCAGCAAAGGCAACGCCGCCAGCACCCACAACAGGGGCCCACCCGGATGCATCACGTGATTCAAATAGAACGTAATCAGGAACACCACAAAATAGATCCCGACCAGCGTCAGGCCCGTTTTCTTCATTTGTTTCGTAGCTGGACTTTGCATCACTCTCTCCATCTCTCGAACTCTTTCTCGATGACAAGCAAACTTTACGACAAGCTCCCTTTACATGTCAAGCTCCCTTGTCAAAATTCTTTTGCGAACGTTTCCCATCTAACCTTGAAAGCGAACCTCAGCACGGAGATGACCATGAGCAACAACTGGGCGCTGCAAGCGGCCGAAAATTTGAAGCAAAGAATGGAAGCCAAGAACCGCGCCGAGGCCAAGGTGGTCCACGAGCAGAACCTCCGCGACACGGATGGCCCGCTGCTCTGGGGCGATGTCCGGCGCATTGCGAAGGAGCTCTGCACCGACCTCAATCGCGAGTATGGCAAGACCATTGCCAACTTCGAGATCGTCGCCGCCACCGAAATGCGCATCACCACCGAGGTTCCTGACACCGGCCACCGTGAGTTTTCCGCCACCTTCCGCCCCGGCGATACGCTCGGCGCCATGGAGTGGGTCACGCATCGCAGCGACTCCAACAACGTCCAGAGCGGCGAGTATCAACTCGGCGTCGTTGACGGCAAGGCGGCCTTCATCACCGCCACCGGCGCCCACGAAACAGCTCAAGCCATCGCGGAAAAAATGCTCGACTCCCTCATCTGCCCCTAATTGATACTCTGTAATCGGAGAGGGCCCGGATGAACGTCAACTTCGCCGAACGCGCGCACAACCACAACTGGAAGCTCGACCCCATCGTGCGTTCGCTGCTCGACACCGACTTCTACAAGCTCCTCATGCTTCAGTTCATCTGGAAGAACTTCCCCAACACCCCGGTCACCAGCGAAGTCCACAACCGAACCGTCCGCGTCCGCCTCGCCGAGCGCGTCTCCGCCATCGCCCTCCGCGACCAGATGGAGCACGTCCGCGAGCTCCGCTTCCGCAAATCCGAAATCATCTGGCTCGCCGGCAACACGTTCTACGGCGTCAAGCAGATCTTCGAGCCCGCCTTCCTCGCCTGGCTCGAAAACGGCTTCCGCCTCTCTGACTACGAGATCACGGAAGAGGACGGCCAGTTGATCATCCGTTTCAGCGGCCTCTGGACCGAGGTCACCATGTGGGAGGTCTACGCCCTCGCCATCGTCAGCGAGATGAAGACCCGCTACGCCCTCGGCGCACTCTCCGAGCTCGAGCTCGACATCCTCTACGCCCGCGCCAAGACCCGCCTCTGGGACAAGATCGAAAAGCTCCGTCACGTCGAAGGCCTGCGCCTCTCCGACTTCGGCACCCGCCGCCGCCACAGCTTCCTCTGGCAGGAGTACGCCGTAGACGCCCTGCAGTCCGCGCTCGGCAACCGCTTCTCCGGCACCTCCAACACGTCGTTAGCCTACGAGCACAACCTCGAAGCCATCGGCACCAATGCCCACGAGCTCCCCATGGCCATGGCCGCCATGGCCTCCCGCGGCACCGACGAAGACCTCCGCAACTCGCAGTACCGCGTCCTTGAACTCTGGCAGAAAAGCTACTACGGCGAGCTCCTCATCCTGCTACCCGACACCTTCGGCACCACCCAGTTCCTCCAGGGAGCGCCCGAGTGGGTAGCCAAGTGGACCGGCGAGCGCGTCGACTCCAAGGCCCCCTTCATCGCCGGCAACGAGTACATCGCCTGGCTCCTGCAGCGCGGCGAAGACCCCCGCAAGAAGCGCCTCATCGCCTCCGACGGCCTCGACGTCGACGACATCGTCGCCCTGCACGGCTACTTCGACGGCCGCATCCGTTTCTCCGCCGGCTGGGGCACGCTCCTGACCAACGATTTCCGCGACTGCCACCCCCGCGGCGAAGACACTTTCAACCCCATCAGCATGGTCTGCAAACTCACCAGCGCCGACGGCATCCCCACCGTGAAACTCTCCGACAACGCCCGCAAAGCCACCGGCCCCGCCGACGTCATCGACCGCTACCGCCGCGTCTTCGGCAGCGCCGTCCCGGAAGAACTCCCCGTCCTCGTCTAGGCTCGGCTCCCAGCCCTATAAGCGATAAGGAACAACCACCGCCACATCATCGGGCTTGAAGTCTCTCGTGTTTCGAGTGACGAATACTCGCCCCTCAAGCTGAGCGGTCGCCAGAATGATCGCGTCCGGCAACTTTACTTTAAGCGTCTTCCGCAGCGTCACCGCCCGTTCAGCAACAGCAGGGGTGATAGGCAGATTGATAAATGTGCCCAGGAACAATGTTGTGGCTGACTCTTCGTCTTCGGTAGCGCCAGCCATCACTTCCATCCAGGTCACGAGACTGATGGCTCGGTCAGTGTGCGCTTGAATTTCCTTCCGCGCCGCCTTCACGCCGTTGAGAAAATCAATCAGGATCACCGTGTCGAACAACACGGGCTTCACCACTCACTCCTCATCCGTTGCTGGTAGGCCAAACCATCTTCAGCACGTTTCTTCCGCAATCCGAACGCGCTTTTCAGCAGGTCGCCGCTCTGCGCATCCAGAAATTGGGCAACAGCAGACCGCACCAGCTCAGAACGTGAGACACGTTTAGTGCGGCTGAGTTCATTAAGCGCATTCAAGTCGGCGTCAGGGATATCGATCAACGTTCTCATCAAAACCTCACTGATATACACCAATGATATCATTGTCGTATGTGCGGCCGCTACGCCCTCAAGTCCACCCGCAAAGCCATCGCCGCCTGGTTCGGCGTCGACGCCGACGACCTCCCCAGCTTCGGCCCCAGCTTCAATATCGCCCCGCAGACCTTCCAGCCCATCGTCCGCCTCTCGCATGAAACCCGCGAGCGCGAAGTAGTCCTCATGCGCTGGGGCCTCGTCCCCGTCTGGGCCAAAAGTTCGCGCGAGGGCGCCATGCGCTTCAACGCCCGCGCCGAAGACCTCGCCAACAAGCCCAGCTTCCGCGACGCCTTCCGCAAGCGCCGCTGCCTTGTCCCCGCCGACGCCTTCTACGAGTGGCAAAAACTCAGCCCCAAAATCAAACACCCCTACGCCATCTCCATGGCCGACGGCTCACCCTACGCCTTCGCCGGCCTGTGGGACCGCTGGCGTGAACCCGAAGGCCAGTGGCTCGAAACCTTCACCATCATCACCACCAACCCCAACGCCCTCATGGAGCCCCTCCACAACCGCATGCCGGTCATCATCGCGCCGAAGGACTACGACCGCTGGCTCGGCGTAGACGACGATGCCAGCATCGAAGAGCGCCTCCCCACCGACCTCCTCCGCCCCTACCCCGAGGAAAAAATGACCGCCACCCGCGTAGGCCCCGCCGTAGGCAACGTCCGCAACAACACCCCCGACCTCCTCGAACCCAACATCTGCGAACCGCCCAACCAAACCTCCCTCTGGGACACCTGACCGCCACCATCCGGGTGCCCCATTCGTGACGGGTTCCAGCGTCAAGGGTGGGCCGCCACGAATCCGCGTGGTTCAGCGCGACAGTATGATGTTCGAACCATGCAATGGGATTTTCAGGCCGACACTCAATCCTGTGTCTTCCGTTTTCGCAGCCGACCCGACTTCGCCAACGGCATCACACTTTTATGGCCTGTCCTCATCGGCGTCCTCATTTACCTCATAAGCGATGGAGAAAAGGTCATTCTCATTGAAGGTCTTGTCTTCGCACTTGCTTTTGTCGCAGTCGTGCTACACCGCATGTTCAGCCACAGTTCACTTGTCATCAAACCGGATGCCATAAGCCTCGACAGGCGCCTCTTCGGAATGGGTTCCTGCAGAACATTCTTCAAGAGCGAAGTGGAAAGCCTCGGGTACCAGAAAGAGTTCACCGGGTATCGCAGTCACACCGATTCCGCACTTATGCTCATGGTCCGTGATGATGTCATGCCAGTACGTTTCGCGCAGACCCTTTCGCCGGAAGACGCTCAAGCTGTCTTTGACAAACTCAAGCAGGGCGGTTCATGGCTCAGCGAACGCATTCGGCCCATAGGCACTCCGTTGTTCTAGAAGCTTCTCAGCGACTGGCCGTTATACTCTCCCCATGAAGCTCGCCCCCATCACCCGCGCTTTCGTCGCCTCCACGCTCATCGCCGTCTTCACCACCCAGCCCGCATTCGCCTGGGGACGCGACGGACACATGATGGTCAACCGCCTCGCCGCCCAGTACCTCCCCGCGGACGTCCCCTACTTCCTCCGCAACGGCAACGGCCTCGACACCATGGAATGGATGGGTCCCGAGCCCGATCGCTGGAAGGGCCGCAACGAGCCCGAGCTCAACGCGGCCCAGTCCGCCGACCACTTCCTCGACTACGAGTACGCCATCTTCGCCGCCAAACCCTGCGCCGAGGGCACCGTAGACTGCGTCGCCGGCTACAAGTTCCCGCGCAAGCGTTACGACTTCCTCCGCGACATCGCCGCCGCCCAGGCTACCCACCCCGAGCTCAAGTACCTCGACACCCCCGGCTTCAACCCCTGGCAGGTAGAAGAAGTCTGGCAGCGCCTCAAGACCGACTTCCGTGAGTACCGCCACGCCGTCGCCGCCAGCCAGAACACCGCCCCCATCCAGAACGCCATCCTCTTCGACGCCGGCTGGCTCGGCCACTACGTCGGCGACGGATCGCAGCCCCTCCACATGACCATCCAGTACAACGGCTGGACCGGCCCCAACCCCAACGGCTACTCCACCTCGCACGACGTCCACGCCAAATTCGAAGCGATCTACGTCACCGCCAACATCAAATCGACCGACGTCGCCACCCTCGTCGCCGCCTCCACCCCCACCGACATCACCAACGAGTGGGTCCAGTACATGACCTACCTCCACGACAGCAACATGCTCGTAGAAAAAACTTATCAACTGGAAAAAGCCGGAGCCTTTACTAACGCCGGAACCCCCGAAGGCAAAGCCTTCGTCCAGGCCCGTCTCGCCGCCGGCGCCATCGAACTCCGCGACCTCATCTACTCCGCCTGGCTCCACTCAGCCGACCCCGTAGAAGAGTACAAAGGCCCGCAGTAACTCAATCGTTGCTGGACTGCCCCATAGGAGTGACTCCCATGGGTGTGGATGGCCCATGACTCAGGTTGAAGTTCACAATGATCGTCGTATCCACTTCGGCCGGTTCACCATTGATCATGTAAGGCCGGTACGTCCACTGTTTCACCGCATCAAGCGCCGCTTGCTTCAGCATCGGTGGCCCGCCCAGGGCTTCCAGTCGCTCCACATTCCCTTCCTTGGTGATGATGCCATGCAGCGTAACTGACCCTTGCATATGCGCCGCCAGCGCAATCGGTGGATACACCGGTGGATCACCTTTGACCAGGCGCCCCGCCATTACGGCCGCCGCAACCTTCGCCGGATCCTTCGAAGAGCGGGCAGACTCCGGCACCTCCTCCTTCGGCAGAATAGCCACCTCATGCTGCTCGTCCGTCAGCGGAAATTGGAGGACACCAAAGTCAGGTCTCTTTGGCAAAACACAGGTCGCGCTGCACGTCACGACCGGAAAGCATCTCCCGGATTTTCTGTTTGCCTCACATGTCTGGAACGTTTCGTATGCAGCTGCACACGTCGCAGCCTCCGCCCCGCAGCTCGCCGCAAGCTGATGATTCAGTGCCGCATAATGCGTCCACGTGGCCGCTGACGGCGAATCGTGTGGCTCTGTGTCAGGGCTGATCGCAATGCGCATCTCCTGTGCCAGGCCGCTGATCCGCTTCGCTGTAGCGGGATAGTTGCGCAGCGTTTCCCCAATCAGGTCATATTCAGCATCCAGCATTGGGCTGCCCGAAGTCGCCGGTGGCGGCGGGCTCTTCGCGCAGCGATAACAGTTGTTCACGTAAGCAATCGCATACACCAGATTGCTGGTGCCGATATTGGCGTAGACAGACCCAGGCTTATGCAGATAGCGCGCCGCCGCAACCTCGAAGTGCTGTATCGGCTCATCGGTTGAAGGCACAGCCGGAATCACACGCACTTGCGTTGCGGAAATTTCCACCAGACCTCTGAACGCCTTGGCTTGCCCTATCTTCCCGTCGGTCATCTGCATTCGAGTCGCCGACACGGCAAAGCAGATCGCATCCTCTCCCGGGGCATCCGCCGGCACTGGAGGAGCGTCGATCGCCGCCCGTCGGCACGGGTACAAATCATGAAAGTATCCCGACTGCTGTCTGAACCGCACCGTATTGCCGCCCAGGACATGTCCCGGTTCTTGCGCAACCAACGTTGCTGGCAGAACCGACGAGAGAAACAAGCCAAAGGCGTATGCCAATGCTCGACGACGCATCATGTGCTCCGGTAACGCGGTATTTCGGGAAGTCTCGCACGACCCTTCCGCCGAATCAAGCTACTTCTCCACCACCGGCTCATGCGGCAGCCTCGCCAGCATCTTCTCCAGCACCGGCTTCATCACCATCTTCAACACCGGCGCCGCCACCACCGCAAACCCCGCCCACACCACCAGCGCATGCCACTCCCAACGCCACAGCAGCCGAGTCGTATCCCACGGATGCGCCTTAGCCGCGCTAAACAAAGCCTTAGGCGCCAGCGGCAAACCCACCGTCCCAAACAGCGCACTCCCCGCCTTGATAAACACCGGAAACAAGATCAATTCCAGCGGATAAACCAGGTGGTTGCCAATCTGCGACGCCACCACGTTCAACCGCAGCACCGAAGCCACCACCAGCGCCAGCAGCGTCGTCGACCCCAGCAGCGGATTCACCCCCACCACCACGCCAATCGCAATCGACCAGGCCAGCCGTTCCGGAGTAGCCCCGTGATACAGCAGGTGCGCCAGCGGCCGCGCAAACTTCCACCGCACAATTTTTTGAGGTTCAAGCACCGCTTCCCAGCATACCCGCACCCGCCCACTCACCACAGGAACCTTCGCCCTCGTTGCGTGTGCTTTACCTTTGCGCCCTTAGCGTGAAACGCCTTTGCCTTACCGTCCCTTCCACCCATCAGGCAGCCCGCTTTACCGCGCCACCCTCCACACCCTGTAAACTCAAACCATCCCCACCACGGAGTCCCGTTTGTCCTTCTTCCGAAACCTTTGGCGCGCTTTCCTCATCGTCGCTTACTTCGGCTACGCCACCGTCGAACTCATGATCGTCCGGCCTCACTCGCGCCCAGAGCGTGCCGCCTGGCTCAGCCGCTTCTGCGCCCGCACGCTCCGCGCCATGGACGTCCACTACACCGTCAATGGCCCCATCCCCACCTCCGGCGCCGTCGTTTCCAACCACCTCACCTACATCGACATCCTGCTCCACTCCGCCATCAACCCCTGCGTCTTCGTTTCCAAGGCCGAGCTCCGAAAGACCTTCCTGCTCGGCTGGATGAGCATGATGTCGGGCACCATCTACGTGGCACGCGGCGCCGGCGGCAGCGCCAGCAAGGCAGCCGAAGGCATGGCCAAGGGCTTCCGCGACGGCCTCCCTGTCGTCTTCTTCCCTGAAGGCACCACCGGCGTGGGCGACGAGGTCGCCATGCCCTTCCGCACCGGCCTCATCGCGCAAACCATCGATGCCGGAGCCCCCATGACCGCCAGCTTCATCACCTACGCCCTCTCTGCGCAGGACCTCGCCGCCGGCAAGACCCTCCGCAACGACGTCCACTGGGGCCCGCAGACCATGCTCGCCCACATCCAGAGCTTCCTCTCGCTGCACCATCTCCACGCCACCGTGCAGTTCGCTGAAGCCCCCATTTCCTTTACGGCGGAAGCCGTTGCCAACCGCAAAATCGCCGCCGTGGAAGCCCGCCAGGCCGTCATCCACCTCGCTGAGGCGCCCGCTTCCTGGCCCGTGCCCCAGGCATAAACCCGGCCATTTGCGGCCATTAATCGTATGGTCAGCCCTCCCGTGCGATACCATGAAATCGCACCTGTCATGACGCTTGCATATCTCCTCATCGCGACGCTGTTGATCGTTTGCGCGGCCCTCTTTACTGCCTGGCGTCGCGCGAGCAAGCAGGTGCGTCACCTGGCCGCTGAAGCCGAGCAGGCCATCCGCATGAGCGCGCAGCAGCAGCAGATGCTCCGCGAGCACACCCAGATCGACACCATGAAAGACGAGTTCATCTCTACCGTCTCTCACGAACTCCGCACCCCCCTCACCAGCATCCGCGGAGCCCTCGGCCTGCTCTCCAGCGGTATGCTCGGCCAGGTGGACGCCAAGGCCGCCAACCTGCTCCGCATCGCCAGCACCAACACCGACCGCCTCGTCCGCCTCATCAACGACATCCTCGACCTCGAGCGCATGGACTCCGACCGTGCCCCGCTCTCCATCCACCGCTGCGCCCTGCACGAGCTGCTCGTCCAGGCCGTCGAAACCATGGCGCCCATGGCCGAAGGCGCCGGCGTTCACGTCGACATTGTCGCTCCCGACTCTGACCCCATCGTCTTCGATGGCGACCCCGACCGCATCCTCCAGCTGCTCTGCAACCTGCTCTCCAACGCCATCAAGTTCTCGCCCTCCGGCGGCGTTATCCGCATCCTCAGCGCTGTCAGCAATAACGACTTCATCCTCCGCGTCGAAGACCAGGGCCGCGGCATTCCTGCTGAAAAACTCGAAAGCATCTTCGACCGCTTCCAGCAGGTCGAAGCCTCCGACTCCCGCCAGAAAGGAGGAACCGGCCTCGGGCTGGCCATCTGCCGCAGCATCGCCGTGCAACATAACGGCACCATATGGGCCGAGCGCAACGACGCCCACTCCGCCGGCCGCCCCGGCAGCACCTTCGTCGTCCGCCTCCCCCGTATCACCGTCATCGATGAGATACGCACCCAGCGCCAGCCCTCCGGAGCCATCCTCATCTGCGACGACGACGCCGGCATCCGCCACATCCTCGCCACCCAGCTCCGCCAGCACGGCTACACGGTGCTCGAAGCCGAAGGCGGCGAGCAGGCCATCCAGATCGCCGGCCGCCAGCGCGTTGAAGCCATCCTCCTCGACCTCTACATGCCCGGCCTCTCCGGCTGGGAAACCCTCGAACGCCTCAAGCAGAATCCGGCATCGGCCAACATCCCTGTTGTCATCATGAGCGCGCTCTCCCCCGCCGCGCGTTCGTCCTCCGGCTCCTCCGTCATCAACGCCGCCCACGGCTGGGTCCAGAAGCCCTTCACCGACAGCCTCCTGCTCGCCGAGCTCGGCCGCGTCCTCCACTCCTGCGCCGGCCCCGGACGCGTCCTGCTCGTCGAAGACGACACCGACCTCGCCACCGTCATCCTCTCCGGCTTTGAAGCCAATACCGCCCGCAACGAAGAAGTCGTGATCGAGCACGTCTCCACGGTCCAGGCCGCAAAAAAGAGCTGCCTCGCCGATCCGCCCGACATCCTCATCCTCGACATCCGTCTCCCCGACGGAACCGGCTTCGCACTCGTTGAGTGGCTCCGTCAGCGCCCGCCGTTCAACACCCTGCCCCTCGTGGTCTACTCCGGCCGCCACCTCACCGACACTGAAATGGAGCAGCTGCGCCTTGGTCCGACCCAGTTCCTGCCCAAGGACCGCCTCCAGCCGCAAGACGTCGAAGACCTCGTCCTCACCATGGTCCGCCACCTCCGCACTCCGGTTTTGCACGAGCAGGCGTAGAGAACGCGTTACACTGGTGCGTCTACGGGACACAACCTGATGCGGCGCATTCTCATCATCGACGACGAAGACGATATCCGCGAAGTCGCCGCGCTCTCACTCGAGTCCATCGCCGGCTGGGAAGTCACCACCGCCAGCTCCGGTGCCGCAGGCATCCAGGCCGCCATCGCAGGCAAGCCAGACGCTATCCTTATGGACGTCATGATGCCCGCCATGGACGGCCCCACCACCTTCAAGGAAATGCAGGCCATCCCCGCGATCGCCCACATCCCCGTCATCCTGCTCACCGCCAAAGTTCAAGGCGTAGACCAGCGCCGCTTCGCCGGAATCGGCGTCAAGGCTGTCCTCTTCAAGCCCTTCGACCCCCTCACCCTCGCCGACCAGATGTCCGACGCCCTCGGCTGGAACAAATAGCAACTCTCTAGGACTCCCTGACACCTCTCCAGCACAGCCTATACAGCGATCTAGCATTGCCACCCCATTTTCAGGATTGTCATTCCGTAGCGCAGCGAAGGAATCTGCTTCGGTAGTTGTTCTTATCTCTGCTTTTGCCTTTGCCTTTATCCCGCCCACCAGCCCATATTCGTATTAGGCTTGAGAAACACCCTCCATGAACCCGTCGCCTCCCGCCTCCAGCCCGACGCAGGACCTCCTCCTCAAGCTCTGGCAGCGCAACCTGCCCATCCTGCAGCAGCGCCTCGACGTCATCGAGTCCGCCGCCGCCGCCGCCGCCGCCGCCGCCGCCGCCGCTGCCCTCGCCGACGACCTCCGCGCGCAAGCCATCGCCGACGTCCACAAGCTCTCCGGCTCGCTCGGCATGTTCGGCTACCCCCACGCCACCCACCTCGCCCGCGAAATCGAGCTCCTCCTCGAAACCCCCGGCAACCCCGACCCCATCCACCTCGCCACCCTCGTCACCGACCTCCGCACCACCCTTTTCCCCACTCCCTAGCGTGCCCTTGCCTCTCTCCCACCGCGAAGTCATCGTCAACGGCATCCGCCTCACCTACATCGAGCGCGAAGCCATCTCGGCGCCAGACGCACCCCCCATCCTTCTGCTCCACGCCCTCCTCGCCACCGCCGAAACCCTCACCGACCTCATCGCCGGCCTCTCCCCCGGCCGCCGCATCGTGGCCCTCGACCTCCTCTCAGCACAGCCCGTAGACCGGCAAAAAAAGCTCGACGTCCACCAGGCCAGCCTCGCCAACCTCATTCACGCGTTCATCAAATCCATCGACCTCGCCCACCCCATCCTCATCGGACACTCCCACGGCGGCGTCCTCGCTCTCCGCATCGCCGCAACCCACCCCACCGCCGTGCAGGCCCTGGTCCTCATGTGCCCCGCACACCCCTTCGGCGGCTATCGCAGCCACGTCGTCAACTTCTACCTCCGCCAACCCGGTCGCATGTTGGCCCTCAGCATCCCGCTCGCGCCCAGCTGGATGATCCTCCGCGCCTACAACGAAGCCGCCGGCTCCAAAAGTCTCATCCGCATGGCCCACCTCCGTCCCCACCTCACGGTCCTCCGCAACCGCAACACCCTCCGCCGCGTCCTCGAAATCCTCAAAACCTGGGACAACGACATGGACGCACTCCGCCACCTTCTAACCCGCGGTCCCATCACCATTCCCACCCTCTTAATCTGGGGCGACGAAGATCCCGTCGTCCCGATCGCCAGCGCAACAGAACTCGAGAAGCATCTTGCAAACAGCCAACGCATAACCCTCGCAGGCAGGGGCCATCTACTAGCGGAGGAAGCCCCTGAAGCCTGTGCCACATCAATCAGCCAATGGCTAGTCCGACTCGAAGCGCGAGACTGATAAGCGATCCCCCTTCATTGAACTCCACGATCGCCAGCGGCACCCGATTACTAAGCGCCTCGATCGTTCGCGATCGCCCCCGCGTTCCACTCCGCACTTGCCTACCCGCCAAAGATAGCATTCAGAATGGGTTACCTCCGCATTCTCCTCGCGGTAATGAGCCAACATGAATTTTCAGGAAACCTACGCACACCTGACCGATGGCGATCTCCTGTTGGTCGCGGCTGGCCGCGCTCATCTGGTCCACGAGGCCGCTCTCGCCATGGACTCCGAGATGGCCCGGCGGGGGTTGACCTACAAGGATGCACGCACAAAAAAGAAAACCGTTGCCCGGCTGCGATCCCAGCAAGACACGCGTCGTCCATCGCCAATGATCACAAAGTATTTCGTCCCTCAGGTGCGGGGTCGCTGGCTGCTGCTCCTACTCAGTCCAATCCTGCTCATCCCACTCTTGTTCTTTCCCCGCATCGTTTCAGAGGAATGGTTACTTGCAATCATGTTCGCGTCCTACGGCGTGGTATGCGCAATTTCGGCGGTTCAGCCATGGCTAAGAAAGACTAAAAGTTTTTGGCTCTCCCTGCCGGTCGCGTGTGTCGTGCAACTGGTTGTTGGGCACATGATGGCGCACCGTTGGGCCCCGCGATCACGAGGCGAACTCAAGGGAACCGCCTTCCTCTCCATCCTTGCCGGATATGCCGTCGCGCTTCCCCTATTCCTGTTGCTTCAAAAAGCAATTGGAAAACAAAATCCCGAAGTTCGCTCTCCATAAACCCAGTCAAGATGCAAAGTCTGCCGGCTCGTCGATCGCCCAAGCCGCCCCGCACCCACTATCAGGTTCGGTCAGACGCCGCTCCATTCCATCCCAAATGGACAGACCCATCCCAAATGGGAACCCATCGAACGCGTTTTCCCGTCGACGGCACAACCTCCAGCAAGCCTCCTACTCCCCACTCCCTACTCCCTACTCCCTACTCCCTGCCTCACTGCCTCACTGCCTCCCTGCCTCACTGGCACTGCACCTGCGTCCAAACCCCCGCCGGCGTCCCCGAAGGCCCCGCGATGCTCAAATCGATAAACCCACCCACCGCAATCGTCACCGCCCCGGTCGACGTGCAACTCCCCCCACTCGCCGCCTGGCACTTCAGCGCCGTGTCCGTCATCGACCCCGGCGTCCCGCTCCGCAGCGTCACTGTCACCGCATTCGACTGCTGCGAAAACACATCCAGCCGCGTAGCCGAGCACCCCAGCGGCACCCACGCCAGCACCGTCTGCCCCTCCGTCGCCGATGCGGTCGGCGCATTCACCGCGTAAAAGCTCGTCGCAAAACTCACCGTGTGATACATCGCCGCAAACCCCGCGCCACTCCCGCCGCTCGATCCCCCACTCCCCGCCGCCCCCGCCGTCCCCTGCGGAATTCCGAAGTTCAGCACCGCCGCTCCCGCCGTCCCCGAGTTCGTCACCGTCGCCTGCGCCCCCGCCGCCAGCGTCGTCACCGACCCCACCTGCACCGTCGCCGCGGCTCCCTGCGCGCCCTGCGCGCCCGTCGGCCCCGCCCCACCCGTCTGCGCCAGCACCGCCCACACCACCGGCGCCACATCCGGCTCCTGGCCCAGGTTCGCACTCACCGCCAGGTAAGTCGACCCACCCAGCGTCACCACATCCCGAACCGCATAATTCGCGTCCGCCGTCCACGCCCCGCGAAACGTAACCCCCACCGCCCCCTGAACCCCTTGCGGCCCCTGCGCGCCTGCCGGCCCCGCAGAACCCACCGGCCCCTGCGGCCCCAGCAATCCTTGCGGCCCCTGCGCGCCCTGCGCCCCCGCTGGCCCGGCGACACCCTGCACCCCAGCCGGCCCCGCCGCGCCATCCGCCCCCTTCGCTCCAGCAGCCCCCGCCGCCGCCAGCAATGCCCAGCTCCCCGGCGACACCCCCGGCGTCTGCCCCCGGTTACCCGCCGCCAGCGACACATAGCTCGACCCGCCAAAACTCACAGCATCCCCAACCTCATAGTTGGCAACCGGCGAATAATCCCCCTCAAACGTCAGTCCCTGCGCCCCCGTCGGCCCCGCAATCCCTTGCGGCCCCGCCGGCCCCACTCCTCCCGCCGGCCCAGCCACCCCCTGCAACCCCGGCGGCCCCGCATCGCCTTTCGACCCAACCCCTCCCGTGGCTCCCGGCAAACCCGTCGGCCCCTGCAACCCCATGATCCCTTGAGGTCCAGCCACACCCTGCGCCCCCGGTGCCGACAGTACACCCCAATACAGCGGACTCACATCCGGCGCCCGCCCAACGCTAGCCGCCACCGCAATATAGCTCCCGCCCCCAAAGCTCACCGCATCCCCAGTGCATAGTTCGCGGTAGACGCATAGGTTCCCTGATAAGTGAACCCCGGAGGCCCCACCGCCCCGGTCAAACCCGGAGGCCCCTGCGCTCCCGTAGCTCCCATCGGCCCCTGTATCCCAGCCGCTCCCGACTGCCCCTGCGGCCCGGCCGGCCCCGTCGCGCCCGGTATCCCGTTCCCCGGCAAACCCTGGATCCCCTGCGCTCCCGTAGCCCCCGCCGGCCCAGCAACCCCCTGAGGCCCAGCCGGCCCAGCCGCTCCAACCGCTCCCGGCAGACCCGGCAGACCCATCGGCCCCGGCGCCCCGGCCGCCCCAGCAACACCCGCCTCACCCTGCGGCCCCGCAGGCCCCGCAGGCCCCGCCGGCCCGGCTGGCCCCTGAGCCCCAACCGTGCCCGCCCCACCCGCCGCCAGCACAATCTGCAACTGCGGAGCGTGCCCCGTCTCATCATTCTCCTTGCTATCGAACTGCACCACCGCTGACCCCGCCGTCAGCGCCCACCCATTATTCGCCCCCGGAGACGTCACCCACCCCTGCACCGACGCCGTCACATCGAACGCCACAAACCCGTCCGCCCCATCCACCTGCGCCGTCTGCACCGCCGCCCCCAGCTTCGGCAGCGACCCATACGTGACCCCATACTCAGCCCAACCCGCCCCCACCGGCTGCACCGACACCACTCCCGGCACATCCGCGCGGTTGCAATAAACCACCAGCACCGCCCGCGTCACCTGCGCCGCCGTCGTCCCCGCCGGCAGCAGCGACAGGTCAAACTGCACCAGCGCCGTATACCCTCCACCCACATTCAAGTTACTCAGCGCACCCGAGTTCACCCCCGGCGCTGCCTGCGACACATGCGCATCCGCCACCAGCCTCGCCTGACCCCACACCACCGGCGCTACCAGCGACGCCACCATCAGCCCGACTACCCTGAGCACCCCGCTTCGCAAATCCATCCGCCTCAACAGAACCAGCACCCAGCGCACTCACCACACACCGCAGCTGGCCGTTTCAAAATGGTTCGGTCGTCCTGTTTTAGGCCACCTCACATCCCAAATCCACACCCAACCACCCAATCTCACCCCACGATTCCCAAAACAGGAATCCACCCCTCCCCAAAGGACGCACTCGCCTTTCCAATCCCTGCATTTATCCTTCTCACCATGTCCATCGACGCCCTCGCCAACACCCCCGGCCACCTCTCCTCGCCCGACAAGCTCGTGAACCTCCCGCGCCTCGTCACCGCCTTCTACGCCCTCCACCCCGACGCATCCATCCCCGCCCAGCGCGTCAGCTTCGGGACTTCAGGCCATCGTGGGTCGGCCCTGAATACCGCCTTCAACGAGCGCCACATCCTCGCCATCACCCAGGCCATATGCGAGTACCGCATCCTCAACCACATCGACGGCCCCCTCTTCCTCGCCCAGGACACCCACGCCCTCTCCGAGCCCGCCTTCACCGCCGCCCTCGAAGTCCTCGCCGCCAACGGCGTCAGCGTCATGATCGACGCCGGCCTCGGCTACACCCCCACGCCCGCCCTCTCCCACGCCATCCTTACGTACAACGCCGCCCACCCCGGCAAGCCCCAGGCCGACGGCATCGTCATCACCCCCTCCCACAACCCACCCGAAGATGGCGGCTTCAAGTACAACCCACCCAACGGCGGCCCAGCCGACACCACCGCCACCAGGTGGATCGAGAACCGCGCCAACGACCTCCTCCAGACCAATCTCCACGAGGTCAAGCGCATCCCCTTCACCCGCGCCCTCAACGCCCACACCACCCACCGCCACGACTTCATCACCGCCTACGTAGCCGACCTCGCCAACATCATCGACTTCGACGCCCTGCGCGGCACAACCCTGGAGCTCGCGGTCGATCCCTTAGGCGGCGCCGGCGTCCACTATTGGCCCCGTATTGCCGAACTCTACAAACTCCCTTTAGAAATCCTCAACCCCTACGTCGACCCCACCTTCCGCTTCATGACCCTCGACTGGGACTCCCGCATCCGTATGGACTGCAGCTCCCCCTTCGCCATGGCCAGCATGATCGCAAATCGCGCCAGCTTCGACGTAGCCTGGGGCTGCGACACCGACCACGACCGCCACGGCATCGTCACCCGCGCCACCGGCCTGCTCAATCCCAACCACTACCTCGCCGTCTGCATCCAGTACCTGTTCACCCACCGCCACGACTGGTCCGAAAAAGTAGGCATCGGCAAAACCCTCGTCTCCTCCAGCATCATCGACCGCGTAGCCAAAGGCCTCAACCGCCCCATGCTCGAAGTCCCCGTAGGCTTCAAGTGGTTCGTAGACGGCCTCATTGACGGCTCTCTAGGATTCGTAGGCGAGGAGTCCGCCGGCGCCACCTTCCTCCGCCGCAACGGCCAGGTCTGGACCACGGACAAAGACGGCCTCATCCTCGGTCTCCTCGCCGCGGAGATGACCGCGACAACCGGCAAAGACCCCGGCCTCCTCTACAACGACCTCACCGCCAAATACGGCGCTCCCGTCTACCAGCGTATCGACGCCGCCGCCACCAAGGAAGAAAAAGCCAAGCTAGCCAAACTCTCTCCGTCGCAGGTCTCCGCCAAAGAACTAGCCGGCGAACCCATCACTGCCATCCTCACTGAAGCCCCCGGCAACCACGCTGCCATAGGCGGCCTGAAAGTCACCACCGAAAACGGCTGGTTCGCCGCCCGCCCCTCCGGCACCGAAGACGTCTACAAAATCTACGCCGAAAGCTTCAAAGGCGAAGACCACCTTCAACAAATCCAAAGTGAAGCCAAAGCCCTGGTCGCCAAAGCCATCGCCTGAGCACTCACCTCTGGATCTGCAGAGGTGCTGAGAATCGCCAGCCCCCTTACGCTCAGAATCGCCAGTACCGACACGCTCAGGATCGCCATTACCCTTATAGGATTGTCATTCCGCAGCGCAGCGGAGGAATCTGCTTCTCGCCCGCACCCGCACCCGCACAATGCGGAGGGAACATCGCGCAAAGCGCAGCCTCGCCTATCCCGTAACCCCACTCACCACCAGGCGCAAACCGTTCACAGTCGCTCCATCCTCAACCTCAACCCACTCCCTCAACAACTTTCTCAACGCCGCCTCCGACTTCGAAGCAAAGCCGAATCTGCTCTCCCTGGTCTCAACCGAAGTGCAGGCATGCTCACCGGGATTGCCTCTACTGCAGGCGGCACACAGCGACCTCACCGTCCCCCAATCCTCCACCCACAGATCGTTCTCGCGGCACCGTTCTTCCAACGCTTCTAACCCGGGTGCGTTGGGCATGACGATCTCCGCCTCGTACGTGGAGTGCTCCGAGCACTGCCACAACCCCAATTCGTCAAAGACGTAATACTCCACCCCGCCGCTGAGGCGAGTTCCTTCAGCAGCACCATCATTGATGAGAATGTCCCCATACCGGCGTCCAGACGAAGCGAGTGGAACATTTCTCACCTTGATGCGTGCCGGATCGATGCGATCACCCCAGACCACCTCAGCAACCCCGTTCGGGTCGAGCCGCACACAAGCCGTGCACTTCTCCCACAAAATCTCTCCCTCACCCACGCCCAAATCATCGATCCCGCACTTTCGCCACGCTCGCCGCGCCTCGGGCCAATCCCGAAGCGCAGTCGCCGCAATCCCCAGGTTCCACCACGTAGCTTGATCCTGATCGTTCAACAACGCCGCCCGCTGATTGTGAGCCAGACTGGCTTTCCATTCGCCGCGATACTTCGCCGCCAGTCCCAGGTTGTACTCATCGATGGCGAGTTGTGCATCGCTCTTACCAGAAAGCCAGAAGGGAAGTTTCATGCTACTCAGTTTATCGCCCTACAATGCACCCACGGGTGATCGCCTAGTTTCGTCCCTCAGCCTTGCTGGTCACGCTGAAACTCAATATTCGCAAGCGGGTCGGGAGCATCCATCGGGAAATGCTCCGACTCATAAGCATCGAGTAACGTCGCCAGTGCATCCAGCTCATCTCCTTCTGGAGTGCCCAGCTTGGCGCTCATTAGTTCATCAATCCGCGCTAACGCTCTATCGTAATCAGCCTTCGTCTTGATGGGGCCAACCAAGTTATTCGTCTCAGCCACTGTGCACCTCGTCCACCGCGATGCTATCCCTCCGCCACCACGGGAGCAACCGCATCCCGCGTCCCGCGCCAATAAATCCCCCATCCCCACCAGATTCATCAGCGCCGCCACCCCACCCACCTTCCCTGCGAAAACCCACGTATCCGCCACATCCACAATCCGCAGCACGCCGAACCCATCGCCCGCACGTTTTACGACACCCATAAATCCTCCCAAAAACTAGCCGGACATCGTGCCGCTTCCTATATGGCATAATGTCCCATGGCCACCCCAGCCAATCCGCTATCAACCAAGCCTCTCCTCGCCGCGTTGCATCTCAATCTCACGGCCATCGAATCCGGCGTCCCCGTAGAAACGATGTCGGACTTCGTCACCCGCTCCGGTATCCCGCTCAAAGACATGTACGACGTCGTCATACCGGCGCGCACCCTCAAGCATCGCCGCGCCCGCCGCGAGCGCCTCTCGCCTGACGAGTCCGACAAACTCGCTCGCCTCGTGCGCCTCTTCGATATGGCCACCAAGGTCTTCGCCGGCATCGACCGCGCCCGCGACTGGCTTGAAGAACCCAAGAAGCGATTCAGCGGCCGCACCCCGCTTGCCATGCTCCGCACAGAAACCGGTGGCCGCATGGTCGAAGAATTCCTCGCCCAGATCGACGAAGGCATGTTCGCGTAGCCGGTACCCTCTATGGATCTCTGGCGCATCAGTAACCATCACTCACTCGACGGGGAAGGCGGGCGCCGCTTTCCCGCCCGCTGGCACAGCGGCGGACACCCGGTTGTATACCTCGCAGCCTCGCCACCCGGCGCACTCATCGAGGTCCTCGTGCACCTCGAACTCGCAGACACGACGCTACCGCCGACCTACACGCTGCTCCGCATCGCTGCGCCAGCCCGTCTCCGCATCCCTCCGCTCGAAACGCCTCGTGGCGACGCCTGGAAAACACAGGAAGCCATCACGCGCATGCTCGGAGATGCCTGGTTGATCTCTCGCAGCTCAGCGTTGGCCCGCATACCTTCCGCCATCCTGCCGCACACGTTCAACTATCTCCTGAACCCACTCCACCCCATGGCTGCCCGCTTCGCCATCACCGACTCGCAGCGCGCCGTTTACGATACGCGCCTGCTTCCCCGCTCCAACCAGGCTTGACGCCCCATATACAATTAAGACAGAAGCCCGGCCGCCAGTCGGGCTATTTTATTGCCAGCGCCACACAGGAGGTATCAACAAGTCTCCCCAGACCTCACCCAATCGAATCAGAGATTTGCAGACCAGGTCTGGAGGGGGAGGGGGTCTCAATAACGCCAGCCAGGGCCTCCGGATGATAGGCTTCTCGGCATGTCAAAACACGGCTCGCCGGTGCAGCAAACCCATCCCCAGGATCATCAGCCCCACAATAACCA
>CAIQPK010000067.1 GCA_903873705.1 uncultured Acidobacteriota bacterium
CGCCGCGATGTCCGCGGGGGTGTCCGTGACTGCAACGGTAACGTCGAGGGCCACCGGGGAGCCCGCCATGCCCGCAGCAGTCACGGTGTAAATCACCGTTCCCGCCATCGTGATTACGCCTGCCGCCGTGGTGTCCATCAGTTGCTGGACGCCGTTGGTGACCTCGTACAGGAATCCAGGCCACCCAGCTTGTGCCGAGTTCGCAATGGTGTACACGCCTGTCGAATTGACCCCCGGTTGGACGTAGTAGCCGGGGAAGAAGCACTCGGCCGCCAGCAGTTGCGCAAGAGTCGTGGAGCTGTTGATCGCACCCCCGAAGTTCGTCAGGTGCAGGTTGAGGTTCGAGAGCGGCCCGCCAGGAGCCGTCATCGCTTCGACGAACTGCACTTGGCTACCAAGGTTGCTGAACGCCTTCAAGGCCCACACAAGGCCGATGGCGAGCAGCACGGTCGCCGCGATCCAGTAAAAGAGCATTGCGTGCCTCCTTCTCTACCCCCAGGTAGTTTCAAAAACGAAACCCGGAACGTACTTCGCGTAATCCGGGTGAAAGGTGCTGAATTGAATGCTGGAGTCCGGCGTCAGAGCGTAGATTCCCTGCATCAATTCGGCTTCCGGTCCTCTCACAAGAGAAGCCCTGATTTCTGCCCCTTGCACTACAACCCCATGACCGAACTGTCCGGTCACAACTTTTCGTGTGATCTGATGTACCGCCTCAACCTTGTACTTTTGCTTGATCATGGTGTGACCGGGGTGTTGAAGATGCCCTTGAGCAGCGTCAGGAGCGCCGGGATGTCCTGAGCCGCCGTCGGCACGATCGTGAGCAAGGTGATGAACTTGGCCTGAGCGGTCAGATTTGCCGGCCCAGGACATGCCGAATCATGTCGGCTTCCTTGGCGGCGCAGGGGGAGTCCATGGATCGCCTGCACCACACGAGAGCTTGAAAGAACTCTCGCAACACGTAGCATTCGGCCCCTACCGTTGGAGCATAAGGGGCGTTCTCACGAGTGACCCAGGCCTGTCGCTTCTCCCACAGGTCCAGCATCATTTCGGCCCATGCAACTGAGCCATCGTCTTTTCTCATGGTGAGTCCAACCGGAGGAAAGTGAGACAGCCGGGGCTACGATAGGGAAGCGTGCGTGCAATGACATAGAACTCCCTCTCCCCCCTCCCGCGCGGAACCGAAGAGTCGCCCATCAATCCGGCCCGCGCGGTCAGGGAGTCGGGAGCGGCAGCGCCGTGAGATAGGCGGCCGCCAAGTTTTCGTCGGTGATTACCGTGAAGTCGTAGGCTTGCTGCTTCGCCAGTTCGCCCGCAGCCCAGTAGGCACCTTTGCCCGCAGCTTGCGATACCTGCGTGGCGATTTGCGCGCCCTGTTTCCAGGCTTCCTTCGCGATTGGGTTGGCCGCCGCGCTAGCGCCGACGGCGCAAACGTTCGCAACCCCTGCTGCCACACCGCGTAACAGCACCATACCGATGACCTCGCGAATGCCCATGTTTCATCCTCACTTTGTACCGCAAAGCTAACACTCCAGTGTAACAGCGCGCTAGTACAGAAGTC
>CAIQPK010000068.1 GCA_903873705.1 uncultured Acidobacteriota bacterium
AAAGCCCGATTTGTAGTCAATCCTGTGAGACCCAAGGCTGAAGCCTTGGGGTACCTAGAGGCGAGAGCGAGTGCGGTCGAACTGCAGAGCGGTCGAGCGTTGCTCGATGCCCACCCTAGGCGCAAAGTACGCGCCGATGGTGGGGCACCCGACCCACATCTCAGAATCGAGATGTGGGGCACCCGGATGTGTGGGGTGGTTGAGTGGTTCATGCGGCGATGACCTCTGTTCCTTCGGGGACGCGGCTGCTGAGGAGGTTGGGGAGGACCGGGGCGGATTCGGCGGGGAGGATGCGGACGCGGGTGACGCCGTTGAGGAGGGCGTGCTTGCAGGCGTTGAGCTTGGGGAGCATGCCGCCGGCGATGACGCCGGATTGCTCGAGGGCGGGAACGTCTTTGAGCGAGAGCCAGCGCATGACTTGCCCGTCGGCGCCTTTGACGCCGGGGACGTCGGTGAGGAAGACGAGGGCGTCGGCCTTGGTGGCTACGGCGCAGGCGGAAGCCATTTCGTCGGCGTTGATGTTGTAGTACTCGCCGTCGAAGCCGAGGGCGATGGAGCTGATGACGGGGACGGCGCCCATGGTCCAGATGGCGTCGAGCCAGCGGGGGTCGGTTTCGGCGATTTCGCCTACGAAGCCGAGGTCGGGGGTGGTCTTCTTTTTGCGGGCGCGAAAGACGTGGCCGTCGCCGCCGGTGAGGCCTACGGCGGCCTGGCCGCAGTGGTCTAGAGCGGCTACGAGGGACTTGTTGACGCGGCCGCCGAGGACCATGATGGCGGCGTCGCGGGTTTCGGCGTCGGTGATGCGGAGGCCGGCGATGAACTCGGATTTTTTGCCCATCTGGTGGAGGAGGCGGGTGAGCTGGACGCCGCCGCCGTGGACGAGGGCTACCTTGTGGCCGTCCTTGACCAGCTCGGCGATGGAGCGGGCGCAGGTTTGGAGGAGCTCGGGTTTTTCGAGGGCGGCGCCGCCTAGTTTGACTACGAATTTCATTTCTACCTCTTGAAGTGGTGCAGGGAACGGGAGCAAGTGCCTTGACGCAAAGTTCGCAAAGTTTAAGCGCTAAGTTTCGCGACGTGGGTTAGATGAGGCCCTCGGATTCGTGCCAGCCGGCCATGAGGTTCATGTTCTGGATGGCCTGGGAGGAGGCGCCTTTGAGTAAGTTGTCGAGGCAGGAGACGATGACGAGCTTCTTGCCGTCGGGGGAGAGTTGGAAGCCGATGTCGCAGAAGGAGGTGCGGACGACGTGCTGGATCTGCGGGAGGAGCGGGGAGCGGCGGACACGGACCATGGGGCTGGCGACGTAGAAGTCAAAGAAGCAGTTTTGAATGTCGACCAGCGAAGCTGCTTGGTTGAGGCGAACGTAGATGGTGGAGAGTATGCCGCGCGGGATGGGGAGAAGGTGCGGCGTGAACTGCAGCTGGGCGTTGGTGAGGTGGAGCTGCTCGAGGATTTCGCCGGTGTGACGGTGACCGAAGACGGCGTAGGCGGAGAGGTTGTCGGCCGCGTACATGAAGTGGGTGTTGGCGGTGGGGGTTTTGCCGGCTCCGGAGACGCCGGATTTGGCGTCGGCGACGACGCCGAAGGTGAGGTCGATGAGGTTGGCGCGGAGGAGTGGGGCCAGACCGAGGATGATGGAGGTGGCGTAGCAGCCGGGGTTGGCGACGAGGCGGGCGGCGGCGATGGCGGGCCCGTGGAGCTCGGGGGAGCCGTATACGGCTTCGCGCTGGAGTGCCTGCGCGGCTGCGGGGTCGGCGTCGGTGAGCTTGTAGATGGCGCGGTTGGCGTCGTGCTGGAGGCGCCAGGCGGCGGAGAGGTCAATGACGCGGATGTTGTGGGCGAGGGCCTGCGGGGCCCACTCGCGGGCCTGCTCGTGGGGCGTGGCTAGGAAGAGGATCTCGACGCCTTCGCGCTGGAGCTGTTCCCAGTCGAAGGGAGTGACGGAGAGGTCGTCGGCGTGGGGCAGGCCGGAGAGCTGGGGGTGAAGGCTGGTGAGGGCGATGGTGGTTCCTTCGCCTTCGGGAAGCATACGACCGAGGAACATGGGTGGCGTTTCCCGGAGGCGCGGGTGGAGCAGGAGCAGGCGCGCGAGCTCGGCGCCTGCGTAGCCGGTGACGCCGGCGACGGCGGTGCGGAGGGTCGGGTTGGTGGTCGTGGTGGTCATTCGGGTTTTTGAGTTGATGCGTGCTGCTAGATTCCGTGGTTGAAAGGGTTGAGCGGGTTGCTGCCGTGAAGGGTGTGGCGGGTCTTTCGACTGCGCCCTATGCGCTTCGCTCAGGATGACGCATTTGTGGTGGGGTGAGAGGGAGCGGTCGAGCTTCGCTCGATGCCCACCTTAGGCGCAAAGAACGCGCCGAAGATGGGGCGCCCGGATTGGCGAGTTGGCTAGGCAATGTGGGCCTCGATGCGTTGTTTTACGGCGCGGGCGGTGCGGGGGTTGGCGCAGATGACGAGGACGGTGTCGTCGCCGGCGATGGTGCCGACGACTTCGGGCCACTCTTCGTAGTCGATGGTGGCGGCTACGGGCTGGGCGCCGCTGGTGCGGGTGATGACGACGATGAGGTTGGCGGCCTGGCGGGCTTCGAGGCCGAAGTTCTGGAGGACCTCGTGGATGGCGGGCTCGTCGTCGTCGTCGTCCTCGCCGTTGTTGGGCAGCTCATAGCCGTTGGGGCCCTTGGAGAGCTGGAGCTCGTGCATGTCTCGGGAGAGGGTGGCCTGGGTGACGTGGAAGCCCTTGGAGGCGAGTTTGCGGCGCAGCTCTTCCTGATTCGTAATGCGGCTCGTGACGGAGGTCTTTACGAGGAGATCGCGGATTGCGCTGTGCCTGTCGCTCTTCAAAACGGGTCCTTGTGTAAAAGAGAAAAGCGTGACGCCTGGTGCCGTCACGCGCTGTGCATAAACATTCAGTATTCATGTATAAATATTCAAAGCCCGAAAGTCAAGGGCTCGGGACAGCCAGCGAAAAATTTTCGGGAAGGCGTCACAAAACGTCGCGCGGCGACGGATGCGACCTTAGTATAGAAACATGGACCAGTTGTCTGCTTTAGAGAACCGGCCCGCTTCCGAGCGGGTGGTGGATGAGTCGTCTCCCGTGAAGGCGGGCGGTGTTGTGGCTGCAGGTGGTGTGGCTGTTGCTGAGCGTTCTTTGCTGGACCCCGCGATGGAGAAAGACTCCTGCGGAGTGGGTTTTGTCTGTTCGGCGCTGGGTAAGCGCAGCCATGACATTTTGAAGAAGGCGCTGCTGGCGCTGGCTCGGCTGGAGCACCGCGGCGCGGTGGCGACGGATGGGCGCACCAGCGATGGTGTGGGGATCCTGGCGGGGATTCCGAAGCAGCTTTTGCTGGATGAGACGCAGGTTCGGTTCAACCCGGACAATGAGCTGGGTGTGGGCATGTGCTTCTGGCCGGTGGGCGAGACGCGGGCCGAGGCCGTGCTGGAGAGTGCGCTGACGGCCTACGAGTTGCGCGTGCTGTGCTGGCGCGAGGTGCCGATCAACACGGCGGTTTTGGGAGAGATTGCGATCGACACGATGCCGGTGATCCGGCAGGTGCTGGTGGCCGATGCAGCGTCGCGGGTGGCGGGTGAAACGGAGCCGATGGAGAAGCGGCTGTACCTGGCGCGGAAGCAGTTTGAGCGAGCGGTGGAGTTGAAGGAAGTGACGGGCTACGTGTGCTCGCTTTCCTGCAAGACGATTGTGTACAAGAGCCTGTGCCTGGGCGTGATGCTGCCGGAGTTCTATCTTGACCTGGCGAACCCGTCTTATGTGACGAATTTTGCGATCTTCCACCAGCGGTATGCGACGAACACGCTGCCGGCGTGGCATCGCGCGCAGCCGGCGCGGAAGCTGGGGCATAACGGCGAGATCAATACGGTGTGGGGAAACCGGGCACGGATGGCGGCGCGTGCGAGCACGTTGCCGGTGGAGTGTCAGCCGGTGTTTACGAAGGACGGGACGGACTCGACGAGCCTGGATGAAGCGATCGAAATGCTCTCGCAGAATGGGCGCACGATTGCGGAGAGCGTGAGGATGCTGCTGCCGCCGGCGGTGGTGGAGAAGCCTTCGGCGTTTTTGCGGTATCACGCGGATTGCGCGGAGCCGTGGGACGGGCCGGCGGCGATTGCGTTTGCCGATGGTGAAGTGGTGGGCGCGGCGCTGGACCGGAACGGTCTGCGGCCTTGCCGGTATGCGATTACGAGCGACGGGATTGTGGTGGCGGGGTCGGAGGCCGGGCTGGTCGATCTTGATTCCGACATGCTGATTGAGAGCGGACGGCTGGGGCCGGGGCAGATGATCGGCGTGGATATGGCCGAGCAGAAGATTTATCACAACATGGCGATGCTGGAAGCGTTTGACGCGAAGTTTCCGTACGCGATGCTGGTGGAGAACGATCCGCTGCTGCCGGTTGCGGTGGAAAAGGTCTCAAGCGCGGAGGAGCTGGCGGCGCTGCAGCGCGGGTTCGGGTACACGAAGGAAGACGTCAACATGATCCTGAAGCCGATGGCGGCGACGGGCAAGGACGCGGTGTGGTCGATGGGCGATGACACGCCGCTGGCGTTCCTGGCGAAGAGTCCGCGGCCGCTGTATGCGTTCTTCCGGCAGCGGTTTGCGCAGGTGACGAACCCGGCGATCGATCCGCTGCGCGAGGCGGTGGTGGTGAGCCTGCATACGCGCCTGGGGCCGTGGTCACATCTTCTGGATAAACATGCACCGCTGCCGGGCATTGCGCTGGACTCGCCGTTCCTTTCTCTGGGACAGATGGCGGCGCTGCGGGCAGGGAAGTTTCCGCATAACGACATGTTCCGGCTGGAAGAAGTGGCTTGCCTGTTTGACGCGAGCAAGACGCTGGAGCAGGGGCTGGACGAGTTGTGCGCGAAGACGGTCGACCTGGTGTTGAGCGGCGCGAAGATCATGCTGTTTACCGATCGCGGGGCGAGTGCGGAGAAGCTGCCGATTCCGATGGCGATGGCCACGGGAGCGGTGCACCAGGCGCTGGTGAAGGCCGGGATGCGGACGATGTGCGGGATCGTGGTGGAGGCGGGCGACTGCCGGGATATTCACCATGCTGCAGTGTTGATCGGGTATGGCGCGGGTGGACTTTGCCCGTGGCTGGCGCTGGAGACGGCGAAGGCGCTGGCGCCGGAAGGCATGGACGGCGAGGCCGAGACGCTGCATGCCTTGGACGCCGGGCTGGCCAAGGTGATGTCGAAGATGGGTATTTCGGTGGTGGACAGCTACCGGGGTGCGGGTCTGTTCGACATACTGGGGCTGCATGACACGATTGTGAAGCGGTGTTTTCCGAATACGCCTTCGCCGCTATCGGGGATTGGTTTCTCCGAGGTGGAGCGGCGGTTGCGGATGGGCTGGCAGGGTGAGGCTGCCGTTGCTGACTTGCCTGATTTTGGGTGGGTGCGTTTCCGGAAGTCGGATACAGCCGAGCCGCACCGCTGGCAGCCGCCAACGGTGAAGGCGCTGCAAACGGTGGTGGGAAGCACGAAGGCGGGGGTTCCGAGCGAAGACCCGACGGCGGCGTTCCATATTTTTTCGGATGGCGTGGACTCGAAGGAAGCGTCGACGCTGCGTGATTTGCTGGAGATTCGTCCGGCCGGTGCTCCGCTGGCGATTGATGATGTGGAGAAGCCGAGCGAGTTGTGCAAGCGGTTTATTGCGAGCGCGATGAGCCTGGGGTCGTTGAGCCCGGAGGCGCACCAGACGATTACGGCTGCGATGAATATGCTGGGGGCGCGGTCGAATACGGGCGAGGGTGGGGAAGATCCGGAGGTGTATCGGCCACGGGTGCAGGGCTCAGGGCCCAGGGCCCAGGGTCCAGACGGCGGAGCTGCGGTGGGATCGAGCGGCGGAGGGCTGGCGGTGATGGAGCGGGTGGCGGCACCGGCGATGCTGGCTGGGTTGAATCTGAATAACAAGATCAAGCAGATTGCGTCGGGGCGGTTTGGTGTGACGGCCGAGTACCTGGCTCATGCGGAAGAGATTGAGATCAAGGTGGCGCAGGGAGCGAAGCCGGGTGAGGGTGGGCAGCTGCCGGGGCACAAGGTTTCCGGGCTGATTGCGCGGTTGCGTCATGCGCAGCCGGGAGTGCAGCTGATTTCGCCTCCGCCGCATCATGACATTTACTCGATTGAAGATTTGGCTCAGCTGATCTATGACCTGAAGCGGGTGAATCCGAAGGCGGCGATTGGTGTGAAGCTGGTGTCGGGTTGCGGTGTTGGGACGGTAGCTGCGGGTGTGGCGAAGGCTTATGCGGACTTCATCGTGATTGCTGGCAACACCGGCGGCACAGGGGCGGCAGCGCTTTCGAGCATCAAGTATGCGGGTAATCCGTGGGAGCTGGGGCTGGCGGAGGCGCAGCAGTCGCTGACCGCGAATGACATGCGTGACCGGGTCCGGCTGCGTACCGATGGCGGACTGACGACGGCGCATGATGTGCTGGTGGCGGCGCTGCTGGGTGCGGACGAGTATGCGTTTGGGACGAGCGTGCTGGTGGCGCTGGGCTGCGATATGGCTCGGCAATGCCACCTGAATACGTGTCCGACGGGCATTGCGACGCAGCGGCCGGAGCTGCGGGCGAAGTTCCGCGGCAAGCCGGAGCATGTGGTGGAGTTCTTTACCGAACTGGCGAAGGACCTGCAGCGGCTGCTGGCGAAGTTCGGGCTGGCGTCGCTGGATGAGGCTGTGGGTCGCGTGGACTTGCTGGAGCAGGTGCGCCTTGACGGCAACCTGGACCTGACGCCGATGCTGGCGAAGCCGGCGGCGGGCGTGGCGCGGCGGTGGATGGGGATTCGGAACGATCGGCCGGGCGTGGACATTACGCTGGACGATACGTGGACGGAGCCGGCGATGGCTGCGGCGCGCAAGGGTGGCTCGTTCTATGTGAAGGAGTTCATCTGCAACGCGCACCGGTCGGTTGGCGCGCGGCTGGGCGGTCAGCTTGGGCTGGCGCGCGCGGCGGGCGAAGTGGGCGCGGTGGACTTGACGTTCGACCTGACGGGAACGGCGGGGCAGAGCTTTGGTGCGTTTGCGGCTGAAGGGATGACGCTGATTTTGACGGGGCAGGCGAATGACTTTGTCGGCAAGGGACTATCGGGTGCGGATTTGATTATCCGGCCGGTTGGGCGCGCGGCTGAACGGAGTGATGAGCATGTGCTGCTGGGCAACGTCGCGCTATACGGTGCGACTTCGGGGCGGATGTTTGCCGCAGGACGTGCGGGCGAGCGGTTCGCGGTGAGGAACTCGGGCGTGGTGACGGTGGTGGAAGGCGTGGGCGATCATGCCTGCGAGTACATGACCGGCGGCATGACGGTGATCCTGGGCGAGGTGGGCATCAACTTTGGCGCGGGCATGACGGGCGGAACGGCCTGGGTGCTGGATCGCGGGCAGAAGATGATTGCCGAGACGCTGTATCACACGGAGTTTCTGGAGGCGGTGCCGTTTGCGCTGGTTGAGGCGGAGAAGCAGGCTGCGCTGAAGGCGCTGATTGAGGAGCATGTGGCGCTGTCTTACTCGACGCTGGGCAAGAAGCTGCTGGCGGAGTGGGAGAGTGTGGCTGGGGAGTTTGTGTTGTTTGTGCCTAAGCCGCAGGCGTAAGAGCAGTGGGTAGGGTGTAGATGGTAGAGGGTAGTGAAGACGGCGGCCTGGTTTGGGGCTGCCGTTTTTGTATTAGCCGAGCAAGTGGTGGTAGAGAAACGTTGCTGCCATCAATAATGCGACGCCCACGAAGGCTGCGAGAAGCAATTTGAGAGCGTCGTTTGAGGGGCGGTTGGCGGCGATGTGTGGGTTGATCAGGATCGAGAGGTAGTGGTCTTCGGTGTTGAGCAACTTGGCGGCAGCATGCCACCCGTTAGTGTCGTGTTCGGGGCGGCGCTTGAGTTCGAGTACTAGGCGGCCGATGTGTTGTTCATAGGCGTTGTCGTCGTAACTCTGCTTGAATATGCTATTCACTTGCTCAAAGTCTTCCGGCATCCATGCGGTTTCGGTGAAGTAGAGCATGCGGTGTTCGATGTCGGTGAGGGGCTGGCCTTCGCGAGCGGCTTCGGCGACGATTTGGGCGATGAGGTACTCTTTGGCTTCGCGGGTGGTGGTGAAGGGGTTCACGCGAGGATGATAGCGCAGGGTGTTGCCAGCGTTGAGGAGAGCGGCCGCGCTTTCGCGCGATGTCCACATCTCAGAAGCGAGATATGGGGCACCCGACCACCCGGATGGTGCAGGTTCGAAATGCGGCGATCTCTCCACTGCGCTGCGCTTCGGTCGAGATGACGGTTGCCGGGCGAGGGCGTTGGCTGACGGCTTCTGAGGTGAGGATGGTGGTCTGTAACGGTTTACGATGGGTGCGGAGATATTTTGGGTTATGAGCGATACGAAGTTGGGGTTTGCTACGCGGGCTATTCATGATGGGCAGAAGCCGGATGCCGCTACCGGTGCGGTGAATGTGCCGATTTATTTGACGTCGACTTACCAGCAGGATGGGATTGGGGAGACGCGCGGGGGGCATGAGTATGCGCGGCTGACGAATCCGACGCGGGATGCGCTGGAGGAGAGTCTGTGTTCGCTCGAAGGAGGGACGAGCGCGCATTGCTTTGGGTCGGGGATGGCGGCGATTACGGCGATGGTCACGATGATGAAGACCGGCGACCACGTGGTGTGCACCGACAACATGTATGGCGGGACCGGGCGGCTGTTTGACCAGGTGATGACGAATTATGGGCTAACGTTTTCGTATGTCGACACGCGGGATGCGAAGGCGGTGGCGGCGGCGATTCGGCCGGAGACGAAGCTGGTGCATATCGAGACGCCGACGAACCCGATGATGTCGGTGACGGATATACGGGCGGTGGCGGAGGTTTGCCATGCGCGGGGGGTGGAGTTGAGTGTCGACAATACTTTTTTGTCGCCGTACCTGCAGCGGCCGATTGAGCTGGGCGCGGACATTGTGATGCACTCGACGACGAAGTTTTTGAATGGGCACTCGGATGGGTTGGGTGGGGTGCTGGTGGCGACCAGGCCGGAGCAGGCGGAACGGTTTCGCTTTGTGCAGAAGTGTACGGGGGGGATTCTGTCTCCGTTTGATAGTTACTTGTTGCTGCGCGGCGTGAAGACGCTGGCGGTGAGGATGGAGCAGCATGAGAAGAATGGGCGCGTGGTGGGTTCATTTTTAGCGGAACGGCTGGGAGCGGATAAGGTTTTCTATCCGGGATTGGAGACTCATCCGCAGCATGAGCTGGCCAAGCGGCAGCAGCGGGGTTTTGGGTCGATGATGTCGTTTGAGTGCGGGTCTCTGGAGGCGGCGAATACGTTTGCGAAGAGGTTGAAGCTTTGCTATTTGGCGGAATCGCTGGGTGGGGTGGAGACGCTGATGTGTCATCCGGCGACGATGACTCACGCGGCGGTGGGGGCGAAGCGGCGGGCGGAGCTGGGGATTACGGATGGGTTGATGCGGGTGTCGGTGGGGATTGAGGATGTGGGGGATATTGTGGGGGATCTGGAGCAGGCGCTGGGGTAGGGGTTATTTCTCGCCCTCGAAGATGGTTTGAATATCGGCGGTCTGGACCTTCCGGTCGGCGCGGTATTTGACGAGGCGGTATCTCCAATAGACATACAGAGCCGCAACGGTCACGGCACCGCAAATCCGCAGCGTGTTGCTTATGCTCACTTCAAACTTGTGCATGCGGTGTCGGCCTCAAACTGTAAAGATGATATTAGACAAGTCGGTGTAAAGCCTGAGGTGAACGACAGCCGTCGACCTTCCTGTGTTGCGGTGTGACTGCTTTTGCGAAGAACGGGAGAAAAGCAGATTCTTCGCTCTGGCTTGGAATGACAAATTTCTCTGTCGAGAAATTGTCTAAGAACGACAATGGTAAGAGCTGCTGCGTTGCGCAGACCGTTGCAGTTCCCCACTCATGCCGCATTGTGCGCGGCATGAATGGGCCACCCAGGCTTTTGGGGCGGTTAGAGGGTTTCATTGAGTTGGAGGTTTTCGATGAGGTTGGCGAGGGTGAGTTTGGTGGCGTCGAGGGCGGTGGTGCGGGTGTCTAGTTCTTTCTGGGTGGAGATGATCTGGTCTTCGGTGTGGTTGAGGTCGTTGACGAAGCGGTCGCGGGAGGCTTTGTCGGCGGTGGCGAGGGCGGTGATGTTAGCGCGTTGGCGCTCTTCTTCGGTGTGGAGGGTAGTTAGTCTGGCCTTGGTTTGGTCGACGGCGGTCTGGGCTTCGGAGACGTGGCGGCGGGCGTCGAGGACGGGGTTTAGTGCGGCGAGGAGTTTGGGGTTGTTGCCGGCGGTGTTGAGGATGAAGGTTAGCTGGCTGTTGTCGGAGCGGGTGAGGTCGTAGCGGGTGGAGCCTTCGCTCTTGGCGCCTATGTGGAGGCGGACGGTTTCGCCGGCGGCAGCTTCTACGCGGAAACGGTTGACGGTGGCGGTGGTCTCGTCGGGTTTGGGAGTGGAGTCGAGGGTGAAGCCGCGTTCCACGGCATGTTCGATGACGACGCTGCGGGGGTCGGCGGCGGAGTTGTGGATGACGTAAGTGACTTCTTTGACGTCGCCGCGGTGGATGACGAGCACGCCCTTGGCGGCGGTGATGCTGGTGATGCGCGTGGAGGTCTTGTCGCTTTCGGTGGAGACGTGGACAGCCTGGTCGGCGGCGTAGGAGAGCAGGCGGCGCTCGTTGGGGTGGATGGGGTCGAAGAGGCCTTCGCCGCCGAAGCTGCCGTTTTCCACGAGCGAGAAACTGCCGCGGTCGAGGGTGAGGCCGGTGGTGTTCTTGATCCAGAGGGCGCGAAGGGGTTGAGAGGTGGTGCTGCCGTTGGAGGAGACGAGGGTGACGCGGTCGGCGTCGATTTTTGATTGCAGGATGGGGACGAGGGCCGACTCGTTTTTGCGGATGGTGATGGGTTCGGTGAGGGTGTACTGGAAGAAGTCGTCGAAGGCAGCGGTCTGGGTGTTGGTGGTGAGGGAGGAGGCAGCGGCTTCTTCGTAGTTTTCGATGGGTGGGGGTGGTGGCGCGGGGGCCATCATGCCCATGCTGCCGCCGCTTCCTGCTCCTATGCCTGATCCGTTGCTCATGCCTGCCATTCTGGCTGGGGCAATGCTATTGGGACTGAAGACCTTGGCATAGCTATCGAGCCTGTCGAATTGCTTGTCGGCGTCGATGCTGCTCTCGAAGGTTTGGGGGGTGAGTTGTGCTTCCTGGGCTATGGGGATTTCGGGGCGGCGGGAGTAGATGGGGTTGGAAAGGGGTTGGATGAAGCTTTGGGGGGCTCCGGCGATGAGGGAGAGCTGGACGTTGGTCCAGTCTTCGCCTACGGTGTTGTCGACGACGGCCCAGCCCTGGAGGGTGGCCGTTTTGGCCGTGTCTGTGAAGAGTATGCGGTAGGTGGATTTCCAGATGGGGACTTCGGAGATGTAGCTGACGCGGAGCTCGCGGCTGCCGGTGCCGCGGTCGTTGAGGGTGAGGTGGCGGAGGCCCTGGGAGCGGTTGGCGGCGAGCAGTTCGGTGTAGCGGGTGACGTTCTGGTGGAGGTCGGTGTCGAGGATGCGGACGCTGGTGGTGGGGGTGAGTTCGAGGGTGCGTACTTCGCCGCTGTCGGCTACGACGGTGAGGAAGGTATGGGTGATGGGTTTGGCGGGGTCTTCGCCGTCTTTGGGTGGGGTGGGGACGGCGCGGTCTTCTACGGCGAGCAGTCGGCCTGTGATGGCGACGGTGCCGGCGTGGACCTCGATACGGGCGCCGCGGATGGCGGCGTAGAAGTCGGCTGCGGTGGTGTCCTGGCCGAGGGCGAGGGGGAGGGATTTGAGCTGCTGTTCGAGGGGGGTGGTGGAGTTGTAGCCGGCGCCGGAGATGCGGCCGCCGTTGAGATCGATGGCGGTGAGGGACTGGAGGACGTCGTTGAGCTGGGCGGTGGTGAAGTCGATGGAGACTTCTGCGTTGCCGGTGACGTGGCCGGTGTGCTCGAAGAAGCCGACGCCGTTTTTGTAGAGCGAGACGCGGGTGACGGGGAGGCTGGTGGGGGTTTCGGTGGAGTTTCGTGGCGAGGCTGGTGCTGCGGGTTTCTCCGTCGGGCTGCGGTTCGGTCGCGACGACTGCTGGGCGGTGAGGGTGGGGGCGAGGATGAGCTGGGCGACGAGGACGGAGGCTAGCGGAGCATAGCGCATGCGTTGGGTCTTCCTTGGGTGGAGCAGGTTGGCGGTGAGGTTTCCGCTGGGGCCCGTGATGCGGCAGCGGTGGCTGCTTGCGGCGTTAGACACCGGTGGTGAGGAAAGGTGTTGGGGGTTGGGTGAAGAATTTAGAGGGGTTGGAAAAAACTCAGAGCTTAGAGGGGGGTGTGCTCAGGAGGGCGGGTGGTGTTGAGGCATGAGGGTGGGAGTGGAGAGGAGCGAGGTGGGCGAGGTTCGGCATCTATCGATACAGACCGGTGGAGTGGAGAAAGTGTTCACAGCTGGAATGTGTTAGGCTCGTGAGTTTCCTGAAGGAGGATTTTTGTGGCGTATTTTGGGTTAACGGAAGAGCAGGAGCAGTTGCGGAAGGAAGTTCGGGCGTTTGCGGAGCGGGAAGTGTTGCCGCATGTTTCAGAGTGGGACGAGAAGAGCGAGTTTCCACACACGGTCGTTAAGAAGCTCGGAGAGATGGGCCTGATGGGCGTTATCTTTCCGGAAGAGCTGGGCGGCGCGGGCATGGGTTATGTGGAGTACGTGCTGGCCGTCGAAGAGCTTTCGCGGGTGGATGGGAGTGTGGGAATCATTGTCGCCTCGCACAATTCGCTGTGTACGAACCACATCATGCTGGGCGGGAATGATGCGCAGAAGAAGCGCTGGGTTTCGAAGCTGGCGAGCGGGGAGTGGCTGGGCAGCTGGGGGCTGACGGAGCCGGGGTCGGGCAGCGATGCCGGCGGGATGCGGACGACTGCTGTGAAGGGCGATGGCGGTTGGGTGCTGAATGGGTCGAAGACGTTTATTACGAATGGCACTTATGCGGACTGCGCACTGGTGCTGGCGGTGACCGATAAAGAGAAGGGGACGCATGGCGGGATTTCGGCGTTCCTGGTGGAGAAGGGGACGGCGGGGTTCCGGCCGGGGAAGAAAGAGAACAAGCTGGGGCTGCGTGCCAGCGATACTGCCGAGCTGATTTTTGAGAACTGCGTGGTGCCGGAGGAGAACCTGATCGGCGAGGTGGGTGCGGGGTTCAAGGATGCGATGCGGGTGCTGGATGGCGGACGGATTTCGATTGCGGCGCTGGCGCTGGGTATGGCGCGAGGGGCGCTCGATGCGGCGGTGAAGTATGCGACGCAGCGCAAGCAATTTGGGAAGGCGATCAGTGAGTTTCAGGCTATCCAGTTCAAGCTGGCGACGATGGCGACGGAGCTGGATGCGGCGTGGCTGCTGACGATGCGCGCGGCGCAGATGAAGGACAAGGGGCTGAAGGTGACGCTGGAATCAGCCATGGCGAAGCTGTATGCCAGTGAGGCGGCTTGCCGGATATGCGATGAGGGCGTGCAGATTCATGGGGGTTATGGGTTCATCAAGGACTATCCGGCGGAGAAGTTTTATCGCGACGTGAAGCTTTGTACGATTGGTGAAGGGACGAGTGAGATTCAGCGGATGGTGATCTCGCGAGAGTTGTTGAAGGCCAGAACGTAGAGGGTAGATGGTAGAGCGTAGTGGGTAGAGAGTGAATAGTGAAGAGTGAATAGTGAATAAGGCAACAACGTGGTGTGATTCGCTAGGATGGGTTGGATTGAAGGATTGAGGGAGAACGATGGCCAGGCCGATTGTTGTTACGGGTGGTGCGGGGTTTATTGGCCGCAACGTGGTGGCGGAGTTGAACCGGCGGGGCGAGGATGAGATTGTCATCGTCGATGAGCTGGGCAAGGATGACAAATGGAAGAACCTTGGAGGGCTGCGGTATGAGGATATTGTTTCGCCGGAGGAGTTCCTGGGGCTGCTGGAGGAAGGGCAGTTTGCGGATGCGCGGTCGCTGATCCACCTGGGGGCTTGCAGCGCGACGACGGAGAAGGATGCGGACTTTCTGCTGCGGAATAACTACCAGTACACGCGGGTGCTTTGTAACTGGAGCCTGGAGCATGAGGTGCGGTTTGTGTATGCGTCGAGTGGGGCGACGTATGGGGACGGCGCGGAAGGGTATGACGATGATGATGCCGTGACGCCGACGTTGAAGCCGCTGAATATGTATGGCTACTCGAAACAGATCTTTGACCTTTGGGCACTGAAGCATGGGTTGTTTGCGAACATTGTGGGGTTGAAGTACTTCAATGTTTTTGGGCCGTTTGAAGATCACAAGGGCGATATGCGGTCGGTAATTTCCAAGAGCTATGAGCAGATCCGGCATATTCACCGGGTGCATTTGTTCAAGAGCTACAAGCCGGAGTACAGGGACGGCGAGCAGATGCGGGACTTCGTTTATGTGAAGGACGCGGTGGATGTGACGCTGCACTTTGCGCTGCAGGATGCGGATGCGCCGGGCGGGCTGTTGAACGTCGGGACGGGAAAGGCGCGGACGTGGCTGGACCTGGCGAAGGCGACGTTTGCGGCGATGGGGTTGGAGCCGAAGATCGACTTTATCGAGATGCCGGAGCACCTGCAGGGGAAGTACCAGTACTTTACGCAGGCGACGGTGGAGAAGCTGCGGGCGGCGGGGTATACGAAGGGGTTCACGTCGCTGGAGGATGGCGTGCGGGATTATATTGCCACGCATTATTTGTAGGTTCGTGTGGGTGGTGGTGAAGGTTAAGACAGGGCCTCGAATACGGGCTTCTGTGGCGGCATAACTGCAGGTCTCTCCACTTCGCTGCGCTTCGGTCGAGATGACAGATTTGGGGTGAGGCGACGTGGCTGGGGTATGCTGCAAGTGCGATGAATACGATCAAAGCGATATATCCGGGGACGTTCGATCCGCTGACCAATGGGCATCTTGACCTGATTGCGCGGGGGGCGAAGATTGTGGACCACCTGGTGGTGGCGATTCTGCGCAACTCCGAGAAGGGCACGCCGCTGTTTACGGTGCCGGAGCGGGCGGAGATGATTCGGGAGGCTACGGCTGACTTGGGGAACGTGAGCGTGGCGACGTTCGATGGGCTGCTGGTGGATTTTGCTCGGGCCGAGGGGGCGAAGGCGGTGCTGCGGGGAATTCGCGCGATTTCGGATTATGAGTACGAGTTTCAGATGGCGATGATGAATCGCAAGCTGAACCCGGAGATTGAGACGCTGTTCATGATGCCGGCGGAGAAGTACACGTATGTGAGCTCGCGGCTGATCAAAGGGGTGTTTCGGCTGGGTGGTGATGTGGGTGAGCTGGTGCCGCCGCTGGTGATGGAGCGGTTGAAGGCCAAGGGAACCGCGGCGGAATGACGCTTGAGGAGCAGTTTGGGCGGATTGATATTTATGTGTTTGACCAGCTGCTGCGCGGGAATATCGCGCCGGGGATGAGGGTGCTCGATGCCGGGTGTGGGGGCGGGCGGAACATTGTCTACCTGCTGCGCGAGGGGTTTGAGGTGTTGGGGTGCGACCGGAACGCCGAGGCGGTGGAGAGCGTTCGGGAGTTGGCGGCGGAGTTGCAGCCGGGGTTGCCGGCTTCAAATTTTCAAGTGAGCGCGATTGAGGCGATGCCGTTTGGGGATGCTTACGCGGACGTGGTGATTTGCAACTCGGTGCTGCATTTTGCGTGGGACGATGCGCAGTTTCAGGCGATGGTGAAGGAACTTTGGCGGGTGCTGCGGCCGGGTGGGATGCTGTTCTGCCGACTGGGGTCACGGATTGGGATGGCGTTTGAGCAGGTACGGGGAAATGTGTATCGGGTGGGGGATGGGCAGAGCTGGTACCTGGTGGATGAGGCGATGCTGATGGGGTTGACCAGGGAGCTGGGTGGGCGGCTGGTGGATCCGCTGAAGACGACGGTGGTGCAGGGGCATCGGTGCATGACGACGTGGGTGGTGCGGAAGGGCTAGGGTCCAGGGTCCAGAAGGCACGGACGGCGGAAGATGTGACGAGATTCACAGGGTGGCTTTATCTCGGGGGGCAAATCTGAAAGACTAGAAGGTATGAGCACAGCGACCGCCCAGAAGATTTTTTCCGACCGCATCAACCGTATCGAAGTTTCGGCCACGATGGCCATCACTGCAGAAGCGCTGAAAATGAAGGCGCAGGGGATCGACATGGCCGACTTTGGCGCCGGCGAGCCCCATTTCAACACGCCGCAGCACATCAAGGATGCGGCGATTAAGGCCATTGAGAACAATCACACGCGCTATACGGCGGTGGCGGGTGTGCCGGCGGTTCGGCAGGCAATTGTGGACCGGCACAAGGCGGATTTCGGGACGAACTACACGGTGGAGGAGTGCGTGTTTACGGCGGGCGGCAAGCTGGCGCTGTTCAACGCGATCCAGGTGTTGGTGGACCACGGCGATGAGGTGATTCTGCCGGTGCCTTACTGGGTGAGTTACAAGGACATCATCGAGTATGCGGGCGGCAAGGTTGTTTACGTGGAGAGCGACGAGGCGGAGAACTTCCGCGTGACCGCGAAGATGATTGAAGCGGCGGTGACGGACAAGACGAAGGCGATCATTCTGAATACGCCGTCGAACCCTTCCGGCGCCGTGATGCCTCAGGAAGACGTGGAGGCGATTGTGCGGCTGGCGCATGAGCGCGGCATTTATGTGCTGGCGGATGAGTGCTACACGTATTTGAACTTCAGCGGGCCGCCGGTGAGCGCGAGCTCGCAGACCGATTGCAAGGAACACGTGATCGTGCTGGGGACGCTTTCGAAGACGTACGCGATGACCGGATGGCGCGCAGGGTTTGCGCTGGGGCCGAAGCCGATCATCAGCGCGATGAGCAAGCTACAGTCGCAGTCGACGTCGAATACGGCGAGCATGGTGCAGCAGGCGTCGATTGCGGCGCTGACGGCGAGCCAGGATTGCGTGACGACGATGCGCGAGGATTACATCACGCTGCGCGATCGGATCATTGCTGGATTCAAGACGATCCCCGGCGTGACATGCACGGTGCCCGAGGGAGCGTTCTATGTTTATCCGAACATTGGCGCGTTCATCGGCAAGGGTGGGATTACGTCGGCGAGCGACCTGGCGTCGAAATTATTGAGCGAGGCACACGTGGTGGTGGTTCCGGGTGAGGCGTTTGGGACCAGCGAGCATGTGCGGTTGTCGTATGCTGTTGCGGCGGACGTTATCGATAAGGGGATTGAGCGGATGCGCGCGTTCCTTGGCAAACTTCAGTAGGAAATGACGACGAGCCCTGAGGCAGCGATGCTTCGGGGCTTTGTTTTGGGTGCAGACAGGCATGAGCAACGATTTGAAGACGCCGCCTTTTATCGCCGTGATCCTGGCGGGCGGAAGTGGAACGCGGTTCTGGCCGCGGAGCCGCAAGGTGAGCGCGAAGCAGGTGTTGGTGCTGAGCGGCGAGACGAGCATGATTCAGCAGACGGTGGAACGGCTGTTGCCGATGGCGAAGCCGGAAGACATCTGGGTGCTGACGAACGAGGCGCTGCGGGAAACGATCGTCGGGCAGCTGGGCGAGCTGGATGGGGCGCACATTCTGAGCGAGCCGGCGGCGCGGAATACGGCACCGGCGTGCGCGCTGGCGGCGTTCATGATGGAACGGACGGCTCCTGAGAGCGTGCTGGGTGTGTTTCCGAGCGACCACGTGGTGGGCGACCCGCGGCGGTTTCAGGAAGTGATTGAGGCTGGGGTGGAGCTGGCGGCGAGCGGGGAGCGGATTGTGGTTCTGGGGGTTCCGCCTACTCGGGCTGAGACGGGGTATGGGTACATTGAGCGCGGCGCTGGCGCTGATGTTCCCAGTGGTGCGGTGGACGCGTGGAAGGTGAAGCGGTTTACGGAGAAGCCGGACCGGAAGCGGGCTGAGGAGTTTTTTACCTCGAACGCGTATGCGTGGAACAGCGGGATTTTTCTGTGGAGCGCGCGGACGCTGGCGAATGCGATTCGGCAGTATTGCCCGGATATGGTGGAGCCGCTGGAGAAGATCGCGGCGGCGTTTGGGACGGCGGCGTTTGAGACGGTGTTTGCTGAAGAGTATGCGAAGTGCACCGACATCAGCATTGATTTTGCGGTGCTGGAGCCGCGGTCGAAGAAGGGTGAGGCGTCGGAGATTTATTGTTTGCCGGCGGACTTTGGGTGGAATGATTTGGGGTCGTGGTCGGCGTTGCATGAGCATAAGGCGGAGGTTGCGCCGGGACTGCTGTGGCAGAAGAACGTGCTGGACGCGGCCGATTCGGCCAGCATCACGATGGATGCCGGCGGGAATTATGTTTATGCGCCCGGTAAGGTGGTGTCGCTGATTGGCGTGCACAATTTGATTGTGGTTGAGACGGAGGATGCGTTGCTGGTGACGACTCGGGACCGGGCGCAGGATGTGGGGAAGATTGTGGCGATGCTGCGTAAGGCGGGGCGTGAGGACGTGATTTGAGGCGAGGGTTCAGGGCCCTGTGTCCAGGTTCCAGAAAGCTGCCTTTGTGGATGAAGGGTTCGGACGGTTTGGGTTGGCGGACAGCGTGGCGGATCCTTCGACTTCGCGCTTTGCGCTACGCTCAGGATGACAGATTTTCGAGGATTTAGAGATGGCAGAAACGACCGTGGTGAAGTTTGGGACGGATGGCTGGCGAGGGATTATCGCCGACGACTTTACGTATGAGAATGTGCGCGTGGCTTCGCGGGCGATTGCGCATTATGTGATCGAGCATGAGAACGCGCAGGCGGGCGTGTGCATTGGGTATGACACGCGGTTTGGGTCGAAGTCGTTTGCGGGGGTGGTGGCGAAGGTGCTGTCGGCGGCGGGGATTCCGGTGTTCCTGGCGAACAAGGTGACGCCGACGCCGGAGCTTTCGTTTGCGGTGCGCGAGCGGGGGGCGGCGGGGGGTGTGATGATTACGTCGAGCCATAACCCGGCGGAGTGGAACGGGGTGAAGTACAAGGCGAGCTACGGCGGCGCGGGGAATCCGAAGATCATCTCGTCGATCGAGAGCTACCTGATGAAGCCGCTGGCGGATGCGGCGACCGCTGGGAAGATTGAGGAAGTGGATTTTGCGCCGACTTATGTGGCGGCGCTGGAAGCGTTTGTCGATCTGAAGGCGATCAAGGCTAGTGGGTACAAGTTTTTGATCGACACGATGTTTGGTGCGGGGCGTGGGTATATTGCCGATATTTTTGAGCGGGCCGGGGTGCCTTACTTTGAGTTTCGGAATGAGCTGAACCCGGCGTTTCCGGGGATCAATCCGGAGCCAATTCTGCCGCATATTGCGGCTACGCAGGTGGCGGTGGTCGCCGAGAAGTGCGATGCCGGATTGATTACGGACGGCGATGCGGACCGCATTGGTGCGGTGGATGAGCATGGGAATGTTGTCGATGCTCACAAGGTTTTTGCGGTACTGCTGCAATGGCTGGTGACGCGCAAGGGATGGCCGGGGGATGTGACTCGGGCGTTCAACACGACGAAGATGCTGGATCGGATTGCGGCCAAGCATGGACGGAAGCTGATTGAGCATGGGATCGGGTTCAAGTATGTTGTCGACTTTATGCTGGAGCGCGAGATCCTGGTGGGCGGCGAGGAGTCGGGTGGGATTGGTATCAGCAAACATCTGCCGGAGCGCGATGGGTTGCTGAACAGCCTGCTGATTGCGAACGTGATGGCGGACGAGCACAAGACGCTGGGCGAGCTGGTGGCGGCGCTGCAGGAAGAGTACGGCGAGCATCAGTATGGGCGCGTGGATATGCACATCGATGAGGCGCTGAAGCAGAGTGCGATTGCGCGGGCGAAGGCTGGCGTGAGCGATGTGGCCGGGCTGAAGGTGCTGCGCGTGGAGACGCTGGACGGGATCAAGTTTTACCTGGAGAACCCGGCGTGCGCGGGGAAGGCTAATGCGGCGGAGACGTGGTTGCTGCTGAGGGCGAGTGGAACGGAGCCGCTGCTGCGGGTGTATTGCGAGAGCTGCTCGCAGGAGAGCGTGCAGATGGTGCTGAAGGCGGCGCAGGCGTTTGTGATGGCGGGCGCGGCTTAGTGGCGGCAGAATCAAAACGCAGATTCCCTGCGGGAATGACAACAATTACAGCGGCGGGCCTGCTGTTCGATATGGACGGCGTGCTGGTGAGCTCGATTGGGAGCGTGCGGCGGAGCTGGCGGAAGTGGGCGGCGCACTACGGGGTGCCCGGGGCGGAGACGCTCGAGATTCCGCACGGGACGCGCGCGGTGGAACTGGTGCAGCGGCTGGCGCCGTGGGCGGACCAGGGTGAGGCGCTGCGGCTGATTTCGGAAATTGAGATCGCGGATGTAGAGGACGTTGAGGTGCTGCCGGGGGCTTGGGCGTTGCTGGAGAGCTTGCCGGAGGGGCGGTGGGCGATTGTGACGTCGGCGGTGCGGGCGCTGGTGGAGGTGCGGCTGAAGGCGGCGGGGTTGCCGGTGCCGGGGTTGCTGGTGTGCTCGGATGATGTGACGAAGGGGAAGCCTGATCCGGAGCCTTACTTGCTGGGGGCGGCGCGGGTTGGGGTGGCGGCTGCTGAGTGTGTGGTGGTGGAGGATGCTCCGAATGGTGTGG
>CAIQPK010000069.1 GCA_903873705.1 uncultured Acidobacteriota bacterium
CCCACGGTCCGTCGCCGAAGCCTTGATCTGGTTCGGCGCTTCAAAGTGCGGATCGAGCCGGCGATACGAGTTCACGCTCGCATTCAGCAGCAGGCAGATATCGTTGCCATGCGTCAGAATGCGGTCAACGAACTTCCACGCCATCGGCGAAATCTTTTCCTGGCCTTTCGGGTCCCAGAAAAGATTCTTGCCGCCCTTGGTGATGGAGATGTTGGTGTGCATACCGCTGCCGTTGACGCCAGTCACCGGCTTGGGCAGGAAGCTTGCCGTCATACCCATCTGCGTAGCCACCTGGCGGCAGATCAGCTTGTAAAGCTGAATCTGGTCCGCAGCCGCAACCACCTCGCCGTATGAGTAGTTGATCTCGAACTGCGAAGGCGCCACTTCCGGGTGGTCTTTCTCGTTCTCGAAGCCCATTGCGCGCTGCACTTCCGCGCTCGAGTCGATGAACTCACGCAACGGATCGCCAGGCAGTGAATGGTAGTAGCCGCCCTGGTTCACGTACTCGAACTTGCCCGTCTGGTTGAAGTTCCGCTCGGCATCGAGACCCTCGAACAGGAAGCCTTCAATCTCGTTCGCCGCGTTCAGCGTGTAGCCGTTCTTTTCGAACTGCTCCTTGGAGAAGTCCTTCAGCACACCGCGCAGGTCGCCGACATACGTGCCGCCGTTCTTGTCGATGACTTCGCCGAACACCAGCACCTTGCCGGAACCGAACACATCGGCCGGCGCCCAGTAAAACGCGCTCCAGTCGAGGCCAAGACGGAGATCGCTCTCCCGCTGCGCCGTAAAGCCGCGAATCGACGAGCCATCAAACGTCAGGTTGTCATAGCTCTTGATCAGGAACTTCTTGTCGTAATCCAGCATGTGCAGCCGGCCTTCGAGGTCGGAGAACAGCACCGTCACGGCCTTGATACCCGGAGTGTCGGCGAGATACTTCAGACGCTCTTCCTGAAGCTCTTCCATCGGGACGCGCTTCTTGCGCTGGTCCTTCGCCTTTAGGTTCAACTCCTCCAACTCTTCGTACGACAACTCCAGAAAATTGCGGTATTCATTCGACATGGCACTCCTTGGGCGGCAGAGTTCTGCCTCTGAGATTGATTTGAGGATCGGCAAAAAATGGGAACGGAGGAGAGATCGCTATCGACCTTCCACCTTCAAAAGTAGCAGAAACCCGCCACCCCGCGAACGCCAATCTGCCACAAAGCAAGAGGCCCACGCGCTATTCGCACGAGGGCCTTCTCAACCGCTTCAACCGCCGCCCAGCGGCAGAGCCTCTACTTCACGCTGACGCCATAAACCTTAAAAGTCCCCGGATCCTTCGCCGCATCCGGCCCCCGCATGTAATGCAGTTTGCCCTCCAGCACCCACGCCGTTCCCCCCACCAGCGTTACCGACGTCGGCCCGTCCATCCCTTCCTTGATGACATGAACCTGCGCCTTGTCGCCGCTGACCACGACATGATCAAAACGTCCCACGCCTTCGATCAACCAGAACTCCCCGTTCCCCGCCGCCCGCAGCGCATCCGGTCGCTGGATAGGCCGGTCCGTCTCGATCTGCCTGATTTCGCCAATCGACCCATCCGCCTTCACCTTCACCCGCAGCAGCAGCGACGTGCTCACCGCCGTCACATACATATCCCCTCCATCAAACGCAATCCCGTCAGCCCCTGTCAGCTTCGGGTCCGCTGACCACACGGTCAACTCCTTCGCCCCCTTGGCCAGCTTCAAAATCCGCCCACCTGCGCTATCCGTCACGTACATTGAGCCATCCGGCGCAATCACCATGTCATTACACAAACCACTCGGCGCCCCAACAAACGGATAGCTCCCCGTCAGCTTTCCTCCCGGCAGCGAGTACGACTCAAAGATCGGCAGCCCCGTCGGCCCCGTCGGCCCCATGGTTCCGTTATGGCAAACCCACAGCGTATGCTTCGCCTCATCGGCCAGTACGCCGGTCACGCCGCCCGGCTTTTCGAGCATCAACCACGGCTCAGCCGACGCCGCCCCAGGCATCGCCCGCAGCACCATATTCCTTCCAATGCTCCCGACGTAGAGCGTGCCATCGCTCGTCGAAGTCAGGCTCTCCGGAAACGCCTTCTCCGCATGAACAACCACTTCCTTCTGAGCAACTGCCACAGCATCGCCCAGCACAACACTCGCCGCCAAAGTCGCGAGCAACAACATCCTCCTACGCATCATCGCCTTCATCTATCGCACCTTGTACCCGTAAATTTTGAACACTCCCGGATCCTTCTGCGCGTCGGCGCTATCCATAAAATGCAGTTTGCTCTCCAGCACCCACGCCGTGCCGTCTACCAGGGTCACCGCCGTGGGCCCGTCCAGCCCTTCCTTGATCACATGCACCTGCGCCTTCTCCCCTTCCACCACAATGTGGTCAAAGCGCCCCGCACCTTCCACCATCCAGAACTGGTTCTTTCCCGCCGACCGCAGGCCGTCCGGATGATCGATCTTCCGCGCCGTCTCAATCAAATGAAGCTCACCCGCGCTGCCATCCTCCTTCACCGCGACCCGCACTAGCGTGGACGTCTCGAACGTCGTGACGTACAGCGCGCCTTCACCAAACGCGATGCCATCAGCCTGCATCAGCTTCGGATCGCTCGCCCATACCGTCAGCGCCTTCGCTCCCTTGGCCAGCTTCATGATCTTGCCGCCAAACGTATCGGTGGCAAAAACATCGCCGTTCGCACCCACTACCATGTCGTTGCACAGCCCGCCGCTGCCCGGGAATGGATAGCTGGCCTTCGCCCTGCCGCTGGGCAGATCAAACGCCATCAGCTCCGCCACACCCTCCGGCCCCTTTGGTCCAATCGGACCATCGTGACAAACCCACAGCGTGTGCGACGCCTCATCTGCCAGCACACCCAGCACGACACCCTTCTCCGCCACAGCGATCCACGGCTCAGCCGTCGCCGCGCCCGGAAGCACGCGAAAGACGCCGTTCTTCAGGATGCTGCCAACATAAAGCGTGCCGTCGCTCCCCGAGGTGACGCTCTCCGGAAACGGCCTGTCAGCGTGTACGGTGACTTCTTTGACGTCCTTCTGTGCAAGCGCCGTGACGGTTCCCAGTGCAAGAACGGCCAGCAGCGGCGTGCGGTAGCGCTTCAGCGATTTCATGATGTTTTCGATCATCCCGGCGGTAAGATTTTTTGCGTAAGCCATCATACGGCGGCCGGCTGCAGTCGCGCTCTCACTTACTGGCGTCACGTGTGGCACTATTCACATTCAGCGGCCAAAGCGTGTGATAATTTCTTATGGGTGGTCGTGCGTCCTCCGGCCTCTCGATCCAGCGGCAATTCGCATCCGGCAACACATGGGAGGGTTTCAGACTTTGGGCATGAATATGGTTCCTACGCGCCTTTTTTTCACCAAGGGCGTCGGTAAGCACAAGGAGCGTCTGACCTCCTTCGAAATGGCACTTCGCGATGCAGGCATTGCCGCGCAGAACCTGGTGCGCGTGTCCTCGATCTTTCCGCCGCATTGCAAACTGATTCCGCGCAAAGAAGGGCTCAAGTTCCTGAACCCCGGCGAAGTCGTTTTTGCCGTGGTCGCTGAAAACTCCACGCGTGAAGCCCACCGCCTCGTGGTCTCCTCCATCGGCGTCGCCATCCCCACCGACAAGGCCACCTACGGTTACCTCTCCGAGCACCACAGCTTTGGCGAGACCGAAGACCAGGCCGGCGACTACGCGGAAGAGCTCGCCGCCGAAATGCTCGCGACCACGCTCGATGTGGACTTTGACCCCGACAAGAGCTGGGACGAGAAGAAGGAAATCTACCGCATCTCCAACAAGATCGTGCGGACCGCAAACGTCACGCAGTCGGCCGTCGGCGACAAGAACGGCCGCTGGACCACCACCATCGCCGCCGCCATCCTGCTCTTCGACGACAAGTAACGCAACAGTACGCGACAAACGAAAGCGCCTTGAAGCCAAGCTTCAAGGCGCTTTCTTATGCTTCATCACTCAGCTAGAAGAGGCCAAACCAGAAGCGCGTACCCTTATCCAGCTTGAAGTCCTTGACACTGGAAAGCGTGCCCGAAAACTCGGTCGTCTTGCTCGGCGTCAGTGTCACGTTCTTTACCGAGCTGCCGTTGGTGGTCATCACCAGCGGTCCCGGGCCGCCGGAACCGCCGCTGGGCATGCCGTCTTCACTGGCTCCACCCATTCCGCCGGCATTGGCGTCGTACTCGGGCGCGATCGAGGCCAGACCGGCGTGCACCGGCACCGGGTCCGCCTTCTTCACCTGGATAGAGTCGAAGATCAAAATAAATTTGTCCTTATCGGCGTTCAAAATCTTTCCCAGCAGATGCGATCCCACCGGATACTTGACGCCGCCAACGGTCGCCTCCTGCATCAACCGCACGGAGACCACGTCGCCCGACTTCGCGATCTTGGTATCCAGCTTGGTTTCCAGCGCCGTCGCCGTCGCAGTGACTTGCGCAGGCTGTGTTTGGGCAAGCAGGCTCGACGGTGCAGCTACCGAGACCAGCGACGCGACACCCAATGCCATACTGAGAAAAATCTTCATGAAAACTTGTCCTTTCGCTTCCGGCGCGCAATCTTCCGGTCAACCACCGGATGCGGGCTGTTTGTCTTTAGACGTTACCAAAAAAACAGCCGACAGAACACCCCGCCCCGAACTCCCGGCCATCCGCAGTTGCGCATCCAACCGCACTTCGCCATCATCGTAAAGGACGACATCTTACGCACTCAAACGAGTGACCGCCGGTTCCCATCTTCCCAACTGTCCGCCGGCCGACATTGTCCAGGAGATTCATGCCCGTAACTCAAAAAGTCGCCCTCATCCAGATGTCCTGCGCACCCGACACCCAGGCCAACCTCGCCAAGGCCGTCGCCCGTGTCCGCGAAGCCGCCGAGGCCGGCGCCAGGCTCATCTGCCTCCCCGAGCTCTTCCGCGCCCAATACTTCTGCCAGCGCGAAGACCATGCCCTCTTCGCCACCGCCGAGTCCATCCCCGGCCCCTCCACTTCGGCCCTCAGCGAAGTCGTCCGCGAACACAAGATCGTCCTCGTAGCCAGCCTCTTCGAGCGCCGCGCCCCCGGCCTCTACCACAACACCGCCGCCATACTCGACCACACCACGACCACGCCCGACAACATCCTCGGCGTCTACCGCAAGATGCACATCCCTGATGACCCGCTCTACTACGAGAAGTTCTACTTCACCCCGGGCGACCTCGGCTTCCTTGCACAGTCCACGTCCGAAGGACGTATCGGAACCTTAGTCTGCTGGGACCAGTGGTACCCCGAAGGCGCCCGCATCACCGCCCTCAAGGGCGCCGAAACCCTCTTCTTCCCCACCGCCATCGGCTGGCATCCCAGCGAGAAGGAAGAGTTCGGCGAGCGCCAATACGACGCCTGGCAAACCATCCAGCGCGCCCACGCCATCGCCAACGGCGTCTTCGTCTGCGCGGTCAACCGCGTAGGCCACGAGTGGGGCGACGTCTCCCACAACGGCGTCAACATGCCGGGCCCCGGCGCCCACACCGCCGAAAACGGCATCCAGTTCTGGGGCGGCAGCTTCATAGCCGACCCCTTTGGCCGCATCATCGCCAAGGCCTCCCACGACAAGGAAGAAATCCTCTACGCCGACCTCGACACCGCCGAGGTAGAAGTAACCCGCCAACACTGGCCCTTCCTCCGCGACCGCCGCATCGACGCCTACGGCGGCATCACCAGCCGCTTCCTCGATTGATGCGAGCTACCTGCAACCCGCCGCTATACTTGTAGTTGCCGATGAAGACCCCCCGACAACTCAACTACCGCATGCCCGCCGAGTGGGCCCCCCACAACGCCACCTGGATAGCCTGGCCCCACAACCCCGAGGACTGGCCCAACAAATTCCAGCCCATCCCCTGGGTCTACTGCGAAATCGTCCGCCACCTCTCCCAGGTAGAAGACGTCCACATCCTCGTCAACGATGAGGCCGCCGAGAAGCGCGCCACAACCATGCTCCGCCGCCAGCACGCCAACCTCGCCCGCCTGCACTTCCACCTCTGGCGCACCGACCGCGTCTGGCTCCGCGACTCCGGCCCCATCTTCGTCAAGCGCAAGAAAGACGTTGCCATCACCAACTGGAAGTTCAACGCCTGGGCCAAGTACGACAACTGGCGCAACGACGACCGCATCCCCGGCCAGGTCGCCAAGCTGTACGACATGCCCAGCTTCGAACCCGAGGTAAACGGCAAACGCCTCGTGCTCGAAGGCGGCTCCATCGACACCAACGGCGCCGGCGTACTGCTCACCACAGAAGAGTGCCTCCTCTCCGACGTCCAGCAACGCAACCCCGGCGTCTACCGCGAGCAGCTCGAGCGCGCCTTCCGCGACTACCTCGGCATCGAACAGGTCATCTGGCTCAACCGCGGCTGCGACGGCGACGACACCCACGGCCACGTCGACGACATCACCCGCTTCGTCGCCGAAAACACCATCCTCACCGCCGTCGAATCCAATACCGCCGACGAAAATCATCTCCCTCTCGCCGAAAACCTCGAGCGCCTCCGCGCCGCGCGCAATCTCGACGGCAAGCCCTTCACCATCCGCACGCTGCCGATGCCTGCCCCGGTAGTCTTCGAAGGCCAGCGCCTGCCCGCCAGCTACGCCAACTTCTACATCGCCAACAACCTCGTCCTGGTCCCCACCTTCAACGACCCCAACGACCGCATCGCCCTCAACACCCTCGCCGACTGCTTCCCCGACCGCACCATCACCGGCATCCACTGCACCGACTTCATCTGGGGCCTCGGCGCCCTACACTGCATGACCCAGCAAGAGCCCGCGTGAGTATTGCTTTCAAATTGTCATCCTGAGCGCAGCGAAGGACCTGCTGTCTGTTCGCCGCGCCACAACCTGAGGATCAGTCACACATGTCCAAACCCTGGCCTCCGCCGCCCGATCTCGACTCTATCCGCGAACTCATGCGCGAAGCCGACCCCGAAGGCCTCATCAAGAACGAAGGCGCGCCCCAGGACGAGTACGAACCCGAAGAAGAAAACTTCTTCGCCGCCATCGCCGACTTCCCCACCAGCGATCTCCTGGCCGCACGCCTAACACCCATCCTCGAAGGCATCTGGGCCCAAAGCTTCAACCTCAACAGCGCCGAACTCGCGCAACGCAAGCCCGCGCTGGAAGCCCTTGCCGAACAAGTCGAACGCTTCTTCGGCCCCGAAGCCAAGCCCCAGGTCCGCGGCGCCTAGATTATTGCCTCTTGGAAGGGGCGGGTCACCGACCCGCCCATAACCAGCCACTGCTAAACGCTCTTTCCACTCTGCCGAAGGCAGGAGCGAAGCCGCGGGCGCAGCGACAAAATTGCCCTCTCCAAAACGCGCCACCTCATTTAAACCAGCGGCTTCAACTCCCCAAACACCGTCGGTATCAACTCCGCCACCGTCGGATGAATATGCATCGCATGCGTCATAAAATCCGCCGTCTCCTTCGCATACATCGCACTCACCACCGTATGAATCGCCTCATCCGCGCCCACGCCCAAAATCGTCGCGCCTAATATCCGCCGCGACTCCGCATCCACCAGCACCTTCATCGACCCCCACGTCTCACCCTTCTCCACCGCCCTGCCCACCTTCGTCATCGGACGCACGCCCACCAGCGCCGCCCTCCCTATCTTCCGTACCTCAGCCTCCGTCATCCCGACATGTGCCAGCGGAGGATCCGTATACAGCGCATGCATGGGCAGCCGCTCGCTCACCCGCCGCCGCTCATCGGTCAAGACGTTCGCCGCGACGATCTCAAAATCGTTATAAGAAGTATGCGTAAACGCCCCGCGCCCATTGCAATCCCCCAGCGCCCACACACCCTCCGCCGTCGTCTTCAACTCGTCATCCACCGGAATGAACCCGCGCGCATCGCGCTCCAGTCCAATCGTCTCCAGCCCCAGGTCATCGGTGTTAGGCTCACGCCCAATAGCCAGCAGCGTATGCGTCCCCGCCACACTCGGCTCCCCATCCTGGCAGTCCACATGCACCCGCACGCGCTCGCCTTCCTGCTCCAGGTGAATGCACTCCGCGTGCATGCGAAACGCAATCCCCCTCCGCTTCCAGCACTTCCTTGATCGCCGAAGAAAACTCCTCATCCTCATGCGCCACCAGCCTCGGGCCCCGCTCTACCAGCGTCACCTTCGCCCCAAACCGCCGATACATCTGCGCAAATTCCAGCCCGATGTAGCTCCCACCCACCACCACCAAATGTTCAGGCACCTCACGCAGATCAAGGATCGTCGAACTCGTCAGATGCTTCACCTTATCCGCACCCAATGACGCCGGCACCGAAGGCCGACACCCCACATTCAGAAAAAACTTCTTCGCCCGCAGCACCTCATCACCCACCCGCATCACACCCGGCCCCTCAAACCTCCCCGCCCCATGAAACACGGTGCACCCCTCCATCCCCCGCAGCCACTTCTCAATCCCATCGCGCGAGGCCGCCACCACCTTCTCCTTGCGCGCCTGGATGGCCGCCATATCCACGCCCACTTCACCACCCAGCACCACGCCAAAATCTTTCGCCCGACGCGCCACAAACGCCGCATGAGCGCTCGCGACCAGCGTCTTCGTCGGCGTGCATCCGGCGTTCACGCACGTCCCGCCAAACAGCTTCCGCTCCACGAACCCCACGCTCCAACCCGCCGCCGTCAACTTCCCCGCCAGCGACGGCCCCGCCTGGCCGGCACCCACAATAATCGCGTCAAACTCGTTCACCATCCCACCCCCTCAGCGCAGCCCAGCCGCCATCCTCTGCGAGTCTTACACAGCACCCCACCCTGCGATACTGAAAGCGATGACGCCCGAGGAAACCGACCTCCACTTCATGCAACAAGCCATCGCCGAAGCCCGCGCCGCCGAGGCCGCTGGCGAAGTCCCGGTCGGCGCCATCATCGTCTCCCCCTCCGGCGAAATCATCGCCCGCGGCAACAACCAGGTCCTCCGCAACTGCGACCCCACCGCCCACGCCGAAATCATCGCGCTCCGCGAAGCCGGCCGCGCACTCAACAACTATCGCCTCCTCGGCTGCACGCTCTACGCCACCCTCGAACCCTGCGCCATGTGCGCCGGCGCCCTCCTCCACGCCCGCATCGCCCGCCTCGTCTACGCCACCCCCGACCCCAAAGCCGGCGCCTGCGGCTCCGTACTCGACGTCATGAATCACCCCGCGCTCAACCATCGCATGGAAGTCCTTGAAGGCGTTTGCGGCAACGAGTGCGCCACCATGCTCACCAGCTTTTTCCGCGCACGTCGCACTTGACCCGCACCACCGCCTGATATCCTGCCCAGCATGAAGACCGCCCGTCTGATCCTCATCGCGCTCGTCACGCTCATCGTCCCCGCCTGCCTGCATGCGCAGAAACCCGGCAGCCACATCCTCGGCTTCATGACCGACTTCGACGTCAAGGACGACGCCATCGGCATCTGCAAGGCCGTCATGACCAGCGTCGACCCCGCCGTCAAGATCATCGACATCACCCACCAGTCCACGCCCTACGACATCGCCGAAGGCGCCCGCTTCCTCGCCGGCTCCGCCCCCTACTTCCCCGCCGACGCCGTCTTCGTCGTCGTCATCGATCCCACCGTCGGCAGCAGCCGCAAGGCCATCATTGCCAAATCTGCCCGCGGCCAGTACTTCGTCCTCCCCGACAACGGCCTCATCACCCTCCTCGATCAACAACCCGGAAACAAAATCGTCGCCGCCCGCGAAATCACTGAACCGGCATGGATGATCGGCAGCAAACTCTCCTCCACCTTCCACGGCCGCGATATTTTTTCCCCCGCCGGCGCCCACCTCACCCGAGGCGAAAACTGGATCAACGCCGGCCCCGCCCTCGACGTCGCCAAACTCGTCCGCCTCGACATCCCCATGCCCACCCTAGGCACCAGCGGCATCCGCACCACCGTCCTCGGCCTCGACGGCCCCTTCGGCAACCTCATCCTCAATCTGCCGTCAGACCTCTTCGCCAAGCTCGGCTACACCATCGGCGACACCGTCTCCGCCACCATCGACAACAAGCCCTACAAACTCCCCTTCGTCAAAACCTTCTCTGACGTCCCCGTCGGCAGCCCACTGTTCTACATCGACTCCCGTGGCCGCCTCGCCGCCTCCATCAACCAGCGCAGCTTCGCCGACCAGTACCATGTCACCCCCGGCATGAAGGTCCTCATCCTGCCGAAACCCTGAGCGCGCAGACGCGAGACACCTGCTGCGCATCACAACAGCAGGAGGCACGTCTCATGGCAACCAGGAAGGCCGCGAAGAAAGCCGTAAAGAAGTCCACCACACCACCCTCAAAGCGCTGGTCCGCCAAGGTCAAAACCGACTCCACCAAGCCCGGCCCCGGCCTCTTCAAAAAAGGCGCCACGCAGATCGCCGAAGGCCTCGCAAAGAAAAGCGTCTCGCCCGAAGGCCCCGGCCAGGCCATGCGCATGCTCAACTTCTACGAAAATCGTGGCGGCAAGAACCTCTCCCCCGAACGCAAGCAGACCCTCGAAAACGCTAGGAAGCTGCTGCACGAAAAAGTAGAAGCGGGCAATAAGACCTCAGCGAAGCAATCGGCGAAGAAGACCGCCGCTAAGCAATCCCCCGCAAAGAAATCTGCGGCCAAGAAGTCCACGAAGAAGAGCTGATCCAACGCAAGGAGCAAGCGCATGGCTGGTCTGGAAGGCAAAGTAGCCGTTGTCACGGGCTCGTCCTCGGGCATCGGACAGTCCATTGCCATCCGTCTCGCGGGCGAAGGCGCTGCGGTAGTAATCGACTTTCGCGGTCACCGCGACGGTGCTGAAGAAACACAGCAGAAGATCGCCGCGTCCAGCGGCCGCTCCATCATCGTGCAGGCCGATGTCTCCAGAGTCGTCGACACCCAGAACCTCATCGACCAGGCGTGGCAGCAGCTCGGCGGCTGCGACATCCTCGTCAACAACGCCGGCATCGAGAAAGGCTCCGACTTCTGGGACACACCCGAAGCCGACTACGACGCCGTCCTCGCCGTCAACCTCAAAGGCCCGTTCTTCCTCACCCAGGCCTTCGTCCGCAAACTCCGCGACGCCAAAAAGTCCGGCCGCGTCATCAACATCTCCTCCGTCCACGAAGACATGGTCTTCCCACACTTCGCCACCTACTGCGCCTCCAAGGGCGGCATCCGCATGCTCATGCGCGACCTCGCCGTCGAGCTCGGCCCGCTCGGCATCACCGTCAACAACGTCGCCCCCGGCGCCATCGCCACACCCATCAACCAGGCGATGATGAGCGACCCCGCCAAACTCAACCCGCTCCTTCGCAACATCCCGCTGGGCCGCCTCGGCACACGTGAAGAAGTCGCCGGCCTCGTCGCCTACCTCGCATCCGAAGAAGCCGCCTACATCACCGGCTCAACCTTCGTCATCGACGGCGGCCTCATGCGCAACTACCACGAGCAGTGAAGCAGACTGCGAGCCCGCGAATAGGAGAAAATAGCCTTATGGAACTTCTGGTCTACTCCGCCGACTGGTGCCGCGACTGCCGCGAAGCCAAGCGCTTTCTCGATAAGCACGACATCGCCTACACCGAAATCAACATCGAAAACACCCCCGGCGCCGTCGATGCTCTACTCGAAAACGTCGGCAAGCGCGCCATCCCGCAGTTCGTCCTGAACGGCAAGTGGGTCCAGCCCTACAAGCCCGGCCGCGGCTTCCTCTACGACGAAATGGCGGCCCTCTTCGACGTCAGCGTCTGACCAACGGCTCGCCGTCAAGCGCCGCAATCTCTTCTTCAGACCCCACCAGCCCGTCGGTTGCCGTCACCGTGCTGGCGGCCCGCACCCGCGCCGCGCTGAACGGCCACCGCGGCCGCAACACGCGCTCGCGAGCACCCTCACGCAGGCTCTGCCGGCTCCGCCCAGCCAGCAGATCTTCAATCGTCATGATCCCCGCAAACCGGCCATCCCCATTCACCACCGGGTAGTGCGTCAACTTCGACTCCGCCATCAGGCTAGCCACCGACCGCAACGTGTCGCCTGGAGAAACCACGACCGAACCCACGCTGCCGTCCCCAGCCAGCGCCGCATCCAGATCCAGCTGCCGCGCCGCCGCCACCATCTGCGACCGGGTCAATACTGAAACGATCCGCCCATCATCATCCAGCAGCGGATAAAGCCGCTGCCAGTGCCCCCACCCCTCCGGCCCGCGTTCTTCCATCTTGTGCAACCACTCCGCCGCATCCCGTCGCGTAGCCGTATGCGCCAGCGCAAACACGCTCGTGTGCATCGCCTGCGCCACCAGCACCGTCTCCAGAGGATCGACGCCGTACTCCCGGCTCAAATGATAGCCACGCTTGGCCAGCCGCTCCGTCAAAATCGACCGCTTCTGCACCAGCACCGACAGCCCATACGCCGTCACGCACGCCAGCAGCAGCGGCAGCAGCAACCCGCTGTTCCGCGTCAATTCAACCGCCATGACGGCCGCCGTCAGTGGCGCACCAATCGACCCTGCCAGCACCGCCGCCATGCACACCAGCGGCCACGCACCCGGCCCCATCGCCGGCAAAAAGTGCGCCAGAGCAACACCTACGCCGCCGCCAATCATCAACTGCGGAGCCAGGATACCGCCCGACGTCCCCGACCCCAGCGACTCCGTCCACATCAATGACTTCACCACCAGCACGCCAAACACCACGCCCCACGTCGTTCCGTCCACCCCGCCCGTCAGCATTTTCTGGATCAACGGATAGCCCACACCCAGCGCCTGCGGATACACCAGCCCACCCAGTCCAATACCCAGCCCGCCAATCGCCGGCCACCACATCCAGTGGATCGGCAGCTTTTCAAACATCGCCTCAAAAAAGTGCACGCCCCGCGTCAGCAGCAGCGCCATTAGTCCCGCACACAACCCCGCCAGCACCGCCGCCGGCAGGGCCTGCGGGCTCAACTGGCCCATCATCGGCGTCATCGTAAAAACAGAATCCGACCCCAGCAGCAACCGCCGCACCGCCGCCGCCGTCACGCTGGCAATCGCCACCGGCACCAGGCTCCGCGGACGCCACTCAAACAGCAGCAGCTCCACCGCCAGCAGGATCGCCGCCAGCGGCGCCAGGAACGTAGCCGACATACCCGCCGCCGCGCCCGCCACCAGCATCACCGACCGCTCAGCATCGGTCATCTTCCAAAGCTGCGCCATCAGCGAGCCAGCAGCGCCGGTCATGATAATCGGCCCCTCAGCCCCGAACGGCCCGCCCGACCCAATCGCAATCGCCGTCGCAACCGGCCTCAGCAGCGTAATCTTCGGAGATATTTTCGCCCCGCGCATCAGCACAGCCTCAATCGTCTCCGGCATGCCATGCCCGCGGATGCGGTCAGACCCATAACGCGCCAGCACGCCCACCAGCAGCCCGCCAATTACCGGAAGAAACACCGCAGTCCACCCCAGCGTATGCGTGCTCGGGTCAACCGAGGTGAACCGCACCCGGTGGAAGTAAAAAAGATTGGTTGCCAGAAAGATCAGCCGCAACAGCAGCCAGCTCAATCCTGCACTGGCTGTGCCCACCACAACGGCAAGCACACTCAGCAACAGCATCCGGCGATCAGCCGTATAGTCGCCCAGTGCGCCATGCGTTCCTGGCTTCACTTACTGCTCTCCCTCGCGATGGTCCAGCACCCGCTTCATCGCCGCGGCGATGTCAGGACCCACCGCCTCAAGCTCGCCCAGATGTTTTGCGACCAGGCCACCTAAAAGGCCTTCACCTTCTGGCGTCAGCCGCACCAGTGAGCGCCGCAGGTCTTCTTCGTCCGCCTCACGCCGCACCAGCCCCGCCCGCACCGCGCGGTCAGCCAGCTCTACCGCGCTGTTGTGCCGCAGAATCATCCGTTCAGCCAGGTAGCTGATCGAGGCACCCTCGCCATCCGGCACCGCAGCAATGACCTGCATAAGCTGATACTGCTGCGCGGAAATGCCGGCAAGCTCCGCCGCCGACTCGCTGAAACTAAGGAAGCTGCGCATTTGGTAACGAAACTCCGCCAGTTTCCGCAGGCGAAGTAGCGAGTACGATTTACCTTCTTCCATGTAGGGCACCTTATTCTGAATTGTATCGCAACGCGATACAAGCTACGACTTATACACTGTCTACAACACGCCTTTTTCGCACCCCGGCATCCCCACGTCACTCACACGCAACGCGCAGGAGTCCAGGCTTGATCGCTCGCTATACCCGTCCGGAGATGGGCCGCATCTGGTCCGAAGAATCGAAATACCACAACTGGCTGCGCGTTGAACTCGCTGCTACCGATGTTCTTGCACGCGCCGGTATTGTTCCACAGCAGGCCGCCGATGCGCTACGCAGCAAGGCCGCCTTCAGCGTCGACCGCATCGCCGCCATTGAAGCCGAAACCCGCCACGACGTTCTCGCCTTCACCCAGGCGGTCGCCGAAAACGTCGGCCCCGAGGCCCGCTGGCTGCACTTCGGCCTCACCTCCACCGACGTCGTCGATACCGCCCAGGCCCTCGCCTTCGTCCAGGCCTCCGCCATCATCCGCTCGGGCATCCAGCGCCTCATCGCCGTCCTCAAAATCCGCGCCATCGAGTTCAAAGACACGCCCTGCATCGGCCGCACCCACGGCGTCCACGCCGAGCCCACCAGCTTCGGTCTCAAGCTGCTGCTCTGGTACTCCGAAATGCAGCGCAACCTCACCCGCTTCGACGCCGCCGCCGAAGACCTCCGCATCGGCAAAATCTCCGGCGCGGTCGGCAGCTTCGGACACCTCTCCCCCGAGCACGAGGAAGCCATCTGCGCCGAACTCGGCCTGCGCTACGCCGACGTCTCCACCCAGGTCCTGCAGCGCGATCGTCACGCCGCCTACATCGGCGCCCTGGCCGTCATGTGCTCCACGCTCGACAAGATTGCCACCGAGATCCGCCACCTGCAGCGCACCGAAGTCCGCGAAGCCGAAGAGTTCTTCTCGCCCAAGCAGAAGGGCTCCAGCGCCATGCCCCACAAGCGCAACCCCATCACCTGCGAGCAGATCTCCGGCCTCTCCCGCGTCGTCCGCGGCAACCTGCAGGCCGCACTCGAAAACATAGCCCTCTGGCACGAGCGCGACATCTCGCACTCCTCCGCCGAGCGCGTCATCCTCCCCGACACCACCATCCTCGCCGACTACCTGCTCCAGAAAACCGCCACGCTGATCGAAAAGCTCCTCGTCTACCCGGCCCGCATGTTGAAGAACATGGAACTCACCGGCGGCCTCATTTATAGCGGCCAGCTGCTCCTCGAACTCTCCGCCGCCGGCATGACCCGCGAGAACGCCTACCGCCTAGTCCAGGGCCACGCCATGGACGCCTGGCAAAACGACAAAAACTACCGCGAACTCATCTACAACGACCCCGAAATCACCAGGCTGCTCTCCACCGACCAGCTCAACAACGCCTTCGACTACCGCCGCCAGCTCCGCAACGTCGACAATATCTTTACCCGCGTTCTAGGAGAGGAGTAGCCCATGCCCACCACATACACTGAACCCACCGACCTAGCCAAACTCCACCCGCCGCAGCTGGCCTCCCGCCTCCGCGCCCTCACCGAGCACGCCGACCAGTACTTCGCCCGCATGCCCGCCTTCTGCACCGTCGAGCCCATCGCCCCCGGCAAGTGGACCGCGCTCCAGCTCGTCGGCCACCTCTGCGACTCGGCCGCCAACAACATCCAGCGCGTCGTCCGCCTCCAGCTCGCACCCGAGCTCACCTTCCCCGGCTACCAGCAGGACGAGTGGGTCAACACCCAGGGCTACAGCACCGAAAGCTGGGCCGACCTCCGCGCCCTCTTCTCCGCGCTCAACAAGCACCTCGCCCACATCATCGCCAAAGTCGACCCCGCACACCTCGCCCACATCTGGCACTACACCGAAGGCGACCTCACCCTCGGCTTCATCATCGAGGACTACATAGCCCACCTCAAGCACCACCTGAAAGCCCTCCCCGGCTTCCCCGCCACGGCCCTCTAGCGCACAATCCGGTGCCCCATCCGTACGCAGTCTCGTCGCCACCCGGTGGGTCGCCTCCAAACCCGGGTGCCCCATCCTCGCCGCGCTTTTGCGGCTAGGGTGGGCATCGCGCGAAGCGCGACCGCCTTCCCCCACAACACCACTCATGCCCACCGACGCCGACCTCATCCAAATCGCCACCACCGCCCTCTCCGACGCCTACACCCGCGCCGGCATCGGCTCCGGCCTGCGCCCCGGCCAGTGGATGGCCTGCCACCCCGGCTGCCATCAATGCTGCATAGGCGTCTTCCCCATCACCACCCTCGACGCAGCCCGCCTCAACCACGCCCTCACCGCCGCCGATCCCGCCGTCGCTCAACGCATCCAAAACCGCGCCGCGGCAGCCCGCACCCGCCTCACTCCTGGTTTCCCCGGCGACCCGGCAACCGGCATCCTCTTCACGGAAGAACACCACGAAGAAGCCTTCGAAGACTTCGCCAACGACGAGCCCTGCCCTGTCCTCGACCCCGCCACCGGCACCTGCGACCTCTACGCCGCCCGCCCCATCCCCTGCCGCACCTTCGGCCCACCCATGCCCAACGAAGACGAGGGTCTCGCCGTCTGCGAACTCTGCTTCGTCAACGCACCCGAGACCGAAGTGTCCCGCTGCGCCGTAGACATCCACTTCTTGGACATAGAATCCGCGGCAGTATCAGAACACGAAGCCATCACCCACACCCACGGCCTCACCCTCATCGCTTTCGCACTCTGAGAGAAGCGAGCTGTTGTCGTCGCTTTTGTCCTTCGGAGGGAGCAGGGGCCTTCAGGCCCCTGAATCCGTCCCCAGAAAATGGGGCTTTAGCCCCGGGCTTTCTTTCGAGGCAGTACGACGTACGCGCAGGCAGAAATGTAGACGCCGGTTGCCCCACATCTTGCTTCTGAGACGTGGGCATCGCGCAACGCGCGACCGCTGTCCTCTAAGGCTGCCGCGCAATCACCGGCGGATCGGCCGTAAGCACCGTCCTCCCGCTTCCCACGGCGGGCGCACTATCCTCCGCAGGCAGCACGGCATCACCCTCCACCACCGGCTTCAACGACAACACCGGCGCATCTTTCGGCATCGAAAACCGCCCCTTACCCACATAAGCCACCAGCATCACCGCGGTCGCCACCGGCTGCACCACGGTAATTGGAAACATATACCGCTTCGTCGTCACCAGCGACTCCGACACACCCTTCACCTTCCGGCTTCGCGGCAGCGACCCCGCCACCTGCGGCACCGTAAACACCGCCAGCCCGGTCTCCGGATGCTTCTTCCCATACCGAGTCAGCGCGTGCCCCACCTGCTTTGGCGTGGTAATCCCAAAGTCCGCAATAAAGTTCCGACGAATCGCGTGAGGATAAAACCGGTTGATCGTCACCCGCGCAAAATCCGCGCAATTTGTAAACGCGCCGTTGTACCGCTCCACGTTACGCCGGTCGTTAAACATGGCAATAAGCCCCGCATCCTGCTCCGCCGTCGTCTTCACCTGGAAGCCATACAGCGTGCGGTCGTAAGCCGACCCCACCAGTTGATACCAGTTCCCGCCCGGCGCACCGCCATCCTCGCGGTCCGGCGCAATCTCCTCCAGATACTTCCGCCGGTAAGCATCGCGCAGCTTCTCTTCCGCAGCCTTGTCCATCGTCTCCGGCACAGCGTCAGCGTTGTCGACGGCATACAAATACGCCACCAGCGGCATTGCCAGCCAGTCATAATGATCGATCCCGTCATACCGGCTGATCACCGCACCCAGCTCACCCTCATCACAAGGCCGCAACACCGTAGGCGAAGCCGCACAAACATGATCAAAATAAATCGCCGAGTGCCCCGCCGGATTCATCCCAATCCCGCCATACGGCTCTTCCACCAGCACCGCAATCGACGCGCGCGCCGGAACCGCGACCGCTGCGCCCAGAAAACACACCGCCAGCGCCGCGGCACATAAATCCTGCTTGAACCGTCTCATGTCGCTCCTGAAGTTTTCATCGGATCGCGCGCGAGAATAACCTTGCTAAGTTAGACCCCAACCAGCCTCGAAAGTTGCCCCCGCAACCGTAACTTCACAATCGGCGATAATCACAGTGATGCCGTTGAACCCCACCCCGCCGCGCACCCTCACCCTCGCCATCACCGGCGCCAGCGGAGCCATTTACGCCATAGAAATGTTGCGCGCTTTGGCCGCCGACGATCGCGTCACCCACATCGACCTCGTCCTCTCAACCAGCGCCATGCGCGTCCTGGCCGAAGAAGCCGCCGTCCAGGGCCGCACCAACCTCGTCGAAAAACTCCTCGGCCAGCCCTCACCGAAAATTCATCTCCTCGCCCACGAAGACATCGGCGCCCCCATCGCCAGCGGCTCCTACCCATCCGACGGCATGATCGTCCTTCCCTGCTCCATGGGCACACTCGCCGGCATCAGTCACGGCCTCGCACAGAACCTCATCGAGCGTGCCGCCGACGTCTGCCTCAAGGAGCGCCGCCCCCTCATACTCTGCGTCCGCGAAACGCCGCTCAACCTCATCCACATCCGCAACATGGCCGCCGCCACCGAGGCTGGCGCCGTCATCTACCCCTGCATCCCCACCCTCTACGACCATCCGCAGGACACCACCGCCATGGCCCGCAACTTCGTCCACCGAGTCCTCCTACACATAGGCCTGCCGCAGCCCGGCGCCTTCCAGTGGGGCGGGAAAAGCTCTTAGTTCCTAGCTTTTCGCTTTTCCGGAGGGAGCAGCGGCCTTCAGGCCCCTGAAATTAAACCCTTATTGAGCAGGGGCTTTAGCCCCGGGCATTCGCTCGCAAGTGCAATGGAGCCGGATCAACGCACTCCATCAAAATTGCCGAAGAATAAGGAAAGTCCTCCACTCGCGAAACCATGTTCTTACGAACCGGATTCAGTTCGATTTACCGCTGACACGCCGAGAACTTTTCCGCGTCTAGAATCTGACCCTCGTTGAAGCTTCTCTCCCAAACATCCATCTTGATCTTCAACAGAAACGAAAAGCCACCCTTGATAAATTGAACGGCCTTTTCTAAAGACACATCAGGCGCTGGCGTTAAAAGCAGATGAACATGATCCGGCATCACCACGAAAGCATGGATTTGCACGCGGCATTTCCCGCGTTGTGTCTCGAGGACGCTGAGGAAGAGCAGCGCATGTGCTTCCACCTGAAAGATGCGGCGACGCTGCGCAGTTACCGCAACAACGTGATAGGTCCGGAGTTCTTGCGGAGCCTTGTGCATCTGGGCAGAATAAGCCATACAAACCGGGACTGAAGCCCCATTTTTATCCAACCTTATTCAGGGGCCTGAAGGCCCCTGCTCCCTCCGAAAGACTCCCCCAAAAAGCCTCTCCCTCACTTCCCCAGCCGCATCTCCCCACCCACCATCGCCGGCTGCGCCCGAAAAAACTCCCCCGACACCTTAGCCACCGCTGCCGAACACTCCACCGGCGCAAAATGCCCACACCCCGCCACCGTCGCATACACCGACTTCGGCTGAAGCGCATGCATCTTCTCCCCCACACTCGGCGGCACCAGCACATCCTCCGCTCCCCACACCAGCAGCAGCGGCACCTTCAAACCAGCCAGCCGAAAATCCAATACATCCTTCCCGCTGTACATCGAAGCCAGGCTGCGTTCCTCCACCCACTTCTGCCGACCGTTGTAGCGGATGATGTCGCGCTCCACAAACGCCGGCGGCACCTTCAGCGTCGGACTCATCGCATGAATCAGCCGCTCCACGCCCGCCTCATCCGTCGGCGCAAACAAATCAACGCCCACTGAGCTCGGAAAGATAATCCCCACGCTGTCATACACCGCGAGACGATCCACCCGCTGCGGCTCGTCGAGCGCCAGCTTCAACGCAATCCATCCCCCCATCGACCACGCCGCCACATCCGCATGCTGCAGATGCACCGCGTCCATGAAGTGTGACACCACATGCTCTTCCGTAGTCAATGAAAAATCCGAAGCCGCCGGCTTGTCCGACCCGCCATACCCCAGCAGGTCCATCGTATAAACATGAAACCCCTGCGCCGCAAACCGCGGCATCAACGCCGCAAAGTCTTCCGCACGCCCACCCAGACCGGAAAGCAACACCAGCGGCGTACCCTCACCACCGCCCACCGGCGCCATTTCAAAATAACGCAGCCGCCCCTCAGCCACATCCACGGTGTGGCTGAGCACGCCACCACGCCACATTCTGTAATGCAGTTGCAGATCGGAAACCCACAGTGGCGACGAGTACATCACCACCAGGCCCACCACCGCCACCACAAAAACCGCCGCGACAAGCCGCTTCAGCGTCCGCATTTACTTGAGCGGCTTCCCGTACTCTTCGCCAAACACCGTGTGCGACATATCGAACCGCCCACCATCAAACTTATCCGGCCCCTTCAAGTGCCCGACGCCCAGCAACGCCACCACCCAATAACTCATCGGAAGCTTCAGCGTCTCGCAAACCTTGTCTTGCTCGAAGCCTTCCATCGGCGCCGTGTCATACCCCAGCACCTCAGCCATCAGCATCATCGATGTGAACGCCAGCATCGTCATCTTGTTCAGCCAGCCCGTCATCTGGTCTTCGCTGAAGCTCGAAAGATACGCGGTCACGCTGTCCTCTGCCTGCTCCGCATAACTTTCGGGCATCCCGTTGGCGCGTCCCAGCCGCAGCATCTCCGGAAGGTCCTTCCGCCAGCCGTCGCGGTCGCCGCACGCCACGATCACCGCCGACGCTTCCTCCACCTTGGCCTGGTTATAGCTCGCCGCCCGTAACCGCCGCTTCTGCTCTTCCCCCTGCACCACGATGAACCGCCAAGGCTGCAGGTTGTACCCGCTCGGCGCATGCAGACCCGCGTCCAGAATCTGCCGCAGGTCACTGGCCGGAATCGGCGCTCCATCAAAGCTCGGCGTAGCGCGGCGGCCGCGAATCGCCTGTGCCAGTGTCTTCTGTATTGCTGCCATCGAGTGCCTCGGTCGTGATCGAACTACATCTCACGTCTTGCTGATTCTTCTTTACTGAATCTGGTTCATGTCACGTGGCGTCATCGCCACCGGCTGCTGCGCATCGTTCTCCGCAAACACCCAGACGCCCTGAAAATCCTTGCGCACCTCCGGATGCGCCTTCACAAAGGCCGCGGCCGCGGCTTCATTCCGCACCCGCGCCGCAGCGGCATCCGCCGTATCGGCGTGCATATGCAGTATCACATTCACGCGCGTTCCATCATCGGAGCGGTCCGTGCTCAACCCGGTAAAGTGAAACTCCTCACCAGAAAGCCCCTTCACCACCAGCGGCGCGTCCTTGCTCACGCCGTTTGAGAGTTCCGGCGGCGTCGCGCCATGCTGCTCGGCCATGAGCTTATCCAGGTGCGAGCTGTCGATAAACCCCGCTGGCCGCAACAGTGTAAACGCCTCGTTATAAAGAAGCCATGAAGCCCACTGCTGTTTCGCCCTCGCCGCCGCCCGCGCTTCATTCCAGTACCAGAGCCCATCGTGCCCCGCCGCCGTCCGCGCCAGCGAGTAAAACCCAGCCATCTTCCACACGCTGCCGTCCTGCCGCAGTAAAAACGACAACAGCCACGGCTGCGTGCCTCCGCTGGCCTCCACCATCGCAAACCCATAAACACCCGGCGGCAGGCTCGGAATCGAAAAATCCACTTCCAGCGTCGTCGCCGTCAGCGGACAAGTGAAATCCGCCTCGCTGTTATCCCCCGCCGCACGCGCTCCCGCATCCAGCAGATAGACCGAAGTCACCCGCAGTGTCTCGCCCGTAATCTTCGCCGCCGTCGTCCGAATCAGGAACTCGCTGCCGCTGAAGTTCGCCGCATACTCGGCCACTGTCGACGCCCGCACCTTCGCCGCATCATTGGCCTGCACCGCCGTCGCCAGCGCCAGCGCCGCATCGGCGAGCGTCTCCCGTTGCGCCGGCGCCATCTTCGCCTGCGTGGTGCACACCTGGGCCGCAGCGCCGGCCGTCAACAGGCAAGCCAGCGCAGGCAGCATCACCAGCAGCCTCGCTCTTCCACCACTCGGGATTCGCAACATCGTCACCACTCCTTGCGCCAGCAACTGCCCGGCAACCGTCGCGTAGTCCGCATCGCCGCCTTCGCCAGCATACGGAGCGACCGCCTACGAGTCCAGCCTCTCCGCCGCCCAACCGCGCTATCATCGACGCTAAGGCTACCTTCTAGCGCCGGAGCACGTCCCATGCTGCAGATGCTCATTTCCCGTCCAGCCCGCAGCCGCCCGCGCTTCCTCGGTAGTTGGATGCCGCTTTCCCTGCTCCTGCTCGCCCCGCCGGCCCACCCTGCCCAGGTCTCGCAACTACCGGCCACCCCCCCGACCGCGCAAACCGCCCCCATCGCGGCCGCCCCCGCCGCGTCTAAGCCCTCCAGCACCACCCATCGCGCCCAGGTCACCTTCGCCAACGGCGTGCTCGACGTCCGCGCCGACAACTCCAGCCTCAACCAGATCCTCCGCGACATCGCTCACGAAACCGGCATGAAGATCACCGGCGGCGTCCGCGAAGAGCGCGTCTTCGGCCACTACGGCCCCGCCACCCCCGACGTCATCCTCGCCACGCTCATCGACTCCAACTCCACCAACATGATCCTCCGCGACTCCATCGGCGACGCCCCCAAAGAGCTCATCCTCACCCCTCGCGCCGGCGGCCCCACGCCCCCCAACCCCAACGCCCAGAACTTCAACGGCGACGACGACGGCCGCGACGACCAGGACAACCATCTCCCGCCCCAGATGCAGACGCCCCAGCAGCGCATGGGGAGCCAGCCCTTCGGCCGACCCGCTCCGCCACAGAATCAGTACACCCCACCACCAACGCAGAATCCTGCCCCTGCCGCACCCGGCGTCGTGGTGCCCGCCAACAATGTGAACGGCGACCCCAACAACGTCTCCCCCACGGCCTCCACGCTCCCCACCACCAACTCTGTCTCGCTGGACTCTGTCCCCACCCCCAGCACCACGCCACCGGTATCCGGCATAGTCGATGCCCCCAACCCACCCGACCCCGCCACAGTAAATCCCGCCACCACCGCCGACCCCAACTCCCCCAACGGCGTAAAAACCCCCGAACAGATCTACCAGCAGCTACAGCAGCTACAGCGGCAACACGACCAGCAAACCAAACCCCAATAAGCGACCCCGCGTTCTACTCCGCGAAACTTGGCGTTTAAACTTAGCGAACTTAGCGTCAACGCTTTTCCTCCCGCCCAGCTAATCCAGCGCAACCCGGGCCACCACCGCCCGCTGCCGTTGCTTCGCCGCCGCAATCGACTGCACCCGAAACACCCGGAACATCGCCTGGCAGATCCCATACGCCACCAGCACACCTAGCGCCAGCGACGCCATCACCGCACACATCAACATCAAAGCACCCAAGACCCAGCTCCCGGCAAGGAACCTCCCAGGGTTCCCCCGCCAAAGTTATTCTCCGCGATCAGATGCGTTTTCCCCAAACAGAAATCCACAACCCCTGTTGTCCAACCATATTCGGCAGGCGACCCACACCACCACAAATCTCCCCGAATCCGGGTGGCCCATCCTTTCGCGCCGTTGCGAAAGGGTGGGGTCTCGCGCGCAGCGCGACCGCTCTTCTCCGCACTTCCAACCATCCCCTTCGTACCCCACCACCGCCATCCCTGCAACGGTCTCGCACCCTCCCACACCCCGTCATCCTGAGCGAAGCGCAGCGCAGTCGAAGTACACGCACAGCCGCCCACCAAAAAACAAGAGCCCGGCGCACCAACGGCACGCCGAGCCCTTCATCTTCCACGAAGTGTTTCGAAACTACGACCTGATGATCCGCCGCCGCACCACACCGCCGATGCCCAGCAGACCCGTGCTCAGCAGGGCGAACGAACCGGGCTCAGGGGTGACCGACGGCGATGACTGCGGAGTCAGCGTGAAACTGGAACCGTCCGCATCGTCGAAAATGTCGATCTCGGTGGTGCTGAGGTCGGTTTTCCCAATGAGGAGTGAACTGACGGTGATTCCGGTATCGCCGGAGTCCCCGAGGATAGAGACAGCGTAGAGGTAACCGCTGCTATCCGTAACCTCGAATAAAAGACCACATTGGTCGAAAGAAGCCGAACTGGGATATCCGAGGCAGGTATGCGCGTTGCCATCGGTGTAATAAAGATTGTCGTACTGCCCGACCACAAGTCCTGAATAGTCCCCACTGACCGACAGGGTTGCCCCTGAAGGATAGCGGGCTGTATCCGGATTGCTGGCGTCATGGCTGGAAGCAGGAAGCGAAATGGTCCCCGTGAATCCAACCTGGGGGGTGAGTGCACCAGGCGCGGTCGAAGTGAATGTTCCCGTCATTGCCGTCACGTCGTAAACGCCACCGCTACCGTCCAGGGTGATGGTGCCGGACCCGCTGAAGGGAGAGCCAAACGTGCTTCCTGTAAGCGAGAAATCATAGGTAGTTGTGTCGGCGAAAGCCGACGCGCAGAGACCCAGCGACACAAGACCACCCAAAACAAAAGAACGCAGATACCGCTTATTTATGCGGAAAACTCCTGAAAGGTGCGGGGCACACTCACGCATACCCGGATTAAAACGAGGTCTGCTCCATCGGCGCTCTCATCTCAGCGGAAGAATTCCTTCCGCAAGATTTAGCCGAACGCGTAGCGGGGCATGTTGGCACATACCAGAATGGGGAACGAGGGCCTGCCCGGACACCCCTTACACAGGCGTCTCGTTTGACCGTCAGATGGACGACATATCTTGTTTTGACTACGGCAAAGATCCCCGCGCCTTAAAAACGTGTCCAGCAAAATCGTACAAAATCGCGACATTTTTTCCGCTTTTTCTGCGCCCCACCCACGCCAAATCTCCGCTCTGCGCAATCGATGTCTTACTGCGTCTGGCGCTCTTCCCGGTATTCGCTTTTGCTGCAATTACTTAGCTGCCGATCAATGCTCGCGGCCAGGCACCAGGCTCAGCAGAAGCCGCTTGGCCCACGCCAAGTTCCTCGACCAGCCAAACTCGGCACCCCATTTCCAATCACCCTGTAAACTACTCACTTGGCCATCAACGGCCTTTAACGACACATGGCCATCACCCACATCACGGTCCGCGGCGCCCGCCAGCACAACCTGCGCAACGTCTCCGTCTCCATCCCGCGCAACACGCTCACGGTCGTAACCGGCCTCTCCGGCTCCGGCAAGAGCTCGCTCGCCTTCGACACCATCTACGCCGAAGGCCAGCGCCGCTACGTCGAAACCCTCTCCGCCTACGCCCGCCAGTTCCTCGACCAGATGGAGCGCCCCGACGTCGACGCCATCGACGGCCTCTCCCCCGCCATCTCCATCGAGCAGAAGACCACCAGCCGCAGCCCCCGCTCCACCGTCGGCACCATCACCGAAATCTACGACTACCTCCGCCTCCTCTACGCCAGCGTCGGCCAGCCCCACTGCCCCAACTGCCACCGCCCCATCTCCCGCCAGTCAGCCGACCAGATCGTAGCCCAGATCGTCGACCGCAACGCCTCATCCGGCGAGCGAATCACCGTCCTCGCCCCCGTAGTCCGCGGTCGCAAAGGCGAGTTCCGCGAAGAAATCGAAGCCCTCGACAAGAAGGGCTACCGCCTCCGCATCGACGGCGAAATCACCGAAGTAGAAGAAGGCATGCGCCTCGACAAGAAGCGCAACCACACCCTCGAAGCCATAGTCGACCGCATCATCCTGAAGCCGCTTCAGGGTCCAGCGTCCAGCGCCCAGGGCCCAGACAACGCGTCTTCTGGACCCTGGGCCCTGGACCCTGGACCCTCGCCTCTCTACGACACCAAGCGCCTCCTCACCGCCATCACTACCGCCCTCCAGATCGCCAACGGCCTCGTCCTCGTCGGCCTGCAATCCCCCGGCGGCGCGTACGAAGAAACCCTCTTCAGCTCCTCGATGGCCTGCCCCGACTGCGGCATCAACGTGCCCAAGCTCGAACCGCGCAGCTTCAGCTTCAACTCCACCTACGGCGCCTGCCCCGGCTGCAACGGCCTCGGCAGCATCTACGATTTCGACCCCGCCAAGACCATCACCGACTGGTCCAAGCCCCTGCTCGATGGCGCCATGGGCCCCGGCTCCGGCTCGCAATACCTCCTCCGCCTCATCAGGCTCGCCGCGGAAAAGTACAAGATCAACCTCAAGCAGCCCTTCGCCGACCTCTCCAAGGAGCACCAGGACCTCCTCCTCTACGGCCCACCCAAGGGCGAAGCAGGACGCACCGGCTTTCACGGCATCTTCCGCTACCTCCGCGACAACCTCGACGAAACCAAGTCCGAAGGCTACCGCGACTACATGATGCAGTACATGTCTGCCAGCGAGTGCCCCCGCTGCCAGGGCCGCCGCCTCCGCCCCGAGTCCCTCGCCGTCACCATCCCCCTCGCCGACGCCGCCCTCCATCCGCCCGTCAACAAGGAAGACGCCGACACCGAGCCGATGGAAGCCCCCAACGCCCGTCGCGACAGCTCCATCGCCGACTTCACCGCCCTCTCGCTCGAACGCGCCCTGCTCGGCGCCCGCTCCATGCGCTTCACCGGCCGCGAGCAGCTCATCGCCGACCGCCTCCAGCGCGAAATCATCGAGCGCCTCGAATTCCTCAACGCCGTCGGCCTCGGCTACCTTTCCCTCGAGCGCTCCGCTGCCACGCTCTCCGGCGGCGAAGGCCAGCGCATCCGCCTCGCCACCCAGATCGGCTCCCGCCTGCGTGGGGTGCTCTACGTGCTCGACGAGCCCAGCATCGGCCTCCACCAGCGCGACAATCAGCGCCTCATCTCCGCGCTTACGGACCTGCGAGATCTTGGCAATACGGTTCTGGTTGTAGAGCATGACGAAGACACCATGCGCCGCGCCGACTACCTCATCGACCTCGGCCCAGGCGCCGGAAAGCACGGCGGCGAAATTATGGCCGAAGGCACACCCGCCGAGGTCATGGCCAACCCCGCCTCCGTCACCGGCCAGTACCTCGCCGGAAAAATCGACGTCGTCACCCGCCCCACACCCAACAAGGCGCCGCGCCCGCTCACCGGCAACTGGCTCTCCATAGAAGACGCCAGTTCGCACAACCTGCAGCACATCACAGCCCACATCCCCCTCAGCGTCATGACGGTCGTCACCGGCGTCAGCGGCTCCGGCAAGTCAACCCTCATCAATGACATCTTGTACCGTTCTTTAGCGAAAGAACTCTACGGCTCCCGCGAAGAACCCGGCCGCCACAAGGCCATCCACGGCGTCGATCAACTCGACAAAGTCATCCAGATCGACCAGTCCGCCATTGGCCGCACACCCCGCTCCAACCCCGCCACCTACACCGGCGTCTTCACCGCCATCCGCGACCTCTTCGCCATGCTCCCCGAGTCGCGCGAGCGCGGCTACAAACCCGGCCGCTTCAGCTTCAACGTCCAGGGCGGACGCTGCGAAGCCTGCCAGGGCGAAGGCCAGCGCCGCATCGAAATGAACTTCCTGCCCGACGTCTACGTCCTTTGCGAAGTCTGCAACGGCCGCCGTTACAACCAGGAAACCCTCGCCGTAAAGTTCAACGGCTACTCCATCGCCGACATCCTCGATCTCCCCATCGAAGACGCCGTCCCCGTCCTCAAAGACATTCCCGCCGTCAACATCAAGCTCCAGACCCTCGTCGACGTCGGCCTCGGCTACATCCATCTAGGCCAGTCCGCCACCACGCTCTCCGGAGGCGAAGCCCAGCGCATGAAGCTCGCCCGCGAGCTCTCCAAACGCCAGACCGGCCGCACCCTCTACCTCCTCGACGAGCCCACCACCGGCCTCCACTTCGACGACGTCCGCAAGCTCCTCGAAGTCCTCCATCGCCTCACCGACCTCGGCAACACGGTCGTCATCATCGAGCACAACCTCGACATCATCCGCAACGCCGACTACCTCATCGACATGGGTCCCGAAGGCGGCGAAGGCGGCGGCACCATCGTCGCGCAGGGCCCACCCGAAGCCGTAGCCCGCGTCGCCGCGTCCCACACCGGCTACTTCCTCGCGCGCTATTATGCCAGCACTGGAACCCTCGACGCCGCCGATCACCTGCCGCCCATCGAGCTGCCCGACTTCGAAAAGAAGCCGCCCAAACCAAAATTCATCAAGCCCGAAAAGAAGATGGGCGTCCCCACCGCCTCGAAGGTAAAGCCGCAGTCTTCATCCGAAAAAACCGCTGCAAAAAAAGCGGCAGCGAAGAAGACCCCGACCAAAGCCGCAGCAAAGAAAACACCCGCGAAGAAAAAGGCTGCCCAATGAGAGAACCCGTCACCACCGGCATCCGCATCATCGTCACCCTCGACCCCGCCGACGAGCAGGGCATGGACAGCGAAGCCCTATGGGCCGAGCGCGTCAGCGCCGACACCTTCCGCATCCGCAACAGTCCGTTCTTCGCTTTCGACCTCTCGCTCGACGACGTCATCCGCGCCGAAAAAGTAGACGGCGACTGGCACTTCCGCGAAGTCGTCAACCGCAGCGGCCACTCCACCTACCGCGCCTACCTCCTCGAAGACCGCAACATCGGCGACGATGACGTGCAGCAGGCCATCGAGCCCATCACCACTCTCGGCGCCGAAGTCGAAAACGCCAACGACCGCTTCTTCGCCATCGACATTCCACCCGGCAAGCCAATCGCAGCTATCTACGACCTCCTCGAACAAACCGAAGCCACCGGCCTCTGGGAGTTCGAAGAAGCCCACTACGAACCCAACGCTTAATCTCTATTCTCTAATTTCTAATCTCTATTCCTATGAGCGACCTGCCCGTCCCCGACCCGAACGCCAAGCTCCCCGTACCCCAGGTGCTCGACATCCAGCACGACACCGACCCCGCCAGGGACCACGGCCCCGCGCGCCGCATCCCCCATCTCGGCCACGCCGTCCTCTTCTTCTCGCTCCTCTGGATGATGATCAATCTCTCGGCCCTCATGCTGCTCGCGGCCGGCCACTACAACACCGAAAATGCCCCAGCCGAACATCCCGGCGTCATGGCCGTAGCCCAGGCACTCGGTTTCATCCTCGGTCTCGCCGCCTCGTTCCAACTCTTCCCGCGCCTGTGGGAGCGCTCCTTCCTCCACGGCATTCAGTGGAACATTCTCGCCGCCCACCGCCGCTGGTTCTGGGTCATCCCTTCCGGCATCGCGCTCAGCCTGCTCGCGCAACTCGCAGACCACTACATCAAAACCCCCGACGACAACCTCATCGCCCAGCTGATGCGCACGCCCCACGGCGCCTGGCTCATTACCGGCTTCGGCATCATCCTCGCTCCGCTCACTGAAGAGATCGCCTTCCGCGGCTTCCTCCTCCCCGCCTTGGCCACCGCCTACGACTGGCTAGCGTTAGAACGCTCACCCGCCGGCCTTCGCAAGTGGGAGATGACCTCCGGCCACACCACGCCCGCCATCGTCTTCGGAGCCGTCTTCTCCAGCATCCCCTTCGCGCTCATCCACGCCGGCCAGCTCTCCCACGCCTGGGGGGCCGTCAGCGTTCTCTTCGCCGTCTCGCTAGCGCTCTCCTACGCCCGCATCAAAACGCACTCCGTGGCCTGCTCGGTCCTGATGCACGCTACCTACAATCTCACCGTCTTCCTCGGCGTCTTCATCGCGACCGGCGGCTATCGTCATCTCGACAAGATCTAGCATCGGTTCCGCCCAATCCGTCGCGATCGGCTGCCTCTTTCATTTTCCCTGTACGGCGGCAAACGTTTTCTATAACGGTTTCGTGTAATCTTGCCCGAGCAATCCATTTCACTCTTTGGGGCCCTTATGCGTTTCCGGTTACCTGTTTTTGTATTTGCTGCAACTCTTCTCCTTCCTGCTGTCTCCCGCGCCGACAACTACAATTTCCTGCTCTCCGGCGGCGGCGATAACTACTCCTTTTCCATCGACCCGGTCCTGAATCCTCCCGATACGTCGTTCTTTCCCATCTTCGGTTTTTACGGCTTCATGGCCGATCCCGACGTGACAGACAATTACGGCGGACCCAACATTCCCGATCTTGGCCCTTACGTCCGCATCGGTCCCGTCTCTGGCTCTCAAAGCATCGGCTTCAGCGAGATAGGCTTCAATACACCGGACATCTTTGACGGCACCACCTTCATCCCCAACGATCCGCTCACTCCCTACACCGTCATCGCTTTCGGCGACGATCCGATCAACCCGGCAACCCGCTACACACTCACCATTGTTGACGCCGGCACCTCCATCGCCGCCACACCCGAACCCTCCTCGCTCGCCCTGCTCGGCACGGGCGCTCTCGGTGCGTTTGCGATGGTCCGTCGCCGCTTCAACCGCTAACCCCAATTCACTCTTCAGCCCTCGCGTTGCCCTTCGGCGCGAGGGCTTTCTCCTGCGCATTCGATACACTACTAACAACATGATTCCTACCCTCGAATGGACGCCCGAAGGCGTCAGCTTCCTTGACCAGACCAAGCTCCCGCAGCAAGAGACTTACGTCCTAGCCACCGACTACAAACAAGTCGCCACCGTTATCCGCGACATGATCACCCGCGGCGCCATGGCCATCGGCGTCTCCGGCGCCATGGGCGTCGCCATCGGCATCCAGCGCTCCACCGCCGCCACCATCCCGCAGCTCAACGCCGAAGTCGACGAAATCTGCGCCCACCTCGCCGCCACCCGCCCCACGGCCGTCAATCTCTTCTGGGGCATCGGCCAGATACGCGACCTCTACAACCAGCTCGCCGCCGCCAACACCCCCATCCCCGAAATCAAGCAGCAGGTCGTCGCCCTCGCACGCCGCCTCTACGACGAGGACATCTCCAACCTCCGCAAGCTCGGCGCATTCGGCGCAGAGCTCCTGCCCGACGAAGGCACCATCCTCACCCACTGCAACGCCGGCGCACTCGCCGCCTGCGGCTACGGCTCCGCTCTCGGCGTCATCCGCGCAGCCATTGAAAACGGCAAGAAGATCGACGTCTTCGCCGACGAGACCCGCCCCTTCAACCAGGGCGCCCGCCTCACCGCATGGGAGCTCGTCAAGGACAACATCCCCACCACCCTCATCTGCGACAACATGGCCGGCCACTTCATGTCCAAGGGCCGCATCGCAGCCGTCATCGTCGGCGCAGACCGCATTGCCGCCAACGGCGACACCGCCAACAAGATCGGCACCTACTCCGTCTCCATCCTCGCCAAAGAGCACGGCATCCCGTTCTACGTCGCCGCGCCGTTCAACACCATCGACACAGCCACCGCATCCGGCGACCTCATCCCCATCGAGCAGCGCGCAGCCCGCGAGATTACGCACTACCAGGGGAATCAAGTCACGCCCGATGGCGTCAACATCGAGAACCCCGCCTTTGACGTCACGCCCGCTAAGTACATTGCTGCCATCATTACCGAGCGCGGCGTACTCCGGGCGCCCTTCAGCGAGTCGATCCGGGCCATGGCGGAGCGAAGCGCATAACCGCAGACCGCGCTGGACAAGCCCTCAAGCCGTCGTAGAATGGCCTCATTACCCGGAGCCTTTCGCAATGCGTCTGCTCGCACTTGTTGCTGCTGTCATCGTACTTCCCGCTGTCCTCGCCCAGGCCCCGCAGTCCTCCTCGCAAAAGGACGCGGCCCCGGTCAGCACGCTGTCAACCGGCACCCAGCTCGTCGTCGTCGACGTCGTCGTGCAGGATAAGGACGGCCACCCCATCCACGGGCTGACCAAAGACGACTTCCGCCTGGAAGAAAACAAGGCACCGCAGAACGTGCGCACCTTCGATGAGCACAACGAAGCCACCGCGCTCGCGCAGAAGCGTCCTGCCGTCCCGCCGCTTCCTCCCGGCACCTTCACCAGCTACTCCAACGTGCCGGATAACGGCACCCTCACAGTCCTCCTGCTCGACCGCCTGAACACCGTCACCACTGACCAAAGCTACGTGCGCAAGCAGTTGCAGAAGTATCTCCGCGAAGCCGACCCCAACGCGCGCATAGCCATCTTCGGCATGAGCGCACGGCTAACCCTCCTGCAGGGCTTCACATCCGATCCGGCCATCCTCAGGGCCGCCATCGACAACAAGGGCAAAGCCTCTCCATCGCTCTCACTCGCCGACCCTCTCGGCACCGGCTACGGCCCCCAGACCTCCTCCAACCAGATGTACAACACCCTCGGCATCGGCGGAACCATGCAGGCCGCCATCGCCGCCGAAACCGCAAACCTCAACGACTTCGAAACCGAGAACACGGCGATGCAGGATACCTTCCGCATCCGCTACACGCTCGATAGCTTCAACCAGCTCGCACGCTATCTCGCCGCGTTCCCAGGCCGCAAAAACCTGATCTGGTTCTCCGGTTCGTTCCCCATCTCCATCGAAGCCAACGTCGACATCACCAATCCCAACGCTGTCACCGCCGACTTCACCGATGCCTTCCGTGAAACCTCAACCCTGCTCACGCGCGCTCGCGTAGCCGTGTATCCCGCCGACGCCAGCGAAACACAGCACCTCACCACCTTTACCCAACCCATCTCCGGCGCCAGCCAGTCCCGCCCCGATACCTTCGGTTCCCGCGACAACATCGACCGTGCTCGCGATTCAGAAACCTCCAGCCGAGCCACCATGGCGCAAATGGCCGAAGATACCGGAGGCCAGCCTTACATGAGCGGCCGCCCGCTCGCCGACGTTGTCCGCCAGACCATCAACTCCGGCGCCGACTACTACACCCTCACCTACTCCCCCGCCAACCGTGACTGGAAGGGCGAGTACCGCAACATCCGCGTCCTTCTGCAAGGCGCCTCGTCCGAACGCAAGCTCAAGCTCTCTTACCGCCATGGCTACTTCGCCGACGATCCCAACAATCGCCACAACGCCAGGTCCACCTCACTCATCGCCGCCAGCGCAGTGGCTGCGCCTACCACCGGTAGCGCCGCCTACGCTTACGCGGCCATGCGGCGCGGTGGTCCGCCGTTGAGTGAAGTGCTCTTCACCGCCCGCGTTCTTCCCGCCTCCACCACCATCGACGAAAAAGTGGCGCCGCATAACTCCGCCAACCCCAACGCCAAAATCAAAGGGCCCTACCGCCTCATCGATATTGACATAGCAGCCCTGCCTCGCAACTTCGAGCTTGCCGCGCCCGACGAGAATGGCACGCGTCGTGCCACCATCGAATACGTCACCTACGTCTACGACACCGACGGCCACATCCTGAACACCGACACCACCACCCGCGAGTTCGCCTTCACCCCGCTGAAGCTCAAAGAGCTCGCCGTCAATGGCATCGGCTTCCGCCAGCAGGTGAGTGTGCCCGCAAAGACGGAAAGCTACCTCCGCATCGCCATGCACGACGTCCCTTCCGGCCGCTTCGGCGTCATCGAGATTCCAGCCTCCGCCGTGCTCAGCCTTCCTCCCGCCCCCGCAGTGCCCGGCGCACCCTGAGGCACCCGGCAGTTCCTTCCCGTCGCGCGCACGTCTACTATGGGCATAGGAGCTGGGCCATGCGGTTGTCCCCGACGTACCTCGTCTTAGCCGGCATCACCAGCCTGGCGTGCTCGCAAACGCCCTCCGCCACCCGGACGCCCGCCCTTACGGCAGGAACCCAGCTCGTTGTGGTCGATGTCACCGTGCAGGACAGGGAAGGCCACCCCGTTCACGGACTAAAGCCCACCGACTTCAAGGTGTCCGAGAATAAGTCCACTCAAACCATCAAGACCTTTGAAGAGCAAGCCGCCGCCAATCCTGATCGCGCAAAGGTTCTCCCCCCGCTCAAGCTGCCCCCCGGCGTCTTCACGGACTTCACTCCCGTTCCTGAAAACGGTGCGCTCAACATTCTGCTGCTCGACGAGCTGAACACGCCGATGAAAGACCAGAGCTTCGTCCGCGACCAGCTCCGCCGCTACATCAGGCAGGCCAACCCCGGCACCCGCCTTGCGATCTTTGGGCTCAGCACCCACCTGGTCATGCTGCAGGGATTCACCTCCGACCCCGAAATTCTCAAAACCATCACCGACCGCAAGCTGATTCCACGCGCCTCGGTCCTGCTCGACGACCCCGTAGGCAGCAACACCGACCCAACCTCGCTCGCCGACACCATGAGCGCCATCGGCGCCAACGCCGAAGCCGTCGCCAACATGCAGCAGTTTGAAGCCGACACCTCCAGCTTCCAGACGCAGCTGCGCACCCGCTACACCCTCGACGCCTTCAACCAGCTCGCTCGCTATCTGCAAACCCTTCCCGGCCGCAAAAATCTGCTCTGGTTTTCGGGCTCCTTCCCCCTCGCCATTTTCCCCGACAGCTCGCTCGACAATCCCTTCTCGGTCGCCTCCGACGCCTCCAGCGAACTCAGCGATACCACCGCACTGCTCGACCGCGCCCGCGTCGCGGTCTACCCCATTGACGCACGTGGCCTGCAGACCACCCCCATGCTGGACGCCTCGCGTTCCGGCTCAGCCTACGTGCGCAACCCCGGCAAGCTCGCCACCGACATTTCGAAGTTCATGGAAACCAACGCGCAGGAACACATGACCATGGACCAGATCGCCCAGGACACCGGTGGCCACGCCTTCTACAACACCAACGGCCTCGCCGACGCCGTGGCAAAATCCATTGATGCCGGGTCGAACTTCTACACCGTCACCTACACGCCCACCAACCACGATTGGAAAGGCGAGTACCGCAAAATTCGCGTAGAACTCGTCGGCGCCGACGCCGGTCGCGGCCTCGTTCTCGCCTATCGCCACGGCTACATCGCCAACGATCCCAACAGCCACCGCACCGCGGCGATGCAACCCGCCACTCAACCCGCATCCACCGTGGCGCAGCCGTTCTCCTACGATCGCGCCGCCATGCAGCGCGGTGCTCCCACGCCCAGCGAAGTGCTCTTCAAAGTCAGCGTCCTCCCCGACTCCAACGCCACCACCGACACCATCAACCCGAAGAACCACCCCAGTCCCACCAACCCCATGCACGGCCCTTTCCGCCCCTACGATGTGGCCTTCGCCGTCGTCGGATCCAACCTGTCGCTCACGCCGCAGCCCGACGGCCGCCGCTCCGGCATGGTCGAATTCCTCACCTACGTCTACGACGTCAACGGCAAGCTGCTGAACATCGAAGGCGAGTCGGTCAGCATGAACGTCACCCCTGAAAACTATGCACGCCTGCTCAAAACCGGCCTCGGCTTCGAGCTCCAGGTGAGTACACCCGCCCACCAGGACTGCTTCCTCCGCATCGCCGTGCACGACGTACCCTCAGGCCGCTACGGCGTCGTAGAAGTCCCCACTGAAATGGTCGCCCACCTGCCCCCACCGCCAGACGCACCACCAGCTCCACCCGCATCCCCAACCCCACCGCAAGGCCCACCCCCCGCATCGAAATGATCCTCGACGCGCCCATCTTTCACCTCCACCAGCGCTCGCTCGCCCGCGGCAACGCACTCGTGCTCGGCAGCCTCGCCCTCACCTTCTGGCTCTCCGACTTCCCCCACAATCGCGCCACACCCTTCCTCATCCTCCCCGCCATCACCGTCATCCTCGGCACCGTCGACACCGCACGCTGCATGCACCGCCGCTGGAGCCTTCGCCACGGCACCGTCCTGCTCTGCCTTTACATGGACCTGATGGCCGCCACGATGGTCCTTTTCTCGCTGCTCTACCCCTACGTTCTCTGGATAAACGGCGTCCGCTAGGCCCTCCACCCAACGCTCAAGGGGTGCCCCATGTCCGGATTCTCGGACATGGGATTACACCTCTGCCTGCGCAGCCGTCCTGTCGCATCCCGCCAGGTTGCAATAATTTGTTCGCTCTCCGTCCTTATTCCGGGATACGATCATCTGCGACCCAAACTATGCCCTCCATGACGCCCAGCACCGACCCCAACTCCACCACCGCCACCAGCATGCGCTGGGCCGTCTGCTTCCTGCTCTTCCTCGCCACCACCATCAACTACATGGACCGCAATGTCTTCGGCTACGTCGAACCCCTGCTCCACGACGTCGCCTTCATGGGCTGGAACCACGCCGCCGACAAGTTCCACCAGCCGGTCTTCGACAACAACTTCGGCAACGTCCTCATCTACTTCCAATTCGCGTACGGCTTCGGCCTGCTCTTCGCCGGCCGCGTTATCGACAAGCTCGGCACCAAAACCGGATACGCCATCGCCATCGGCATCTGGGCGCTCGCATCAATGAGCCACTCCCTGGTCACCTCCGTCGCCGGCTTCTGCATCGCGCGCATCTTCCTCGGCCTCGGCGAGTCCGGAAACTTCCCCGCCGCCATCAAGGCCACCGCCGAGTGGTTCCCGAGCGAAGAGCGCGCCAAGGCCGTCGGCCTCTTCAACTCCGGCTCCAACGCCTCCGCGCTCATCGCCCCCGCACTCGTCGCTGCCGTCACCGTAAAGTTCGGCTGGCAGGCCGCCTTCCTCACCACCGGCTCCATGGGACTCATCTGGCTCGTCGTGTGGATGCTCTTCCCCTACAACCGCCTCCGCCGCGGCGCCACCATCACCCAGCAGCGCCTCGAGCCCGTCACCCGCACCGGCCCTCTCTGGCGCATCCTCATCACCCACCGCGGCACCTACGCCTTCGCCATCGGCAAGTTCCTCACCGACGGCGTCTGGTGGTTCTACCTCTTCTACCTCCCCCAATTCCTCAACCGCAACTACGGTCTCTCCCTAAAAGAAGCCTACTGGTACATCGTCACCGTCTACGTCATCTCTTCAGTCGGCTCCATCTTCGGCGGCTCCCTCTCCGGCTGGCACATGAACCGCGGCCACTCCGTCAACCACGGACGCAAACTCGCCATGCTCATCTGCGCCCTCTGCGTCATGCCCGTCATCTTCGTCCCCCACATGAGCGCCCTCTTCCCCACCAACGCCTGGCCCGCCACCCTGCTCATCGCCCTCGCCGCCGCCGCCCACCAGGGTTGGTCCGCCAACATCTTCTCCACCCCCGCCGATATGTTCCCCTCCACCGCCGTCTCCACCGTAGTCGGCATCGGCGGAGCCGCCGGAGCCCTCGGCGGAGCCTGCTTCACCTGGATCGTCAAGCGCAACCTCTCGCTCCACCAGCTGCTCGTCTTCACCCTCGCCGCCTCGGCCTACATCGTCGCCCTCACCATCTTCCAACTCCTCGTCCCCAGGCTAGGCGCCCCCAGCGAACCCGAACTCCCCCTCAGCGCCACCTAGCGGCAATTCACAAGCGGGTGCCGCTTGAAAGCGCCACAACCCTGGGTGCCCCATCTTCGCGACGGTCCTATCGTCGCTAAGGTGGGCATTCGCGCAGCGAACCGTTCCCACCCATCTCCTCGGCTCGCTTTCTGGCCCTGGACCCTGGGCCCTAAACCCTCGCGTCACCTGTAAACTGACAGTCGAGCCACAAATGCCAGACACCCCCAAAACCTTCTACCTCACCACCCCGATCTACTACGTCAACGCCCGCCCCCACATCGGCCACGCGTACACCACCATCGTCGCGGACGTCCTCGCACGCCGCCACCGCCTGCTCGGAGAAGACACCTTCTTCCTCACCGGCACCGACGAGCACGGCCAGAAAATCGAGCGCTCCGCCGCCGCCGCCGGCATCCCCCCGCAGCAGTTCGCCGACCAGGTCTCCAAGTCCTTTGAAGACCTCTGGCACCGCATGGGCATCACCCACGACCACTACATCCGCACCACCGACCCCCGCCACCAAAAGGGCGTCCAGAAGCTCTTCGCCACCCTCTACGAAAAAGGCTTCATCTACCTCGACAGCTACACCGGCGCCTACTGCGTCTCCGACGAAACCTTCGTCGACGTCACCGCCGGCGAACCCTGCCCCGACTGCGGCCGCATCACCGAAAGCGTCACCGAAGAAAACTTCTTCTTCAAACTAAGCGCCTTCCAGCTCCCGCTCCTCAATCTCCTCGAATCCAACCAGCTCAAAATCGAAAACGACGCCCGCCGCAACGAAGTCCTCAGCTTCCTCCGCGGCAACACCACAACCCCCTCCACCACCGTCATCTCGACCGAAGCGCAGCGCAGTGGAGAGATCCCCGCATTGTCGCCCGCAGCGGCACCGACGCTCGCCCACACCGCCGCCGGAACCCCATACGTCCCCGGCGCCCTCAAAGACCTCTCTGTCTCAAGGTCGAGCTTCACCTGGGGCATCCCCGTCCCCGAGCCCGCCGCCTCACAAGCCAAACAAAAACACGTCATCTACGTCTGGCTCGACGCCCTCGCCAACTACATGACCGCCATCGGCTACGGAAGCGACGCACCGGTAGACGAGGAACAGTTCAAGAAATTCTGGCCCGCCGACCTCCACCTCGTCGGCAAAGAAATCATCCGCTTCCACTGCGTCTACTGGCCCGCATTCCTGCTCGCCGCCGAGTTGCCGCTGCCGAAAGCCATCACCGCGCACGGCTGGCTGCTCTTCGACAACAGCAAAATGTCGAAGTCCAAGGGAAACATCGTCCGCACCGAAACCATCCTCGACGCCTTCGGCACCCTCTGTCCCCCAACCTTCGATGCAGCGAGCCTTACCGGAGAGACCCTCACCGCACAAGGAGCGAGCCTTACCGGAGGGGGCAGTGGGCTTCAGCCCACTGAAAAAGCCCCCCCAGAAAAAGGGGCTTTAGCCCCGGGCTTTCGTGAACCCACCAAAGCCGAGCGCGACCTCTTCGCCTCCGACGTTCTCCGCTACTTCCTCCTCCGCGAAATCCCGTTCGGCCAGGACGGCAGCTTCAGCTTCGACGCACTAATCACCCGCTATAACGCCGACCTAGCCAACGGCTACGGCAACCTCGTAAGCCGCACGCTAAGCATGATCCGGAAGTATTGCGATGGCCTCATCCCCGGACCTGTTGTGAAGTTGCCGGGCAATCTCTTTTGGGAGCTTGGCAAGAGCGACACGCAACGCACCCCGCTCGAACAATCCCTTGCTGTCACAGTCGCTCTATCAATTACCGCAGCGGCCAGCCTGGACCGCCTCGACTTCGCGTTGTCCCTCGGTCTATGCCAGGACATCACCGCTTCCGTTGATCAAATGCTGACTTCAACTGCTCCGTGGAAGATTGATCAATCCACGGAGGACGGCAAAGCGAAAATAGCCGAGACCCTCTACGCGGCGGCTGAATCGATCCGTTACATCACGGCCCTTCTGTACCCGATCCTTCCTGCCACCACCGCCAAAGTTTGGCTCCAACTCGGCCTCGGAGACATCGAACAAGCCGCCAAGAACGGCAACCTAAAAGACCTGCATTGGGGCGGCCTCAAACCCGGCACCAAGCTCGGCCCACTAGCCCCCATCTTCCCCCGCGCCGACAAAGGACTCGCACAAATCATGAGCGACATGGAAAACCCCACACCCTCCGCACCCGAGCCCACCGACAGCACCCACCCCGCCGCCCCACCGCGCTCCGGCGCCTCAGACGCGGAAGCCACCCTCTCCGTAGCCGGCAGCACCGCCACCACCACCCGCACCGGCCCCACACCCTCGCACACCGAAGCCCAGCCCAGCGGCATCTTCGCCAACCAACCCGCAGCGCCAGCCGAACCCACCCCAGCCGACACCTCGCCCACCATCGCCATCGACGACTTCATCAAGATCGACCTCCGCGTAGCCGAAATCAAAATCGCCGAGCGCATTCCCAAAGCCGACAAGCTCCTCCGCCTCGAAGTCGACCTAGGCGCCCTCGGCACGCGCCAGATCCTCTCCGGCATCGCCGAGTGGTACGCGCCCGAAGACCTGATCGGCCGCCGCATCATCGTCATCGCCAACCTCGCGCCCCGCAAAATGCGCGGCCTCGAGTCGCACGGCATGCTGCTCGCCGCCAGCGAAGAAGGCGGCAAGCCCTTCCTCGCCACCGTCCCCGAAGGCGTCCCCACCGGAACCCGCCTCAAATAGCTGAAATACGATGAGAAGCCGGCGTGTTTGCCGCAAGAACGCTGGAAGCCGACAGGTTGGTGGAATAACCATAGAACCCGAGGGGTGCCCCATGTCCGGATTTTCGGACATGGGCTCCCACAGCTTCCCATGAAAACGAAAGCCGCCATCACTGGCGGCTCGCTTTCGCTTTATTCACTATTCACTATTCACTAGACTCTACCCACTACCCACTACGCTCTACCCTCTACTTCGAAACCGGCATCATCCCCGGCCCCTTAACCGAAACCACAAAGTAAGTACACGGCACCGTACCCGGATTCTGCATCGTGTTCAACGAGTTCGCGACGGAGAAAACGATATCCCCCGGCTCAGCCAGCTGCGGCGGATTGCCTTCCGTCACCAGCTCTGCCTTCCCCTGGTAGATCATCCGAAACTCGTAATCCCCGCTCCGGTGCAGCGGCGCAAACATCTTCCCCGGCGGGATCGTTGAAAAATGCATCCCCGTAATCATCGCCATCGGTACGGTGTCTTTCGGAAACCCCCGAGTCGACGATCCGTTAGCATTCACCTTCTCCGGCAGCGATCCAAACTTGATCACTCGGGTCATCGTCAGCGCCGACTCACCCGCCTCCTGCGCCTCCGCCAGCGTCGCCATCAGCGCAAACGCCGACATCATCCCAAAAGCCTCACGTCGATTCACGTTCATCACACTCTCCCTCTACGTCCCGGCTGTAGCTGTCCGGCCAATCCGTTATACAAGGCTTCCCCAGCGACTGGAAAAGTCTCATCATCCCGGACGTGTCTTTTTCGTTGCCCTGGCATTGCCTTGCCGTTCCTTTTTGCTCCTGTACTCCCCTCACCCCAGCAATCGTCATCTCGACCGAAGCATCGCGCCTCATGCGATGCGCAGTGGAGAGATCCCCGCATTCGCACTTGCCGTTGCTTGTTTTACTTCGCGAAACTTAGCGCTTAAACTCCGCGAACGTCGCGTCAAGGCTCTTGCCGTTGCCGTTGCCTCGAAGGTACCCCAGGGCTTCAGCCTTGGGTCTCACAAAACCGCCACCTACCGGGCTTCAGCCCCTGGGGTACACCCCCTCAAGCGAGCCACAAACCTGTCAAGCCCCTCCGCCCATAAAATCCCCGCAACCCCAACAAAACAAGCCCAAATCTCCCCAAAGAAACTTGGCGTACTTATTACCCCCAATCCGGTAAACTGGTAACAGATCAAAAGGCCGCCCGAAAACCTCGGACGGCCTTTTCTCATCCACCGCAAAATCTGCCAGATATCTGCCCAGACCACGCGCTTTAGAATCAGAGATTTTAGAGATCAGGTCTGGGGGGCACACCACCGGATACTCTAAGAAAGCCCATGACCCTCATCGACTCCCACTGCCACCTCGACGACTACACCGACATCCCCGCCATGCTCGCCAGCGCCCACGCCGCCGGGGTGGACACCCTCCTCGCCATCGGCATCGGCAACGGCCCCTCCGAGATGCATGTAGCCCTCTCGCTCGCCCGCCAGTACCCCGAGATCTTCGCCACCGCCGGCATCCACCCCGAGCAGGCCCACCAGGCCACCCCCCAGGCCCTCGCCACCCTCGCCACCCTCGCCGCCGACCCGCGCTGCATCGCCATCGGCGAAATCGGCCTCGACTACTACCACCTCTCCAACCCCGACATCCCCACCCAGCAAGCCGCCTTCATCGCCCAGATGCAGCTCGCCGCTACGGTCCGCAAGCCCATCACCATCCACTGCCGCACCTCCGAGCTCGCCATCCCCGCCTCCAAGGCCAGGTACGAGCCAGCCGACGCCTGGGACGACCTCCTGCGCCTCATCGCCCACCACTGGACACCCACCAACCTACCCGGCATCATGCACTGCTTCTCCGGCAACCAGGCCCAGGCTGAAGCCTCACTCGCCGCAGGTTTCTACCTCAGCTTCGCCGGCAACCTCACCTATCCCAAATCCACCACCATCCAGCAGGTAGCCCGAACCGCGCCGCTGGACCGCATCCTGGTCGAGACCGACGCCCCCTTCCTCTCCCCCATCCCCCACCGCGGCGAGCGCAACGAGCCCGCCCGCACGGCCATCACCGCCCGCTTCCTCGCCGACCTCCGCGGCATCTCCTGCGAAGAAGTAGCCGCCCAAACCACCGCCAACTTCCACCGCCTCTTCCCCACCACCCAACCTTAAACGTCGCGAAACTCTGCGTTAAACTTCGCGCACTCCGCGTCAAGGCTTTCGCCTCCGCCCGCCAAAGCCGCATAATAGAAGCCGCAAAGGAAACCGCAAACATGGCAGCAGATCAGAGCTTCGACGTCGTCAGCAAAGTAGAAATCCAGGAAGTCAAGAACGCCATCGACCAGGCCACCAAGGAAGTCAACGCCCGCTTCGACCTCAAGAACTCGAAGTCAACCATCGCGCTGGAGAAGGAAGAAGCCATCCAGCTCGCCTCGCAGGACGAGTACACCCTCAAGGCCGTCATCGAAATCCTCTCGCAGAAACTGGTCAAGCGCGGCGTCTCGCTCAAGGCCCTCGAATACGAAAAGCTCGAGCCCGCCTCCAACTCCTCAGTCCGCCAGAAGATCAAGCTGAAGCAAGGCATCGCGTCCGATCAGGCCAAGAAGATCCAGGCCTTCATCAAGGATTCCAAGGTCAAAGCCAACTCCAGCATCCAGGGCGAGGTCGTCCGCGTCAGCTCCAAGGACCGCGACGTCCTGCAAGACGTCATGGCCAAGCTCCGCGCCCACGACTTCGGCATCGACCTCCAGTTCACCAACTTCCGATCGAACTAGCCCTGCAACGCGAAGCCAATGCAACCTGATACTCTTTAAAAAGCGTGAGCTCCATCTCCATCGCGACGGCGACCGAGGTCTTCGACCTCCTTCGCGACGATCTCGCTGCTGTCGAGCGCGAGTTCGCCCAGCAGTCCGTCTCCGGCATTGAAGTCGTCACCGAGATTGCGCAATACCTCATCTCCGGCGGCGGCAAGCGCATCCGCCCACTGCTCCTGCTGCTCTCCGCCAAAGCCCTCGACTGCCAATCGCCAGCGCGCATCCGCCTCGGAGCCGTAGTCGAAATGCTGCACACCGCCACACTCGTCCACGACGACATCATCGACGAAGCCAGCACCCGCCGCGGCCGCCCGTCATCGAACGCCACCTGGGGCAACTCAAAATGCGTCCTCGCCGGCGACTGGCTCTACATGCAGAGCTTCCAGACCGCGCTCGCCGAACGCAACTTCCGCATCCTCGACCTGCTCATCTCGCTCACCCAGCAGATGGTGGAAGGCGAGCTGCTGCAGATGGAAAAGCTCGGCCGCCTGATCAACGAGGAAGAGTACTTCGACCTCATCTTCCGCAAGACGGCCTTCCTCTTCAAGGTTTCCATGCAGCTCGGCGCCGCTGTCTCCGAAGCGTCCCCGGCAATCGAGGAAGCGCTCGGCGAGTACGGCCGCAACCTCGGCCTCGCCTTCCAGATCGTCGACGACGTCCTCGACCTCACCGCAACGGAGAACGTCCTCGGCAAACCCGTCGCTTCCGACCTCCGCGAAGGCAAAGCCACCCTCGCCGTCATCCACGCCCTCGAACGCGGCACCGGCGCCGACCGCGAAGCCATTCGCACCGTGCTCGCCGACCGCGCCTTCAAACGCGTCTCGCACGCCGAGATCCTCGCCATCCTCAACAACCACGGCTCCATAGCCTACGCCATGGACACCGCCCACGCCTACGCCGAAGCCGCCCGCCAGTCCATCGCCGACCTACCCGACACCGACGCCAAGCGCGCCCTCCTCTGGGTCCCAGGCTTCGTCACCAGCCGCGACCGCTAGCAACAACACCCTTTTCGCTCTATACTTCCTCCAACAAACGAACGCTCGCCTCGTTCCATTCCAAAGTCAGGGGTTCACCCCATGCACAGGAACGGGTTGCGTCCATTCGTCCTTATCGCCGCGTCTTTCACGCTCTCTATCCATGCGCAGGGGCCGCCAGCAATCACCACCCAGGCCGACCGCATCATCGTGGTCAAATCCGCGCACACCATGACGCTCTATTCCCATGGCAAAGTCCTCAAGGTCTATCGAGTGTCGCTAGGCAGCGGGGCCTCCGGCAATGCCAAGCAGAGGCAAAGCGACCACGAAACGCCCGAAGGCATTTACCGCATCAACGGCAGGAACGCGCACAGCAGCTGTCACGTCGCTCTGCACATCTCTTACCCGAACGCCGCCGACCGCGAACACGCCCGCAAGCTCGGCGTCGATCCCGGCGGAGACGTGATGATCCACGGCCTGCCGCCCGGATACGACTGGATCAAGCCCGGTCAACCACTCGCCGACTGGACGTACGGCTGCATCGGTCTAACCAATGCAGAAATAGACGAAGTCTGGAAGCTTGTTCCCACCGGCACACCGATCGAAATCCAGCACTAACGCTGGTCACGTACCAACTGTGCCCATGCCGGCACGGGCTCGTTCCAATGCATATAGGATTTGTGGCCGAAAGCAACCAGCACATACCCTTGATCGCTGGAGTTATCTAAAAGGACTGCGAAGTCTGCCATAGGAAGCAGCTTTTTCATGTTCGCAAGCGTGCGCGGATAACGACGCCGCTGATCTTCTTCTGGCACGTCGTGTCCGCCCTTGAGAACCCGAGCCTTGACCCGCTGCAAATTAATCTCTACCGAAGATGTGCCAACAAAAATAACAGCCAGCAGAAAACCAGCATCCTGCGCTCTCTTAGCCATCCGCAGATAAGTGCTTCCAGAGAGCGTCGTCTCCACCGTGAAGCTCTGCTGCTTGTCGATCAACTCTTCAGCGCGAAGCAAGACGCGCTTCCCTGCTTCGATGTCAGAACCACCTTCCGGCAGCGTATCGCGAATGGATTTGGCAATCGCATCCGGGTCCAGCACGGGCGCATTCTGGAATTCCTCGCGTGCTGAGGACGTCAGCGTACTCTTCCCACATCCATTCGACCCAGCAAGAATCGTCAGGACCGGCGCGCTCACGCAGCGTTACTCTTCTCAGCCTTCTTCTTCTGCTCTTCGAGAATCCACTCGAGCTTCTTCCGCTCCCACGCAACGCCCTCGCGGCCAGCCTTGACGAGCTTCTCGGCGAATTTCTTCACATCAACCGTGGCTTCCATACCCAAATCCTACTCCTCGCTAAAGCCGTCCGTCATCCTCTTCATCACGCTCATCATCGAAGACCTCACCCTCATCATCTTCCTCGTCGCCGTCCTCATCCACCTCAACCTCAACATCCTCCACCCGCACCGGCCCATCCTCATCCGGCTCCATCACCGCCTGGATCCGGCTCTCCGCCGACGCCAGCTGCTTCTTGCACGCCTTCGACAACAGCATCCCGCGCTCAAACAGCGACACGCTCTCGTCCAGCGGCAGGCCACCCTCTTCCAGTCGAGCGACCACACTCTCCAACTCTGCCAGCTGCTCTTCGAAACTCGCCATCGCTACCTCGCCGCCCCTAGTACAGCCGTCAATCCCAGTACCTCAGCCGCCGCGTTGTACTTGCCGAACGGCGCGCTCACCTGGACACCCTGCACCCGCCCGCGCACCTCGGCCAGCATCTCGCTGGCAATCGCGATGCCCTCGGCAAACGCGCCTTCCTTCGACGTCTGCGCGGCCATGCGCGCGATCGTCTCGTCCGGCACACTGACGCGCAGATCGTTCTTCATGAACTCCGCATTGCGCAGGCTCGTCAGGGGCCAGATGCCGGCTATCACCGGGATCCGGAACTGCTCAATCCGCTTCAGAAACTCATCCAGCAGCCGCAGGTCAAACACAGGTTGCGTAATGCAGAACTCCGCGCCCGCCTCCACCTTGTATGCAAACCGCCGCACCTCGTGGTCGATGTCCGGCACACCCGGGTTCGCCGCAACGGAAATCGTAAAGCCCGTCGACTCACCCACCGAGTTCCTGCCGATATCCAGCCCATGATTCAGATTCCGCACAATGTTCACCAGCCCAATCGCGTCCACGTCAAACACCGCCGTCGCATCGGGGTAGTTGCCCATCTTCGGCGGATCGCCGGTCAGGCACAAAATATTCTTCAGCCCGATCGACGACGCGCCCAACAGGTCGCTCTGGATCGAGAGCACATTGCGATCGCGGCACGTGTAGTGCAGAATCGTCTCGATCCCCACCTTCTGTTGAATCTGTATGCAAAGGCTCTGCGCACTCATGCGCGCGCTGGCCCGCGGTGAGTCCGGCACGTTGATCGCATGAACGCCCAGGTCATGCAGGTAACCCGCGCCCTCAAGCTCCTTGGTGCAGTCAATGCCCTTGGGTGAAACGATCTCGACCATCGTGACGAACTCGCCCGTGGCAATCATCTCGCCAATGCGCGAGCGCTCGGCCAAGGGCAGCGGCTGCACAGGATGCTCCACCGGCGGCGCAACGATGCCTGCCCGCGCCACACTCTGCTCGCCCGTGCCCTGAGCCTCCATTGCCCGCAGCGCACTCTTCATCGCGCGGATGTGGTTCGGCGTCGTGCCGCAGCAACCGCCCACCCAGTTCGCTCCGGCTTTGACAAACTTCCGTGCAAAGCTCGCCATGTACTCCGGCGACGTCAGATAAATATTGCGCCCTTCGACATTGCGCGGCATGCCGGCGTTCGGCATCGCCACCAGCGGCAGCGTGGTCACCTTGCGCATGCATTCGATCACGCTCAGCACCGTCGCCGGCCCCGAGCTGCAGTTGCACCCCAGCGCATTCGCTCCCGCCTCCGCCAGCCGTGCCGCAGCTGTCTCCGGGCTAGACCCGTCGAGGCAGTTCCCGTCCTCGTCGACCGTCACCATCACCACTACCGGCAGCTGCGGCGCCACTTTCTTAGCTGCATACACCGCCTGCTCGGCCTCGTCGATCGACATCATCGTCTCGATCATCAGCAGGTCCACGCCGCCTTCCGCCAGCGCCGCAATCTGCTCGGCAAACGCTGCCTGCGCTTCGTCGAGCCCCAACTTGCCCACCGGCTCCAGCCGCACGCCCAGCGGCCCGATTGCACCGGCGACAAACGCCTCGGTCCCCTGTTTTTCGCGAGTCGCGTCGACGCACTGCCGCGCAATCTGCGCCCCGGCCAAGTTGAACTCGCGGACCTTATCGCGCAGCCCAAACCGCTCCAGCCGGTACGCATTCGCGCCGAAGGTGTTGGTTTCAATCACCTCGGCACCGGCCTGCAGGTACTCCTGGTGCACCAGCCGCACGTTCTCCGGCTCGCGTACGTTCAGTTCGTCGTAGCAGCGGTTGATAAAAACACCCCGGCTGTACAACATCGTGCCCATCGCACCGTCGCACAAAACCGTTCCGCCGGCAAAAAGCCTGTCTATCGATCCCGCCAAACCTTCTCCTCGTCATTACGTCCAATTTTCATCCTATGCCACCCGTCAAGCCGCACCAAACCCCTGTACAACTCCATCCCCCCTGCATCCGCACCAGTCCAGATGACGGTTTGGTATACTTTGGCCTGAAACTAAAGCCTGCAAGCGCATTTCTGTGCCGTGGCTCGGAGTCGTTACCGTTGAAGATTAGAAGTGTTGCCGCCCGGCTGTATGCGGGTCTCCTGCTGACCGTCGTTGTGTTGTCCTTCACCGGTTGCGGCCAGGTGCTCTACAAAGCGCCGCAGAACAACTTCGCCGGCCGGCCTATCCCGCCGAGCGGCCTTTTGCAGCGGGTTCTCGCCACTTACAGCGCCAACGGCATTTCCGGCGGAGCGGTGATACTGGACGGCTTGCGCGATCTGCGCGGCAACGTCCAGAACACCATCCAGCAATACCCCGTCAACGGCTTCTCCGGTGGCAGCGCCAACATCATTTTCAACTATCCTGAGCAGACCACCGGATACATCTACTCGGCCTCCAACGGAACGGTATCCACGGTTAACTACTCCAAGGAATCCGTAACCGGCACCGCCGCCAGTTTTATCGCCAATCCCGGTTCCGTCGCCGCGTCCCCCGACGGCACGCGTTTTGTCGCAGCAATCGAAGCCGGCGGCGTATTGATGATCAGCGATAAGAACGGCACCTTCCCCATGAACCTGCCGAACGTCTACAAAGTTGCGATCAACACGGGCAACACCGTCATCTTGGGCATGGTGCGCAACTCCAATACGCTCTACCGCATCGTGAAGCTCGACGCCACCAGCAACCCGGTTACGCCTCCCGGTGCTGTCGACTGCCAGCCCCTCATCCTTCCCATTTACTGCGTTGTCCCCGTCCCCGGCACGTTTGACCGTCCATCCGATGTTTCGTTCTCCGTCGACGGTTCGACCGCCTACGTGCTTAACTGCGGTCCCGAGTGCGGTGGCACGGCGGCCAGCATCACCTTCCTGCAGGAAGGCGCGCTTACCATCAACGTCATTCCCAAGGTCAATCCTCTGGACCCCGCCGCACCTTCACCCGCTCAAGTATTGCCCGTCGCCAATCCTGTCCCGATCCCCGGAGGGGTTACTACCGTCCTATCCGACGGCACCACCCTCTACATCGCGGGCCAGCTGCTTCTGGCCAACGGGCTCTTCACCGGTACGCTATCGACCCTCAACCTGAACACCTATAAGGTGACCGGGAACTACTCCATTTCCGACGGCCATCACTCCAAGATGCTCTTCGCGGATGACAACACGCTGTGGATCGGATCCCAGCAGTGCGCCAACGGACAGCGCGCCGCGCTCGCAGCTCAGCAGCTGGCAGCCCATCAAAGCACCACCCAGGCGGCCAATTACAACTGCCTCACCGAGGTCACGCTGAGTGGCGCAACGCCAACGGTCAACATCTTCCCTGCGGTTACACAGGTGCCCTCTGGAGCAACAGCCACGCCCGTTATGGTTGGTTACCCCAACACCGATCAGAATGCGTATTACTACGGCAACTTGACCGGCCTGTGCTGGGTGCAGCTGTACCACAAGGTCTTCACGGCATACGGCGGCCAGGTTCACGCCTTCTACACCGGCGGCAAGATTGTCGATCAAAACGATCCCGGCGTCGGCACTACTCCAGCAGTCGGCACAGAGATCAACAACGCCAATTTCACCGTGCAGGGTACCGTCCTCGACGTCGCCTACATGGATGCCATCACCAACTCTGCCAACTAACGCTCATGCCTGCAATCGACGGTCCAGCCACCTTCACGACCGTCGACATCCTCGCCATAGCAGCCCATCGCGATGACGTGGAGCAGACCTGTGGCGGCACGCTGCTGGTGCAGCAGGCGCTGGGTTCCCGCACCGGCATAGTCGATCTCACGCAGGGCGAGGCCGGTACCCGTGGCTCAGCCGCCGAGCGGGCCGCTGAAGCCGCCGATGCTGGCCGCATCCTCCGCGCCTCGCACCGCGAAGCCCTCGACCTTCCCGACGGCAACATCCAGAACACCTACGAGAACCGGCTCAAGCTCGCCGCTGCCTTGCGACGCCTGCGCCCGCGCGTGGTCATCCTGCCTTACTGGCAGGGCCGCCACCCCGACCACTACACCGCCGCCACGCTCGGCTACGAGGCCTGCTTCATAGCCGGCCTCTCGCGGCTGGAGCTTCCCCTGGAACTCAATGCCGCGGGCCTCGCTCCTCACCGCCCCTACAAGATTCTCTATGCCTCGCTCTACGCCGACGTCCGCCCGACTTTCGTCGTCGACATCACCGAGCACATCGAGACGCGTCTGCAATCCCTGCTTGCCTATCGCTCCCAGTACGGCAATCAAACTTCCGGCAGCGGCCTCTTCGTACCGGAAGACGATATTCGCGAGCGCATGTACGCCACGGCGCGCCACTATGGCCTGCTCGCCGGGGTCCGCTACGCCGAGCCCTTCGTGCAAAAAGAGGTCGCTCTCACTGTCGACCTCATGATGCTGCCCGTTCAGAGCATCTAACTCTCGACATCGTTACTCCCAATAAGGTTGCCTGCGGAATTTATTTAAATACGCGACGACTTAGGTTGCCTACTTATCGATAAAACTCCCGTATTTACAGCTTATTTGCGATAAGAACGCCTCCAAAATATATATATATGGCAAGTTATGTAAATCCACTCCTGAACTGGCATCGTACCCCCTACGTACGCTGCAAGACAACGGAGAGCGACACGTTCGCCGCCGCTACCGGGCTAAATCAGGAGATACATTCGTGGAAAAATCAAGCAACATACTAGACAAAGCTCTATCTCGCCGGACGCTTCTTACCGGTGCAGGCAGCGTGGCAACCATGGCGCTCATAGCCGGTTGCGGGAACGATCCCGCTACCGCGTTCCCCGCCGGCAGTATAAGTAGCTCTTACACCGATGCCGACATCCTCAACTTCGCCCTCAACCTCGAGTATCTTGAAGCCGAGTTCTATCTCCGTGCCGCAACCGGATTGGGCTTGTCTGCCGCCGATGCAGGCAGCAACGCCGGCACCGTCACCGGCGGGGCAAAGGTCACCGGCCTAACCCCCGCGCAGCAGAACATCCTGAACGAAATCGCCTACGACGAGCAGTCGCACGTACAGTTCCTGCGTAAGGCCCTGGGCTCCTCCGCGGTCTCCCGCCCCAACATAGACCTCACCTTCTTCGGTCCTCTCGCTGTCGCCGCCGGCATCACCACCGCAGCCACCGGTGCCGGTTCGTTCAACCCCTTCACCACGGCCGCTCCGAATGCATGGGATGGCTTCCTCGTCGGTGCCTTCGTCTTTGAAGACGTCGGGGTCACTGCCTACAACGGTGCAGCCGGACTCATCACTACCGCCGGCATCACCGCTGGATACCTCAGCGCCGCCGCCGGCATCATGGCCGTCGAAGCCTACCACGCTGCCTACGTCCGCACCTACCTGACAGCCCAGGCTTATCAGTTGGGCACCACAGCCTATCCGTTCTTCGGCTTTGCCAACAAGGTAGTCGCTCTCCGCGCCACGCTCGGCGGCGGTAACGAAACCGCTCTAGCGGGTCCCGTCGCAGCGGCCACCACAGTCCCCAACGCTACAGCGAGCACCATCGTCGCGGCAGATTCAAGCGCTCTTGCCTTCCACCGGACCACCGATCAGGTCCTGCACATCGTCTACGGCCAGGCCAACGTCCCCAGCCCTAACGGCGGCACCATCGCTGCGGGCATCGCTAAGGGCGGCTTCTTCCCCAACGGACTCAACGGCACGATTTCCGTAACAAACAACTAAGGACAAACGACATGGCAACCCAGGAAACCAAACAACTCGACAACATCATCGCCAGTCGTCGTGCGATGCTCGTGGGCGGTGGCGCAGCACTCGCTGCCCTCGCTCTCGCACCAGCCGCCAAGGCCGCCACTACCGTCACCACCTTTACTGATGCCGACATCCTCAACTTCGCACTCAACCTTGAGTATCTCGAAGCCAACTTCTATTACGTTGCCGCCTTCGGCTGCACCATCAACGCTCCCAACGCAGCCGCCATCGCCGCTGGCGCACCCAGCGCCGGCATCGGCATCGGCGCCGGCACCACGGCAGCAGGTACGGCAGCAACCACCGGCGGAGCCACTATGGTCCCCTTCGCCATCCCTGCTGTCCGAGCCTACGCCACCGAAACCGCGATCGAAGAAGGCAAGCACGTCATCTTTCTCCGCAGCGCCCTCGGCAGCGGGGCCGTGGCTCAACCTGCCATCGACGTCAGCACAGTAGCCTTCTCCGCCGCCGCCAGCGCCGCCGGCATCGGCCCTGCCTTCAACCCTTACTCGTCGGACGCCAACTTCCTCGTCGGCGCCTACATCTTTGAAGACGTCGGCGTCACCGCTTACCACGGAGCCGCTCCACTCATCAGCACCACCCCAACAGGCAAGACGTATCTCCAGGCCGCCGCCAGCATTCTCGCTGTCGAGGCGTACCACGCCGGCCTCATCCGCACCACCATCAATGGCCTCGACCCCAACAACGTCGCCGGTTACATCACGCTCACCCAGCAAATCTCCGCCTTGCGCGCCAAGTTGTCGAAGGCCGTCGCTCCCACGAGCCCGGCATTCCCCACAGGAACCTACGGCGACGACATACCGCTCACCGCCTCAGGCTCCACCACCTACTCCCTAGAAGGCAGCACCCAACCCGCGACAACCATCGTCAACGCCGCTCAAGACACCGTCATTGCTTTCTCCCGCACCACCACCCAGGTACTGAACATCGTCACCGGCGGCGGCGCAGCGACGGCGGGGACCAAGGCCACCGGCGTCTTCTTCCCCAGCGGCCTCAACGGCACGTTCTCCTAAACCGCAATCCAACCTGAAAGGCGCACCCCCAAAGGGTGCGCCGTTCTTTTTCGCGCATCACTCATCGTTACGCTGTAGTCGCCACCAACAGCCGCTCATCCACAAATCGCACCAGCTCCTGGCTGCAATAACATCCTTCGCTCATCGTGAATCCCCGCGCCCTAGCAGTCAGTTCAGGCGCAACGCCTTGCCACACCGTCTCCCCCGCCGCCAGCGGCATCACCACCGCGTCCGCACGATCCAGATACCGCAGCGCCGATGCCTTGAAGTCGGCCACCGCAGGATCGAGCACCGTCACAAAAACATCCGGCCGCAAGAACCGCAGCACGCTGTTCGATTCGATGATGACGTTCTCCGCCTCAGCCATCAACGCGCGCAATCGGGGCATCGCTGCCACCAGCTGCCCCTGCCGCGTCCTCACCCAAAACGCCCGCTCAGCCCCCGCAGCAAGATAGCGCGCCGAGTCAGTTCCACTTGTCCGGCTGCGCTCTTCACTCACGGCGATACCGTGGTCCGCTGTCTCGCAGTTACAGGGCTCGCCATTCGCCGAGCACACCCCGTGCCCGAACTGCGTAATCTTCACCGCGGTCCAGCGCCGCTCCGGCAGCGCAGCGATCAGCCCGGCAACCACGCTCGTTTTGCCGATATTGCGCGTGTGTCCACCCACGACGACGATGCCCACATCGATCTCCTAAGCGCCTCTACTTCAGACGCCGAACCTTTGCCAGTGTCTTCAGATACTCCTTCAGCGGGACGGCCGGCACGCCCATCAACATCTCACCCGGTCCATCCACGCGCTTGTGCGGAAACACCCCACTGGCCCCGCCCAGAATCACGCCTTTGCCTACGGTCACGTGGTCACCCAGGCCTACCTGCCCCGCCAGCACCGCGCCATCCTCAATCACGCACGACCCCGAAATTCCCACCTGCGCCGCAATCACCACGTTCTTCCCAATTACGCAGTTGTGCCCAATGTGCACCTGGTTGTCGATCTTCGTCCCCGCACCGATCCGCGTCTCACCCAGCGCGCCACGGTCGATCGTGGTGTTGGCTCCAATCTCCACGTCATCTTCAATCACGCACTTGCCCTGCTGCGGAAAAAGCAGGTATTCGCCCGTCGCGTTGTTGCGCACGTAACCGAAGCCAGTCGCCCCCACTACGGCTCCGGCCTGCACCACCACGCGATCTCCGAGCAGCGCTCCCCGGCACAGCGTCACGTTGCTGCCGATCCTTCCGTTATCTCCCACAATCACATCCGCTTCAATCACCGCACCGGCGTCCACCCGCGTTCCCGCACCGAGCCGTGCCGTCGCATCCACGCTCGCCGCCGCATGCACCAGCGGCCCCTCCGGCTTCCTCGCCAGCGCACGTCCACACAGCGCGAACGCATACTTCGGATCCCGCACCGCCAGCACGCGCTCTTCAGAGCCGTCAGCAGCCGGCGCCAGGATCAAGCCCGCCGTGCTCTTCAACGCCACGGCCAGCGAGGCAGCATCCTGCGCAAAGACGACCGCCTCCGGCCCCGCATCAGCGAACCCCGACACCCGCAAGACCTCGCGCGCATCGTCGCCCCTCAGTTCAGCGCCGACCAGCACCGCTATCTCTTGAGCCGTCATCAGTACAGACTCCCTTCACCCTCAGGCCGCGTCTTCCAGCGCCGATGCACCCACAGCCACTGCCCCGGATAACCCCGAATGTACGCCTCAATCGCCGCCGTAAACAACGCCGTGTTGGCGACAATGTCCTGCGCCACATCGCCCGTCCTCACCAGCTCCAGTTCCTCGCCAAAGTGCAGCACGTACCGTTGCTCGCTCTCTTCCCACAGCAGGAACCCGGGCAGCACCGCCGCCCCCGACCGCAGCGCCACCCGCGCCAGCCCGGAAGCCGTACAAGCCTCGATGCCGAAGAAGGGCACAAACACACCCTGTGGCGGCGTCATATTCGTATCCATCAAGATGCCAACTGTCTCGCCGTTATGCATCGCGGTAATCAGGCCACGGGCAAAGTCGTCTTTGTGTATTACCCGATTGCCATGCAGCGTGCGAATTCCGTTCACGAACTCGTCCACTCGCGGATTATCCAACCGCCGGATTACCAGCGACATGGGGTACCCCATCAGCGAATGAAAGTAGCTCGACAGCTCCCACGCGCCCAGGTGGCCCGTCACCACCAGGACGCCTTTGCCCCTGGCCCGCGCGGCCAGATAATTCTCCAGCCCCTCATACCGTACAAAGCCCGCGGCAGACTCCGCCGTGTACTTCGGCATCTGGCAAAACTCCGCCATCTGCCACCCCAGCGACCGGAACTCCTCCCTCAGCAGCGTCTCGCGTTCAGCAACCGTCTTTTCGGGATACGCCAGTTGCAGATTCCGCATCCCGGTCCTGCGCAGGCGCGCCAGCAGTCGCAGCGATAGCGCTCCGATCCCCGCACCCACCCTTCGCGCCGCTTCCCGAGGCAGGGCTCTCAGCACGGCCACCAGGGACCGCACCACGCCGTACTCCAACGATTCGCGGAGCGTCATCTTGCTGGGTCGAACCTGTTGCATAGCGCTCAAGGTTCCAGTGTATCCGCGATTGCCTCGCTTCCCGACAAAGGAAAGGGGCCGCCCGCAGGCAGCCCCTTCGCTCAACGCTATAACGCCTTACTGAGCAGCCTTCGAACTGACGAAGTACCGCGCCACGGTGCCGACGAACGGACGAGCCGCTTCCGGCGTCGGCTGGTTGCCCTTCAATACGCCCTCGAACGGCAGGTCGGAGCCGTAGAACTCGCGCATGTCGTCGCCGTCCTTGGAAAGAACAGTACCGTCCAGCGAGAGGCCAGCAAACAGACCCTTGCTGCGCGAGTACGTCAGGAACTCCGCATTCAGTTTCCAATCCGTGCCAGCCTGCGCATTGCGGCCCACCGGGCCGGCAGAGGCAGCAGCATCAGCGCCAAGCTTCACCTTGTTCTTCAGCATGTCCTGCAGGCCGCGATCATTCATCGCTACCAGCACGAGGTCCGTCGACTGTCCCCCAATCTGCCAGCCAAAGCTGCCGCCTTCAAGACGCACAAATACCGGAGCGCTCCAGCCGTGGCCGGTGCGGCAGGTCGCCACTCCCTTGCCATACTGCGCTCCAACCACGAACGCGCCCTTCTTGTACTTCGGAATGACCACAACGCACGAAGCACCGGCCAGGATCGACTGCGGAATGCCCTTGTCGGGAGTGGCCATAATCTGCCGCAGCGTGTCGGTTGCATCGCCAAGCCGCTCAGCCAGCGTCGCGTTGGTCACAGCCATGGCGGGAATCGTGCCAGCAGCCATCGCCAGCGCACAAAGTACACTCGTAAGTTTCTTCATTGTCGTTCACCTTTCAAATCTCAGTTGTCGCGGTTCGATGAGTATCGGCCCCAGTATTACCGCAATCTCTACTTCTGATGGAAGGCCCGTGTCGCAGGTTGCACGTCAGCACAAATCCACGTGCGCGACGGCGGGAAGCGAGACTATTCTGCCACACCATGCGTCACTTCACTACGGGATCAATCATGTTTTGTCGTGTTACGATATGGATGATGTTGCGTCACCACTATCTCCGCTGCTTCAGCGGATCGGCCGCCTCACAATTTAGGCAAAACGATCCCCTGCTGATGCTGGTACTTGCCCTTCCGGTCCGCGTAACTCACCTCGCACATCTCGTCGCTCTGGAAGAACAGAATCTGGCACAGGCCTTCGTTGGCATACACCTTGGCCGGCAACGGCGTGGTGTTGGAAATCTCCAGCGTCACAAAGCCTTCCCACTCCGGCTCGAACGGCGTCACGTTCACAATGATGCCGCAACGCGCGTAGGTGCTCTTGCCCACGCAGATGGTCAGCACATCGCGCGGAATCTTGAAGTACTCGACAGAGCGGGCAAGCGCAAAGGAGTTCGGCGGAACAATCACGCTGGACGCCTGCACCGAAACAAACGAGCGCTCGTCAAAATTCTTCGGATCGATGATGGCGCTATTTACGTTAGTAAAAATCTTGAACTCGTCGGAGACGCGCAGGTCGTATCCGTAACTCGACAGGCCATAAGAAATGCAGCCATCCTTGACCTGCTTTTCGCTGAACGGCGTAATCATGCCGTGCTCCGTCGCCTGCGTCCGAATCCACTTATCGCTCTTAATTGCCATGCTTCTCCCTGTACGTCCTGGGCTAGTGTAAAAGTTCGTACTATGTCTGCCTACTTACTTAGCAGCAGCCTACCGCAAAAACCCACGTTGACAATCCGTAGCCCCCTTTCTAACATCCTGATACGGGCGTAAATCGGACCGCGACATATTTGAGCAGCAGCGGAATAAAGAAAGGCGACCCATTGATAAAGCAGGACCTCATCCACCGTGTAGTTGAACGAACCGGGCTCCCCCGCACCAAGGCTGAGTCAGCCGTCGACGCCATCTTCGAAGCCATGAAGCGCGCGCTCGGCCAGAGTGACCGCATTGAGCTCCGCGGCTTCGGCGTCTTCAACGTCAAGCCCCGCAAAACCGGCGTTGGCCGCAACCCGCGCACGGGAGCCGAAGTCAGCATCGCTCCCGGAAAAGCCGTCCGCTTCAAGCCGGGCAAAGAACTCCACCTCATCGACTAAGGCGCGCAGCGACGCCGGAGCCTCGAAAGTACTTTCCCACCTCTACGTCTCATGGGTGCCCCATGTCCGGAATCTCGGACATGGGAGCCCTACATCAGGTGCACCGCGTCCACATCCACCACCAGGTTCCGCCTCGGAACCCCTCGCTGCTCCGCCGCCCCGAGCATCGCCCGCAGCGCCCCACCCAGCACATCACGCCGCTCCGCCTTCAACAAAAAGTGGTACCGGTAGATTCTCTTCAACCGTGAAATCGGCGCCGCCGCTGGCCCCAGCACGCGCACATCCTTCAGTCCCGCACGCCCGAACCACTTGCCCAACTCGGCAGCCCAGGCCAGTACTTCCTCCAGCTTCTCTCCCTGCACAATCACATTCGCCAGCACGCTGAACGGCGGATAGCGCATCGCCCGCCGGAAGTACATTTCGTTAGCGGCGAAACCCGTGTAGTCATGCGTCATCGCAAACTTATTCACATAATGGTCCGGCTGATATGTCTGCACCAACACCCGCCCCGGCAACTCCCCACGACCCGCGCGCCCGCTCACCTGCGTCAGCAACTGAAAAACCCTCTCCGCTGCCCGAAAATCCGGGAGCCCCAGCGCAAAGTCTGCGCCGACCACGCCCACCAGCGTGACGCCGTGAATGTCATGCCCCTTCGCGATCATCTGCGTCCCGACCAGCAGATTGATCTCGCCCGAATGCAGCCGCACCAGCAACCGCTCCATATCGCCGCGCGTGCGCACCGTATCGCGATCCATCCGCCCAATCCGCGCCCCCGGAAACAACTCCTGCAGCCGCTCCTCACCCTGCTGCGACCCTGCGCCCATGTAGTACAAGTGCTCACTCTTGCACTCCGGACACTCCTTCGGGACCCCTCGCCGAAACCCGCAGTAGTGACACTCCAGCCGTTGTCCCACACGGGCCTCACCGCTGAGATCTTCCGGCCCGCCAGGCTTGTGATAAGTCAGTGAAATCGCACAGTTCTCGCACTCAATCTTGGTGCCGCAGCTTCGGCACATGACAACAAAGCTGTACCCCCGCCGGTTCAGCAGAATAATCACCTGCTCCCCGCGATCCAGCGTAGCCTGCGTCTCCGTAATCAACTGCCGCGAAAATAGCTGCTCCTGCCCCGTCTCGCGAAACTCATCCCGCATATCAATCATCTCGACCACCGGTAGCGGCCGCCGCTCCACGCGCTCCAGCATCTCCACGCGCTCATACCGCCCGCGCTCCGCATTCGACCAGCTCTCCAGCGACGGCGTAGCCGACCCCATCACCACCACGCATCCGCTCGTCGCATCAGCCAGCAGCTTCGCCCGCATCACCGCCGTATCGCGCGCATGGTAGCGCGGCGTCTCCTCCTGCTTGTAGCTCCCGTCATGCTCTTCGTCGACGATGATCAGCCCCAGCTCCGGCACTGGCGCAAACACCGCCGACCGCGTCCCCACCACCACCCGCGCCTCTCCCCGCCGAATCCGGTGCCACTGCTCGGCCCGCTCATCCGGCGTCAGCTGCGAGTGCAACAGCGCCACCTCGCTCCCGAACGCCGCCACCATCTGCCCCACCATCGCGGGCGTCAGCCCAATCTCCGGCACCAGCAGCAACGCACTCTTGCCCGCCTCCAGCGCCCGCCGCATCGCGGCAAAATAAACGCTCGTCTTACCCGACCCCGTAATCCCATAGAGCAGCAGCGGTCGAAACCCACCCTTCTCCATCGCCGCCACAATCGTCCCCAGCGCCTCGGTCTGCGCCTCATTCAAAGCATGCTCATGCGCCGACTTCTTCCTCTTCCCCTTAGAGCTGTCATTCCGGAAATTTTCAATATTGTCATTCCGCAGCGCAGCGGAGGAATCTGCTTCTGTCGTTGTCGTTGCCTGTTCTTCCTCGACGCCGACCGACCCAAAGTGAAACCCCGCAGCCCGCTCCTCCAGCCGCACCAATCCCCGCTTCACCAGCGTCCCCAGCGTCGACTCCGGCACCCCGGCATCCGACAGCCGCCCACGCAACTCCCGCACCAACACCCGCCCACCCAACCCCGCCAGCTCCGCCATCACAGCCAGCTGATTCTCATTCAACCGCGGCAGCCGCCGCCCTCCCGAGGCCACTGGGTGCCCCATCCTCGCGACGGCTTCATCGTCGCTAGGGTGGGTTGCAGGCGCCGCCTCATCCGCGGCCCCCCCCACCACCACCGCCACCATCTCCACCCTCCGAGCGTCCCTCACCTCCGCCAGCGCCTCGCGCACCAGCCACCGCCGCTTTACCATCCCATCCAGCAGAGCCTTGTTTGCCCCGGTAGCCGACCGCAGTGCCCCGACCTTTGCCCCCTCGCCGCTTTCCAGGTAATTCAACACCGCGTACTCGAGGTTCTGCTCCTCCACACTCTTCTTCGACCGCCTTGAAGACCCCCGCGCCGCCTCATACAACGCCTTCCTCCCCGCCTCGCCAATGCGATAGACCCACTGCCGCTTCACCTCCGCCGTCAGCGGCAGCATCCCGCGCAGGACTTCCCCGAGCGGCGCCACGTAGTACCCGGCGATCCACCGCGCCAGCTCCATCAGCTCCGCCGGCAACACTGCCGCCTCGTCGAGCACCACCGCAACCGGCTTCACATCCACCCCAGCCTCAGGCGGAACATCATGCACCGCAACCACCACCCCCGTCAGCCGCTGGCCCCCAAACGGCACCAACACCCGCGCCCCCACCTCAACCAAAAGCCCCCGCAGCTCATAGGTAAAAGCCCGGTCCAACGGCACCGGCAACGCGACATCGCAATAAAGGTTCACCCCTCCAGTTTATGACCGCCACGGAATCCGCCTGTTGATAAGGGTAACCACACACTCCTGCATCTCTTGTTGTCATGCCCGCGGGGAATCTGCGGTTGCTGATGCTGCCGCTCTGCTGCGGCGTCATGCTGAGCCGCAGTCGAATCCCCCATTCCGCCCGTAGCAGCACAGCCACCGGGTGGCCCATCCTTCGCGCACTTTGCGAAGGGTGGGGTATCGCGCGAATACGCGACCGCCTTCTGACAGCCCGCCATCTGTCATACATGGATCGATTCGCTGTACGATAGCCGCATGAAACGCTGGCTCAAAACTGGAGCGTTAGGCGCCGTGCTCTTCGTCGCAGTGACCTGCGCTGCATATGAACTGTACGAGCCCTCACGCGCCATTACTCAGCGCGAGCAGTACGCTGCGCTCTCAGCGTTCATTACACCGGGTCTTACCGGCGACTCTCATGACCTCGGCTCACGCGAACATCTCGTCGTCATTCTCGACCATAGCTCCAACGGAATGTTTCGCCTGCTCTGGCCTTCACGACTCAAACCGCTTTCACCCGCTGAACGACTCGTGATGCTCCTACAGTCCATGTGGTCGGTTCCGTTGGATAGAAACTTCTCGATTCCTGCACCTTACAAGTTGGTTACGTCCACCATATCTCCTGGCTATAGCGAAGCCGATCAACGAGCGAGCTACGGCATGCTGCGATTTTCCCGGGTAACTTTCAATCACAACGCGACGAGGGCGTCGTTCTACATGGAACATCTTTGCGGCATGTGTGGACAAGGCGCTTTCATCGTGATGGAAAAGCGTAACGGCGCGTGGCAGGTCGTCGATGGGGCCGGTACTTGGATTTCCTAAAATCCACGCAAAGCTAACTCAACACTTCGGCCAACTTACCCACCAACTCCTCCACCTGTGCAGCAGCACAAACCCCCTGCGCCATCTCCGCCGACCCACCACCCCGAGCTCCCACAGCGCTCAACACCTCGCGCAGTGCCGCTCCACAATTCAGAGAAGACCCCGCGCCGCGTGCCATCGCCACCGCGCCCTCAGGTCCATTGGTCACGCCAACAACCGCAGCCCGCCCCAGCGCCGCAGCTTTCGACACGACCTTCTTTGCGAACTCAACGTCCCGCCCCGCAAAGACCGCTCGCGCCACTTCATCTTCAACAGCCGAACGCACCAACTCCGCTGCCGTGGCGCCAGCTAACTCCTCCAGCAACGCCTTTCGCTCTTTCGCGGCAGTCTTACCTTCATCGAGTAGCAAAGAAATCCGCGCCGGCACATCTGCCGTTGCAACCGACAACGTCCGAGCCACCGCCCCCAGCGTCGCAAAATCCCGCCGAGCCGCCTTCACCGCACGCCCCCCGCACACAAACTCCACCCGCCACCCTTGTTTCACCTTCTCCACCTTACGCAGCAACACCGCGCCAATCGCGCCGGTGTTCGCCACATGCGTTCCACCACAGGCGTTGAACTCGATTCCCTGCATCTGCACAATCCTCAGCCGCGCATCGTCGCGCTCCGGCAGCTTCCGCAGGTCGCCTCGCGCCAGCATCGCCTCCGCCAACCCCCGCTCCACCCAATGCGCATGCAGCGGACGCCCCTCGCGCACCACGCGATTCACCGCCTCTTCTACCCGCACCAGATCCTCGTCCGCCAGCCGCTCCGCGCCCTCGCGCAACGCCAGGTCAATCGTCGAAGACTCCGCTCCCAAATGAAACGACACCGTCCGCGCTCCCACCTCACGCAGAAAAATCGCCGACAACAAATGCTGTCCCGAATGCTGCTGCTCATGGTCAATCCGCCGGTCAGCGTCGACATACCCCGTCACTTCCGTCCCCGCCATCAGCGGCTTACGAACGGTGTGCCACACCTCGCCGTGTGCATCTTCCTCCACGCGCTCGACAGCCACCTCCAGAGTCGCCCCACTCGGCGCCACCGCGACCAGTACACCCATATCCCAAGGCTGCCCACCACCCTCGGGATAGAACGCCGTCTTATCCAGCGCCAATTGCCACAGCGCTGCGCCGTCCTCTTTTTTCTCCAGCCGAATGTCGGTCACCACCGCCGAAAACTCCAGCGCCGCCGACTCGTAATACAGCCGCTCCGCAACCTCTATCGCCTGTATAGCCACGGCCACCACTTTACTCCTGTGCAACGGCCTCTTGCAGCGCCTCAACCTCGGCCTTGCTGCCCACAATCAGCGGCGTCCGCTGATGAATCTTCTCCGGCTGCAGCTCCATAATCCGCGTCGGCCCATTCACCGCCGCGCCGCCCGCCTGCTCCGCCACCATCGCCATCGGATTCGCCTCATACAACAGCCGCAGTTTGCCATTCGGCACCTTCGCAGTAGGCGGATACAGAAACACCCCACCCTTCAGCAGCGTGCGATGAAAGTCCGCCACCAGGCTCCCGATATACCGCGAGCTATAAGTCTTCCCATTCAACTCACCCGCCAGCAGCATCTTCAGATACCCGCGATAAGCATCCGGCCACGTCGACGCATTCGCCTCGTTAGTCGAATAGTACGGCCCCTGCTGCGGCATCATCATCTTCTCCGAGCTCCGCACAAACTCGCCGGTGTCATCCAGCGTAAAGCCGCTCACGCCATCGCCGGTCGTCATCACCATCACGCACGACGGACCATAAACCACATACCCCGCCGCAACCTGCTTCGTCCCTGGCTGCAAAATAGCCGCACTCAAATCCCCACCGGCAAACTCTTGAATGCTAAAAATCGTTCCCACGTTAACATTCACGTCAATGTTTGATGAGCCATCCAGCGGATCGAAAATCACAATATACTTCGACCCCGGATGATCACAGATAACCGGTTCTTCATCTTCTTCGCTCACCAGAGCCGCCACGCAGTTCAACTTCCCCAGCTCATCCATCATCACGTCGTTGGCAAACACGTCCAGCTTCTGCTGCTGCTCGCCCTGCACATTGGTCGCGCCCACCGCGCCGTACGTGTCGCTCAAACCGGCCAGCCGGATCTTGCGCTCGATCTCCCGTGCCGCCAGCGCAATCGCGCCAAACACCGCGGTCAAATCCGCATCCACCGCTCCCGCCAACTGCTGCTCCAAAGTCACTCGCATCGCCCCACCTTTCATCGTTTCATCTATCAAGCCAGAACATAGCACCCGGGCCATTCCGTAGCCAAACGTCGCGCCCGTTTATCGCTCTGAAATCGGCCGGAAATTCGGATGCCCCATTCATCGCGCGCTTTTGCGCGATGGGTGGGCGCCCACCACCGCCGGTGTGGTCACTCCCTTACAATTCCCACATGCTCTCCCGCCGACGCTTCCTGATATCCGCCGCAGCCACCGCGCCCGTACTCGCCCTGCAAGCCCAGGAAAAACCCGTACCGGCCAAAGACGCGAAGGAATCGCCCACACCCGCGCTTCCCGCCGCCATCCTCGCCCTCGCCGACCGCCGCAAAGACATCGTGCCCATCACCACCGAGGAGCGCGAGACGCGCCTCGACCTCGCCCGCGAACTCATGAAGCAGTACAAGATCGACGCCGTCGTCATCACCACCGGCGCCTCCATGCAGTACTTCACCGGCAGCCGCTGGGGCCAGTCCGAGCGGCTCTTCGCCTTCGTCATCCCCGTCGCCGCCGCGCCCTTCGCCATCCTTCCCTACTTCGAGCACGACCGCTACGCCGAAATCTCCCTCAAGTTCCCCGAGCGCGACTCCATCCTCTCCTACCGCTGGCAGGAAAACGAAGACCCCTACGCCGCCCTCCGCGCCGGCCTCGTCGAAGCCGGCATCACCACCGGCAACCTGGGCATCGAGGAGCACACCCAGTTCGCCTTCTCCAACGCCATCGCCATCGCCTGCCCGGCCATCAAGCTCGTCTCGGCGACACCCGTCACCGCCGGTTGCCGCTCGCTCAAGTCCCCCGCCGAGCTAGCCTGCCTCCGCCTCGCCAACGCCATCACCATCGACGTTTATAAAGCCGCCTACCTCTCCTGCGGCCCCGGCGACACCAACCACCGTTTCACCGAGCTCATCAACCTCGGCTACGCCCGCAGCGGCGTCCAGGGCGAAGCCTCTTGCCAGGTTGCCGAAAACTCCGCCGTCCCCCACGGAACCTCCAAGCCGCAAGTCATCCGCGAAGGCGAAATGGTCCTCATCGACGACGGCTGCACCGTCGACGGCTACACCTCCGATATCTCGCGCAGCTTCGTCTACGGCACAGCCTCGGACCTCCAGCGTGAAGTCTTTCAGACCGTCCACAACGCGCAATCCGCCGCGCTGGCCGCAGCCCATCCCGGCGCGGAAATGCAGGCCGTCGACGCCGCCGCCCGCGAAGTTATCGCCAAGGCCGGCTACGGCCCCGCTTACACCTACTTCACCCACCGCGTCGGTCACGGCATCGGTCTCGACATGCACGAGTGGCCCTACCTCGTCGCCGGCAACACCCAGAAGCTGGCCCCCGGCATGCTCTTCTCCAACGAGCCCGGCATCTACCTGCCCAACAAATTCGGCATCCGCCTGGAAGATGACATGCTCATCACCGAGCAAGGCGCCGAACTCCTGACCCCCCAAAGCCCCAGCCTCACCGACCCCTTCGGCATAGCCGCCCAAAGCAGCGAACCCGCCGCATCAAAGACTGAGGAAAAGCCCGCCGGACAGCCGAAAGACTAGTGCGCGAGCACCATTAGCTCCACCCCACTGGCCGCCCCAGCCTGGTGAAACACAGTTTCGGTCGCCTTCTTGAAATCCTCCGGCTTCGCCTTGTAAATATCCTCAAACACCTGCGGATTGCGATCGACCAACGGGAACCACGAGCTCTGCACCTGCACCATGATCCGGTGACCCTTCAGGAACGTATGGTTCACATCCTGCATCGTGAAATCGACAGTCGTCACCTTCCCCGGCATCAACGCCTCCGGCTTCTCCCATGAGTTCCGAAACTTCGCCCGCATCGGCTCGCCGCGAACCAGCTGCTCATAGCCCTGCATGTACACCGGCGCCGCGCCCGTCACCCGTTTGCCCTGCGCCTCATCCCCACTCTTGAAGTCCTCCGGATACACATCAATCAGCTTCACCACAAAATCCGAGTCCGTCCCCGTCGACGCAATCCTCAGCTTCGGCATCAACGGTCCCGCCACCGTCACATCCTCCGTCAGCGGCTCCGTCACATACGTCAATACGTCCGGTCGCCGCGCCGCGAAGCGCTGATCGTCTGCCATGTATCGCTGCGGCGTGGTGTCTGTCGTGTACTCCGTAAACGGCACTGGATGGGCCGGGTCGCTCACGTATTCGTCCTTGCCCACCTTCTCCGTCGGCGCGCTCCAGCTCAGTCCGCCGCCCTCGCGAAAGTACAGCATCTTCGCCGAAACCTCCTTCGGCGGCCAGCTTGCATACTTCTTCCACACGTTCGATCCCGTCTCAAACACAAAAGCCTTCGGCATCTCCGTCCAGGACGCGCCCTTCAGCCAGTGCTCGAAGAAAGGCGCCTCAATCTTCTCGCGATAAAACGCCGCCGTCGCCGAGCCGAAACTCACATCGCCCAGCGTCCGTCCATCGCCGCGCGACCACCCGCCATGCACCCACGGCCCTTCCACCAGCACGTTCTCAGCGGACGCCGGGCTCTGCGCATCGATAGCATGAAAGATCTTCACCGGCCCCGACAGGTCTTCCGCATCGAACCACCCTCCCACCTCCATCGTCGCGGCCTTCACGCCATGCATGTGCGCGGATATGTTCCTCACCTTCCAGTAATCGTCATACGTCGCGTGGGCCACCTGGTCGTGATACAGCGGATTCGTTCCTCCCGCCGGCGTATCCAGCGCACCCATCGTCCCCATCTTTAGGTAGTACGCATAAGCATCCTTCGTTCCCGTGTCGAAGTTGCTGCGCGGCTCGGTCGTGGTTGGATTCTTCTGCGGCGCAAACCCTTCCGCATAGAACGAGTGGTTCTGCTCCAGCATCGCCGCGCCACCGTGGTAAGCGTCATCGCCCATCCACAGGTCCGTCACCGGTGCCTGTGGGCTCGCCGCTTTGATCGCCCGATGCCCATCAATAATGCTCGCCGCTGCATAAAACCCCGGATAGCTGATCCCCAGGATCCCTACCTTGCCGTTGTTCGCCGGAACATTCTTCAGAAGCCACTCCACCGTATCGAACATGTCGGTAGATTCATCGACACCCTTGCCATCCTTGGCTGGCGTCATCTCCAACCACACACCTTCGCTATCCCAACGGCCGCGCACATCCTGGCACACCAGTATGTAGCCGCTGCGGATCAGGCCCTCATTGCCCACCACCCGCGGCATTACCTTGTCCTCACCATAGGGAGCGCAGCTATACGGTGTGCGCGACATCAGGAACGGATACGGTCCAGCATCGGTAAACTGCCCCGTAATCGGCGTATACACCGCCGTAAACAGCTTCACCCCGTCCCGCATGGCGATGTGATATTCGTGCTTGGCGTAGTGGGTCTTGAAGTACTCCACCATCTGCCGCTGCTGCTCCTGCGGAGAAAGCGAAGCAGGTGTTGCCGATGCCGCCGCCGTCTGCGCTCTCCCGGCAACGCCCAGCAACAAACATCCCACCGCCACCCACATTCGCAAAGAACCCATCGCACCACCGCCAAATCCAAAAAGTTGAAATTCTCTCCGGATTCTACGCTCTCCACCGCCGCCCCTTTCTGGCATACTTCTCGCATGAAGTTTCCCGGCACTCTCCGAGCGCAAGCCACACGTCTCGCTGGAGTTTTGCTTGCCGCCACCCTGGTGACGTCCTGCCGTGCACAGCAGGACCCCGCGCCCACCGACGACCCGCCGCCCAACCCCGGCTACACGCTCGAAGTCTTCGCCGACCTTATTCAGCTCCCCGTCCTGATCCTTGGTCCGCATCTCGACGTTGCCCCCAAAGTCGACGGCTCAAAGCTCCTCGTCAGCATCGACTACCGCACTCCTTTCACCCCCACACACGTTAGGCCGCAGGGTGATGACCCCATCGCACTCGCACTCTTCATCGACTCCGGTGACCCGCAAAACATCATCGTATCCTCGTTTGCTTCGTCGCTTCCCCGCATCACTTCGACGCTCAAGCCGCAGGACCGCGTCGCCGTCTATGTTCTCGATTGCGCACTCGTCAGAGCAGTCGATTTTACCGTCCCCGACGCCGAGTCGGGCAATCACCTCAAGTCCGCCACGCGCGAGGCCATCAACACCCTCAAGGCCCGCCGCAAAGCCCAGAAAGGCTGTCCCGCTCCCGTCCACACGTTGGAGGCGCTCACGGCCATTACCGCCGAACTGCAGAAGCAACCAGGCCGTCGCGTCATCTTCGCCAGCGTCACCGGCACAGACGTCGCTGGCGCCGTCTCCTCACTCGACATGCAACGTAACGCCGACACCCGCTCCGTCACCATCTTCGGCGTCACTGGCATCGATAGCGTCTCCTTCAGTTCTCTCGACACCGGCGGAGGCCCAACAAACAACAACAGCCCCATGAGCCGCCGCAATGCAACGCCCAGCTTCACTCCCAACCCCCGCACCCTGCGCCCCGGCGGATCCGCATTCGGCGCACTTTGCGAGTCCACCGGAGGCATCAGCCACCAGGTCACCGACGAAGCCCTCGACGACGTCATGCGGCGCTTTGTCCGTAACCTCCGCGAGCGATACATAGTCGAGTTCCCTCGCCCCAAGGACATCGCCGGCTCACACCTCATCTCGGTCAGCCTGCCCAAGAGCGAGGTCTTCATTCGCACTGGCTCCATTTCTTTCACCTACACCGAAGTCAAAGGCGATCCCAACGCAATTCATCGGAAAGCTTCGCCTGAAGAAGCCGACGAAGAAGACCCCGACAAGGCTCCCTGAGTGTCAGCCAGGCCAACAAAATCCTGACATTTTCGTCTCCTCAGGCGTCCTGCATTTCTGACATACTTCTCCCGTGAAATTTCCGGTAAGTCGCGCGTTCCGCAGCTGCTCCGTCGCCGCCCTGGCGACGCTCGCTTTGCTCGCCGCTGCTCCAGCTCGACCGCAAACAACTGAGCCCACCTTCACCTTCCACATCACCACCACCCTCATCCAGATTCCCGTCATCATCCGCAGCGCCAACCTCGAGTACGTACCGAAGATCAACCCCGAAAAGATCACCATCACCATCGACCACAGCAAGCCCTTCGCCCCCGCCCACGTCCGCTCCGAAGGGGACGACCCGCTCTCGCTTGCCATCCTCCTCGACCCCGGCATCGGCGAGAACGATCTGCTTCCCGTCCTCGGCAAAGAGCTGGAAAAGGCCGCCAAACGCTCACTACACGCCCAGGACAGCGTCGCCATCTACGCCCTCAACTGCAGCCTGCAACGTGTTGCGGACTTCTCGCCCGCCAATCCCGCTGCACTCCACGCGGCCATCGATCAAGCCAATGCCCAGATCAAGCAGCACGGCCCCTGCGCAAAGCGCCTCGGTCTCCGTGACGCGATCGCTCAGGTCGCCGCCGACTTCGCCACCGCCGGCGGTCGCCGTGTCATCCTCGCCCTCTCCAGCGGACACGATAACGTCAGCAATATTTCGACTGAAAAGGTCTATCAGTCCACCCGCGACCTCGGCGTAGCCGTCTTCGGCATCGCGCCGGAAGTCGCCAAAGACATCGACCAGCCCACCACCTACGCCGGCTTCAACGGCGTCATGCACCTGCAGTCACCCATTGACACTGGTTTCAATGAGCTCTGCACCAAAACCGGCGGCATCGCCCGCCTTTCTCCAGCCGACACCCTCGCCTCCTCCCTCAGCGACTTCATCAAGTCCCTCCGCGACCGCTTCATTGTCGAATTTCCCCGCCCCGCCGACACCACCGCTGGCGACCACACCATCCTCATCGCCATCCCCAGGAGCGACGCCGTCATCCGCGCCGCCGGCATCGCCGTCCCCATCTCCGACGCCCACACCCTCGTGCGTCCAGGCGAGCTGGACAGCGACGGCGCAGGCTCGCCCCCCAGGAAGTAATTCCCAGCAGCCCGTAACAATGTCAGCAAGAAGTGACATTCGTTCTCTTCCGCTTCTGGCATAATGCCCACATGGTCAGCCAACCGATGCGCAGTTTCCGGCAGCGGCCTGCCTCTGTGGGCCTCTTCGTTCTGGCGCTCCTCTGTGTAGCCGTCACGCCTGCTCGTGCCAGTACCACCGCGCAGCAAGATCCCGCTCCCTACACGCTCCATGTCTATACCAATCTCGTCCAGATACCGACACTGATCCTCGACCCGGGCCGCAGCTACGTCCCCAAACTCGACCGCCGCCGCGTGATTGTCAACGTCGATTCGGGGGTTCCTTTCCAGCCCGTCCGCGTGCGCCGCGAAAGCGACGACCCCATCACTCTCGCTATCCTCGTCGACACCAGCGGAGCCGAAGACGGGATGTTCGCCTTCTTCCCCGAAGCCATGGCCCGCATTGCCCGGCTCTCGCTTCAACCCGACGATCGCGTCATGTTCTACGCGCTTGACTGCTCGCTCGTCCAGGTCGCCAAGGCCAGCCCGCCTGACCCCGAACTCATGAAGCAAGCCGTCCAGCGCGCCATCGAAAACGAGCAGACTCATGGCGCTGCCGCCCGGCCGGGAAACTGCGAAAAATCGCTGCACATCGACAACGCGCTCATCCAGCTCGCGCACGATCTCCAGCATGAGCCCGGCCGCCGCGTCATTCTTGCCATCACCGAAGGCATCGACAGGTCCAACGAATCCGCCCCCGACAAGACCATCGACGCCGCCACCAGCTCCGGCGTCGCCATCTTCGGTTTGAGCAACACACCCTACAGCCCGTTCGAGACGCTATGCGAACAGACAGGTGGCCTCGTTCGCCACGTCAATGCCGCGTCGCTCAATACCCAGCTCTCCCGCTTCGTTCAGACCGTCCGCGACCGCTACATCGTCGAGTTCCAACGCCCGCCGCAGGGTATCCGCCGCGGCAAGCACAACATCGCCATCAGCGTCCTCGGGCTACCCACCTTCGTGCGCCCCGGGGGCACCTCGGTCACCATCGCCGACCCCTGCGCGCCGGCCGACAAACGTGCCATGCGACACGACCATGCCACCCCACGGCCCTGCGTCGGCACACCGCCACCAGGGCCCGCCCTGCCCCCATCGGCCGATCCATCTCAGCCCGGCTCGTAGGCCTACGACGCCTCTGCCAGCGCCTCGGCCCTCACCACCCCGCAGAGTTGCAGCACCAGCCGCTCCAGCACCAGCTTCTTGTCAGGCGGGCTCGATCGCAGCTCCAGGTCTGCACGCGCAATCGCCCGTAACCCTCGCGTCAACTCCCCGCGGTCACGATACCGCCGCGCCTGCGCAATCAGCTGGTCCGCCGCAAACGGCGCCACGCGAAACCCGGGCCACAACACGCCCCACATCGCCCGCTGGTCCGTCACGCGCTTCTCATTCAGGATCAGCATCTGCCGATACGTCTTGGCCAGCATGAACACATGCCCGATCGCCGCCTCGTCCCCACCCTCCGACGCATTCAGCAACCCTTGCAACAGCGCCAGCGCCCTCGGAGCATCTTTCAAACTGATCGCATCCGTGAGCTCATACAAACTCCGCTGCTTCGCCGCAGACACCATCGTCTCCACGTCTACCACCTCCACCCGCGCGGCTCCCTCAGCCTGCGCAAACAGCAGCAGCTTCTCCAGCTCACTCGCAATCGTCAGCATATCCGCGCCCAGCGCATCCACCAGTTCCCGAGCCGCGTCGTCACTGAACGGCGTCCCACCTTTGACCGCAGCATCCAACACCCACGCCACGGCATCGTCCTCGCTCACCTGCTGCAGCTCCACCACGCTGCACGCTTCGCCCAGCGTCTCGCGAATCTTCTCCGCGCGCTCCTTGTCGGTCATATCCATGCGCCGCACATCGCTCGGCAGCGCAATATGGTCAGCGACAAAAATCAACAGCGCTTGCGGATTCGGCCGACGAAAATAATCATCGATCGCCGCAAACTCATCCTTCTTGGACCCCCGCCCATACAGCGACTTCACATTCCGGATAAACAGCACCTGGAACGGCGCCATCAACGAAGGCGTCTGCGCCAGGTCCAGCGTCTCAAAGATCGACGTCTCTGCCAGGTCAATATCATGGAGACAGAAGTCCCTCAGCTCCGGCGGCACCAGCGCACTTAGCACCCCACGCCGGCACATCTGGTACAGGAACGCCTCACTGCCCAGCAGCACATACCCCGGCCGCCGCGCATCGCCGCTCACTTCGGATAGAAACCGCTCCACCGCCGCAAAACTCCGCAAACTCTTCGCCATCAAAACGACTCGAGCACGTCGCTCACCACGGCTTCTGCGAACTCCCGCGCCATCCGTTTCACCGCAAAACCATCTTCCTGGATGAACCCCGAAAGGTCCTGCGTCGACTGGTACTGCTGTCGCCACGCAAACGCGTCGTTGCGATAAAGCACCCGCCCATCATGCGCCGTCATCACCACTTGCGCCGTCACCGTTACCAGGTAGCTCGATGTCTGTCCGCTCGAGGGGTCATACGTCAACGGCACAATCGTCTGCCCGGTGATCGTCCCCCGCAGCACCGCATCCGCGCCCGCGCCGCTCGTGTTTAGAACCCGATACTTCGTCCGCGTGTTCAACTCCCGGACCACGGCCTCGGTGAACACCGTCTCCGTGCGATAGGCCTGGACCTTCGATTGAAAAATCGGCACCGCCAGCGTCCGCGTATCTGCTGGCAGGTGCGTCGCCGCCCCCACCGCGTGGTACCCACACCCCGTCAGTCCCAACAAAGCCGCCACTAAAGCCAATCGCAGACGCATCGCTATTCCTTCACCACATTCACATAGTAAAGGTCGGTCGCCACTGCAAAATCTGCTTCCGCCTTCCCCCATGCCATGGACTTCCACTCCGTCGTCACCGGCGTCACCGTCGTCCAGTTCGCTGTGTCACCCACCTTGATCGGCATAGCGAACCCCGCCTCATCGGCCTTGTACCGATACTGCACCACACCATCCCCGAACTTCAGCTCCAGCACCGGCGCCGCCGCATGACGCAGATACTCATCAAAGAACGGCGTCAGCTCCATCCCCGTCCGCGCACTCCACCACTTCTCCACATCCTCGGTCATAATCTGCTGATACTTGAAGTGCTGATAGAACGCCCTGATATCCGCAAACCACTTCGCATCGTCATCCACCACGCTGCGCAGGCTGTTGATCATCAGCGACCCCTTGTCGTACATATCCTGCGGCGGCTCAATATTCGCGCCCCGCTCCGTAATCACCGCGCGCTCATTCTTCACCTTCGATTTGCGCCCATTCAGATATGTAATCGCATCCGCCTTGCCCCACCGGTACTCCACATAGAGCGACTCCATGTACGTCGTCCACCCCTCATGGATCCACATGTCCGACCGGTCCGCCGCCGTCACCGCATTGCCAAACCACTCATGCCCGCTCTCATGAATGATGATGAAGTCAAACTTCGGCGAAATTTCCACGCCCGTCCAATCGCGCTTCAGATACCCATTGGCAAACTCGTTCCCATAAGCCACCGCGCTCTGGTGCTCCATGCCCGCATAAGGCACCTGCACCAGCTTGTAACCATCCAGCGCAAACGGATACTCCCCAAAGTAGTGCTCATACGCATCGAGCATCCCCGGCGCCTGCGCAAACTGCGTCTTCGCCCCTTCCAGATCCTGTGGCAACACGTAATAGTTCAGCGCCGTCCGTCCATGCTGCCCGCCAAAGTGCACATAGTTCCCAATGTTCAACGCCACATCGTAGTTATTGATCCCGTAATTCACCCGCCAATCCCATCGCGTATAACCGTCGCCCAGGTCGCGCTTGACCACAAACTTGCCATTCGACACATCCATCAACCCGTTCGGCACTGCAACCGAAATCAGCATCCCCCGCTGCGCCTCATCGCGCCACTGGTCCTTATTCGGCCACCAAACGCTCGCCCCGGTCTCTTCGCAGGCAGTCGTAATCCACGGCTTCCCCGCCGCATCCTTGTTGAACGTGAAGCACCCAAACCGCCCCTGCTCCACCGGCTTGCCCGAGTAGGCGAACACCACCTCGTACGTCTCTCCCTTGCGCAGCGTCCGCGGAAAATCCACCCACACCGTCCGCTCTTCACGCGTGTACTTCAAAGCCCTCCCTCGCAGCGTAATCCCGTCCACACTCAACTGCGGCGTCAGATCGAGTTGAATCCGCTTCCCATCCTTCAGCATCCGGAACCGAATCGTATTCGTCCCCTTGATCGACTTTGCATCAGGGTCGACCCGCACATCCAGGTGATAGAACAGCAAGTCATTATTCGCCCGATAAGGCCCATACCCACCCCGCAGCACGTCGTCGCGCGTCGGCTCCGCATGAAGCGCCACCGTCTTACCCGACCCCGGCACATCCGCCACCCGCGCCTTCTTCGTTTGAGCGGATGGAGCTCCGCCGCCCGCACACATAACGAGCAGCAATCCGATCACGCCAGCCGACCATGTCACCATGCTCTAAGCCTATCCCAACCGAAATTCGGGTGCCTCATTCATCACGCGCTTCTCAGCGTGATGGGTGGGACGCCACAAATCCCCATCCCAACAAAAAGGCAGCCCGCAAGGGCTGCCTTTGTTCTTCCTATTCCCTGCTCTTAAGCCTGTGCAGCCTGTCCTTCATTGAAGCCAGACTTCCGCCCCGTATCCGGCTTCAACACCTTCTGAGTATCGTCCGGTCCAGAGTCAGCAGCCGCAGCCAGCGACGACTTCAGCGGCGGCAGTTCCTGACCGGCGAGAATCAGCTTGATCTCCGAAGCATCCAGCGTCTCACGCTCCAGCAACGCAGCCGACATGCGATGCATGATGTCGTGGTTGGCGTCCAGGATCGCGTACGCACTCTTGTAAGCCGCATCCACGAACCGCTTCACCTCCGCATCGATCTGCTTCGCCGTGTCGTCAGAGAAATCGCGCGACTGCCCAATGTCCCGGCCCAGGAAAACTTCCTGTTCCTTCTTGCCGAACGCCATCGGTCCAAGCGGGCTCATGCCCCATTCGCAAACCATGGCGCGTGCCAGCGACGTAGCGCGCTCGATATCGCTGCTCGCGCCGGTCGTCATATGCTTCAGGAAAATCTCCTCAGCGATACGTCCGCCCATCATCATCGCCAACTGTGTTTCCAGCTGGTCGCGAGTCACCTGGTGCTGATCGTCTTCCGGCAGATGCACCGTAACGCCCAGTGCCATGCCGCGCGGAATGATCGTGACCTTGTGGAGAGGATGCGAGTGCTCGCGCAGCGCGCCAACCAGCACATGGCCCGCCTCGTGATAAGCCGTATTCTTCAGTTCTTCCGGCGAGCGCAACATAGACCGCCGTTCCGCGCCCATCAGCACGCGGTCTTTGGCAATTTCGAAGTCGTACATGTGTACCGACTTGCGATTGAACCGGGCAGCCGTCAACGCAGCCTCGTTCACCATGTTCGCCAGGTCCGCGCCGCTGAAACCCGGTGTTCCGCGAGCCAGCACATTCAGATTCACGTCGTCCGACATCGGAACCTTCTTAGAGTGCACTTTCAACACTTCCTCACGCCCACGAATGTCAGGCCGGTCCACCACCACGCGCCGGTCAAAACGCCCCGGGCGCAGCAGCGCCGGATCCAGCACGTCAGGACGGTTGGTCGCCGCAATCAGGATCACGCCATCGTTCGCTTCGAAGCCGTCCATCTCGACCAGCAGCTGATTCAGCGTCTGCTCGCGCTCATCGTGACCGCCGCCCAGTCCAGCACCGCGGTGCCGTCCCACAGCGTCAATCTCGTCGATGAAAATAATGCAGGGCGCATTTTTCTTCCCCTGCTCAAACAAATCGCGCACGCGCGACGCGCCCACGCCCACAAACATCTCCACAAAGTCCGAACCGGAGATCGAGAAGAACGGCACGTTCGCCTCACCCGCAACCGCGCGAGCCAGCAGCGTCTTACCCGTTCCCGGAGGCCCGACCATCAGCACGCCCTTGGGAATGCGTCCGCCCAGGCGCTGGAACTTCTGGCTCTCGCGCAGAAACTCGATGATTTCCTTCAGCTCTTCCTTGGCTTCATCAACGCCCGCGACATCCTTGAACGTAATCTTCTTCTGCTGCATCGAGAGCAGCCGTGCGCGGTTCTTGCCAAAGCTCATCGCCTTGTTGCCGCCGCTCTGCATCTGCCGCATCATGAACAGGAACAGCCCCATGATCACCACGATCGGCAGGAACTGCAGCAAACCCGCGATCCAGAAGTTACCCTGCGGGTCCTTCACATTCACGTTCACGCCATGCTGCCGGAGCCCGTTGTAAAAATCCGGGTAGTTAGCAGGAATAGTGGTGTGGAACTGCTCTTTACCGTCCTTGAAGGTGCCCGAGACGTCCGTGCCGTTGACCGTCACGCCGCTGATCTTGCCCTGGTCCGCAGCATTCTGCAGCTCGGTCATACTGATCGCCTTATCGTGGCCGTTCTCCATGTTCTTGACGAAGAACTTCCAGGCCAGCAAAAGGCAGGCCAGCATCAACACCCAGATCAACACCTGTTTAACCGTAGAATTCAATCCGCTTCCTCGTTTCCCAAACCCAGGACGTGGCATACAGCCGGTTTCCTTCCGTCCTAAAAACCCATTGCTCTGCTGTTGGACGCATTTACACCCCTATTGGGTGCACACTTTCAGAACGTCCGGCAGCGTCGCCAGCATGGCGCTCGCCAGTCATAATTCTACTCCCCCGTCCACTTTTCGGATGAAAAAGTCACTACAACTCTCGGTAGTCAGCCTCATTACGGAAGTTCCCCCTCCCTCAGGCGGCTCCGTCGCCCGACTGGGACAACCGCAGCTCCCGTGCCGACCGCTCCACCCGCAACCCGCCGCGCAGCTCCAGCCGGCTCCCTACCCGTCCCGTAATCCCCTCAAAGCCCCCAAATCCGGCCAGCGCCAGCACCTTCACCGTCTCCTCAAACGACAGCCGGAAGCCCAGGCCCCGCGCCGCCGCCCGTACCAGCCGTCGCCTCACCGCCGACGGCAAGCCCTTCAGCCGCTCCACTTCCATCGCCACCGACGCCTCCCCCGCCGCGGTCCCAACCGCCCTGCCCCCGCCCCGCACGGGCTTTCCCGGCAACAGTAAATGCGGCAGCATCCGCGCCGTCTCGCCGTCCCAAAAAGCAAAATCCTCCCGCGCCAGCTCCGCCACATTCGCCAGCATGTCATCCACCGCCGGATTGAACCGCCGCAACATCGGCATCAACTCATGCCGAACCCGGTTCCGCGTCAGGGTCACATCCTTATTCGAAGCATCATCCCTCCACCCCTGTCCTCTCTCCCGCAAAAACGCCTCCACCTCCGCACGCCGCACCCGCAACATCGGTCGCACAATCCTCCCTACACCGCCACCCACCATAAATTTGTCATCTCGACCGGAGCGCACCGCAGTGGAGAGACCCGCAGCTCCGCCGACTGCTCCCCAACTTCCCACCCCCGCCCCCGCCGCTCCTATTCCCTGCTCCCTACTCCCTACTCCCTGCACTTCCGGTGAAATCCCCCCCAACCCCTCCACCCAGGCCCCCCGCAGCAGCTTCATCATCACCGTCTCCGCCTGGTCGTCCAGCGTGTGGGCAGTCGCCACCACCTCTGCCTGCCCCTTCAGCATCAATCCCCGCAGCACCCCATACCGCAGCTCCCGGGCCGCCTCCTCCACACCCTCACTCATTTCCACCTGCCGACCCGCCGTATCCACCCGCACCGTCGTCAGCGGGACCCCCAGCCGCTCGCAAAGCTCCCTTACAAAAGCCTGGTCGCCATCCGACTCCGCCCCCCGCAGCCCATGATTCACATGCGCCGCCATCAACCCTACCCCCAGCTCCCCCCGCAACTCCGCCACCGCCACCAGCAGCGCCACCGAGTCCGCCCCACCCGACACCGCCACACAAATCCGCTCCCCCGCCCGAAACAACGAGTGATCCAACCCCACGATCTTCCGCATACTCTTCGCAGCCATAACAACATCCTAAGCGCCTCAAAAACTTCTACGCTCTACCCTCTACGCTCTACACTCTGCTTCATGCCCACCCTCCGCCGCGCCACCGTCTCCGACGCCGCCACCATCACCCACCATCGCCACCTCATGTTCGCCGACAACGCCTTCTGCTCCGAAGACCGTCTCCTCGCCCTCGACGCCGTCTTCGAGCCCTGGGTCCGCGAACACCTCGCCAACGGCAAATACGTCGGCCTCCTCATCGAAGACGACGCTACCCACGAAGTCATCGCCGGCGCCGGCATTTTCTTCCACGAGTTCGCACCCCACTGGATGGACCTCACGCCCCAGCGCGGCTACCTGCTCAACTTCTACACTGCCCCGGATGCGCGCGGCCAGGGCCACGCCAAGCTACTGCTCAACGAAGCCGTAGCCATCGTCCGGGCCCGCGGCCTCCAGCTCGTCACGCTGCACGCCTCCAAATTCGGCCGCCCCATTTACGAAGGCTACGGGTTCAAGCAATCCACCGAAATGATGCTCCGCTTCCCTTCCTGAATTACCGCAAGTGTAAGCTGGTAAGTGACATACGCATAGGAAGTGGAAGCCTTGGAAACGACACAAGCGCAGTGGCATCGGGGCCTCGAAGGATTAGAAAAACTGAAAATAGAGTGGGTAGCCATGTCCACCGAGGCCTCACTCTTCGCTCGATACACCTGGCACTGGGCCATCGCCCAACATCTCCTCGACGACCCCACCCAGGCCTGGTTCTGCCGCTTCGCCGACCCAACCGGCCGCGCCCTGGCCATCGTCCCCGCCTACACCGCCGTCGGAGACTTCGGCTTCCGACCAGCCATCTCTCTTGGCTGGGACGCCCAGCTCATCCTCTCCGATTTTCCTATGGCTCCCGAAGCCGATCCGCAGGCAATCGCCGGCGCCCTCATCGCCGCGTTTCGCAGCCACCCTTACCCCTGGCAGGTCATCTCCTGGGGCCGCGTCCTCGCCGACAGCAACGCCGCTCGAATAGCCCGGGCTTTGAATCCCGGCCTCACGCTGTTCGAACCGACAGAGCCCTGCCACATCTTCGACACCACCCACGGGACCGATGCAAACGGCGCCGTAAAGTCCTTCACCGTCATTTCGAAAGGCCTGCGCGCCGCCGTCCGCCAAGGTTTACGCAACCTGAAGGAACTGGGGCCCGTGCATCTCAAGACCGCCAAATCCGAGCATGATCTCGACGGTTTCCTGGCCGAATTCCTCCGCGTCGAAGCCGCCGGCTGGAAGGGCGCCGCCGGCACCGCTGTTGCTTTCCTCCCGCGTTTTGAAGACCTCATGCGCACCCTGCTTCGCGCCGACGAGCCCGACGTGCAAGCCGATATTGCCCTGCTCTACTGCGGCCCCGACGCAGTCGCAGCGCAATTCCGTATCGTCGTCGGCCCAGTCATTTATCTCTACAAGAGTGGCTACGACGAGCGTTTCGAAAGCATGCAGCCCGGCCACGTCATGAAACTCATGATGCTCAATGAAGCGATCGCCGACCATCGCCTCGACTCCCTCAGCATGGTGAGCGGTCCGGAATGGGTAAAGGCATGGCGACCCATCGAGCTGCCCACTCTGGACGTGCTCATCTTCCGCTCCCGCCTGCTACGAACCCGCATCCTGCTCCGCCGGGCAGCCTCCCGCGTCAAAACGGCCCTCCTGAAAAAGAAGTAACTCAAGCTCCTCGCATCAAGTCGCTCAAACACCCCATGCCCAATCCGTAATTCCCAGGCCGCCTCGATCGCTATTCCCTACTCCTTAACCCCTAATCCCTGTTCTTGTATACTCAGCTTCCCATGTCTGTCTTCGTGATCCTCCCCGCTGCCGGAATCGGCACTCGTATGGCCTCCACCGGCTCCGCCCCCAAGCAGTTCCTCACGCTGGCCGGCGCCCCCATCCTGCTGCACTCGCTGCGCGCCTTCCTCGACGTGCCCCGCGTCACGGCCATCTACGTCGCTGTCCGCGATAACGAAAAGTCTCGCGTCGACGAGCTCCTCCGCGAGCACGGCCTCTCCGCCAGCGTCCACGTCGTTACCGGCGGCGACACCCGCCAGTCCTCCGTCGCCAACGCCCTCACCGCGCTGCCCGCAGAGTTCGCCGACGACATCGTCCTCGTCCACGACGCCGTCCGCCCGCTCATCGACCCAGCCACCATCACCCGCGTCATCGAGACCATCGAAAAGCATGGCGCCGCCATCGTCGGCATGCCCGCAGTCGACACCATCAAGCAGGTCGAACGCACCGCCGACGGCGCCCTCATCACCTCCACCATCCCCCGCGAGCGCGTCGTCCACGCCCAAACGCCCCAGGGCGCACTCGTCCCCCTCAAGCGGCGCGCCTTCGCCGAAGCCCAAGCCGACGAGTTCCTCGGCACCGACGAAGCCAGCCTCCTCGAACGCGCCAACATCCCCGTCTACGTCGTCCCCGGCACCTCCCGCAACCTCAAGGTCACCCAACCCGCCGACCTCGAAGTAGCCGAGTTCTACCTCGCCGGCTAGCCTCTCGGCGCAGTGACCCATCTCTCCACAGTTGTCATTCCGTAGCGCAGCGAAAGATTCTGCTTCTGTCTTTGGCGTTGCCGTTGCGAGTTTTTCTTCCCCGCTCGGCCACACCCCAGAGACCTTCGCTTTTCTCTGCGTGCTTTCCCCCTCGCTTTTCCGTGTGAAACCGCCATCCCAGAACAATTTTCAAGAGAAACGCGAATCCTTCCCGCCTCCGCCACATCAATTCGATGGCTGTCGAATTATTCAGCAATCATCGAAGCATCACGGAGAATCGAAAATGAACAAGCTAAGAGGTAAAGTAGCGGTCGTCACCGGATCATCCAAGGGCATCGGAGCCCAGATCGCCAAAGAACTCGCCGCCGCCGGCGCCGCCGTCGTCGTCAATTACGCCTCCGACAAGGCCGGCGCCGAAGCCACCGTCGCCGCCATCACTACCGCCGGCGGCAAGGCCGTGGCCGTCCAGGGCAGCGTCACCAAGAAGACCGAAGCCGAAGCCATCATCGATGCCGCCATCAAGAACTTCGGCAAGCTCGACATCCTTGTCAACAACTCCGGTGTCTATAAGTTCGCGCCCATCGAAGCCTTCACGGAAGAAGAGTTCCACAACCAGTTCAACACCAACGTCCTCGGCCTCCTGCTGGTCACCCAGGCCGCCGTCCCGCATCTCAAGGAAGGCGCCAGCATCATCAACATCGGCTCCGTCGTCGCCCGCATCACGCCACCCAACAGCGCCGTCTACACCGGTACCAAGGGCGCGGTCGACGCCATCACAGGCGTCCTCGCCCGCGAGCTCGGCGCCCGCAAAATCCGCGTCAACTCCCTCAACCCCGGCCTCGTCGAAACCGAAGGCACCCATGGCGCCGGCATCGTCAGCAAGACCGAAGAAACCGACTTCGCCAAGTGGGCCGCCTCCACCACCCCACTCGGCCGCATCGGCCAGCCCAAGGACATCGCCGACATCGCCGTCTTCCTCGCCTCCGACGACGCCGCCTGGCTAACCGGCGAAACCCTCCTGGCCGGCGGCGGCAACCGCTAATCCAACCCACAAACCGGGTGCCCCATTCGTGCGCGCATGTCGCGCACGGGTGGGCCGCCACTACTCTCAACCGTACCCATTCTCGCCCGAATGCCTGTAAACACGCGCCTTTCCTGATCCCCTGATCCCTATTCCCTACTCCCTGCTTTAGAATCACCTCCATGAGCATGCGCATCGGCCTGGGCTTCGACTCCCACGCCTTCAAGCCCGGCGTCCCCCTGGTCATCGGCGGCCTCAAGATCGACCACCCCGAAGGCCTCGCCGGCCACTCCGACGGCGACCTCCTCCTCCATGCCATCACCGACGCCCTCCTCGGCGCCGTCTCCGCCGGCGATATCGGCACCTTCTTCCCGCCCTCCGACCCCAAGTGGAAAGGCGCCGACTCCACCGTCTTCCTCCAGACCGCGCTCGAGGAAATCGCCCTCGCCGGCTACAAGATCGTCAACATCGATTGCGTCCTCATCATGCACCGCCCCAAGATCGTCCCCATCGCCGCCGACATGCGCGAGCGCGTAGCCGATCTCCTCTCCCTCGACCTCAAAAACGTCAGCATCAAGGCCAAAACCCCCGAAGGCCTAAACCACGACGGCACGGCGGTAGCCCACGTCGTCGCCCTCCTCGAATCCATCGACCTCCCCGAGGAGCACAAAAAGCTAACCGCCGAAGCCGACGTCCCCGACGAAGCCGACATCGACGGCGTCTTCACCACCCTCATCTCCAAGACCCACGACATCACCGCCCTAGGCCGCAAACCCGCCTTCGACACCGACGACCTCACCTGAGCAGGTCAACGCTTCGGCCTCGTCGTTCCGCCTTGAGTTTGTTGTGTCGCCTTGAAATTGTCTCTCCCCGCATGACCTTGTCATTCCGCAGCGCAGCGAAGGAATCTGCTTCTCGCTCGCACAGCCAACCGTTCCCAATCGGGCCCTGCCAAGTGCGATAAACTCTCCCGCATGCGCAACCTCCTCCTCAGACTGCTGGCATTACCGGCTCTCTCCCTCGTCGCACAAAACCCACCCACCTTCCGCCTCGTCACTCCCAGCGGCCCGGGCAGCATTACTATCAACATCACAGGCTGGACCGTAGAACGCGTCACGCTCTACGACCACGGCACACGCGCCGTCATTCTTTTGACCAACCCATCCCTCGGCATCATCGCCTCCTACATCCTCTCGAACGACGAAACCTTTGACTACAACAAGGAAAGCTGTAAAAACGATGTCCTTGGCACCGTTGTAAGGGATGTGCTCAAGACCGCCACCCTGCGCAACAAGCAGAACGGCTCGCGTCTACTCTCCACCGGCCAGACCCTCGACATGGGCTCGTACCTGCTCGTCAAGAATGAGGAGCTAATAGACCAGCAGAACGTCTTCGGCTTCATCTCCCACAATCACACTTGCGCCGAGATCCACCTCTCCCGCACCCACTTCAAGGCGGGCGAAGACCATCTCTTTGATGCCACACTCGACAGCTTCCGCTTCGACCCCGCCGACATTCCCACTCCCTCCGACTACCAGGCCATGACCGCCGTTCTACCGCCAGCCATGGCCGCCGCGTATCACAACGGTCCGTCATCAACGCGCGTCAAAGAAGAAACCTCGGCCGGACAGTCGCTCACCTTCGCCCTGCCCGGCCATCCCGGTTACGTCCACATGGACGCACCCAACTTCGTCATCACAGAGCTATCTGCCAAGCCCGACGGCAGCGAGTTCGGCATCCGCGCTCAGGACCGAGATATCTCCGGAGCTGAAGCTCTCGGCTTCCTCTTCCTCCCCAGCCCTGCACAACCCACCGCAACAGCCTGCCGCGACTGGATGCTCCGCTCCGAAAAATCTGACGGCGTCACCAACCGCAAGATCGTGAAGACCTACGAAACGAGCAGCGAGTCCGGCGTTCCCATTGCGCTCGTCGACTACGAGCAAACCAAAGCGCCCCCCTCCTCCCGCTTCGTCCGTCGCTTCTTCGCCGCCAGCCATGACCTTTGCCTTGACGTCTCCGTCATCGCCTCCAGTCCCCTGATGGGTTCAACTCCCGAAGCAGACCTCACCAAGACCCTCACCTTCGACGCCAGCCTCACCCCGAACTTCGCCTCCATCTTCCGCTACGCCACGGTGGTCTTCGACCACCACGACCCATCCGCAGCCGCCCCGCTGTACGAAAAAGCTCTGGCTCTCGCCGACAGTGCCGCCGACCCCATTCACTCCCGCCGCCGTGTCACCGACCAGGCCAGCATGGCCTACGGCATGGCTGGCAACCTCGCAAAATCCCGCGCCATCAACCAAGCCGCGATCCTCAAAGACCCCGACTACCCCCTCTACTACTACAACCTCGCCTGCGCCGACGCCGAATCCGGCAACGCAGTAGAGGCCCGCGCCCACCTCCAACAGGCCTTCGACCGCCGCGCCAACACCCTCCCCGGCGAGCACCTCCCCGACCCAACCAGGGACGACTCCCTCCTCAAACTCAAAAAGGACAAAGACTTCTGGTCCTTCGTCCAGGCGCTTCCCAAGAGCTAGCTCGCCGCGCCGTCACCAGTGCCTTTGGTCACGTATAGTTCCGTACACGGCAGAAATAGCCGTCCGGCCGCGCTGTACCGTTATCTTCGGGTCCCTGCGTTTCACTGAGCTTCAGGACGCCACGAGGTACGAATGCGTCATTTCTCAGCGATCACCATCGCTGTTCTCATCGGGCTGGTCGCCGTCATCGCGCCTCTCTGGATCGCCCTCCAACTCTCCTGGGACCAGGCCCTCGCCGACGAAAACGCCGTCGCACTCAGCTACAGCCGCGACGTGCTCCGCCGCGCGGAAGAAACCGGCGTCCAGATCGGCCACGGCGTCACCCTGATCAACAACGCGCACAACCCTCCCTGCTCGCCACAGGAACTCGCTCTCATGCGCAAGGTCGACGTCGGCTCCAGCTACATACAGGCCGTTGGCCGCATGGCCGGCAGTCAGATCGCCTGCACCTCCGTCGCAGGCCAATTGCCCATCACCCTGGGCCCGCCCACGCTGATCACCGCCATCGGCGCGGAAGAGCGCCTCAACGTCATGCTCCCTCTCGCCGACCATCCCGTCAGCGTCTTCTCCTACCACGGCCTTGCCTTCATCCTCGACCCCACACTCACCCTCGATATCCCCACCGAGGGCCCCGACATAGCCATCTCCATCTTCGTCCCGTCCTCCCCCACGCACGCCCTCTTCGCCGCGCGCGGCATCGCGCCTCATCCCGGCTGGTTCCGCTCCGTCGAAAAGGGCAGCCACATCACCTTCCGCGATGCCGGCTACCTCGTCACCGTCGCCCGCGCTGCGGATATCGACGTCGCCGTCATCACCTCCGCGCCGGAGTCTTACGTCTTCAACCGCGTCCGCCACCTCGCCTACATCTTCGTTCCCCTGGGACTCTTTTCGGCGGCCGGCCTGGCCTGGGCCGTCACCATGCTCTCCCGCATGCACCTCTCGCTGCCCGCCGTGCTGCGCGCCGCCGCACGGCGCAAGGAGTTCTTCGTCGAGTACCAGCCCATCGTCGACCTCGCCACCGGCCGTTGGGTCGGCGCCGAAGCACTCGTCCGCTGGCAGCGTGAGAACAAAGTCGTCGGCCCCGACGCCTTCATTCCCGCCGCTGAAGACAGCGGCGCCATCACCCACATCACCGCCTGCGTCATCGACATCGTCACCGCCGACCTGCCCGCCATCCTCACCGTCGATTCCCGCTTCACCATCGCCATCAACCTCTCCGCCTCCGACCTCTGCGCCCCGCAAACCGTCGACCGCTTTCGCAAGCTGCTTTCCGAGCCCGGCGTCTCTCCAGCCAACATCAAGGTAGAAGCCACCGAGCGCGGCTTCCTGCAAAGCGAGGAAGCCCGTCGCATCCTGGCCTCCATCCACGCCCTCGGCATTCAAATCTCCATCGACGACTTCGGCACCGGCTACTCCAGCCTCTCCTGCCTTCAGACCCTCGAGCTCGACGCCCTCAAAATCGACAAAACCTTCGTCGAAACCATCGGCACTGACGGCGCTACCAGCCACGTCGTCTCCCACATTATCGACATGGCCCATTCCCTCAACCTCATCATGATCGCCGAAGGCGTCGAAACCCCCGCCCAGGCCGACTTCCTCCGCCAGAACGGCGTACAGTTCGCCCAGGGCTGGCTCTTCGGCAAAGCCATGCGCCTCCCCGCCCTCTGCGCCGGCTGCCGCGGTTATAGCAAAGCCACCGGGCACGCGATGAAATCCTGATCTCAACCGCCACCTGCACCCTTTGCGAAACTTCGCGTTTTAAACTTCGCGCACGTCGCGTCAAGGCACTCCGCCCCACCGCCACCACCTTCCCCACGGCAACCAACCTGTTAACATGGCCTCTGAGCCATGACCGCAGAAAACCCCACACCCCGCCCCACCCGAGTCCGCATCGCCCCCTCGCCCACCGGCGACCCCCACGTCGGCACCGCCTACATCGGCCTGCTGAACTACCTCTTCGCCACCCAGCGCGGCGGCGAGTTCATCCTCCGCATCGAAGACACCGACCGCACCCGCTTCCACGCCGGCTCCGAGCAGATGATCTTCGACGCCCTCAAATGGGTCGGCCTCACCTGGACCGAAGGCCCCGAGGTCGGCGGCCCCCACGGCCCCTACCGCCAGTCCGAACGCACCGAAATCTACCGCAAATACGCGCAGATCCTGCTCGACAACGGCACCGCCTACAAGTCCTTCGAGTCCGAAGCCGAGCTCGAAGAAATGCGCCGCCAGCAGACCGCCGCCAAGCAGCCACCGCGCTACAACGGCGCGCATCGCCACCTCACGCCCGAGCAAATCTCGGCCTACGAAGCCGAAGGCCGCCCCGCAGTCATCCGCCTCAAGGTCCCCGAAAACACCAGCACCACCTTCCGCGACGAACTCCGCGGCGACATCACCTTCGACCACAACAACGTCGATGACCAGGTGTTGATGAAGTCCGACGGCTTCCCCACCTACCACCTCGCCAACGTCGTCGACGACCACCTCATGGGCATCACTGACGTCATCCGCGCCGAAGAATGGATCAGTTCCACACCCAAGCACGTCCTGCTCTACAAAGCCTTCGGCTGGCAGGCCCCCAACTTCTGGCACATGCCGCTGCTGCGCAACATCGACAAGAGCAAAATTTCGAAACGCAAAAATCCCGTCTCGCTTAACTACTACCGCGAGTCCGGCTACCTCCCCGAAGCCCTCCTCAACTTCCTCGGCCTCATGGGCGGCGGCATGGCCCAGCCCACCGAGCAGGAAATCGTCTCCAAGGGCCTCAACACCAAGGAAGGCGACATCTTCTCGCTGGCCGAGATGATCGAAAAGTTCGACTTCAAGCGCATATCCCTCGGCGGCCCTGTCTTCGACCTCGTCAAGCTCCGCTGGCTCAACGGCGAGTACATCCGCAAGCAATCGCCGGAAGCCTTCTACGCCTCCCTGCGCCGCACCATCCTCTCCGACGATTACCTCCAGGCCGTAGCCTCACTCGTCCACACCCGCCTCGAAACCCTCGGCCAGTTCGGCGACATGACCAGCTTCCTCTTCTCCGACAACGTCCTCCCAACGGACGCCGTCTTCCTTCCCAAAAAGCGCACCCTCGAAGAAACCCTCGCCTTCGTCCCCGAGCAGATCACCGCCCTCGAGTCCGCGGACTGGGACCTGACCAGCATCGAGTCCGCGCTCAAGAAACTCGGCGAAGAAAAGCAGTGGTCAGTAAAAGAAAACTTCATGCTCCTCCGCGCCATCATCACCGGCAGCGCCACCTCGCCACCACTGGTCGAGTCCCTGGTAGTCTTCGGCAAAGCCCGCACCCTCGACCGCATGCGCCGCTTCCTCGAAGCCCAGAAAAAAATCCGCCGCTAACCTCGTCCCTCCCCCGTCAATCGGGTGCCCCATGTCCCGCTTCTGGGACATGGGAACTACGTTCGCGCTGCGTTATCCTGTTGGGCATTCTCACATCTGCCTCAACGCACGGAGCCCAGCCATGACCCTCGCCACCCACAACCCCATCGGCTTCATCCCCACCACCAACCCCGCCACCGCCCGGCGCTTCTTCGCCGAAACCCTCGGCCTCACCCTTATCAGCGAAGACCAGTTCGCCCTCGTCTTCCACATCGGCCCGCACCACCAGATGCTCCGCGTCACCATCGTCCCGAGCTACACGCCGCTGCCCTTCACCATCTTCGGCTGGGAAGTCTCCAACCTCGCCGAAGTCGTCACCCAACTCACCGCCGCCGGCGTCGGCTTTCAGCGTTACAGCTTCCTCCCTCAGGACGACCTCGGCATCTGGACCGCCCCCAGCGGCAGCCAGATAGCCTGGTTCCACGACCCCGAAGGCAACATCCTCTCCCTCTCCAAACACGACTAAGCTTTCCACCCGCCAACACCGTCATCTCGACCGAAGCGCAGCGAAGTAGAGAGATCCCCGCATTGGCCTTTGCTTTTGGCGTTGCTTGTCCTGCTTCGCGCAACTTCGCGTTTAAACTTTGCGAACTCCGCGTCAAGGTTGCTGCTCGTGTTGCCGTTGCCCGAAGGCACCCTTCTACTTCGACTCCGCCTCCATCTTTTCAAACGAAGCCAGCGCATCCTTCACGCGGTCCTTTTTCACAAACGGCGTCGCCAGAAACCGGTCCACCACGGCATCGAACCGCTCCGGCTCGTCATACGGAATCGTGTGCGTCGCATTCGCAAAAATATTCAGCTGCGCATTCGACAGATGGTGGTAGATCTCCAGCGTATGGTCATCGCTGATCAGGTCGTGGTCGCTCGCCAACACCAGCACCGGCACCTTGATTACCTCCAGCGCCTCCGGCTTGATGTGCGGCTCATCCAGCATCATCTGCACCACCTTCAGCTCACGCTTTCCCTGCGGAGTAGCACGCTCCGCCGCCGGCACCGCATCCAGCATCGAGTGCACCATCGTCAACGCGTCCGGGTGCGCCCCACTTGGATAAAGGTTCGCCGCCATCGACACAATCTTCTTCACCTTCTCCGGATGCCGAATCCCCATCAGCAGAGACTCAATCCCACCATCGCTCCACCCCAGCACACAAACCGGCGGCGTATGCAGATGATCCAGCAGCGCCGCCAGGTCATCCGTCATCACTTCGTAGTTGATCGGCGCCGCGCTGCTACCCGATTTCCCCTGCTCCCGGCTATCCATCGCAATCACGCGATAGTGCTTCCGAAAATGCTCAATCTGTGCGCTGAAGTTTCCAATGCTGCCGCCATTACCATGAACCAGAAGCAGCGGCTCACCCGTGCCATAAGTCTCGTAGTACAGCGTCACACCATCGTGCACAAACGTATGACCAGCTGCCGGATCGGCCCCGTACTTCACCGTTCGCTTCGCCTGCCCGTCGGCGGCTCCCGCACAAAATATCACCACGCACAGCACCCGCACAAACAAACGCACCACGCCAGCCTCCTTAAAAATCCAGATAGAACATCTCGCTTACTTTTAGTCGCAACGATCCTCCAGACGGTCCACCCAGACAGGGCCCGCTTGTCCCATCACGGCATCGTAAATCAGGTTCTCAAATAGTTCCCCATAAGGGTCTCAGGCTATAAAGACGTCTCAATTTCGCGGCCGTGACTAAGCTGGCCCCGTCATCGGCGTCCGCATGGACTTCACGGGATCGGGGACGTAGTTGGCCTCGACGGATTCGCGGATGGTCTTCTTCAATTCAGCAGCTGGCATCGGAAAGCCGAAGAGCCAGCCTTGGCCCATCAGGCCGGTGCCGGCGCTAGTGAAATAGTCAGCCTGCTCCTGGGTCTCGATGCCTTCGACGACGACCATCATGTTGAGGTCTGCGGCCATACTGAGGATCTGAGGAACGACGGAAGCGGTTACGGCGTCGGTGCCGGCGGTGTGGGTAAAGGAGCGGTCGATTTTGATGGCGTCCGCACCCAGCTGGTGCAGGTAAGCAAGGCTGGAGTAGCCCGTCCCGAAGTCGTCAATATAGACGAGGTGGCCGGCGGCCCGCAGCTTGCGGATAGTGCTGATGGCGAGTTCGCGGTTCGCAGCGGAACGTTCGGTCAGTTCCAGGCCCAATGCCGAGGCGGGTAGTCGACCGGCTTTGATCGAGGACTGCAGCAAAGAGAAGAATTCGGGGTCGTGAAGATCTTCCGCGGTCATATTGATCGTGAGTTTGAAGTCGTTGGTCGAGAGCAGGTCGCCGACTTCGGCGATCGCCTTGCGGAGCACCAGGCGGGTAATCTGTTTCACGAAGCCGCGCTCTTCGGCCATGGCAACAAAGACATCCGGGCGGACGTGCTCTCCGGCTTCGTTCACCCATCGCACCAGTGCTTCCGCGCCGACGATGGCTCCTGTGGCGAGATCGACGACGGGTTGGTAGACCAGCGTCAGGTCATCGCGGCGGATGGCGCGGCGGAGTTGCAGCTCGACCGACTGCTGGCGGGCCCAGAAGAGCATCAGGATCAACACCACCGCGCCGCCAAGCAGGGCACCGCCGGTCAGCCAGGTGAAGAAACGGATGCGTCGCCTGGAGAGGACGTCCGCACGCGATTCGGCGGCAATCTCGCACAACATGGCGCGAGGCGATCCGCAAATGGGCTGGTAGATGATGCCGTTGCGCTCAATCATTCGTCCGGCAATGATTTCGTCCATGGTGAGCGGCATCGGGGGGCCAAGTGCCTGGATCATCCGATGGTTTGGGCGGTCGAAGAGCACGGCGCTGAAGTAACGGGGATTTTCGTTGAAATCGATGAAGGAATCCGGGTTGAGCACGATGGCGACGCTGTTCTGCTCGACCACGAGGCCGGTGGTGTTGGGTGAGATAAGCAGATGTGCCCGAACGACGATTTTGAGGCCTGCGTTCCCCGTGACGTCTGGAGGCTGGGTAAGCTTTGGCGTGTCGAGGCGTCCGATGCCGGTCGAGCAATAGAGCATGTTGTTGCGGACGCGGCCGATGTCGCGAATGTGGGCGGAGCGGAAGACGAAGTCGCGCATGAACGCGAGGTCCTGATCCGAGCAGAAGGGGAAGCCGTCGTGGCTGACAGCCTGGATCGCTTGGGCGTCTGAAATGCCGACTTCGTCGCCGGCGTGGACGAGGCGATCGGCGTAGTTACGAAGAATGGTCTTGCCGTCCTGCAACTGGGTTTCAACGGCCACGACGTAGGCCAGTACGATGCCGAGTGCGACACCGCACAGCAACAGAGTGATTTGCCCCGCCCGTTTTACATTCATGGCTAACTCGTTCCCCGACTCTCGGCTGGATGCTGCTCAGGCAGGATCGGGAGAGGGATTGAGATACGCGGAGCCCTTCGTGCTGGAGCCTCGGCCAAGGTAACACTACGGCGGAGTGCGTCTCAATGCTCAAATCGGGTGATGACAGCTGTGGCTACTTGATCAGCATGCTGACGATGCTGGCGGACATGAGGTTGGCCATCGTTCCGGCCAGCATGGCGCGCATGCCGAGCTGGGCTAACTCGTTGCGGCGATGGGGGATGAGTGCGCCGATGCCGCCTATCTGCATGCCTACTGAACCGAGGTTGGCAAAGCCACAGAGGGCGAAGGTTGCGATGGCGAGAGTGCGGGTGGAAATGGCGCCAGCCCGGGCCAGCGTACCCAATTGGGTGTAGGCGATGAATTCGTTGAGCACGGCGCGGGTGCCGATGAGGTTGCCGACGATGCGCGAGTCCTTCCAGGGGATGCCGATCATCCAGGCGACGGGGGCGCAGAGGGTGCCGAGGGCGTTGCCGAGGGAGTCCGGGAAGCGCATGCCGTGGCTCCAGCTCCAGACCGAAATGCCGTGCATGATGGCGTTGATCAGGCCGACGATGGCAAGGAAGCTGATCAGCATGATGCCGACGTTGAAAGCGAGCTGGCCGCCGTCGATGGTGCCGCGGGCGATCGAGCCGATGAGGTTCTCGTTCTTGTGCTCTTCACTTTCGGTCATGTGGACAGTGCCCATGGTGGCGGGGACTTCGGTTTCCGGGACGAGCATCTTGGCGATAAGGATGGTGCCGGGGGCGGTCATAATGACGGCGGAGAGGAGATCTTGTGCGCGGATGCCGAAGAGGATGTAAGCCGCCATGATGCCGCCGGAGACGTGGGCCATGCCGGAGGTCATGATGGTCATGAGCTCGGAGCGGGTGGCCCCGGCGAGGAACGGGCGAATGGTGAGTGGGGCTTCGGTCTGTCCCATGAAGATGCTGGCGGCGACATTCGTCGACTCAGCTCCGCTGGTGCCCATGGTCCGCTGCATGATCCAGGCCACCGCCTTAATGACCTGCTGCATGATGCCGAGATGGTAGAGCATCGCGAACAGTGCGGAGACGAAGATGATGGTGGGCAGGACGGCAAAGGCGAAGGTGGAGAGGGCGTCGCCGGGCGTGCCGAGGCGGCCAAAGACCATGGCGGAGCCGTCAGCGGAGTGGGCGAGCAGACCGGAGACGGCATCGGCACCGGTCTTGAGGATTTTCTGACCGAAGCTCCACTCGATGACGAGGAAGGCGAAGAACAGCTGCAGGCCAAGGCCCCAGGCAACGGTGCGCCACTTGATGGCCTTGCGGTCGGTGGAGAGGATATAGGCGACGGCAAGGCAAACACAAAGTCCAATGATTCCGGTGAAACGGCCCACGTTCACGCTCCGATGAGAAAAGGTGATGAGGGGAGAGTGTACGGCGGAATGGTGCCTTGCGCCAAGTGTTTAGCCGGACAGAACCGGGAAGCGCTGAAAGTTACTCGGGATGAACGACCGATGGCGATCTGGTGGCGGGTGGTTGAGCCAGGTTCGTTCCGGAACCGGTCTATGGCGGGTGTGGACGAAGAAGCGTGCGTTTCGCGGTGAAAGCGCGACGGAGGATGGTACACTGAAAGAGATCGTGGAATCCGATCTGGTGTTCTTGCTTGTTCTGGTCGTATCGCTCTACTCGCAAACAACTCCTACATTGCGTTTCAGCGGTACATTGTATTGAAAAGAGAACAAGGTCATGGAAACAGGAACAGTGAAATGGTTTAACGACGCCAAGGGTTTTGGATTTTTGAGCCGCGCCACCGGTGAGGACGTTTTCGTCCATCACTCCGCGATTCAGAGCGACGGCTTCCGCTCGCTGCAAGAGGGTCAGACGGTTGAGTTCAATGTCGTCAAGGGACCGAAGGGCTGGCAGGCAGAGAACGTTCGCGTCGCGTAAGCGATCCGAAAGATAGAACGAAAGGGCGGTTCCGGACGGAGCCGCCCTTTCGCTTTTCAAGGGCTCGATTTTTCAGGCCAGGTTATCGAACCAACATCCGGATGCCTCCCCGGCACCGTTGCCGAGGGGTTTTTCAGGTGCATCCGGTCTTTTCTGCATCAAACACTGTACTGGAGAATGTATGGCGAATATCGTCGAGAACAAGTATTACCTGAAGACCGTTCATGAAGAGATCGGCCTTTTCGACCGAAAGCTTGCCCACCTTTTGAAGTACGACGTGTTCGAGACGGAAGAAGCGCGCGCCGCTGCCGTCCGTAAGCTGGAACGCAAGCGCGAAACGCTGGTTGAGACGGCGAAACGCCTGGCTGCCGATGGCGTGGAGTTCAAGGCGTCCGATCTGCCGCGGTCGATCCTGCCCGAGGGCGTGGAGCCGGTGATTGAAGTGAAGACGGTAGAACCCGAGCCTGAGCCGATCGCGAATGCCGCGGGAAATCGCCAGGCGCGTCGCCAGAGCGGAACGCACGCGGGTGCGTCGGCTGACTGGGAACAGAGCATTCGCAATTACATGCAGGATAAGTCGAAGGCGTAACGCTTTTGCGCTGGCGCGCGGGGTCTATCCTGCCGCCAGCATGGTTTCCCTCGTTATGATCTCGCGGATGAGCGGCTGTCTTACGGGCGGCTGGTCGGCGATCTGAACGGTGGCCGCGAGCATGCGGTGTGGTTCTTCCAGCAGGGCTTCATCTTCTGAGAACAGCGTGAAGATCGGCTGGCCCTCTTCTACCTTTGTGCCGAGTTTGACGTGCGACTCGATCCCGGCGTGCGCGCTGACGGGGTCGCCGGGTTTGGCGCGGCCTGCGCCGAGACGCTGCACAGCCCAGCCTACTTCCTTGCAGTCCATTCCTGATAGATAGCCGGCGCGTGAGGCCCTGAGGATGCGGGTGGCGGTAGTCTTGTGGAAGGCTGCGGGGTCGGCGAAGACGCTGGTGTCGCCTTTGTGGGCGGCGACGATGGAGAGCCAGGATTTGTAAGCGGCACCGGAGCGGAGGATGTCGTCGGCGAGCCTGGCGCCAGCTTCGGGTGTGGCGGATTTCCCGGCGAAGTAGAGCATCCAGCCGGAAAGGATGTTGGAGAGCTCGATGAGGTCCGCGGACATGGGGTGGCGGATACCCTTCATGATGTCGACGCACTCCCAGACTTCCACCCAGTTGCCCGAGAAGCGGCCGAGGGGCTCGTCCATGGTGGTGAGCAGGGCGGCGGTGCGGGTGTCGGCGAGCTCGCCGGTGGGGACCATTAGCTCGGCGAGGTACTTCGATTTTTCGTAAGTGGGCATGAAGGCGCCGGAGCCGACCTTGACGTCGAGCACCAGGCCGCGGATGTCTTCGGCGAGCTTTTTGCTCATGATGCTGGCGGTGATGAGGTAGGGCGATTCGACGGTGCCGGTATGGTCGCGCATCGCGTAGAGGATGCGGTCGGCAGGGACCAGCCGCGGGGTCTGGCCGACCATCGCAGCATGGGTTTCGAGCAGGACCTCGGTCATGCGGGCGAGGGGAAGCTGGGTGTCGAAGCCGGGGATGGTTTCGAGTTTATCGAGCGTGCCGCCGGTGTGGCCGAGGCTGCGGCCGGAGATCATGGGGACCGAGATGCTGGGTGTGCCTTCGAGGCCTGCTGCGGCGATGGTCGGCGCGATCAACAGCGAGGACTTGTCGCCGACGCCGCCGGTGGAGTGCTTGTCGACGGTGAAGCTGTGGAGCGGGGTGGCGTCGAAGGTTTCGCCGGAGTAGCGCATGGCTGTGGTGAGGTCGGCGAGCTCAAGCGGCGAGAGGCCGCGCTGGAAGACGGCCATGAGGAAGGCGGCGATTTGCGCGTCGGAGACTTTGTCTGTTGCGGCGAGCTCGGCAGGCTTTTCGCCGCGGGCTTCGGCTAACTTCTGCTCGCCGTTGAGGACGACGGCGTGGATGAAGTGGGCAATTTCAGGCTGAGAAAGGGCTAGGCCGTCGCGTTTTTTGATGATGACGTCGAGGGGATGGATGGTGTGGCTCATTGCGGGGTCCTTTGGGCCTGGGTGCAACTGCTGGTGAAGCGGCTACTTCGGCTCCAGGTATTCGAGGCGCAAGGCGTGGGGAAGAAGCTCGCCGAGGGTGGTCGCTTCGGGCGTGCCGTTCTCGCCGGGGTAGAGGATGAGGGTGTCGTCGTCGCCGAACTCGGTGAGGGTTTGGCGGCAGGCACCGCAGGGCATGGATGCGGCGCTGTTGAGATTGGCGACGGCGACAGCGCGGAGGCGAATGCCGGGGCCGTGCTCGGCCACGGCGCGGGCAATGGCACCCTGCTCGGCGCAGCTGGTGAGGCGATAGGAACAGTTTTCGACGTTGCAGCCGGTGATGATGGCGCCGTCAGTAAGAAGCAGCGCGGCGCCGACGCGAAAATGCGAGTAGGGCGAGTAAGAGTGCGCGGCAGCAGCTTCGGCGAGGTGGCGGAGCTGGGCTTGTTGTTCGGGAGTGAGCGATGCGGATTGTGCGTTCTGCGACATGGTGAGTCGATAAGAGTATCAGAATTGGCTCGCCGGTAAGGCGGCGAGCGATGACCAACCGGGTTCCTTCACGCGGCTTCTGGATTTCCACGCTCACGCTTAACGAGTGTCTTCCGATAAGACAGGCATGAATACTTTCTCGAACGTGCCGTGTGTCGCAAGCCAACAGGGTCTGGAGCGCAGCGAAGGTTCTCTCTCCGGGCAGCAAAGTGAACCGGGGTTGAAGGAGGCGTTCGCGGAGAGCTATCGCCCGCTTTACACGGCCCAGGGAGAGACGTGGTTCCTTCCACTGCGGTGTTTGGAAATTGCCGCCCGAGAGCGCAAGGGGCTTCACTTCTAACTGCGCCGTGGCGGGCGTGGTTGCATCCAATGGTTGGCGACGGCGATGATGCCGTTGTAACCATGGAGTGCGTTTGGCGAAGGTCGCAAAAATCGCTGATAAGTCGGCGCCGCGGAAGCGCTCTGCAAAGCCGCAGTCGGCGGCGGTCGGCGGCGACGTGCTGGAGCTGTTTCATCCGATTACCGCGGCTTGGTTTCGCGCCGTGTTTGAGGATGTCACTCCGCCGCAGCGCGAAGGCTGGCCGGCGATTTCGCGCGGTGAGTCGACGCTGATCCTTGCTCCGACAGGAACGGGCAAAACGCTGACGGCGTTTCTTTGGTGTCTCGATAAGTTGATGCTGCGTACGCCCGCCGACAAGACCGAGCGGGGTTGCCGTGTGCTGTATATCTCGCCGCTGAAGGCGCTCGCGGTCGACGTGGAGCGCAATTTGCGGTCGCCGCTGGCGGGCATGGCGAACATGGCCGAGCGCGAAGGCGTGGCGGTGCATACGCCGCAGATCAGCGTGCGAACGGGCGACACCTCACAGAAGGAGCGTGCGCGATTTGCGCGGCATCCCGGCGAGATTCTGATTACCACGCCGGAGTCGCTATACCTGCTGCTAACTTCGAATGCGGGCGAAGGTCTGCGGTCGGTGGAGACGGTGATCATCGACGAGATTCATGCGCTGGTTCCGACCAAGCGTGGGGCGCACCTCGCGCTGTCGCTGGAGAGGTTGGAGGCATTGTGTGGACGGCCATTACAGCGGATTGGGTTGAGCGCGACGCAGAGGCCCCTGGAGGAAGTGGCGCGGTTCCTCGGTGGCGCGCAGGGGCTCTCCACGACGCTGCGCTCCAGTCCGGATAACAATGCTGTGGCGGGGGAGGCTGAAAGCGGGATCGGCGCTGATGGATCGTTAGTGGAAGCGGACACGGTCGCGGCGGGCGTGCGCTATCGGCCGGTGACGATTGTGAATGCGGGCGCGCGCAAGGTGCTGGAGCTCACGGTTGAAGTGCCTGTTGAGGACATGGCGAAGCTCGGCGAGATTCAGGAGCTGCCGAGTGGGCCGGCGGCGCAGGGGCCGAAGCGGACCTCGATCTGGCAGAGTATTCACCCGCGGCTGCTGGAGATTGTGCGGGGACGGACGTCGACGTTGATTTTTGTAAATGCTCGACGTGTGGCGGAACGGCTGGCTGGCGCACTCAACGAGCTTGCGGGAGAGCCGATTGCGCGGGCGCATCATGGATCGCTGGCTGCAGCGCAGCGCAGCGAGATTGAAGAGATGTTGAAGGCCGGGAACATCAGGGCGCTGGTGTGTACGTCGTCGCTGGAGTTGGGCATCGACATGGGCGCCGTGGACCTGGTGGTGCAGATTGAAGCGCCGCCCAGCGTGGCCAGCGGCATGCAACGCATCGGACGCGCGGGGCACCAGGTGGGCGCCCCGTCGGCGGGGATCATTTTTCCAAAATACCGCGCGGATCTGATTGCATGCGCAGCGGTGACGCAGGCGATGCACGAAGGTCTGGTGGAGTCGACGCGGTTTCTGCGCAATCCCCTGGACGTGCTGGCGCAGCAAATGGTGGCGGTGATTGCGCATCCGCCGCTTCCGCTCGCCGAGGTGCTGCGCAGAGAGAAGCGCAAGGTGAGCGAAGAAGATGACGCGCCCGGGATTTCGTATGAGGCGCTGTTGGCGCTGGTAAGGAGCTGCGCCAATTTTTCAGGGATTAGCGTGGGCGTGTTCGATGGTGTGCTGGATATGCTTGCGGGACGCTATCCGTCGGATGAGTTTGCTGAGCTGCGGCCGCGTGTGACGTGGGACCGCACCCGCAACTGGCTAACGCCGCGGCAAGGCGTGAAGCGCATCGCGATTCTGAACGGCGGCACTATTCCTGATCGCGGACTGTACGGCGTGTTCCTGAGTGGCACACATGCGAAGCCGATTCGCGTGGGCGAGCTGGATGAGGAGATGGTGTTCGAGGCACGCACCGGCGAGACGTTTGTGCTGGGTGCATCGACGTGGCGCATCGATGAGATTACGCATGATCGGGTGTTGGTGAGCCCGGCGCCGGGTGAGCCGGGGAAGATGCCGTTCTGGCATGGCGACCAGGCGGGCAGGCCGATTGAGTTTGGGCGGCGCATCGGGGCGTTGATGCGTGAGCTGCGGGAGATGCCGCGGTCGGCGGGGATTGCAAAACTGACGCGTGAGCACGATCTCGATCCGCAGGCGGCGGAGAATGTGTTGCGCTATCTTGCCGACCAGGAACTGGCGACGGGGCAGGTGCCGGATGATCGCACCATTGTGATTGAACGCGTGCGCGATGAGCTGGGCGACTGGCGCGTTTGCGTGCTGACACCTTTCGGCAGCAAGATCCATGCGCCATGGGCGATGGCGGCGAGCGCGAAGCTCAAGGACGCAGGGCAGGACGTGGAGACGATGTGGAGCGAGGACGGCTTTGTGCTGCGCTTTCCGGAGACGGATTCTCCACCGGATACGGATGTGTTGCTCATGGAGCCGGAAGAGGCTTCGGATCTGGTGATGCGGCAGCTGGGATCGTCCGCGTTGTTCGCGGCGAAGTTTCGTGAGGCTGCATCGCGGGCGCTGCTACTGCCACGGCGCAGAGCGGATGGGCGAACGCCGTTGTGGCAGCAGCGCAAGCGGGCTTACGACCTGCTGAGTGTGGCTTCGCGGTATGCGGAGTTTCCCATGCTGCTGGAGGCTTACCGCGAGTGTTTGCGGGATGTGTTTGACATGCCGGCGCTGCTGGAGACGCTGCGCGCAGTGGGGACGCGGGCGATTCGGGTGCATGTGACGGACTCGCGGACGCCATCACCGTTTGCGGGAGCGCTGCTGTTCAGCTATGTGGCGAATTACATCTATGACGGCGATGCGCCGCTGGCTGAACGGCGCGCGCAGGCGTTGTCGATCGATCAGGACCAGTTGCGTGAGTTGCTGGGCGATGCGGACCTGCGGGAGTTGCTGGATGCCGGCGCGATTGAAGAGACGGAGGAGCAGCTGCAGTGCCTGGTGGAGAATTACAAGGCGCGGAATACCGATGGAGTGCATGACCTGCTGTTGCGGCTGGGAGATTTGACGCGAGCGGAGCTGGCGGCTCGGTGCGTGTCGGAGGATGTGGCTGAGAGTATCAGCAGGCTGATAAAGGCTCGGCGAGTGCTGGAGTTGATGGTTGGGGGCGAGAAGCGGCTGATGGCCGTGGAGGATGCGGCGCGGTTCCGTGATGCGTTGGGTGTGCCGCTGCCGCCGGGATTGCCGACGGCTTTCCTGGAGAAAAGTGCCGATGCGCTGCTGGATATTGTGCGGCGCTTTGCAAGGACACATGCGCCCTTCACGACCGCGGATGTGGCGCGACGGTACGCGCTTTCGAATGCCAGTGTGGAGGCGGTGCTGCAGCGTTTGGTGCAGCTGGGACGCGTGGTTGAGGGAGGGTTCAGACCGGGGGGTGTGAACCGCGAGTGGATCGATGCGGAGGTGTTGCGGGCGATCCGGCGCAAGTCTCTTGCGAGGCTGAGGAAAGAGATTGAGCCGGTGGAACAGCGCACGCTCGCGCGGCTGTTTACGCGGTGGCAGGGCGTGGTGCAGCCGCGGCGAGGGCTCGACGCGCTGCTGGATACGATTGAGAATTTGCAGGGGGCGCCGCTGCCGGCATCGCTGCTGGAGACGGAGATTTTGCCGGCGCGGATAACGGGATATCAGCCTGCTGATATGGACACATTGATTGCGGCCGGAGAAGTCGTCTGGGTAGGTTTCGATCCACTGGGTGAGCGCGATGGGCGCGTGGGACTTTATCTGGCGGAGAAGCTGCCGCTGTTGTGGCGGCCCAAGAGTGCTGATGAAGAGTTGAGTGAGCGGGAGCGGCTGATTGTGGATTATCTGCGTGGGCACGGGGCTTCGTTTTTTCAGACGCTGCATGATGGATTGGGTGGCGGGTATCCGGGTGAGACGCTGGAGGCTTTGTGGTCGCTTGTCTGGCGAGGGCTGCTGACCAACGACGCGCTGCATGCGCTGCGTGCTTACTGTGAGAGGCCAGCGACGAGTGGGCGGTCGAAACCGGCGCGGCGGATGCATAACCAGGCGGGGTTTCGCTCCAGAAGGACAACGCCGCCCACGGCGCAGGGCCGATGGAGTTTGAATGCGGTGGCGTTTGACGGGACGCGCAATACTACGGCATGGAGTCATGCGATTGCGCAGCAGTTGCTGACGCGATATGGCGTGGTGTTTCGTGAAACGGCCCATGCAGAGAATCTGCCCGGTGGGTTTTCGGCGGTTTATGACGTGTTGAAGGCTATGGAGGAGAGTGGGCGCGTGCGCCGCGGCTATTTCGCTGCGGACCTTGGCGCGGTGCAGTTTGCGATGCCGGCGGCGGTGGACTTGCTGCGGTCGCTGCGGGTGACTGGGAATGATGAGCAGACGGAGGTGGTGATGCTGGCCGCGACGGACCCGGCTAATCCTTATGGCGCATTGCTGCGGTGGCCGGCGGCACCGGAGGAGGGGTCGTCGTTGACGCGGAGTGTGGGGGCGCGCGTTGTTTTGGTGGATGGCGCGTTGACAGCTTATCTGCGGCGCGGTAATTCGAACGTGCAGGTAATGCTGCCGGAGGAAGAGCCGCAGCGGTCGCGTGTGGGACGTGCGCTGGCGGAGTTTTTTGTGGCCCAGGTGCAGAAGCTGGAGTCGGATGGCGGCGAGCGGGGGAGGGGTGGATTGTTGATTACGAGCGTGAACGGGGTGGCGGTGGCCGGGCATCCGATGGCGAAGTATCTGCTGGATGCGGGGTTTGTGGCCGCGCCGCTGGGGTTCAATGTGCGGCGTGGTTTGCCGCGGCTGCCTGGAGCCGTGGTTCATGCCTGAGGGAGATACCATCTATCGAACGGCGCGGACGCTGGATAAGGCGCTGGGTGGGAAGGTTGTGACTGGGTTTGAGACGGGGTTGGCTAAACTGGCTCGGGTGAATGATGATGCGCCGCTGGTGGGGCGGGTGGTGGAGAAGGTGGAGGCGCGGGGGAAGTGGTGCCTGATTTATTTTTCGGGTGATTTGATCCTGGTGACGCACATGCTGATGTCGGGGTCGTGGCATGTGTATCGGGTGGGGGAGAAGTGGTTTCGGCCGCGGGGGCAGATGAGGGTGGTGGTGTCGTGTGGGGACATGCAGGCGGTGGCGTTCAATGTGCCGGTGGCGGAGTTTCATACGGCCCGGTCGCTGGAACGGAGCTCACAGGTGCCTAAATTGGGTGTCGATGTGCTGAGTGGGGAGTACTCGGTGGAGGCGGGCGTGCGAGCGTTGCGGGAACGGGCGCGGACGCATCCTGATGATGAAGTGGGCGTGGTGCTGCTGAACCAGCGGGTGCTCGCGGGGTTGGGGAATGTGTACAAGAGTGAGGTCGCGTTTGCCGCGGGTGTGAATCCGTTCCGGGCGATGCGGACGTTGACCGAGCGCGAGATGGAGAAGATGGCCGAGGTGGCTCAGAGGTATATGCGCGCCAATATTGCGAGCGGAGTGAGTGAAGGGATTGTGACTTATGCGGGGCATCGGCGAACGACTCATGCGATGAATGAGGGCGACCGGGTGTGGGTTTATCGGCGGCGGGGGCAGGAGTGCCGGCGGTGTGGTGCGGCGATAGAGATGCGGAAGCAGGGTGTGGCGGCGCGGTCTACTTACTGGTGTCCGGGGTGCCAGGTCTTCAGTGAGTAGCGAAGACACTGGCAGTTCCGGATCACTGAGGTTGTTGCGGTTGCTGGGGTTGTTTGTCTTTGCCCAGGCCGAAGAGTTTCTGGAAGACGTTGCGGTGTTTGTTGGGATCGATGGGCTGGCCGTCGGGGCCGAGTGGGGTGTTGGGGTCGCTGGGGTTGGGTGAGGAGCCGCCCAGGCCGAAGATCTTTTCGCCGAGGGATTGCGTGTCCTGGCCCATGCGGGAGCAGGTGCCCGCCGGGGCCGTGCCGTCGAGGAAGGCGGCGTACATGGCGTCGGCGGGGCAGGTATCGTCGGCGATGAGGCTGGTGGTGCGGTCGATGCGGTAGCTGTGGACGCCATCGGGTGGCGTGAAGCTGGTCATGTCAGAGTACTGCGGGAGCTTGATGGCGCGGTTCATGAACTCGGCCCAGATGGGCGCGGCGGCCTGAGCGCCCTGGAGCTTGATGTCGGTGTAGTCGTCGTTGCCTACCCAGATGATGCAGAGCAGGTTGGAGGAGTAGCCGGCGAACCAGGCGTCATTGGAGGTGCCGGTTTTGCCGGCGGCGGGGGCCGTGAAGCCGCGGGTGCGGACGGCGGCGGCGGTGCCACGGGCCATTACCCCTTCGAGCAGCGACTGGGTGAGGAAAGCGACGCGGGGGTCGAGGACCTGCTTAGCTTCGGGCGCGAAGTCGGCAACGATGTCGCCGTTGGCGCTGCGGACGCTGGTGAGCACCCACGGCTTGAGGTGGACGCCGTTGTTCGCGAAGGTGGTGTAGGCGCCGGCCATGTCGATGGGTGTGGCGTTGTAGGTGCCAATGGCCATGGATGGCGTGGGGCGGGCATTGACGATGCCGGCGGCGTGGGCGAGAGTGGCGACGTTGGAGAGGCCGACCTTCTGCGCGAGCGCGATGGTGGCGATGTTGAGCGAGTGCTCGATGGCCGTAGCGGCAGTGACCATGCCGGGGTATTCGCCCTTTTCAAAGTTGCCGGGGACGTAGGGTTTGCTGTCTGTGCCGAAGTTCTGGGGGTCGTCGTTGAGACGGGTGAGGGCGGTGAAAACGCCGGCACCGTCGAGGCTGGTGCCTTCGAGTGACGAGTTGTACGCCGTGGCGTAGACAAAGGGTTTGAAGATGGAGCCGGTGGGGCGCTCGGCAACGGCGTGGTTGAGTTGCGAGACGCCGTAGTTGCGGCCACCGACGAGGGCGAGGATCTGGCCGGTGTGGGGGTTGAGCGCCACCAGGGCGACCTGCGGGTACATGATCGCGCCGGGCTCGCCCTTGCGGTGGGTGGCGGCGTAGCGCTTGCGGACGAGTTCGTCGACGTTGCGCATGCCGGCTTCGACGGCCTCGGATGCGGCTTGTTGGAGCTGGGGGTCGAGCGAGGTGTAGATGCGAAGGTTGTCTCTGCTGAGGCCGGCGTCACCGACGCGCTGCACGATCTGGTCGTGGACCAGGTCGACGAAGTACGGGGCTTCGCTGGCGTCGACGTTGGGCGGAGCGAGGCGCAGGGGCTCGGCCTTGGCACGTTCGCCTTCGCTCGAGGTGATGGCGCCGATCTCGACCATCTGGTCGATGACGACGTTGCGGCGTTCGGTGGCGCGGTCGGGATGGCGATAGGGATTGCGGCGGTTGGGGCTCTGGATCAGGCCCGCAAGCATCGCGCACTCGGCGACGTCGAGCTGGCGAAGGTCTTTGCCGAAGAAGGCCTGGGCGGCTTCGCCGAAGCCGTTGACGGCGAAGCTGCCGCGCTGGCCGAGGTTGATCTGGTTGGCGTACATCTCGAAGATCTGCTGCTTGTTGAAGCGCGACTCGAGCTGGTACGTGATCATGATCTCTTCGAGCTTGCGCTTGAGGCGCTTTTCAGGCGTGAGGAAGAAGCCGCGCGCGAGCTGCTGGGTGAGCGTGGAGCCGCCGCAGTTGAGGTGTTGCGAGATGAGGTCCTGCACACCGCACTTGATGGTGCGGACGTAGTTGATGCCGGAGTGCTCGAAGAAACGATGGTCTTCAATGGCGACGACAGCCTGCACCATCTGCGGCGGTATGTCTTTGTAGGTGACGAGGCGGCGCTTGGTACGGTTCTTGTCTTCAGAGAGGGCGGTGATGAGCTGGGGCTCGAGCTGGTAGCTCTTGAGGGCCACGCCGTTTTCGGCGGTAATGGATTGCACTATCTGTCCGCCTCCGGGGCCGTTGGCGGTGTTGATGGTGGCGCCGTCGGCGGAGTGGAAGCTTTGCGGGCCGGGCTTGATAAGGACAGTGTTGCTGCGGAGCTCGAAGCTGCCGAGCTGGGGGTTGGCATTGTAGCCAGCCTTGCGGAGCTGCTGGGCGATGCTGGCAGCAGTGAGCTGCTGGCCGGGACGGACTTCCTGCGGGGCAGCGTAGATCTGCGCTACCTGGGCGAAAAGTGGGCCGTGGGCGAGGCGATCGTCGACGACGTTCTGATAGTGGTGATAGGCGACCGCAAAGACGATGGCAAAGAGCACCAGGCACGCCATGCCGAGCAGGATGCAGGCGCGGGTGAAGCGCCAGAGGAGCGAACGATTTTTGGTGGTGCCGACTTTGAGTTTTACGGGCATAGAGGCAGTGGGTAGTGGGTAGAGGGTAGAGGGTAGTGGGTAGAGGGTAGTATGTCCCCCCGCCCTGTTTTTTTCTTTCGGGCCTTTGTTTTTAGTGGTTTGCAGCGGCCTTGAACTGCAAAGTCTTAGATTCCAGAGATGTTGGATGCAAGATCTTTGGAATGATGGTGATACTTCGTTGGGCTCTGGATGGCCTTTTGGCGATGCTTTGAGTAAGACTCTCCTATACCTATTTTAGAGAGTTGCGGGGATTGATGCGCCACGGGGTTGTTGGCGGGAAAGGTGCGTGGTTGCTGGGGTTTGGGGGTTTTGCACAGCGGTGGGGGGTTGACAGGATTTTGGGGGCGCCGGGGAGAGATACCCCAGGGGCTGAAGCCCAATTTGTGGTGGTGCTATGAGACCCAAGGCTGAAGCCTTGGGGTACCTCAGAAGCAAGAGCAACGGCAAGAACAAGAACAACGGC
>CAIQPK010000070.1 GCA_903873705.1 uncultured Acidobacteriota bacterium
CCCGCCTCCACATCATCGCCAGCATGCAGCCCGTGCACCTTATCACCGACATGAACTGGGCCGCCCAGCGCCTTGGTCCCACCCGCACGAAGAACGCCTACGCCTGGAAGTCGTTCCTCAACCACGGCGTCACCCTCGCCTTCGGCACCGACTACCCTGTCGAATCCATCAACCCCTTCCGCGGCCTCTACACCGCCATCACTCGCCAGAATGAAGCAGGCACTCAGACCTTCGAACCCCAGGAAAAACTCACGCTCAACGAAGCCCTCTACGCCTACACCCAGGGCTCCGCCTACGCCGAAAACGCCGAACAAACCAAGGGCCGCCTCGAACCCGGCTACCTCGCCGACCTCATCATCCTCGACCGCGACATCACTAAATCCACTCCCCAGCAGCTCCTGAAAACCCGCGTGCTCCGCACCATCCTCAACGGCACCACCGTCTACACCGCCCCAGCATTTTGAAGTCGCCATCTACCTTCTAGAGCTGTCATTCCGCAGCGCAGCGAAGGAATCCGCTGTTGCTGTTGCAGTCGCTTCTGCTCTTGCCTCTGCTGTTGCTCTTGCTTTTCCTGCTGTCATTCGCGAAGGGAATCTGCTGTTGTCGTTGCCTTTGCCGTTGCACTTCTAAACCCAGCAACCGTCATCTCGACCGGAGCATCGCGGCATTTCGCGATGCGCAGTGGAGAGATCCCCGCATTTGCACTTGCCTTTGCATTTGCACTTGCCTTTGCATTTGCACTTGCCTTTGCATTTGCCTTTGCACTTGCCTTTGCATTTGCACTTGCCTTTGCATTTGCCTTTGCACTTGCCTTTGCACTTGCCTTTGCACTTGCCTTTGCATTTGCATTTGCATTTGCATTTGCATTTGCACTTGCACTTGCACTCTGCCGTTGCCTTTGCCTTTGCCTTCGCCGTTGCCATTGCCGTTGCCGTTGCCGTTGCCGTTGCCCGAAGGTACCCCAAGGCTTTAGCCTTGGGTCTCATAACACCGCCACAAAACGGGCTTCAGCCCCTGGGGTATGCCCTCCTCGACACCGCCACCCATGCCCACCCGCCGCCCATCGCCGACCCTCCTCGCCCACATCCTCCTCCTCGCCGTCGTCCTCGTCTGGGGCACCACCTTCACCCTCGTCAAAGCGGCACTCGCCGACACCACACCCCTCCTCTTCAATCTCCTCCGCATGACCCTCGCCGCCATCATCCTCGCGGCCCTCAACTTCGGCCACATCCGCCACGCCACAGCTCTCGACCTGAAGCACGCCGCCATAGCCGGCATCTTCCTCGCCCTCGGCTACCAGTTCCAGACCGCCGGCCTCACCCTCACCACACCCTCCAAATCTGCCTTCATCACCGGACTCATCGTCGTCATCGTCCCGCTCTTAACCCTCATCCCCAAACTCCGCCCCGTGACCATGCCCCGCCCCCGCCCCATTAGCCTCCTCGGCGCGCTCATCGCCTTCACCGGACTCATCCTCCTCACCACCTCTCCCGGCGCCGCCCTCTTCTCCGGCATCGGCATCGGCGAAGCCCTCACCCTCGCCTGTGCCCTCGCCTACGCCTTCCACCTCCTCACGCTCTCCCACGCCGCCCGCCTCACCAGCGCCCGAACCCTCGGCACCGTCCAGATCGCCGTAGCCGCGCTCATCATGCTCATCACGCTCCCCCTCGGCGGACACCCCTTCCTCCACCTGACATCCCGCCTCATCCTCGCCCTCGCGATCACCGCCATCCTCGCCACCGCCGCCGCCTTCACCATCCAGAGCTGGGCCCAGCAACACCTCTCGCCCACCCACACCGCGCTGATCTTCACCCTCGAACCCGTCTTCGCCTGGCTCACCGCCCTGCTCCTCCTCCACGAGCGCCTTGGCCGCCGCGCCCTAACCGGCGCTGCACTCATCCTTGGGGGTATCCTGATTACGGAACTTTGGCCTGCTTCTTCTCCCCAAAGCCTGCATCCAAATCAAGAGGCCGAAGTCGTACAAGACATTTAGCCGGGCCCTGCGTCTATACCTTTGCGAGCTGTTGCCTCTCCGTTTCACAGGTGTCCGCAGAGGGGCAGCGACCAAACCCCGCCGCACGCCTCAAGCGTCGCCGGCAGACTTACCGAACGAGGAAACGACATCGATGACTACATCGGATTCACCGAAGAACTTCTCCCCCCGCAATCTTGTAGATAAAGTCCGCAGTGGACGCCTCGCCACCACCTTCGTCGTGCTCGGCGCCCTCTCCATCGGCGTGCTCGCCGGCTCCGTGCTCACCGGCCGCGTCTCCGGCAAGGAAGGTCAGAAGATCGACTCCTCCGACGCCCGCCCCCTCACCATCCCCAACCCGGTCACCCTCTCCAACGGCTTCTCCCAGATCGCCAAACAGATCGGGCCTGCCGTCGTAAACATCAACACCGAGTCGCTCCCCAAGCAGTCCGTCGTCACCCGCCGTCCCCGCCGTGGCGCACAGCCGCAAACACCCGACGAAGGTCAGGGCGGCGGCAACCAGGGCGACATGCAGGACTTCTTCAACCGCTTCTTCGGAGGCCAGGGTGGCCAGGGCGGCGGAGACGGTGACGACGACGCATCCGGCGGTACCCGCCGCGCTCTAGGCTCCGGCTTCATCGTCGACCCCCGCGGCTACATCATCACCAACAACCACGTCGTCGATAAAGCCGACAAGATCTACGTCAAGCTGGCCGACGATCCCGACGGCGGCCCCGGCGACCAGGGTCGTCCCGCCCGCGTCATCGGCGTCGACAAAGACACCGACATCGCCGTCATCAAGATCGAAACCAACGAGCCCCTGCCCACCGTCAAGCTCGGCAACTCCGACGGCGCGCAGGTAGGCGACTGGGTCCTCGCCATCGGCAGCCCCTTCGGCCTCTCCCACACCGTCTCGGCCGGCATCGTCTCCGCCAAGAACCGCTCCATCGACGAGCCTTCCGCCAACGGCGTCGCAGCCAACCAGTTCCAGAAGTTCATCCAGACCGACGCCGCCATCAACCCCGGCAACTCCGGCGGTCCGCTAGTCGATATGAACGGCACCGTCGTCGGCATGAACACCGCCATCTACACCCAGTCCATGGGCTCCCAGGGTGTCGGTTTCGCCATGCCTTCGAACATCATCGTCAGCGTCTACAACATGCTCATCGGCCCCGACCACAAGGTCGTCCGCGGCTCCATCGGAATCCAGTTCCAGGCCGCTCCGTCCTCCGCAGTCAACCGCGTCTACGGCTCCAAGACCGGCGGCGTCATCGTCGGCTCGGTCGTCCCCGGTGGCGGCGCAGCCAAGGCCGGCCTCCAGCCTGACGATGTCATCATCTCCGCCGACGGCCGCACCATCAAGGATGGCGACGACCTCGTAGCCGATATCTCCGTCCGCCGGGTCGGCACCTCGGTCAAGATCGGCTATCTCCGCGCCGGAAAGCCCGGCACGGCCAACGTCATCATCGGCGACCGCTCCAAGACCTACTCCGACCTCGGCGCCAACACCGAAGATGAAAACGCCTCACCCGCGGAAGCCGACGCCGCCCAGGGCAAGATCGGCATCACCGTCGGTCCCGTCCCCTCGGCCATGGCCTCCAAGCTCGGCCTCAAGAACGGCGGCGTGCTGGTGGGCAGTGTTCGCACCGGCTCCTTCGCTGATGAGATCAACCTGCTGAAAGGCACCGTCATCACCAAAATCAACCACAAGCCCGTCAACGATGAAGCCGCCTTCCGCTCCATCGTCGCCGGCCTCAAGCCCGGTGACGACGTCGTCTTCGTTATCCGAGACGCCCGCATCCAGGGTGGCGGCAACTCCTACGTCGGCGGAACGCTCCCGTAGTTCAGAGCGCAACGCTTCAGCCGTGTAAGTCCAACAAAATAGGGGTGCAGGTCAATTCGCCTGCGCCCCTTTACTTTCCCCCCGCGCACCGAGTGTGGTATCTCTTCTTTCACCCCGAAAATTCAGGGGCAGGACCGCCAAGACCACACGCCGCGCCATCTCATCTTTCGTGAAGGTTTGAACGTACGATGCGACCAGCTTTTTACACCGCCCTCTCCCTCGCCCTCCTCTGCGCCGCGCTCTCCGCGTCCGCCGATACCGTGCAGAAGAAAGCCCCGGCGTCCCACGCCGCCGTCAAGCGCACCTCCTCGCGCAGCCACACCAAGGCGAAGCCCAGGTCCAAGTCGAAGATCTCCCACGCTCCCATGGACACCGAGCGTGCCACCCAGATCCAGACCGCGCTCATCAAGTCCGGATACATGACCGGCCAGGCCTCCGGCAACTGGGACACCCAAAGCCAGGCCGCCATGCAAAAGCTCCAATCCGACAACGGCTGGCAAACCAAAATCGTCCCCGACTCCCGCGCCCTCATCAAGCTGGGCCTCGGCCCCCAACCCACCGCCACCACCCCACCTCTGACCAACTAGCAACCAGGCTCCGCCCTTCCGCACCTGCGAATGAACACTGTGCCGTTGCCTGTTCTACTTCGCGGAACTTGGCGTTTAAACTTCGCGAACTTCGCGTCAAAGCCGTTGCTTGTTCTTCGTCGTCATCCTGCAGAGCCCCCGACTTCAGTACCCACTGGCACCCTAAACACCACGAACTTCACTACGGGGAACGATCCACCCCCCACCAACGTATCCTTACAACATGCTGACCCCGCGCCGCGCCGGCCTGCTCCTCGCGCTCTCCCTTCTCCTCACCCCGCCAGCCGCCCACGCCGTCGAGCTCAAAATCTCCGCCCAGGCCCTCGAGCGCACCCTCAACCAGCAGCTCTTCAACGCCCCCGACGGCCGCTACTACATCCGCGGCGACAACCAATCCCCCTGCTACGTCTACGTCGACCAGCCCAAAGTCTCCTTCTCCGCCGACCGCATCATCATCCACGTCCACACCCACTCCCGCCTCGGCGCCAAGGTCCGCGGCGCCTGCATCGGCCTCGGC
>CAIQPK010000071.1 GCA_903873705.1 uncultured Acidobacteriota bacterium
ACGTTCATCCTGTTTACGCTGGATGAGTCGACGTTCTCGCGGGAGCTGGCGCCGCTGGCGGGACACTATCCTTGTTTGCGGCTGGGGCCGCCGTGGTGGTTTCATGATTCGCCGGAGGGGATGATGCGGTTTCGTGAGGCGGCGACCGAAACAGCCGGGTTCTACAACACGGTGGGGTTCAACGACGATACGCGGGCGTTTCTGTCGATTCCGGCGCGGCATGACGTAGCGCGCCGGGTGGATTGCGCGTTCCTGGCGCGGCTGGTGGCCGAGCATCGGCTGGATGAGGATGAGGCGTTTGAGGTGGTGTGGGATCTGACGGTGGGGCTGGTGCGGAAGGCCTACCGGCTTTAAGTGCTTTTGGCCGCTGGTTTAGGGCCGTCGGGGGTTCGTGCAATGCTTCCCATCAAGTTGATTGTGCTACTCCAAAGCAGTGCTGTAAAGCAGATGCCTTGATAGCGGGGCCAGACGAAGAGACAGGACAAGTACATGGCGATGGCAATTAGCCAAAGAGCCACCCAAAAACGGGACCTCATAGCAATGCGCAAATGGTGAAGTTCGTCATCATTCCAACGGCCGCTCTTGATTCCTGAGGACAAATGCAGACCGGCAGTGATGGTGACTGCTATACCGAACAGAGCTACCGCGATCGCCGGTAGAGAACGACTGTGAGGTCTTGAAAGACTCATCTCGAGATAGCCCGCCGACGCGACAAGGCAGCCGAAAAACATCTGTAGTGCAATCGCGGATGGGGACTTTAGGAAGTCGCGCATGGTGGATTAGCGGGTGATGCAAAGATTGTCTACGTCGGAACTCTGTAAATCGTTGTTGACCTCGATGTTTTTGACGGCGAAGAGTTGGGCGATCATACCGATGAGAGTGCCAGTTGCCAAGCCGATGCAGAAATCGTGGCGATTGCCGGTCTTGAAGACGAACATGGCGAGTAGAAGGAAGGTCAGAATTGCGAAGCCGAAGCCGCGGAGCAGCCAGAGAGGGTTGACGGGCTTGCCGGTGACGCTTTCGAAGTACGAGGCCGGTTTGTTGGTGGTCATGGCGGTATCCTAACCCGAATTGGAGTTTTGATGAGCGTATTTTTTGCGGTGGGATCGCCGGAGATGGAGATGTCGGCGGCGGACGTGCGGGCGGGGCTGTATGAGGCGCTGGGGAAGTTTGGCGAGCGGAAGAAAGTGCTGGCCGTGCCGCCGGACTTTACGCGGTTCCACTCGAAGGCGGGCGAGCTCACCGAGATGGCGTGGGAGTACTACGGCGAACGCTTGACGGACGTGTTGCCGGCGCTGGGAACGCATACGGCGATGACCGACCGCCAGATAGTGACGATGTTTGGGAAGACGCCGCGCGAGTTATTTCGCGTCCACAACTGGCGGGATGACATTGTGACCCTGGGAGAGGTTCCGGGCGAGTTTATGCGCGAGGTGAGCGAGGGGAAGGTGGATTATCCGTGGCCGGCGCAGGTGAATAAATTGCTGCGGGATGGTGGGCATGATTTGATCCTGTCGATTGGGCAGGTGGTGCCGCATGAGGTGGTGGGATTTGCGAATGGGAATAAGAATATTTTTATCGGGACGGGTGGGGTGATGGGGATTCACCGCTCGCACTTCCTGGGCGCGGTGTATGGGATGGAGCGCATGATGGGGCGCGCGGATACGCCGGTGCGTCGGGTGCTGAATTATGCGAGCGAGCACTTTGGCGGGATGTTGCCGCAGATTGTTTATGTGCAGACGGTGGTGAGCAAGAATGACGCCGGCGAGCTGGTGATGCGGGGGTTGTATATCGGCGACGATGCGGAGTGCTTTGAAAAGGCTGCCGAGCTGAGTTTGAAGTGCAATTTTCTGATGATGGATCGCGAGATCAAGAAGGCAGTGGTGTATCTCGATCCGCATGAGTTTCATTCGACGTGGCTGGGGAACAAGAGTGTCTACCGGACGCGGATGGCGCTGGCCGATGATGCGGAGTTGATTGTGCTGGCACCGGGGGTGAGGGAGTTTGGCGAGGACGCGAAGATCGATGAGTTGATACGGCGGTATGGGTATTGCGGGACGCCGGCGACGCTGGAGGCAGTAAAGAACGATGCGGAGCTGGCGGGAAATTTGAGCGCGGCGGCGCACTTGATTCATGGGTCGAGCGAGGGGCGGTTTTCGATTCGGTACTGCCCGGGGCAGCTGACGCGTGAGGAGATTGAGGGCGTACATTGTTTGTACGGCGACCTGGCCGAGTACTCGGCGAAGTATGACGTGGGGGCGCTGAGGGATGGGTGGAACGTGGTGGATGGGGAGGAGATCTTTTTTGTGTCGAACCCGGGGCTGGGGCTTTGGGCTTATGAGGGACGGTTTGGCGATTGAGGCGGGTTACTCGCGGTAGGGGTCGGGCATGGCGGGAACGGTGCCGGCGGGGCTGCGCTCGACGAGGTTGATCTGCTGCTGGATGAGGTTGCGAACGGAAGCGTCGTCTTTTTCGGCGTGGATGGCGAGGCGGTAGCAACGGAGAGCCTCGGCGTTGTCGCGACGGCCGAGAGCGAAGTTGCCGAGCTCGCGCCAGGAGGTGGAGGCGTCGTCGGGCGCCATCTTGACGGCGCGGTGCATGTAATCTTCGGCGAGAGTGCGGTCGCCGTTCTTGAGGTGGAGTTGGTGCATGGCTTCGCCCTGGAGGATGCCGGCGGCAACGATCGGCATGTAAAACGTGCCGTGATAGAGGAACGCATTACCGAAGCGCGCGGTGGGCTGGATGTCGCGGAGGGCTTCGACGCCTTTCCAGTTCTTGACGGGAAGGCCCGGGCCTTCGACGATTTGCCAGCCGCTGATGTAACCGTTGGCGACTTCGTCGGGCTTGGGTTCGCGGCGCTTGATGCCGTTGGCCTGGAGCTCTTCGCGCATGGTTCCGTAGCCATAGAGTGGCTCTTCGGGAGAGATGTGGGCTTTAGCGAAGGCGATGATCTCGTGGCTGCGCTGGCCGAGGTCGACACTCTCGTTGAGGAAGGCGCGCCAGGCGTTGGCGGATCCTCCGGCGATGATGTTGTGGTACTCCCATATGCGGCGCTGGGGGAGGACCGTCACGGCAATGGAGAGGACCGCGATGACGGGGATGAGGCGGACGAGGCTGCGCTGGTCGTGCAGGCAGAAAACGACAAAGGTAGCGGCGGCGATGGCTAGCAGAGGAACGGAGAAGAGCCAGTGGCGGAGGCCGGCGTAGAAGACGCCGTTTTTTGCGATGAATGCCATGAAGAAGATGAGCATGGCGATGAAGACGGTGAGGGGGCGCGCGGTGGGAGGGTCGAGTTTGCGGGAGGTCAGGAGGGCGAGACCGGCTGTTGCGAGGAAGAGGAAGCCGAGCGGGAGTTTGACGAGGAGGAAAGCAAAGGCCACCCAGGCTGGGGGCTTGCCGAAGAACTCGTGACCGAAGGCGACGACGAGCGAGGGGCGGCCTTCGACGCCGGCGCGGAGGGTGTCGGCGAGTCCCCAGATGTAGGCGCGGGGGACGAGGTGAGCGCGGGTGGCGAAGGTTAGGGAGTGGCGGAGCAGAGGTGAGTGGAGGTCGGCGATCTTGGCGTCGAGTGGGCGGTTGAAGGTTTCTATGTAGTGGCCCTGGGCGTCGCGGGCGCGGCTTTCATGGAAGCGGAATCCGTAGGCACTCCAGAGGACGGCGACGGCGAGCAGCACGGCGACGGTAAGGCGTGCGAGTTGCTGCAGTGAGTCGGCGCGATGCTCGCGGAGCTTCTGCCAGATGAGGGTGGCGGCGCAGCCGGTGGTGAGAGGAAGAACGATCAGCGGGGCGGAGTGCTTGGTGGCGAGGAGCAGGCCGCAGCCAAGGCCGAAGAGCAGCCAGTCTCGCCAGCGGCGGCAGCGCAGGGCGAGGACGGCGAGGGCGCAGCAGATGGTGCCGAGGAGCGCCATGGGGAGGTCGGTCATGACGACCGGCATGTGGGCGCTGACGGTGGGGTCGAGGGCGAGAAGAAGCAGGGTGGCGAGGGCGATGGCGGGGGAGAAGACGCGGCGGAGCAGGAAGGTGAGCGCGCCGAGCAGGAGGGTGTTGAGGATGATGAGGGCGGTGCGGGAGCGGCGCTGGACGGCGTAGGAGTCGCTGTTGAGGAATACGGCGGTCTGGGTGTAGACGCGCTCCTGGTATTTGTCGTCGACGATGCCGGGTGGCGTGAGGTGCAGGATGGAGGCGGGCTCGGCGAGGGCGACGACAAGTTTGACGAGCGGTGGGTGCTCGGGGTTGACGCGGAAGTCGCCGTAGCGCAGGTAGGAGGCGCCGGCGGCGATGTGGTAGGGCTCGTCGATGGTGAAGCTGTCGAGGCTGGTGGCCCAGAGGGTGTGGCCGACGGCGAGAGCGAGAAGGAGGCCTAGCAGGGGCCAGAAGGGCAGGGCGGTGGCGCGATGGTCAGGTGTCCCGAGCACGACGAATCCTTATGGAGCGGAGGGGTTTGGTTTAAGTGCTGTTATATCAGTGGCGGAGGTTGAGCGCACGGTCGGCGGACGGCTGTGTGACGCGCTCAGGCTGGCAGTGGGTATGCTGGTATGCGCCAGCATATCGGAGCGAGCGAGGCCGGAGGATGTGTGGCCAAGTTCTGCCATGGCGGGAAGGGGGAGCGGCATGTCCAGATTGACGTTGCCCAAGTTTTCCATCGGGGTAGGTGATCGGTTTGCGCGCCAGGCGCGGGCGCAGCTGACGGCGTGTGTGCTGGCGGCCGAGGCTGGGGTTGAGGTGGTGCCGGTGTGGAACAAGTCGAACCGAGAGCACCTGATTATTGGCAGCGAGCCGGCGCAGACGCGGGCGGCGGCCGATGCGGCAGTGAAGGGGATGGGGTGGGCGAAGCCTTACTTTGTGGATGCGGACCATATCACACTGAAGACGGTCGAGCGGTTCCTGGCGCCGTGTGATTTTTTCACCATCGACGTGGCGGAAGAGATTGGGAAGGCGGCGCGGGGGGAAGATGTTGAGGCGTTTGTACGGCGGCATCCTGAACTGATGGGTGAGGTGTTGATTCCGGGAATTGACGCAGCGTTGCGTGCGGACGTGGAGGGTGTTGCGCGGAAGTTTCTGGGGGCAGTGCAGGAGGCGGGAAGGATCTATCGGCGGGTCGTGGAGGCGAAGGGTGCAGGGAGTTTTGTGGCCGAGGTGTCCATCGACGAGACCGATGTGCCGCAGACACCGGTGGAGTTACTCATCATCCTGGCGGCGCTGGCGGATGAGGGTGTTGCCGTGCAGACGATTGCGCCGAAGTTTACGGGGCGGTTCAACAAGGGCGTGGACTACGTGGGAGATGTTCGGGCGTTTGCGAAGGAGTTTGAGGAGGACATTGCGGCCATCGGTTTCGCGGTGAAGACGTATGGGCTGCCGGACGATCTGAAGTTGAGTGTGCACTCGGGATCGGACAAGTTTTCGATCTACGGAGCGATCCATGCAGGGATGAAGAAGTTCGACGCCGGTGTGCATTTGAAGACGGCGGGGACGACGTGGCTGGAGGAGTTGGCGGGGCTGGCTGAGGCGGGAGGCGAAGGACTGGACATGGCGAAGGATATCTATCGGGAGGCGTTTGCGCACTCGGATGAACTGCGGGCACCTTATGCCACGGTGATCGCGATTGACGACGCGATGCTGCCCAAGCCGGAGGTGGTGGACGAGTGGACGGCTGCGGAGTTTGTGGCGGCGCTGCGGCATGACTCGCTGAATCCTGCTTACAACGCCAGCCTGAGACAGCTGCTGCATGTGGGATTCAAGGTGGCGGCGAAGCTGGGAGAACGCTACCTGGCGGTGCTGGAGGAGCATGAGGCCGGCGTGGCTCGCCATGTTACGGGGAACCTGTTTGAGCGGCATATACGGCCGTTGTTTATTGGGTAGAGCTTAAGGGCCGGCGTGCACCCACGCCTACGGGCAGCGGCATGGATGGGTTTTCTCCGGGCAGGACGTGAAGCCCTAAGCGTCCAGGCTGACCGAGAAGCGTATTGCGAGGACATCGTCCCTCAAATGTGAATTGAGTTTGGTGCAGGAAGGCTGAGGTTGGTATGCTGGTGGAGATTTTGTTGTGAGGTCGAATGATTGTTGTGCTGATGGGGGTGAGCGGATCGGGGAAGACGACGATAGGCACACTGCTGGCGGAGCAGATGGGCGCGATCTTTGCCGATGCCGATGACTATCATCCGGCGGCGAACAAGGCCAAGATGGCGGCGGGTGAGGCTTTGAACGATGAGGACCGGCAGCCGTGGCTGGAGGAGTTGAACGGGCTGATGCGGGGTTGGCGGGCGCGCGGTGAGAGCGGTGTTCTGGCTTGTTCGGCGTTAAAGGCGAGGTATCGCGAGACACTGAGGGCGGGAGTGCCTGACGGTGCCATCCGTTTTGTTTGGCTGGATGGGTCGAAAGAGATGATTGCGAAGCGACTGGCGGAGCGGAAGCATGAGTATATGAATCCGAAGCTGCTGGAGAGCCAGTTGGCGACGCTGGAGGCGCCGGAGGATGCGGTGCGGGTGGTGAACGATCGCGAGCCGGAGGTGGTGGTGAGTGAGATTCTGCTGCGAGCGCAGATCGAAGGTGGGTACTGAACAGCGTAGAGCTCAGAGGTGTTAAACGTAAAAGTGCGTTCCTGAAGAGGGTTGAGGTCTAAGGGCTTGAGGAGTGAGGTTAGCGTAGCCAGTTTGAACGGCTTGAGGAGAAGTGATGGCGTTTACTTACAAGGGATTCGATCTGACCGGAAAGACGGCCGTGGTGGTGGGAGGGACGTCAGGTATTGGGTTGGCGATGGCGATCGGGCTGGCTGAGGCGGGCGCGAATGTGGTGCCGACGTCGCGGCGCGTGGAGCAGGTGGAGGCCGCTGCTGCAGCGGTGGAAGCGGCTGGGGGAAGGACGCTGCGGGTGGTGTCGGATGTGGGTGAGAGGGCGACGCTCGAGAAACTGCGGGATGAAACACTGGAGGCGTTTGGGCGGGTGGACATCCTGGTGAACTGTGCGGGGAAGCTGAAGCGGGCGCCTACCGTGGATTTTCCGGAGGCCGACTGGCAGGACATTATGGACACGAATGTGACCGGGACGCTGCGGGCGTGCCAGGTGTTCGCGCCGCACATGCTGGAGCGCGGGTCGGGTCGGATCATCAATATTGCTTCGCTGAATACGTTTGTGGCGTTGAAAGAGGTGGCGGCTTATGCGGCTTCGAAGGCGGCGGTGGGGTCACTGACGCGGTCGCTGGCGGTGGAGTGGTCGGCGAGCGGGGTGACGGTTAATGCGATTGCTCCGGGAGTGTTCCGGACCGCGCTGAATGCGGAGCTGCTGGATAAGAGCGATCGCGGCAAGGAGCTGCGGATGCGGACGCCGATGGACCGGTTTGGGAGGACGGAAGAGCTGGTAGGAGCGGCGATCTATCTTGCTTCCGATGCGGCATCTTTTGTGACTGGCGAGATTATGGTGGTGGACGGCGGATTTCTGGCCAGTGGTGTTAACCAGTGACGCGGACAAGAGTTGGGCCAACTAGAAGAGGCCAGCTTTCGCTGGCCTCTTTAGCTTTGGAGGAAGGTCTGACGTCGCGTTCTAGCCGTCGGACTCGCGGCGGCGCACGGCGTTGCGCCAGAGGGCGAGCATAAGGAGGAAGAAGAAGGCAATGGCGGCGACAAGAATGATGGGGCCGGCGCTAATGACGGTGTTGACGACGGTATCGTTGGTGGCGCGGGCCGAGGAGTTGGCGTTATCGAAGAAGGCGGAAAGCTGAGGCAGGTTGCCCGCGCCGAAAACGGCGACGATTCCGGCCAGCACGAGAAGCAGCGGAACGAAGGGCGAGGAGCGCTTGCGGGTGCGCGGGGTGATGATGGGGTCGACGGTATCGCGGCGGAAGGTGGGGGGGACGGGCTTCCTGTTGCTGGCGACGTTACCGTAGGCGCGGCTGCGGAAGCGGGGAGGAATCTGGGAAGTGGGAGCGGCCATGTGGAACCTTTCGCGCCAAAGAGGCTCGGCGACGCAACTTGGTTTTTCTGGGGGGCCCGGTTCCCGCAGTATGTCATACAACTTTCGTTGTACGACATATAGTTTTCAACATTTTTGCGCGGTTTGGCGGATGACGGGAAAACGTCGGGTGGGGGCGGTATTTGTGGGGATTAGTGGGCTCCGGCGGGGCCTTTGCCGGGTTTTACCTTCTTGAAGAACCAGACGACGATCACGCAGAAGAAGCAGAGCAGCGAGAGCCAGCGAAAGACGTCGACGAAGGCCCAGCTCATGGCCTGGCGGGTGAGCTGGCCATAGAGGCTGACCTGGGCGGGGTGCAGGGTATTCGCTGCTCCGAAGTGGCTGGTGAGTGCGCCCTGGGTAGCGTGGATGGAGTTTTCGAAGGCCTGACCGGTCTGCGGGACCATGTTGATGATTTCGTTCTGGTGGACGGCGGCGCGGCGGGCGAGCAGCGTAGTGGCGATGGAGATACCGATGCTGCCGCCGACGTTGCGCATCAGGTTGAAGAGGCCGCTGGCGTTGCCGATCTGGTCGTTGCGCAGGGTGCCGTAGGCAGCCGTGCTGATGGGGACGAAGACGAAGCTGAGGCCGAAGCCGGTGATGAGGATGGGGAGGAAGAGCGTGGTGGGCGAGACGTCGAGCGTAATGGAGCCGAAATAGAGCGTGGTGAGGCCGAAGGTGAGGAAGCCGAAGGTGAGCAGCCAACGGGGGTCGACTTTATTGGAGAGGAAGCCGATGACGGGCATGCCGCAGATGGCGCCCATGCCGCGGGGAGCGACGACGAGGCCGGCGGAGAAGGCGGTGTAGCCGAGGAGCTCCTGATAGAAGAGCGGCAGCACGGTAACGGTGGAGTAAATGCCGACGCCGAAGAGGAAGATGAGGATGCTGCCGAGCATGAAGTTGCGGTCTTTGAGGACCTTGAGGTCGACCAGCGCGTTCTTGTGGAACCAGGAGCGGTAGACGAACCAGATGAAGGCCGCGATCATGGCGACGAAGGCCCAGCGGAGCCAGAGGGCGCCGAACCAGTCGACTTCCTGGCCTTTATCGAGGATGATCTGGAGCGCGCCGGTCCAGACGACGAGCAGGCCGAAGCCGAGGTTGTCGAAGGCGGGGGCCTTGGCGTTCTTGATGTACGGCGGGTCATGGATGAAGCGGTTGATCATGTACAGCGCCATGAGACCGATGGGGATGTTGATGTAGAAGGCGTAGCGCCAGGAATAGGTGTCCGTGAGCCAGCCGCCGAGGGTGGGGCCGAGGACGGGGGCGACGACGACGCCGAAGGCGAATACAGCCATGGCGGCTCCGCGCTTGGCGGGAGGGAAGCTTTCGAGCAGGATGGCCTGGGAGAGCGGCTGGAGTGCGCCGCCGCCGGCGCCCTGGGCGACTCGCGCGAGGAGCAGGATGGGCAGGGACCACGCGGCTCCGCAGGCGAAGCTGGAGACGGTGAAGATGGCCACGCAGGTCATAAGGAAGCGTTTGCGGCCGAAACGGATGGAGAACCAGTTGGAGGCGGGAAGGATGATGGCGTTGGCTACGAGATAGCTGGTGAGGACCCAGGTGGCCTCGTCGGTTGTGGCGGAGAGGGAGCCGGCGATGTAGGGCAGGGCGACCGAGGCGATGGCGGTATCGAGCACCTCCATAAAGGTGGCGAGCATGACGGAGGCGGCGATGAGCCATGGGTTGACGCCGCGGGTGAGCGCGTACTGTCCGAAGTCTTCGGTGCCGGTGGCTGGGGCGGCTGCTGCCATTCTGGTGAGGGGGCTCCGTTGTGGCCTTGATGGCCGGATGGGAATTTGATGCGTGTCGCTTTGCGATGTTTCAGTAAATGGCGGTTATCGACCGGGAATGGCGGCCATCTGTTAGCTTCTGAGGAATGAATCCCGATGAGCCGCTGGTTTCCGCTGGTCCGATGAGTGCGCCTGTGATGGATGAGGATGGGGCGGTCAAGGAGCGGGCGTGGATTTTCGGGTTGCTGATTGCGCCATCGGCGGTGGTGGCGAATGGGGTGATCCAGGGCGGCGTCCTCGCGTATCTCTTCAGCCAGCAGGGTATGAGCAGCGGGGAGCAGTCGAAGCTGATCCAGTGGCTGGCGTTGCCGACGAGCCTTTACTTTCTGTGGAGCCCGATAACGGATTTTTTTGTGCGGCGGCGGACGTGGCTGGTTGCTGGCGCGTGGGTTGCTGCCGTGTTGCTGGCGGTGGCGTTTCGGCAGCCTCATCTTTCGTCGCAGGGGTCGCTGATCCTGATACTGATTGCCGCGTGCTGCACACAGCTGGTGGTTTCGAGCTGTGGGGGCATGATGGGTGCCCTGAGGAGCGATGGCGCGCGCAAGACGGCTGGCAGCATCTATCAGGCGGGGTCGATGGGGTTTGGAGCGCTTTCGGCGTGGCTGATGCTTTGGATGAGCTCGCGGACTTCGCAGGCGAACCTGGGGCTGGTGGCTGCCGCATGTACCGCGCTGCCGACGCTGGCGGCGTTCGCGGCGCCGGCGCAGGCGGAGATTTCCGATTCGCGTTTCGCCGACACCATGCGGCGGGTGTGGGGGGAGTTCAAGGCGACGTTCTTTCGCCGCAGCGCGATACCGTACATCCTGTGCATGACGTTTCCGATGGCGAGCGGGTCGGCGATTGGGTTGCTGACTGGCGTGGCGAAGGCTTACGGCGTGAACGGCGATAGCATCGCGTGGATGAATGGCCTGGGAGGTGGGTTGCTGACGGCGGCGGGGGCTGCTGTGATGTCGCTGATCCACTATCGGATGCGGGCGGCGGTGATGTACATGGTGGTGGCGCTGATCAGCTGCGTGATGTCGGGGATACTGTGGCTGGGGCCGCTTACGCCGGCTACGTATTACGTTGGGTCGACGCTCTACTTCTTTACGGTGGGCGCCTGCTACGCGATGTTTACGGCGGTGGTGCTGGAGTTCCTGGGGGACTCGGGCAAGAGCGGGAGCGGGCGGTATGCCATCATCAACTCGCTGGGGAACGTGCCTGTGCTGTATATGCTGCGGGTGGACGGCTGGGGCGCTGACCGGTGGGGGGCGCGGGGGCTTTCCGGCGCGGAGACGGTGGTGGGCGGAGTGGGCGCGGCACTGTTGCTGGGATACCTGCTGCTGAACAATCCGGCGAAGGCTGCTGAGGCGTAGAGGCCGATGGCAGCGAGCGGTTTGCCACGTGTAGGCGAGGGTCACAATAGGGTGGCTGTAGAGCTGCCTGAGTCGGCGTCCGTGCTGCTGGATGCGGTGCGGTTTGGGGCGGCGCTGATGGTGGTGGCCGGGCACGTCACGTTTCCGTCGATTGGGCTGGGTTATACGGACCGGCGGTTCCTGGGGGACGCGGCTGTGCCGCTGTTCTTCGTGGTTTCCGGGTTTGTGATCCGGTATGTGACGCGCACTCGGGAGAGGACGGCGCGGGAGTACTTCATCGACCGGGCGTCGCGGATTTATTCGGTGGTGCTGCCGGCGATGGTTTGGACGCTGGTGGCGGGAGCGATTTGTTATGCGCTGGATCCGGCGCGGTTTGTGTGGATCTTTGGGCCGCGGTTTACGCATCCGGTGCAGCGGCTGGTGCTGAACCTGACGTTTCTAAGCCAGGCGTGGGGGCGGAGCACGATTCCTTTCAACAATGCGCCGTTCTGGACGCTGGGCTATGAGTGCATTTTCTACCTGCTGTATGGGTTTTCGTTCTACCTGCGCGGAGCGAAGCGGGTGGTGTGGTGGATGCTGACGGCGGTGGCCATCGGGCCCCAGGTGATGTTCCTGTTTCCGATCTGGTGGCTGGGTTGCGGCGTGTATGAGCTGTATGTGCGGCGCACGAAGTGGCTGACGTGGCTGGTGGTGACGCTGGGCGGGTTGTGGCTGGCGGCGGGGTTGGGTTTGCTGGCGATGGGGTGGGTTTGGTTGCTGCGCGCGCCGATGACGCTGGTGAGGTGGGTGGCGGGGTGGCCGGAGCCGCTGGGGTTGATGGGGTTGTCGCATACGCGGGCGAACATGTTTGCGGTGGCGGTGGCGGTGGTGGGCGCGGTGATGCTGTTTCCGCTGCTGTTGGCGATGGATTTTGTGCGGATTTCAGGGAATGGCCGGTGGGTTCGAGGGCTGCGGTTTGTGGCGGACGGGACGTTTACGGTGTACCTGATGCACTTTCCGTTTTTGCTGGTGCTGGCGTACGCGCATGTGTTGCGGGCGGGGCATTTGTGGGGAAACGTGGCGGTGGTGGCGGTGATGTGCCTGGTGCTGGTGGGGGTGGCGGTGCCGGTGGATGGGTTCAAGCGGTGGCTGCGGCGGTGGCTGAGGAGGAAGCTTCCGGCGGTTCAGGCGAGCCTATTGTCGGTCGAGCGTGCCGTGGTAGAGTCCGCTGGCGCAACCGGCGGGCGCGATGAAGCTGGCGATGGAATTGATGGGACCGGGTGAGAAGGGAAGCGGGAGCGTGAAGCGTTCGGTGGCAACGCCAAAATTGAGCGTGAATGGGGAGCTCTGGAACTGGTCGCCGTAGACGAGTCCGTTGGTGATAGTCAGGGTCCCGGTGCAGTCGCCAGAGTAGGCAATGATGCCCGTGACGGGATATTGGCCGTCGGCATTGGGGTTGGTTGCCTGCAGTAGGGTGGCTGTAATCGTGAGGGAGCCGGTAGTGGGGGTGAGAGCTGGCGTGAGCGTCCCTGTATAGGTGCCACTGCCGTTGGGGACGCTGAAGCCGTTGAGGGGAAGCTGTGGCTGTGCGCAGGCTCCGCCTTCCACCTGATAGGCGCCGGCGCCGCCGAAGGGACGCTGATTGGTGTTAGGCGGGAGAAATAGGGTGAGGACGCCTCCGGCGATCGGCGCGGTGAGGGAGAGTGTGCCGTCGGCAGCGACCGTGCCGGTGACGGCGATGTCGGCATTGTTGGCGATGCAGGCAGGGAAGGTGCCCGTGCTGGCGTTGAGGATGCCGGTTACGCGGGAATTGGATGAGGCGAGGCTGCCGAAGAGGTCAAGGATAGGCATCTGGATGTTGACGGGAGGGATTGGCGGGGGATTGGGCTGGATGGTTTCGACGTCGAACTGCCAGTCGCCTGAGATGTTGGGGTAGACGATTTGTGGTGTTGGGGCGGGGGCTGCGCCGCATCCGACTATTGCGGTCAGGAATAGAGCGGCGGCGAGGGACCGGTGGAGCGAGAGGGTCGTCATGGTCGTTTAGGGGCAGTGTAGCGGTCGCGGTTTGGGATGGTTGTCATTTCTTGGTCAAATCGCCGAACGGTGGTGTTAGGTCTTGCATCAGATACCTTGACAGTAAGTCACTCATATGTGAAACTAGTGAAGTTGAAGAGTTAGTCAGGGTTACTACCCGAGGACAGGGGAACAATTATGGGCAAGATTATTGGTATTGATCTGGGAACGACCAACAGCTGCGTTGCCGTGATGGAAGGCGGCGAGCCGAAGGTGATTGCCAACGAAGAGGGCGGGCGTACGACGCCGTCAATCGTGGCGTTTACCAAGAGCGGTGAGCGGCTGGTTGGGCAGGTTGCAAAGCGCCAGGCGATCACGAACCCGGAAAACACGGTTTATTCGATCAAGCGCTTTATGGGCCGCCGGCTGAATGAAGTGGGCGACGAGTTGAAGATGGTGCCTTACAAGGTTGTGGCCAAGGGCGACAACGTGGCGGTGATGGCGCAGGGTAAGGAGTTTACGGCGCCCGAAGTGTCGGCGATGATCCTGCAGAAGTTGAAGAAGGCGGCTGAGGACTATCTTGGCCAGTCGGTGACCGAGGCGGTGATTACGGTTCCGGCTTACTTCAACGACGCGCAGCGCCAGGCGACCAAGGATGCGGGCAAGATTGCCGGGCTTGATGTGAAGCGCATTGTGAACGAGCCGACTGCGGCGGCGCTGGCTTACGGGTTAGACAAGAAGAAGGACGAGACGATTGCCGTGTATGACTTCGGCGGCGGTACGTTCGACGTGTCGATCCTGGAAGTGGGCGATGGCGTGATTGAGGTGAAGTCGACCAACGGCGATACGCACCTGGGCGGCGACAATCTCGACGAGCGGATTGTGGACTGGCTCATTACGGAGTTCAAGTCGGAGTCGGGTCTGGATCTGCGCGCCAAGGGCAATGAGATGGCGTTGCAGCGTCTGAAGGATGCGGCGGAGAAGGCGAAGATCGAGCTTTCGACGGCGCAAGAGTCGGAGATCAACCTGCCGTTCATCACGGCTGATGCGAGCGGGCCGAAGCACCTGGTGCGCACGCTGAGCCGGGCGAAGCTGGAAGCGCTGGTTGACGATCTGCTGCAGAAGTCGGTTGGGCCGTGCAAGCAGGCGCTGAAGGATGCGGGCATCGATGCTTCGAAGATCGACGAGGTGGTTCTGGTTGGTGGACAGACGCGTATGCCGAAGATCCAGCAGCTGGTGAAGGACCTGTTTGGCAAGGAACCGCACAAGGGTGTGAACCCGGATGAGGTTGTGGCGATTGGCGCGGCGGTGCAGGCTGGCGTGCTGGGTGGCGAGGTGAAGGACCTGCTGCTGCTCGACGTGACACCGCTGACACTGGCGATTGAGACGCAGGGCTCAGTGGCGACGCCGATGATTCCGCGCAACACGACGATTCCGACGAAGAAGACGGAGACGTTCTCAACGGCGGCCGACAATCAGACCGAAGTTGAGGTGCACATCACGCAGGGCGAACGTCCGCTGGCGGCGCAGAACCGCACGCTGGGCAAGTTCAAGCTGGGCGGCATCATGCCGGCACCGCGAGGCGTGCCGCAGATCGAGGTGACGTTCGATATTGACGCGAACGGCATTTTGAATGTGAGTGCGAAGGACAATGCGACCGGCAAGGACGCGAAGATCACGATCACGAGCTCTTCGGGTCTGAGCAAGGAAGAAGTCGAGCGCATGGCGAAGGATGCCGAGGCGCACGCGGCTGAAGACAAGGAAGCGAAGGAGAAGATCGAATCGCGCAATCAGCTGGACTCGATGGTTTACAACATCGAGAAGATGCTGAAGGACAGCGGCGAGAAGGTTGAAGCGGCGGACAAGACCGACGTGGAGACGGCGCTGGCCGATGCGAAGACGACGCTTACGGGCGATCCGTCGCCGACCGAGATGGATGCCGCACGCGAGCGCCTGCAGACGGCAAGCCACAAGCTGGCCGAAGCGATGTACAAGGCGAACGCGGCTAATCCACAGGCTGAGGGCGCGACTCCCCCGGTTGAGGAAGCGAAGAAGGACGAAGGTGTTATCGACGCGGAGTATGTTGACGCGGATCATAAGTAAACAAGCAAGCACAGACTTGTTCTTCTTCGAGACACGCTGACGAAAGTTGCGATGAGCTCAAGAACCAATCGTCAACTTTGAACGTACTTGAGGAGGAGCGTTCCGGAAACGGGAACTCCTCCTCGCTGCATTTGGGCTATGTATCGTGGCACGAATACAGCGCACGCATCATGTGAGAGTCACCGCATCGAAAATGATTATTGAGTGTCTAAAGAAGTAGCCCTGTTGGCGTAGCATCAACGTCCAAAGGGAAGAAGGGGTGGCGACATGAACAGCGACGGAACAGAAAACGGCCAGGCGCTTCACGGCGGCTTTGAGTTTCTTGGGTTGTTCGGGCTTGGACAGACGACGGAGATGGTGTGGCGCTGCGATGCGATGCGCGCCGGGCAGCTCTACAGCCGAACGCTGTTCGATACGCGCCAGGATGCGGAGGAGTTTGCACGCACGATGCGGCAGACGGAGCCGGACCAGATGTTTCATGTAGAGGCGATGCAGGCCAGCGCGGTCTGGAACTAGGCTTACGATGTTGCAGTGTGGAGCCGCGGCCTCTGCGGAGTGAGGTCGCGGCTCTTTCTGCATCTGATGGAACGAGGCACGGCGACATGGTGAACTGGGTTGCGGTTGAAGCGATTGCGAATTGCGGCTTTGTGGCCACGAGTGTTGCCGCCATTGGTTACGCCGGGTTGCAGCTAAAGAACGAGCGGAACTACCGGTCGGTGAGCAATCTTGAGAAGCAGCTGAGTTTCTTTTTGAGTGAGCCGTTTGCGCTGGCGCGGAAGCAGCTGGCGATGGACCGCGTGAACGAGACGGGGTTGGTGGCGTGGGAGCTGCATGATCCGCCGGTGAGTGCGTTTGAGGTGCTGGATTTTTATGAGCACGTGGGACTGCTGGTCAAGAAGGGCCACCTGGATGTCTATGATGTGTGGCATACGTTTTATGAGTGGGCGCAGCCGGTTTATGTCGACCTGCGGGCGCTGATTGAGGACCCGGAGAGTGCGTACTCGGACCATTACAGCGATCTGCGCAAGCTGATGCGGGAGATGGACGAGATACAGCTGCACCGCATGCACAAGCTTAAGGCGAACCACTGGGCGTTGTGGACTCCGGAGAGGATCCTGGAGCACTACCGGTATGAGCTGGAGACGGGCGGACGGCGGCGGCGGATGAGCCGGTCGCAGCGGAAACAGGAAGCGCGCGAAAAGCTGGATGCGGGTCATGTGGAGGGCGGAGGGGTAGATGCCTGAGGGTAATGAGATACACCGCTGGGCGGAGCGCCATGCAGCGGCGTTTGCGGGGAAGACGGTGAGGGTGGATGGACCGCAGGGACGGTTTGTCGATAGCGACGTGCTTGATGGACGGAAGATGCTGCGCGTGATGGCGCAGGGTAAGCACCTGGGGTATGACTTTGGGAATGACCGGATTCTGCACGTGCACCTGGGTTTGCAGGGAGACTTCACCGAAGGTACGGGGCCGCTGTTGCCGGTGAAGGGCGCGTTGCGGCTGCGGATGTGGAATGCGGCGGCGGTGAAGAGGCCGATGCTCCCGGGAGAGAACAAGAAGCATTCGTGGTACTCGGAGGACGATGGGACGTCGAATATTCCAGGGGAGCGCGTGGCGTGGGTGGAGCTGCGGGGGCCGATGGATTGCTCGATCTACACGAACGAGAAGTGGGCGGAGTTGCTGAACCGGCTGGGGCCTGATCCGCTGAATGGTGATGCGCCGGAGAAGGCGTTTGCGAAGATTGCGAAGAGCAAGAAGGCGATTGGGATCTTGCTGATGGAGCAGGATGTGATTGCGGGAGTGGGGAATATCTATCGGGCGGAGGTGCTGTTCCGGGCGCGGCAGAGTCCGTTTACTCCGGGGGCGGAGGTGGGGCGGAAGGTGTTGGAGAAGATGTGGGGCGAGCTGACGCCGTTGATGCGGGCGGGGATGGTGGATCGCCGGATTGTGACGACGCTCGCGAAGGACCGGCCGAATAAGCGAGGGCCGGTGCTGAGTGAGGAGACGCACTATGTTTATCGACGGAATGGGAGGCCATGCTGGGTGTGTGGGACGACGGTGATGAAGCTGGAAGGGTTTGCGGGACGGAATTTGTTCTGGTGCCCGACGTGCCAGAAGTGAAGGCATTGACTGGCCCCCGTTGAACGTTAGGCGTTCAGCGTGCTAAGTTGAAAGAATGATCCGGTCTTTTGCGGACAAAGACACCGCGGCGCTGTTTTATGACGGCAAGAGCCGGAAGTATGCGAGCGTGGTTGCCGTGGCTCGGCGGAAGTTGCAGGTGTTGGATAACACGGCCCGTCTTGATGATCTGCGTGAACCCGCAGGGAATCGGCTGGAGGCTCTTAAGGGCGACCGCAAAGGACAGCACAGCATTCGGATCAACGACCAGTACAGGATTTGTTTTGTATGGCGCGGGACGGAACCGCACCAGGTAGAGATTGTGGATTATCACTAGGAGGGATGATGGCTATCGCACGCGACCCGAACAGGCGGCCACCGCCGATGCATCCGGGAGAGATTTTGCGAGAGGAGTTCATGGTGCCGAATGGTATCTCGGCGCACGCGCTGGCGCTTGCACTGCGGGTGCCAGCAACGCGCATTTCGGAGATTGTGAATGAGCGCAGGGGAATCACTGCGGAGACGGCTTATCGACTGGCGGTGCATTTTGGCACGTCAGCGAACCTATGGATGAATTTGCAGGCCTCGTACGAATTGGCATGTGTGGACCGTGATCTGGCGGCAAAGATTGAACGTGAAGTAGAACGCAGGGTGGCATAGCGATGGCAGCGACACAGAACAAGGACTATTACGGCGCACTGGGTGTAAAGAAGACGGCGACTGCGGATGAGATCCGCAAGGCGTTTCGCAAGCTTGCGCGCAAGCATCATCCGGATGTGAATCCCGGGGACAAAAAGGCTGAAGAGCGGTTCAAGGAAATCTCTGAAGCGAACGATGTGTTGAGCGACGAGAAGAAGCGGAAGATTTACGACCAGCTTGGGTTCTACTCAGACAATATTGACCCGGCAGCCGCGGAAGCAGCGGCGCGCGGAGGCTATGGCGGCGGCGGTGTGCGCGCGGGCCGCGGTGGACAGGAAGTGCCGTTTGATTTTGGCGGGTTTGATTTTTCGGGCTTCCAGGGCGGTGGCGCGCGTGCTCAAGAGGGCGCTGGGTTTGGCAGCAGCTTCAAGGATGTGTTCAGCGGCATGTTCAACGGCGGCGGAAGGCAGGCTCGCGGGCCGCAGCCGGGAACAGATCTCGAGTACCAGGTGCAGGTGGAGTTTTGGACGGCGATACGCGGCGGCGTGACGCGGCTGGAGATTCAGCGGCAGGAGCAGTGCCCGACGTGCAAGGGGCGCGCGGTGGTGGGTGGGAGTTCGACCTGCCCCGAGTGCCATGGTGAGGGCCAGGTGACGCAGATGGGCGGGCGGATGAAGTTCAACATCCAGTGCCCGCGGTGTGGTGGTTCAGGCAAGGTGCAGAACGCCTGTGGCACGTGTGATGGAGCGGGTGTCGTTACGCGGAGGGAGCCTCTGGAGTTTCGCATCAAGGCGGGGACGCGCGATGGGCAGCGGATTCGTCTGGCAGGCAAAGGCAATGCTGGAACGGAGGGCGCAGCGGCGGGTGATCTCTATCTGATCATCAAGGTTGGGCCGCACAAGTTGTTTCAGCGCGTGGGCGACGATATTCATGTGAAGATTCCGGTGACGGTAATGGAAGCGGCTTTGGGTGCGAAGATTGAGGTTCCGACCATCGACATGCCAACCGGCGGGGCTGACAACGCGGGTGCTGGACATACGCAGTTGAAGATTCCGCCAGGAACGCAGACCGGGCAGAAGCTGCGGATGCGCGAGAAGGGTGTGCCGAGTGCGACGCGGGATGGTGTGCGCGGAGACCAGATTGTTGAAGTGCAGATCGTCGTGCCGAAGGTGCAGGACGAGCGGTCGAAGGAGATTCTGCGCGAGTTGCAGAAGCTTAATCCGGAAGACCCACGGCGGGAGATGCTGAGCGAAGTTTAGCGGGTGGTTCTGCGTAACGCGATGCGGGCAGCAGCCAATCGTTCACCATGGCGTTAAGGCATTGCGTGGTCTCGGGAGCGAGGCCGGCGAATCTGGCCGCTAGCCAGGCCTGCGGGGTGATGGTAATTTCGGCTCGGCCGCATTGGACGGCGTTGTAGATGCGGTTGGCGGCGTACTCCGGGGTAGCGGAGAGGCCGGGGGTTCTGGCGGCCAGTTTGAACCAACGTTGTTCTTTAGGGATGTCTCCTGCGAACTGGGCGTGTTCTTCGCCGCCGGTGCGCATGAGGCCTGGGCATACGGTGGTGACGCGGACGCCGGCGCCTCGGACTTCGGCGTGAAGGCCTTCGGAGAATCCAACCAGAGCGAACTTGGCTGCGGAGTAGGGCAGCATATGAGGGACGGAGATTTTGCCGCCGAGCGAGGCGATGTTGACGATAGCGGCGCGGCGGTTGCGGAAGGGGCCGGAACCGCGGAGTTGTGCCGTCATGTGCGGTAGTGCGGCGTAGGTGGTGTAGAGGGCGGCGAAGAAGTTGAGGCGCATGGCCTGCTCGTAGGCTTCGAGGGGCTGGATGTCGGCGGGGCCGACCTGGATGATGCCGGCGTTGTTGACGAGGACGTCGATGCGGCTGAAGCGGCGCATGGCTTCGAGGATGAGACGGTCGCAGCCTGCGGGAGTGGCGAGGTCGACGGGGACGAGGTAGAAGTCCTCGGGGCGCATGTTGGGGTGCTCGGCGAGGAGGCTGGCCTGGGCGCGTTCGAGCTCGGCGCGGTCGCGGGCGGCGAGGACGAGGCGGGCGCCGTTGCGGGCGTAGCGCGAGGCGATGGCGTAGCCGAGGCCTCGGGAGCCGCCGGTGACGATGACGACGGGTCTCGGTGCGTTGGAGCTGGGCGCGCGGAGGAAGGCGCGGGCGGCGAAGAAGGCGGCGGTTCCGGCTACGGTAATGGCGGCTGCGGGGAGCGAGAGGCGTTGGCGGCTCATGCGGAGTTGGATGCGGTTGGTGTCTGATGTGGAGAGACAGCTACGATTTGGGCTATTCTGAAGGCGATGGCGACGAAGCGTAAATCTCGTGGGGCTTATATGATCTCGGCGGTGGCCGAGATGTATGAGATTCATCCGCAGACGCTGCGCCTGTATGAGCGCGAGGGGCTGCTGAGGCCGTCGCGGTCGGATGGGAATACGCGGCTTTATACGGATGAGGACCTGGAGCGGCTCGAGTTCATTCTGAACCTGGCGCGCGACATGGGTGTGAATATGGCCGGGATCGCGATTGTGCTGCAGATGCGCGAGCGCATGGAAGAGATGAACCGGCAGATGCAGGGGTTCGTGGATTTTGTGCGGACCGAGATGCTGACGCGGGTGAACCAGGCGCCGCAGTCTCCGGGGCTGGTGCCGTTCAAGCGGCCGATCCGGGTGGTGCCTAAGGAGCCGGGGAGCAAGCGGTAGCGGCTGAGGTCGTCTGCGTGATCCTTTACACTTGAAGACGGTGCGCGCGGGCTGATCGCGGTGCCTGTTTTCTTTCCGATGCGCATTCTCTTGAACATTTTGTGGTGGGTTGCGGTGGTGGGGTCGGTGACTTCTTCGATCTACTGCGGCATGGTGGTGGTGGCGGCGGCGCGGTTTCGGCTGCGGCGGCGGCAGCGTGAGCGTGCGGGTAATCCGTTCCTGCCTGCGGTGAGTATGTTGAAGCCGTTGCATGGGACCGAGCCGGGGATGGAGCGGAACCTGGAGACGTTCTTTGAGCAGGATTATCCGGCTCCTTATGAGCTGCTGTTCTGTGCTCGACAGGAGACGGATGAGGGACTGCAGCTGGCGCGGCGGGTGGGAGCGCGGTATCCGCAAGTGAACGCGCGGTTTGTGACGTGCGGCGAGCCGATGCCGAAGTTCCACAATGCGAAGGTGTACTCGCTGGCGAAGATGGACTCGGTGGCTGCGAACGATCAGTATGTGACCAGCGACGCGGATGTTCGGGTGGAGAAGAATTATCTGCGTGAGATGGTGCAGTACCTTGCTGATCCTCATGTCGGGCTGGCTTCGTGTGTTTATCTGGGGACGGCGCATCCGGGGGCGGGGTTGTCGTCGCGGCTGGATGCGGTGGGCAAGAGCGTGGAGATGAGCTCGGGCGTGATGGTGGCGGACATGCTGGAAGGGACGAAGTTTGCGCTGGGCGCGACGATGTCGGTGCGGCGGAAGAGCTTCCAGGATGTTGGCGGGTTCGACGAACTCGGGCAGTTTTATGCGGATGATTTTGTGCTGGGGAATCGACTGGCTACGCAGGGGACCGGGGTGCTGCTGGCTACCCATGTGATCCGGCTGATGGTGCAGGATTCTCCTTTCTGGCTGAGCTTTCGGAATCAATTGCGGTGGATGCAGAGTACGCGGCGGTCGCGGCCGTGGGGACATCTTGGGACTGGGCTTACTTTTGCTACTCCGTTCGGGTTGGTGGGGCTGGTCTGGGGAGTGCTGAGTGGTCGTGCGCTGCTGGGTGTTGGCTGGCTGGCGTTGATGGTTGCTAATCGCATGGTGCAGGCGTTTGCGGTGCTGCGGGCTATGGGGGATTCCGATTGGTTGAATGGGATCTGGCTTTATCCGATGCGGGACCTGCTGGGTTGGGTGTTGTGGGTGGGGAGCTATGGGGGCGATAACTTTTACTACCGGGGGAAGATCTACAAGCTGAAGGAGGGTGGGAAGGTGGAGTCGCCGGATTAAGTACCCTCCCCCCACCCCTTTGTTTGGGGATGTTGGCCTGGAATCAGTTGCTTGCGGTGATGCGAGGTTGAAAGTCTCAGATTCGAGAGATGTTGGGTGGAAGATCTCTGGGATCAGTGGGTTGAGCGTGTGCCTGCGTTGAAATGAAAAAGCCGTGGCGGTGGCCACGGCTTTTTGTTTGTCCCTGCTTCTATTGTAGTGGGTTGATGGGATAAGTACGCCAAGCGTTCGGTGGTTTAATCGTCAGTGTTCATGCGGGTTTTGGGGGTTTTGCACGGGTGTGGGGGGTTGACAGGATTTGTGCGGTGAGTCCTTGCCTGACACCGAAGAGAGCATACCCCAGGGGCTAAAGCCCGCTTCTTTCGTAGGCCTATGAGACCCAAGGCTGAAGCCTTGGGGTACCTAGAAGCAACGGCAACGGCAAAGGGTTGAAGCCCCATTCGTGGATGGGCTATGAGACTTGAGGCTGAAACCTTGGGGTACCTGGAAGCAACGGTAAAGGCCCAGGGCTGAAGCCCGATTCCTGGCTGGCCTATGAGACCCAAGGCTGACGCCTTGGGGTACCTGGAAGCAACGGTAAAGGCCCAGGGCTGAAGCCCGATTCCTGGCTGGCCTATGAGACCCAAGGCTGAAGCCCGATTCCTGGCTGGCCTATGAGACCCAAGGCTGAAGCCTTGGGGTACCTAGAAGCCTTTTGGGGTTGACCATTTGGGGTGGTTGAGGGGTGAGGTGGGAGGGGATAGAGCGAGGGGCGAGGGTGGCGTAGGCTCCCATGTCCGAGAATCCGGACATGGGGCACCCGCCTGTCAATTTTGCTGTGTCGTTAGGGACTGGAGAAGTGTCTTCCGGGTTGGGTGGAAGGTTATTGGTTGCTGAGGATGGTTTTGCCGCCGGCGGAGGCGAGGGTGTGGACGGGGGCGAGGGGGGATAGTTCGGTGGTGCGCTCGGCGGTGGTGAGTTCGCGGGTGGGGAGTGTGGGGTCGGGGGTGCGGGTGTCGTAGGTGAAGAGGAAGATGCGCTGCGGGCTGGACCAGAGGCGGCGGAGGGTGGTGTCGTCTTCGAAGATGGGTGGGGCGTCGGGCCAGAAGCTGCCGAACCACGGGCCGTTGCGGCGGCCGTTGATGAGGTGGACGGGGAGGTCGGTGTAGAAGAGCAGCGTGGAGCCGGAGGTGAGTTCGCCGTCGAGGATGATGAGGTCGCCGGGGTGGGATTGGGCGTTGATGGCGAGGGCGAGGTCCTTGGAGCCGAGGGTGGGGTAGAAGCGGGTGAGTCCGGCGTGTGCGGCGAGCAGGACGCCGCACATGGCGGCGGCGAGCGTGAGGTTGGCGACGAAGGTGCGGCCGCGGCGGCGGATGAGGGTGGTTTCTATGCCGAGCGTAGCCATGCAGATGGCGACCGTGATGAGCGGGCCGCGGAAGTAGCCCATGGCGGAGGAGGTGAGGTCGAAGATGTGGCCGAGGGAGAGGTTGTAGGCGTCGGGGTTGGAGGAGAGGACGTGAGTGAGGTCGACGCCGGGGGCGGGGGAGGGGGCGGTGATGGCGAAGTAGGCGCAGATGATGGCGACCAGCGTGGTGATGGGGGTGAGGAGCCAGAGGGACCAGCGGAGGATGCTTTGTGTCGCCCTCGCGGTTGGCGCTGAATCTGCCCAAGCGAGTGTTCCACCTAAAAGAAGCGCAATGGCGGGAAGTGCCGGAAGTGAGTAATATTCCTGGCGCGCTGACAGGGTGAAGAAGCCGAGCACCAAGAGTGTCCAAAGAATAAGCGAGACGGCAGCTTCGTGTTCCCTATCGGAACCGGCAAATTTGCGATAGGTCTGAGGGAAAAAGAGATCGAGCGCAGCGGGGAGGAAGGCTGCCCAGGGGAGCATCCAGATGAAGGCGTAGAGCCAGAATTGCCAGATGGGGGTCTGGCCGTAGTCGTGGGGGATGCGTTTGGAGAGGAAGCGCGCGATGTGCTCGTTGTAGAGGTAGAACCAGGCCCATCCGGCTTTGGCGGGGAGGCCGAGGCCCGGGGGCATGGGGATGGCGGGGTTGCGGAGGGCGGCGAGGATGTGCCACGGAGCGGCGATGATCGCGAAGACCGCGGTGGCGGCGGGGAGTTTTAGTTTGGGGAGGAGGTTGAGTTGGCGGGTGAGGGTGAGGTAGAGGAGGACGAAGGCTATGGGGAAGACTATGCCGATGAGGCCCTTGGTGAGGAGGCTGAGGGCGACGACGGTGGCGAAGGCGAGCATGGGTGGGAGGGGGGATTGTGCCGCGGTTGAAGAGAGCGGTCGAGCTTCGCTCGATACCCCACCCTTCGCATAGTGCGCGAAGGGCGGGCCACCCGGGGTGGGGGATGTGCCTTGAGAATTTGTGGAAACCCCGATCTCCAGGTGCGAGAGATCGGGGGCACCCGGGTTTGTGGCGCTCCCAACTGCAGGTCTCTCCACTGCGCTGCGCTCCGGTCGAGATGACACATTTTGGGGGAATGCGTTGATGCGTTCGAGAGCGATCAGGAAGAGGTGGACGGAGAGGGTCATCCAGAGGGCTACGAGGATGTCGGGGATGTAGAAGCGGGTGTAGAGGTAGGGGCCGATGGAGGTGGCCATGGCGAGGGCGGCGTAGAGGCCGCCGCGGTCGGGGTGCGAGGCGGGGGAGAGGTGGGCGAAGAGGCGGATGCCCAAGGCGTAGACGGCGAAGAGCAGGGCGAGGACGCCGAGGGCGAGGGGGATGCGGGCGGCCCAGTCGTGCGTGCCGAAGAGGCGCATGGAGCCGGCGGCGAGCCAGTACATGAGGGGTGGCTTGTCGAAGAAGCGGATGCCGTCGATGGTGGGGGTGACGAAGTCGTGGCGGGAGAGCATCTCGCGGGCGATCTGGATGTAGATGGAGTCGACGTCGTCGAGGAGGCCGGGGGAGAAGAGGCCGCCTACCTGGAGTATGAGCCAGGCGGTGGTGAAGATGGCGATGGAGGTGTAGCTCCAGCGGCGGGTGTTGAGGTGGGCGGGTTGTTGCGGGTTGGGCATGGCTGGTTGGGAGACTCAATGATAGCGGTGTGTTGGGGCCCTGGAGTGTCTTGGGTGAAAGCTGCGAGGTGTTGGGGCGGTGCGAGCGGGCCTGCAGGTCCTTCGACTGCGTAGCTCGCCGAGTGCGCGAGCTACTCCGCTCAGGATGACGAGTTTATGGGGTTCTGGAGGAGTGGTTTCATGGCATGAGGGGGCGGTCGATGATGAGGGCTTTGCCGGAGGTTTCTTCGAGGATGATCTGGTGGGGGCCCAGGAGGCGGTCGACTTCGGCACGCTTTTCGGCGGGGACGAAGAGGATGTTGGGCGTTCCGTGGCCCCATTGGTGGACCAGCTGTTGGGAGGTGACGAAGATGGGGAGCGCGTCAGGGAAAGTGCTTCCGAAGAGCATGGAGGAAGAGCGGCCGTCGACGAGGAAGGCGGGATCTTCGAGGTAGAAGGGGATGGAGGAGCCGAAGGACTGGTCGCCGAAGAGGAGGATTTTTGTGGCGGGCTCGATGCGATGCTCGGCGCGGAGCTGGGTGATTTTATCGGCGAAGTTTTTGGAGGAGAGCATGGGGGCGAAGCGGGCCAGGGCGAGGTGGGCGGCGATGAGGAATGCAGCGCTGGTGAGGGCGATGGTGAGGGTGGCGGCTTCGTGGTGGCGTTTGAGACGGAGGGTGAGGGCGATTGCCGGGCCGAGGGTGAAGGCGGCGAGGGCGAGGACGGCGGGGAGCCGGAGGGCGGCGAAGGAGGGGCCGGTGAGGTCGAAGAAGTGGGACATGGAGAGGGTGTAGTCGCCGACGCCGCGATGGGCGAGGAGGGTGCCGATGTCGGGGATGAAGGGCTCGTGGCGGGCGGCGTAGAGGCCGGAGGCGAGGGCGGCGGCGATGGCCAGGCCGAGGGTGGTGAAGGCGATGTGGGCGAGGAGGAGAGGGTTCAGGGCCCAGGGCCCAGGGTTTAGAGGGCTTGTTTGTTCTGCTTGGGCGATGGCGGCGGTGATGAGGATGAGGAGGGGAAGGTAGATGGGGAAGGTGTAGTACTCCTGGTTGGTGGAGAGAGAGAAGAAGACGGCGACCAGGGCGGAGAAGAGGGTGAGGAGGAGGATGGTGTGGGTGGTGAAGGGGATTGAGGCTTCGGCTTTTGTGGTGGGTGTGGAAGAAGGCCCGGGGCTAAAGCCCGCTTCTGTGGTGGGCTTGTTCAGGGGGCTGAAGCCCCCTGCTCCCTCCGTTTCGCGTGGCTGTCTGGAGAGGAGTGATGGGCCGCCCATGTGTTGTTGCCAAGTTGAGCGGTGGCGCCAGGCCTGGATGAGGGCGGCTGGGGCGAAGAGGCTCCAGGGGAAGAGCCAGATGAGGTGTAGGGACCAGTAGAGGGTGGTGGGGAGCTTGTTGTAGTCGCGGGGGATGCGGCGGCCGAGGAAGCGGAGGACGTGCTCGTTGATGAAGTAGAACCAGGCGAAGCCGTGGCCATTTTCTCCGGCGGTGTTGCGGAGGGAGGCGAGGATGTGCCAGGGGGCGGCGATGGCGAGGAAGAGAGCGAGGCCGGTGAAGGGTTTCAGGCGGCGCCATTGGTTCAGCTGGCGGGTGAGGGCGAGGTAGAGGGTGGCGGTGGCGAAGAAGAAGATGAGGGCGACCAGGCCTTTGGTGAGGACGGCGAGGGCGAGGGCGGTCCACATGAGGTAGGGGTGGTGGGAGGGGCCAGGGTTCAGGGCCCAGGGTTCAGGTGGTTGTGTGGTTGTGTGGGCTTCGTGCGAACCCACCCGTGACGATGAGGCCGTCACGAATGGGGCACCCGGGTTTGTGGTGGTGCGGGTTGTGGGTCTCTCCACTTCGCCTGCGCTGCGCTCCGGCTCCGGTCGAGATGAGAGATTAGTGGCGGGTTGAAGGGAGTGGAGGAAGGTGTACAGGGCGTAGGCGAGGAAGAGGGAGAAGAGGGCTTCGGGGATGAAGATGCGGGTGAAGAGGAAGGTGCCGGTGCTGGTGAGGGTGGCTAGAGCGGTGTAGAAGGCTGTTCGTTCGTCAAACGCGCGGCGGGACCAGTGGTAGCCGAGGGCGGCGAGGGCGAGGACGGCGAGGGCTGAGGGCAGGTGGACGGCGAAGGTGTTGAAGCCGAAGAGGCGGAAGCTGAGGGCGACGAGCCAGTAGGGGAGGGGCGGCTTTTCCAGGTAGCGGATGCCGTTGACGTGGAGCGTGACCCAGTCGTTGGTGGTGACGATGGCGCGGGCGGCCTGGGCGTGGGTGGCGTCGGCGTCGTCGAGGAGCGGGGGGGAGAAGAGGGAGGCGAAGAAGATGGCCAGCCATAGGCCGAGGAGGATGAGGAGGTGGCGGCGTCCGGGATGGGTGGGTGGGGTGGCGGGCATGTCGGACGTGTCTTGTTCAGGATACCGCTGGTGGGGATTGATTTGTGTGGGCATGGGGGAGGGCGTACCCCAGGGGCTAAAGCCCTTTTTGTGCCTTGACCTATGAGACCCAAGGCTGAAGCCTTGGGGTACCTTCGAGCAACGGCAACGGCGCTTGTGGGATAGGCGCAGGACTTGCAGGGCCGCGGTTATCACAGGAGGAGAGGATGTATCGTGACGGTATCGGTGCGGAGGCGCGTCGGTGTCGGGGAGGAAGTCTACGGAATGCCTACGTTTGCGGCTATTGATATTGGGTCTAACTCATGCCGGTTGGCGATTGCTTCGGTGCAGGCGCACAAGTTGAAGGTGCTGCATGAAGACCGCGAGGTTACTCGGCTGGGTGAGAGCGTGTTCGAGGCCGGGGTGATTTCGCCGGAGGCGATGGCGAACACGATCAAGGCGCTGAAGCGGTTTCATAAGGCTGTGCAGGCGCACGTGGTGGATCGGGTGCGGGTGGTGGCGACCAGTGCTATGCGCGATGCGCGGAACTCGGAAGCGTTTCGGGCGTGGGTGAAGTCGACTACGGGGTGGAATGTTGAGGTGATTTCGGGGTTGGAGGAAGGGCGGCTGATTCACCTGGGGGTGATTACGCATGAGCCGGGGGCTAAGGGGAAGGTGTTGGTGATCGACCTTGGCGGTGGGAGCTGCGAGGTTACTTTTTCTGAGGGGGGGCGGATTCGGGAGATGGTGAGTCTGCCGCTGGGGGCGGTGCGGCTGCAGCAGGAGTTTCTGCGGAACGATCCGCCGACGAAGGAAGATGTGGCGCGGCTGCGGAAGTATATCGATCGCGAGCTGAGAAGGGGTGGGCGGCGGCTGGGAGTGCCGAAGGTGGGGTTGGTGATTGCGAGCTCGGGGACGGCGGCGGCGCTGGCTGAAGCGAGTGAGGCGTTGCGGAATGCGGCGATTAAGCCGGGGAAGGTGAAGGCTGCTCGGGCGAAGGTGCAGGGGATTCCGGGGAAGCGGAGCGGCCGGGTGCTGCTGGCGGATACGGTGGGGGTTCGGAAGATTGCGGACCGGCTGTTGAAGTTGAACAATGCGCAGCGGGCGGCGGTGCCGGGGATCGGGCCGCGGCGGTCGGAGATTATTACGGGTGGTGCGCAGGTTTACGCGATGCTGCTGGAGCGGATGGGGCTGAAGGGATTTCGGTATACGCCGCTGGGTCTGCGCGATGGGATGCTGGCGGAGATGCTGGGCAATGCGGACATTCGGGCTTCCGTACACCGGACGATGGAGGCCGAGCGGTGGGAGGGGGTGCTGCAGGTCTGCCGGCGGTATGGGGTTGATCCGAAGAAGATGGAGCCGGAACGTGAGCATGCCTTGCAGCTGTTCAAGCAGCTGCTACCGGTGCATGGGCTTCCTGAGGAGTACAAGCCGTGGCTGGAGGCGGCGGCGATGATGCAAGGGGTGGGGAAATTCATGAACCACCAGGGGCATCATCGGCACACGCAGTACATTATTGCGAACTCGGAGGTCTTCGGATTTTCGCCGGAGCAGCGGGCGATTGTGGCGGCGATTGCGCGTTACCTGGGCAAGAGCCGGCCGGAGCCGATGGACCGTCCGATGCGGATGGTGCCGGTGGAAGAGCATGCGCACGTGACGCGGGCGATTGTGCTGCTGCGGCTGGCGGCGGCGTTGAACCAGGACCAGGCGAGCGCGCCGGTGCGGCTGCGGACGAAGATTTATCCGAAGCGCGTGGTGCTGGAGCTGCTGCCGGGGCGTGGCGGAGCGGCGCTGGAAGCTTGGTCGTTGAAGAAAGAGGCGGCTTACTTCCGCGAGATCTTCCGCAGGGAGCTTCTGGTCGAAGTGGTGTAGAGAACGCGGACGGTGCGTGGGTCTAGGAGCCACTGGAGGGTGGCGGGGCCGCGCTGGAGGCTGAGGCGGGCCATGGAGCCTTTGCGCAGGCGAACGCGGGCGCGGTCGGTTTCGTCGGCGGGGTTGACGTTGGCGCCGATGAGCGATCCGAGGAACGTGCTGAGGTTGGGGTTGTGGCCGACGACGAGGAGGTTTTCGTAGGCGGCGCACTCGCGGAGCAGGCGCTGGAACTGCGGGAGCTTGGCGCTGGGGGAGAGCGCGTTGGAGATGAGGATTTTGGACTCGTAGCCGGTCTCGGTGCCGACTAGCTGAGCGGTCTGGAGGCTGCGCTTGAGGGGGCTGGAGACGATCAGGTCGAACTGCATATCCATGGCGTTGAGGATCATGCCGAGATGGAGGCAGTGGCGCTTGCCGTCCTTGTCGAGCGGACGCTTGAGGTCGAGGACGGGATTGACGCGGCGGGTTCCGGCGCTGGCGTGACGGAGTACGAAGAGGTTCATTCTGCGGTTTCTGTGCCTTTGGTTGTGTTGGGGTGGAAGACGGCCGGGTCGGGCTGGTCGAGCGAGGGTGGAGCGGGCTCGGGGTTGGGGAGGGCGTCTTCGGGAGGTCGAGTTGTGGGGGCGTCGCTCATTCGGGCAAGAGGGTTGCGGGTTTTGTCGCGCTAGTTCGATTGTAAGCTGCGCGCGCGACGGATTGTTACAGGCGGCTTTGTGTGAGGCCGCTGCTGCGGCTGCCTGGTGATTTGATGCGGAGTTTGGGGTGGGAAGGAGCTTAGAGCTTTGAGGTGGTGAGCTCAGAAGGGCTGGATACTGCCGAGGTGCGAGGTTTGGAGGGGTTGAGGGGCGAGGTGCGGTGCCAGAGCTCGGTGTAGAGGATGCCGGCGGCGAAGTGGTGGTGGGCGATGCGTTCGAAGCCGGCGGCGGAGAGGGCGGCTGCGGGGTCGGGGAGGCGGGTGACGCGGAGGCTGGTGAGGAGGCGGAAGGCGAAGTAGAGGCTGCGGATGTAGGCGCGGGCTAAGGGGCGAATGGGCCCGGCGGGGATGCGGAAGTCGGAGAGGAGCCAGAGGGTGCCGGGGGCGGTGGCGTGCGCGAGGTGGAGGGCGAGAGTGTTGAGCTGGGGTTGGGTGAGGCAGTCGAGGAAGAAGTGGGTGACGATGAGGTCGGTTGCGGGCGGCGGGGTCTGGGTGAGGGCGTCGGCTTCGATGGTATGGAGACGGGCGGCGGCGGGGGCGCAGCGGCGGCGGAGGAGGGCGACCATGGTGGCGCTGGTATCGACTGCGGTCGCGTGGAGGTCGGGGTTCTGTTGAAGAAGGCGGGCGAGGAAGCGGCCGTCGCCGTCGCCGAGGAGGAAGGCGTGGCGGGTGTTCTTGAGCTGGGGGAGGAAGTGGGTGCGGGTGCGCTGGAGGAGCGGGCCGAGGGTGAGATATTCCGCCCAGCGATAGAGGCGGGCGACGCGGTTGAAGTTGGGATGGGTGGTCATCGGATGAATGGGGCGATGAGGAGTGGGGTGAGGAGGGCGAGGTCGGCTGCGGCGCGGAGCGGGAGCGGCGGGATGCGCGTGCGCAGTCGGTGAAGGGTGAGCAGGAGAAGGATGCTGAGAGCGGTGGCAGCGGGGATGGCGGCGAGGGAAAGGAGTAACGCGGCGCAGAGGAGCGACGCGGTGAGCGTGGCGATGGCGATGGCGGTGAGGTGTTGGAGTGCGATGCGGGTGGTCCAGTTGGCGTTGGGGCGGAGGTGGGGGTGCTCCCAGGCGTAGAGGAAGATGCAGTTGAGGGCGCAGGCGGCTCCGAAGAGGATGGCGGGGGCGAGGAGGTGGAGGCGGAGGTCGGGGCGGCGGGCGACGGTGGGGATGAAGATGGCGGCGGCGAAGAACAGGCCGACGGCGAGTTCTTTGGGGAGGCGGCGCTCGTGCGCGAGGCGGACGTGGATGAGGAGGAACCAGCCGGCGAGAAGGGCCCCAAGGAGAGCGTAGAGGCGGACGGCGCTGGGGAGGAGTGCCGGGGCGAGTGCAGTGAGGGTGATGGCGGCGGCGGCGATCATCAGCACGAAGAAGGTGCGGTGGCGGTGGTGGAAGTGGTGGCGGTCTTCGAGGGTGGCGGGGTCGGCGTTGTGGGCGTCGAGGAGGCGGTCGGCGGCGTAGAGGATCCAGACGGCGACGAACATGGCGGCGGGCGCGGCGAAGGGCAGCGCGATGCCGGCGGAGCGGGCGATGAACCAGGTCCAGAGCGCGGCGACGGTGGGGGCGTCGAGCGAGAGGAGATGCCAGAGGGTGAGAGGGGAGTGGCGAGATGCCATGATTTATCGCGGAGGACGCAGTCTGCTGCGCTTCCGATAGAAAAGCCGGTGTCAGAAGAAATTATAGAGAGTTGCCGGCGGTTTGGGCGGTGGCACGGGGATTCCGGGCTGCGATAGCGGGGTCGGGGCCGACTCCGCTGTCGAACTCCGTGTAGTTGTCGAGGTGGTCCTTGATGACCAGGTAGCACTCGCAGGAGGTTTTTTCGAGCCTGGCAGTGTCGAGGATCGTGATGACGCCGCGGGTGTAGGAGATGAGGCCCTTGTCTTTGAGGAGCTTGGCGGCGACCGAGACGGAGGGGCGGCTGCAGCCGAGCATGTCGCCGAGAAACTCATGCGGCATGATGAAGGTGTTGTTGTGGGCGCGGTCGGCGCAGATCAAGAGCCAGCGGGCGAGGCGCTGCTCAACGTCGTGCTTGATGTTGCAGCCGGCGGACTGAGCTGTTTGGACAAGCTGGGCCTGGACGTAGGCGAGAGCGAGTGACTGGAAAAGGCCACCGAGGTCGAACTCCTTGCGACCGATCTCGATGCCGCAGGAGTAGCCGCGACCGGCGATCTGGGTATAGATGCGGTTGAGGCTGCGCTTGGTGCCCATGAGGGCGGAAACGCCCATGATGGACTCATAGCCGAACATGCCGACCTCGACCTGCGAGCCGTCCTTGAAAGTGGTGGTCATGGAGGCCATGCCCTCTTCCACGAAGAAGAGGTGCTCGATGGGCTCGCCGGGAAACTCGATCTCATGATTGAGTTCGAAGTTAACTTTGCGCAGCGCGAGACGGCGGATCGACTCAGCGTCCAGCGCTTTTAGAACGACGTTCATGAAGTCGGTGGCGGGCAGGGTGGGCCTTCTATCCGGGGCGTTGTGTGCGCTAGCCGACGATGAGCCAAGTGGAACAGAATTCGGGGCCGCTGTCACCTGCCATGGTCGCGTGCGGGGCGGGGCGGCTGGCGATTGGGGAGCGAGAGGCATGGTTCTCCACAGGGATGGGGCGGCTGTACCACTGATGCGTCATTACGTTGGTGCTAGAGGAGTTAACGGGTTTGTCCCATTCCGGGACAGTCGGCCCTAGGCTGATAGAAGGCCTTTCTGGAGAGACATTTGCATTCCGGATGGGTGCGGGGAGTGGAAGCGTAACGCGGCCATGGACATGAGGTGTCATCGTGAATGTGATGAGTATGGATGGACCGGTTCTCAATGGTTTCTATGACTATCGTCTGGTGTTGCTGTCGGTGTTTATCGCCATTCTGGCGGCATATGCGGCGCTGGATCTTGCCGGGCGGGTGACGGCGACGCGGGGCGGAGTGCGGCTGGCGTGGCTTTCGGGTGGCGCGATTGCGCTGGGCATGGGTATCTGGTCGATGCATTACATCGGCATGGAGGCGTTCCACCTTCCGGTGGCGGTGAAGTATCACTGGCCGACGGTGCTGCTTTCGATGGTGGCGGCGGTGCTGGCGTCGGCGGTGGCGCTGTTTGTGGTGAGCCGGAAGACGATGGGTTTGGGCGCGGCGGCGACCGGTGCAGTGCTGATGGGGAGCGGCATTGCGGCGATGCATTACACGGGTATGGAGGCGATGCGGCTGCCGGCGATGTGCAGCTACTCGGCTGGGCTGGTGGTTCTGTCGGTGGTGCTGGCGGTGGTGATTTCGTTTGTGGCGTTGTGGCTGTCGTTTGCGCTGCGGACGGAGACGTCGAATGCGTGGAACTGGCGGAAGCTGGGGAGCGCGCTGCTGATGGGGCTGGCGATCCCAGTGATGCACTACGTGGGTATGGCGGCGGTAAAGTTCCGTGCGATGCCGATGCTGGATGCGAACAGCGCGAACACGATTACGATGTCTGACCTGAGCATCTTTGGCGTGGTGATTACGACGCTGACGCTGCTGGGCATTGTTCTTTTGACGGCTACGCTGGACCGGCGGTTCTCGCTGCAGAACCTGCAGCTGGAGATGAGCGAAGAGCGGTATCGCATGATGGAAGAGATGAACACCGAGCGGGCGATTCGCGCAGCGGCGGAGTCTGCCAGCAAGGCGAAGAGCGAGTTTCTGGCGAATATGAGCCACGAGATTCGGACGCCGCTGAATGGCATCATTGGCATGACTGACCTGACGCTGCAGACAGAGTTGACGCTGGAGCAGCGGGATTACCTGGAGACGGTGAAGCTGTCGGCTGACTCGTTGCTGAATGTGATTAACGACATTCTGGACTTCTCAAAGATTGAGGCAGGCAAGGTCGATCTGGAGGAGATGGACTTCAATGTGTGCGACTGCATTGAGGGGTCGCTTAAGACGCTGGCGCTGCGGGCGGATGAGAAGGGTTTGGAGCTGCTGTGTGACATACCGCCGCAGATCCCGGAAGTGGTAGCGGGCGATGCGGGACGGCTGAGGCAGATTCTGATCAACCTGCTGGGGAATGCGATCAAGTTTACGAACGAGGGCGAGGTGGCGCTGCGGGTGTCGTCGGAGCCGACGGAGGATGGCGGGCATGTGATGCACTTCGTGGTGATCGATACAGGGATCGGAATTGCGCCGGATAAAGTGGCGGCGATTTTTGATTCGTTCAGCCAGGCCGATACTTCGACGACACGAGAGTTTGGCGGGACGGGGCTGGGGCTCACGATCTCGCGCAGGCTGGTGCAGTTGATGGGTGGCGAGGTGTGGGTGGAGAGTGAGCCTGGTGTGGGGTCGAAGTTTCACTTCACCATTCGCGTGGCTCAGGCGCAGAACCTGCCCACGGTGGCGAGTGTGACCGCGCAGCATGAGCACCTGGGCAATGTGCGCGTGCTGGTGGTGGATGACAACCGCACCAATCGGCGGATTCTGGATGGCTTGTTGAAGCACTGGGGTATGGTGCCTACGCTGGCTTCAAGTGGTGAGCAGGCGCTGGCTGAGCTGGAGGCGGCACGGGTGTCGGGGGTTTCGTTTGCGCTGGTGATCACTGATATGCACATGCCGAAGATGGATGGCTTTGGGCTGGTGGACCGGATTCATGCGCGGGCTGATGGGGCGTCGTTGCCGATCATGATGTTGAGCTCGGGTGCGCAGCGGGGCGATGCGACGCGGTGCGTGGAACTGGGCATTGCGGCTTATCTGTTGAAGCCGGTTCGACAGTCTGAGCTGCATGGTGCGATCTCTCGCGTGTTGCAGACCAAGGAAGTGATGCCGATGGCAACGATTACGGAAGACCTGCTGCTGAACGAACGCGATCCGCGCCGGACGTTGAACATCCTGGTGGCGGAAGATAACGTCATCAACCAGAAACTGGCTCGGCGGCTGCTGGAGAAGCGCGGGCACCGCGTGGTGATTGCGGGCAATGGACGCGAGGCGCTGGCGAGGATTGAAGGCGCGACGTTCGACCTGGTGCTGATGGATGTGCAGATGCCGGAGATGGATGGTCTGCAGGCAACGGAAGAGTTGCGGCGAAGCGAGAAGCTGAGCGGCAAGCATTGTCCGGTGGTGGCGATGACGGCGCTGGCGATGAAGGGTGACCAGGAGCGGTGCCTGGCTTCGGGCATGGATGCATACTTGTCGAAGCCGATCCGGCCGCAGGAGCTGGATGCGGTTCTGGATCTTTACTCTTCGAGGCCGCTGGCGACGGCGGCTGTTGAGGGAGCGTCGTTTATCGATGTGGATGAGCTGATGGCGCGGGTGGATGGCGATCGCGAGTTGATTGCAGAGTTGACGGAGATCTTCCAGGAAGACTATCCGAAGCAGCTGCGGCTGGCGCGAGAGGCGCTGGTGTTGAACGATGCTGCGGCGGTGCGGCGGATTGGGCACTCGCTGAAGGGTGCGCTGGCGAATCTTGGGGCGACGAACGCTTCTAGCCTGGCGGCTTCGATTGAAGCGATGGGGAAGGCGGGCGACCTGGCGCGGCTGCATGAGCGGCTGGCGGAGATGCAGGTCGTGCTGGCGGATGTGGCGAACCGGTTGCAGTCGCTGTGCGTGGAGTCGGTTGCATGAGAATCCTGGTTGCAGATGACGATCCTGTCTCCTGCCGGATGATGCAGCGCATGCTGGAGCGCAGTGGGTACGACGTGAGTGTGGCGGTGGATGGGCGCGCCGCTGCGCTGGAGTTGACCAGCGGGACGGGGCCGAAGCTGGCGCTCATTGACTGGATGATGCCGGAGCTGGATGGGCCGGGGGTGTGCCGCGAGGTGCGGCAGCGGCAGGATGGGTCGTATGTGTACATTGTGCTGCTGACTTCGAAGCAATCGAACGATGACATTGTGGAAGGTCTTGAGGCGGGGGCGGATGATTATCTGACCAAGCCGTGCAATCCTGCGGAAGTGAAGGCGCGGCTGCTGACGGGGCAGCGGATACTGCAGCTTGAGGAGAAGCTGGTTGAGGCGCGCGAGGATATGCGGTTTCGGGCGACGCACGATGGGTTGACGAAGCTGCTGAATCGGTCTGCCGTGCTGGCTTCGCTGCGGCAGTCGCTGGATTTGTTCGAGCGGGAGAGCGTGCCGTTCTCCATCCTGCTTTGCGATATCGACCACTTCAAACGCATCAACGACGTGCATGGGCACCTGGCGGGGGATGCGGTGCTGGACCACTTTGCGTCGCGTCTTCGCAATGCGGTACGGTCAGGCGATTTGATTGGACGGTATGGTGGGGAAGAGTTCCTGGTGCTGCTTGGAGGTTGTGGAGCTGACGACCTGCTGATGCGCGCTGAGAGAATTCGGCAGGTGATTTCCGATAGCCCCTTCTCAATCCGTGAGGGGCTGCTGCGGGTGACGGTGAGCGTGGGTGGTGCGACGGTGGATGCGCGCCATCGCGTGGGGTCGATTGAGGCGATGCTGGCGATGGCGGATGCGTCGCTGTATGAGGCGAAGGCGGCGGGGCGGGACTGCGTGCGACTGGCTGAGGGGTCGATGCTGGATGCGGCAGCGGAGCCGGAGCAGGGCCGCCGCCGAACGGACAGCGTGGAGCGCGTCGCTGGAGTGGCACCGCTGCCTGCCTAGGGGAGTTGCGGCAGCTGGGTCGGCGATGTTAGTTCAGCGCTGCGCAAGTGGCAATGTTCGGTAACCGAAACGCACCGGTGGGATATTCAGGGTGTATTTCCCGCCTAAATAAGTGGATGCGCGGGCAGCCCACTAATTTCCCGTTGACAAGGTAATTACCGAGAAGATACAAGGCTTACGACGAGCGGCCATGCTGCGCCATGTAGGGACTTACACAAATGGCTAAATAGCGCGTTTGCGTGCGAGCCAGCGGAGATTTTAGCTCATCAACAAAGGTCCCTTTCACTTTCGAACTTTGTCTGAATGGATTTTCAACTCAACCTAACAAACGAAAAGGGGTAAGTGATGCAAAGAGTCATTCTCTTAGTCTCAACGCTGTGTGCGTTGATACTTTTTCCTGCTGTGAGTGCGTATGCCGAACACCATAGTGTGATCGTACTGAGCAAGGACGACCGTTCGATTTACGATATGGACCCTGCTACGGGGAAGGTCCTGAATAAGCTGCAGTTTGAAAGCGCTCCTACGGATGCTGTTTTCAGCTGGGATGAACAGTCGCTGTTTGTCTCTGTGCCGGATTCGGGTTACATCGCGGTGGTGAACCTTCCAACCTTCAAGGAAGCTTCGCGGCTTTCGGGACCGGAGTTCAAGCGCGGCGCGGGCGGCGGAGGCATGGTCGATGTTCTGGCGACGACGCCGGATTATCGGAAGCTGTATGTTTCCGTCCCGGGCGGGTTGGAGGTATTCGACCAGCAACTGTTGGTGTTTTCTCCGGAGTACAAGCAGCCGGTGAAGAAGATTGCGCTCACCGGCATGGACGGGCAGCACATGCTGGTGCACGGACCTTCGAACAAGCTGTACTACACCTTCGAGAAGGACAACCAGGTCGCGGTGATCGATACGATGACCGACAAGGTGGTGAAGATGGTGCCCGTGAAGGGCGGACCGACGGATGTGACGTTCTTCTTCGGCGGCGAAGCCTGGGTAACAGCGGCGGATGGATCGGTATCCATCATCGATATCAGCAAGGATGAAGTGGTCAAAACGATCGCGACCAGTGGTAAGGGCTACAGCCGGTTTGCGATTGCGCACGACATCCGCTACATCGCCGCAACCCATGACGATACGGGTGATGTGACGGTGTTCCAGCCGATGGCCAAGGAAGTGGCCGGCACGATCAAGGCCAGCAAGGGACCGCTTTCGGTTGGCTTTGCGCCGGCCGGCATCGGCACCAATCCGGGATACCGGGACGGTGATAAGCCGATCTACAAGTACCCGCCCACGACGCAGATGTACATTGTGGGGCAGTCGACGGTGAGCAACGTCGATCTGGAGAAGATGGCTGTGAGCGGGACCCATAGCGTGGGGCAGAATCTGACCGACGCGGTGATCCACTATACGTATCCGAATTCTTTTGGCGATGGCACGCCGCGTGATGAAACGGCCAGCCGGACGATGGATAACGACACGTTTATCTATTACAACAACGCGATGGCGGCGAACGACGTCTCTCCGATTCACGAGCATCGTGAGGACATGGTCGGCATTCACATTGGACAGGGAACTGCCAAGGTGGGCTGCTGGAGCCCGAAGTGCCCGCCGGACAACTCGGATGCAGGACGTCCGCCCGACCAGTACAACTACGGCCTGGCTCGGGTTGGCGACTTCACGGCAGAACCGCACGGCGAACTCCACATGGAAGAAGGCGCATCACAGAGCCCTCGGCGTATGGCCATCTTCATGATGAAGAACAACTACTTCCGGTTTACCAACCCGAAGAAGAAGTCTTCTTTTGAGGGGATGCCGGGATTTGCGTTGAACATCAACATGGCTCGGGCGTGGCTCTGGAATGTTTACCTGGAGCCGGGTAAGCCGATCCATCTTCCTAAGACGGATTACGCGATCCTGTACCTGGGTGGCGGATTGGTGAAGGAAACGCATAATGGTGTGCCGAGCATTACGCATCACCTGTTTTCCGAAGCCGACTACGATCCGACCGACAAGACGATCGAGGCGGTGGGGACTTATGGCAATCGGATCAAGGTTGTCATCGTCGAATTCAAGTAGAGGCGTAAGGGAAGTCGGCCCAGTTCACGCGGTAGCGTGGGCTGGGCCGATTTTTTTGCACGGTGACAACGGTGCCAGAGGCCAAGTGGGCGGGGGATGCTGCTAGCCGCTAATGGGGAAGAGGCGGTCGGAGTAGCCGAGCAGGAAGATGATGCCGATACCGAAGCTGTAGACTGCGGTGAGGCCGGTGAGGAGTGGGGTCCAGCCGGACCAGGCGCGGCCAGCGGTGAAGAAGCCCGCTACTGAGGCGGTCATGAGCGTGTTCATGGCCAGGAGACCAAGCAAGAAGAGTGCGAGCCCAATAAAACCTTTTCCTGTTCCGCCCATGTTCGCGGCGAGCAGGAAGAGTGCGAGCTGGCTGGGGGTTTCGGCGCCGAGGCCGTGGATGATGCCGATGCCGAAGCAGGTGGGTCCGTTGACGTCTGACTGCGTTGCGGTGTGGAGGAGATCGTGGCCGGTGACCCACTTGTGGCCGCGTGCGTGGAGCCAGCGGCCAGCGCCGATGAGGAGCGCGGCGCGGGACTTCGGCACTCCCTTGCGGAAGAACAGCGTGCTGAGGACGTAGATGGCGAGGACGATGAGAGTGAGTCCGACGAAGCGCTCGGACCAGCGATCCATGCTGCGCGGCAGGGCGAGTTGGAAGCCGATGACGAGGCCGCCGAGCAGAGCGACGGTGGCGGCGTGGCCGAGTGCGTACATCAAGCCGAGGCGCATGGCGTCGGCGGTGCGGCGCTGCACGCCGGCGATGTCGGTGATGGCGGCGATGTGGTCGTAGTCGAAGCCGTGGCGGAAGCCGAGCAGGGCGCAGGAGAAGACGACGACGTTGAGCGGGGCGCTCATGGGAGCGGCCTGGTGGTGCGGGGGGTAAGTGGACGGGTTAGCATATGCGCGGTATCTGCTCTCCGATCTGGAGGGGAATGATGCGCGTGCCGCCGACCGCCGTCTTTGCGGCTAACAAGCCGGGGTGCTGGCTGGTGACCCGGCCGATGATGGCGGCATCGCGGCCGTGCTCGTGCTCGCGGATGCGGGCGAGGACGGCATCGGCTACCTGGGGGGCGACGACGGCGACGAGCTTGCCTTCGTTGGGAACGTAGATGGGGTCCATGCCGAGGAGGTCGCAGGCGGACTGGACGTCGGGCAGGACAGGGACGGCGCGCTCTTCGATGAGGATGCCGACGCCGGATTGCGCGGCGATCTCGTTGAGCGAGCTGGCGAGGCCGCCGCGGGTGGGGTCGCGGAGAACATGGAGGTGGGGAGCGAAGGGGAACAGAGTGGCGACCATGGTGTTGAGGGCTGCGGTGTCGCTGCGGATGATGGTCTCGAAGTCGAGGCCTTGGCGGACGCTCATGATGGCCATGCCGTGGTCGCCGATGGTGCCGCTGACGATGATGACGTCGCCGGGGCGAGCGAGCGTGGGTGCGATGTGGATGTGGTTGGCGATGACGCCGATGCCGGCGGTGTTGATGTAGCAGCCGTCGCCGTGACCCTTCTCGACGACCTTGGTGTCGCCGGTGACGATCTGTACGCCGGCGGCGCGGGCGGCGGCGCCCATGCGATCGACGATCGCGGCGAGATGCGCGATGGGGAAGCCTTCTTCGAGGATGAAGCCGGCGCTGAGATAGAGCGGCGTTGCTCCGCTCATGGCGAGGTCGTTGACGGTGCCGTGTACGGCGAGGTCGCCGATGGAGCCGCCGGGGAAGAAGAGTGGCTGGACGACGTATGAGTCGGTGGAGAAGGCCAGGCGACCGGTTGGCGGTGGAAGGACGCAGGAGTCGGCCATGCCTTCGAGTGTGGGGTTGCGGAATGCGGGGACGAAGATGTGCTCGATGAGCTCGCTGGTGAGCTGGCCGCCGCCGCCGTGGCCCATGACGATGGTGGGGTAGTCGCGCAGGGGGAGCGGGCAGCTCCACTGAGAGAGGTCGGGTTGGGCGAGGGTGCTCATCGGATGGCGTCCACCGCTACGAAGCGGCCGTAGTTGAAGTAGGCGGCGCACGCGCCTTCGGAGGAAACCATGGTCGCGCCGAGGGGATGGCGTGGCGTGCATTCTTTGCCGAAGCCGGGGCACTGGTTGGGTTTCAGATTGCCTTGCAGGACCTCGCCGCTGCGGCAGAGGGTGGACTCGCTGGTGTGGATGCCGGAGACGGAGAAGCGCGCTTCGGCGTCGAAGTCGCGGTAGGCGTCGCTGAGGCGCCAGCCGCTGCGAGGGATTTCGCCGATGCCGCGCCAGCTGCGGTCGGTGACTTCGAAGACTTCGGAGAGCAGTTTTTGTGCGGGCTGATTGCCTTCGAAGCAGACGGCGCGCTCGTAGGCGTTTTCTACTTCGTGCCTGCCGGCTTCCAGCTGGTGGACGGTGCGGCGGATGCCTTCGAGGAGATCGAGGGGTTCGAAGCCGGTAATGACGATGGGGACGTGGTAGCGTTCGGCGAGGGGGTAGTACTGCCAGTAGCCCATGACGCTGCAGACGTGGCCGGCGGCTAGGAAGGCCTGCACGCGGCAGGTAGGCGAGTTCATGATGGCTTCAATCGCGGGCGGAACGAGGACGTGCGAGACGAGCATGGAGAAGTTGACGATGTTCTGGAGCCTGGCCTGGTGGACGGCCATGGCGTTGGCGGGGGCGGTGGTTTCGAAGCCGATGCCGAAGAAGACGACTTCGCGGCCGGGGTTCTGGCGGGCGATGTGGAGGGCGTCGAGTGGAGAGTAGACGATGCGGACGTCGCCGCCCTGGGCCTTGATGCGGAAGAGGTCCATGGTGCTGCCGGGGACGCGGAGCATGTCGCCGAAGGAGCAGAAGATGACGCCGGGTTCGGCGGCGATGGCGAGGGCCTTGTCGATGAGCTCGAGGGGCGTAACACAGACGGGGCAGCCGGGACCGTGGATCATTTCGACGGCTCCTTCGAGCAGCTGGTCGAGGCCGTTGCGGACGATGGAGTGGGTCTGGCCGCCGCAGACTTCCATGATGGCCCACTTGCGCGTCGCGGTCTGGCGGATTTCGCGGGCGAGGGATTGAGCCATCTCGCCGTCGCGGAACTCATCGAGATACTTCATGGCTGCGTCCCTTCTGCGATTGCGGTGAGGGTCATTGGGATTCACCGAGCTCTTCATCGAGGAGGCCCATTTGCTGGAAGGCGTAGAGGGTTTTCCTGGCGGAGTCTTCGTCTACGCGACTGATGGCAAAGCCGACGTGGACCATGGTGTAGTCGCCGACGGCGATGTCGGGGAGGTAAGCGAGGCAGACTTCCTTGATGATGCCTCCGAAGTTCACGCGGCCCATGCGGGTGCCGACGGCGTCGTAGATACTGATCACTTGTCCTGGAACGGCGAGGCACATGGGCGTCTCCTGCTTTGAGCGGGACGGCAGGGCTGCGAGCGGGGTGGAAGGTGGGCGCGCGGCAGGCCACTGGCGAACTGCTCCATGGGAGCATAGGGCGGAGGCGATCGTCTGTGATTGGAAACACAGTCGGCTTGGAAACGTCAGATTGTGACGAAGTCTGCCTGTTTATGTTGCTGAAGGCAGCTGAGCCACTCTTCCATGCCCGAGCCGGTTTTGGCGGAGGTAGCAAAGATTTGCATTCCGGGGCGCACGGCGCGGATGTTGGCACAGGCGGCTTCAAGGTTGAATTCGCAGGGTTGAGCGAGGTCCATCTTGGTGATGACGGCGATGTCGGCAGAGTTGAAGATGTTGGGGTACTTCAAGGGTTTGTCTTCGCCTTCGGTGACGGAGAGCAGGACGACGCGGAGGTCTTCGCCGAGATCGTAACTGGAGGGGCAGACGAGGTTGCCGACGTTTTCGATGAAGAGGTATTCGAATTGGTTGAGGTTCCAGCCGGCGAGGTGGTCTTCGATCATTTGAGCTTCGAGGTGGCAGCGGCCGTTGGTGTTGATCTGCTTGACGGGGACGCCGGCTTCGGCGAGGCGGCGGGCGTCGTTGTCGGTGGCGAGGTCTCCGACGAGGGCGGCGGTGGGGGTCCCCTGCTCGCGGAGGGTGCGGAGGGTGCGCTGCAGGAAGGCGGTCTTGCCGCTGCCGGGGCTGGAGACGAGGTTGACGGTGAGCAGGCCGGCGTGGTGAAGGCGTTGCCGCAAGTGACGTGCGATCTCGTCGTTCTTGTTCAGAATGCCTTTGCGGATTTCAAGTACGCGGGTTTCCATTTTTCCCGTCCTCTGCATCGGGTACGTCGATTTCGATGGATTCAATTTCCAGCTCGCGGCCCTGGCGCACGTCGCCGCTGGGGGTGTTGCAATGGGGGCAGCAAAAGTTCTGGATGCTGGGGAGTTCGGCTTCGGCATCGCAGACGGCGCAGTAAATTCTGACGGGGAGTTCCACGACAACCAATGTGGAATCGGCCAGGAGAGTATCTGCGGTCGCGGCTTCGTAGCCGAACTCGAGGGCTCCGCGAACCACGCCGGAGAGCACACCGAGGCGCAGGCGTACGCTGAGGACGCGCGTGGCCCCGGCAGCGAGCGCGCTCTGGGTGACGGTTTCGACCATACTGTAGGCGATCGAGAGTTCGTGCATCGTCTGCTTCCGTTGCTGCTGGTTGATAGTAGACGCCCAGGGCAGGTAGATCATGTGTTTCTGATCACAGACCGTGATGGGTGGAGTGATACGGTGGAGGCATTGTCGAGTGGGATGATGCCGATGAAACAACGACTGCAGATTGAGGTGCGCGGCATTGTGCAGGGCGTGGGCTTCCGTCCCCATGTTTATCGGCTGGCCCGGCGATTTCAGCTGGGGGGGAGTATTCGGAATGGCGACCGCGGGGTAGTGATCGAGGTGCAGGGGAGGGCTGAGGACGTCGCGGACTTTCTGGCGGCGCTGGCTGCGGAGGCACCGACGCTGGCGCGGATAGAAGCGATTGAGAGTGTCGCGATAGGGCTGGCGGAGGATTCCGAGTTTGCGATTCTGGAAAGCAGCAAGAGTGGGCGGGCTGGGACGCTGATCTCGCCTGACATTGCGACGTGCGAGGCCTGTGTGAAGGAGCTGCTGAATCCTGAGGACCGGCGCTATCGGTATGCGTTCCTGAACTGCACGGATTGTGGGCCGAGGTTCACGATTGTGCGCGGCGTGCCCTACGATCGCGGCCTGACTTCGATGGCGGCGTTCCCGATGTGTGAGCGTTGCAGGGCGGAGTATGAGGATCCTTTGGATCGAAGATTTCATGCTCAACCTACGGCGTGCCGGGATTGCGGGCCGCAGCTGGAGCTTGTTGGCCCGGACGGCGAGCGACAGTCGGGCGACCCGGCGGGCGAGACGGTTCGGCGGTTGAACGAGGGTTGCATCGTCGCAGTTAAGGGCCTGGGTGGTTTTCATCTGGCGGTGGATGCCTTTCAACCGGACCGCGTGCGTGAGCTGCGACGGAGAAAGCATCGCGGCGAAAAGCCGCTAGCGGTGATGGTGGCCAGCGTTGCGATGGCGAGGGAGCTTTGCACGGTGAGTGGCGAGGAGGCTGCGCTGCTGGAGTCGGCACAGCGGCCTATCGTGCTGCTGCGGAAGCGCGACGATCGCGCGGAGCTGGCGGAGGTGTATGTCGCACTGGCGGAGGATCGAAACGAAGTTGGCGTGGTGCTGGCTTACACGCCGCTGCATCATTTGTTGTTTGCGGAGGGCGGACCGGCGGCGCTGGTGATGACGAGCGGCAATTTGAGCGAGGAGCCGATCGCGATTGCGAACAGCGAGGCGATGGAGCGGCTAGGTGATATTGCCGATTATTTTCTGTTGCACAACCGCGAAATTCTGCTGCGCTGCGATGACTCTGTCGTGCGGCAGGATGCGGGAAAGATGCGTTTCATAAGGCGTTCGCGGGGGTACGTGCCATCGCCGATTCTGCTGCGGGAGCCGGTGCGACCGATTCTGGCGGTTGGCGGTGAAATGAAGAATACGATCTGCCTTTCGCGGGGGCATCATGCTTTTCCGGGTCAGCATATCGGCGATTTGGAAAGTCTGAGTGCGTTTGAGTTCTTTGAGGAATCGATCGCTCATTTTGGGGCCATTCTCGAGGTGAAGGCGGAAGTGATTGCGCATGATTTGCATCCGGGTTACCTGGCTACGCGATGGGCGAAGAAGCAGTTGGGTGTGGAGTTGATCGGCGTGCAGCACCATCATGCGCATATCGCGGGCTGCATGGCGGAGAACCACCTGGAGGGCGCCGTCATTGGCGTTGCGCTGGATGGGACGGGGTTTGGGAGTGATGGTCATGTGTGGGGTGGGGAAGTGTTGGTGGCGGATTTGCAGCGATTTGAGCGCGCAGCGCACCTGGCGAACGTTGCCATGCCGGGAGGAGACCAAGCTATCCGCGAGCCGTGGAGGATGGCGGTTTCGTTTTTGTGGCAGACGTTTGGCGAGGATTGGCGCAGTTCGGTGCCGCCTGACTGGCTTGTCGGAGTTCCAGAGCGCAGTGTGAACGTGGTGGAACAGCTGTTGCGGAGCGGGGCGAAGAGTCCGCTGACGTCAAGCTGTGGCCGGCTGTTCGATGCGGTGTCGGCAATGATTTGTCAGCGGGCTACGGTGAGTTATGAAGCCCAGGCAGCGATGGCTTTGGAGGCGTGTTGCGAGGAGGATGCGGAGGGCGGTGCTTATCCTTTCGCCATTGAGGGCGAGGGGTGCCTGCAGATTCGGACCGAGCCGCTGTTTGCTGCACTGGCTCAGGATCTTTGTGACGGTGTGGCGCGCGGCGTGATGAGCGGGCGCTTTCATCGCGGCCTGGTGGAGGTGCTGTCGGAGACCGTGAAGCGTGTTGCGCTGCGCACAGGTTTGCAGCGCGTGTGCCTGAGCGGCGGGAGTTTTCAGAACGCGATACTGCAACGCGGGTTGGAAGCGAAGCTGACGGATGCGGGATTTGAAGTGTTTACGCACACGCAGGTGCCGCCCGGCGATGGTGGCTTGAGCCTGGGGCAGTTGGCGATTGCGGCAGCGCGGAGTGGCGAATCAGTCTGATCGCGTAACGCGGCTATTTGGTTTCGGGAGCTTCGGCCAGTTCCTTCTTGAGGTGGTCCTGCGGGACGAACTTGTAGCCGCTGAAGATGCTGTCCATCAAGCCGCTGTGTTCTTCGATAGAGACGAGTATGGCGGTGTAGAGGTGATGGATAAAGAACATCCCGAAGCCGAACATGATGAGGAAATGAATTTCGCGAAGCCACTGGATGTCGATCAAGCGGGGCAGCCAGCCGATGAGGACGGTGAGCAGATGGCTGCCGAGGATTTGACTGTACAACGCGAAGCCGGTGAGGATTTCGACGATGGCCATGAGATAGATCACGGCGTAGGCGGCGCCTGCCAGCGGGTTGTGTCCGATGTAGGCGACGGGAGACCAGGCGACGAAGGTGTAGAACTTCGCGATGGCCTTCATACCTTTCCAGCGATTGCGGGTGGTGGGAATGTACTGGCTGATCCGCACCCAGCGGTTGCCGAAGAAGAACCAGACCATGCGTAACAGGATGGCAAAGCTGAAGGCAAAGGCGGAGAGCAGGTGTACGAACCGGATGGTGCCCATCACGTAGGCGGTGTGTCCTATTGCGAGAAAATAGGGCGAGTGCATGTAGTAGCCGGTGATCGATAGCGATACGATGGTGAGCACCATTACCCAGTGGCTGATGCGGATGGGCCACTCCCAGACATAGAGGCGGACCTGGTTGGGTGCTGGCTGTCTCCAGGGGGCGGCGTCAGCGGTGAGTTGTGTGTGCTTCATGGAGTGTGCTCCGTACGGCTGACGGTCCTATGCTGAGGTGTTGGTGGGCTCGTGAGTGTCGCTGTCAGCGGGGGGCGGCTTGAGCCTGTCGCGGACCATATTGGCGCCCACCTGGAGGGCCGTGGCGCCGGCGATGACTGCGGTTGCGGTCCAGCCGATGTCCTCGGCTTTGACGTCGACTCCGAAGCCGGGCACGGTGGGGAGGCGGTCGTAGAAGGGCGACTTGGTGTCCCAGAAGCGATGCGAAGCGCAGGCGATGCATCCGTGGCCGGCTTTCACCGGCCAGCTTGTGCCTTCGTTCCAGCGCACGGTTGGGCAGTTGTAGGTGGCCTCCGGGCCTTTGCATCCCATCTTGTAAAGGCACCATCCTTTGCGTGCACCTTCATCGCCCCATTCCTGGACGTAGCGTCCGGCGTCGTAGTGGGCGCGGCGTTCGCACTGGTCGTGAATGACGTTGCCGTAGGCGAAGAGGGGACGGCGGTATTGGTCCAGCGCGGGGAGCTCATGGAAGGTGAGATAGTGCACGAGGACGGCAGCGGTGTTGACGGGATTGTGCGGGCAGCCGCCGAGGTTGATGAGGTTCTTGATGCCGGGTACTGCTTCCTGGAGGCCTACTGCGCCGGTGGGATTGGGGCTGGCGCTGACTATGCCGCCGTCCCATGCGCAGGCGCCTATGGCGATGTTGACGGCGGCGTTCGCGCAGACCTGCCTGGCGATGTCGAGGGCTGTGCGGCCGCCTATGGTGCAGTAGACGCCGTTCTCGGCCATGGGGATCGAGCCTTCCACGACGCAGATGTATTCGCCGGCGCACTCGCGCACGACGCGTTCGAGGGCGTCGGAGGCGTGCTGACCGGAGCCGGCCATGATGACCTCGTGGTACTCCCAGGAGAGCATCTCGATGACGATGTCTCCGACGTTAGGGCTGCCGGAGCGGAGCATGGATTCGGAGTTGCCGGTGCAGTCCTGGAACTCGAGCCACACGAGCACGGGACGCTTCACTTGTTCCATAGCCTTGGAGATGGCATGGGCGTAGCGGTGGGGGAGAGCGAGGGTGGAGGCCATGAGTCCGCAGAACTTGACGAACTGGCGGCGGGAGACGCCGCGCGCCTCCAGCGCCGATCTGAAGGGGGTGGGCGAATCGACTTGCAGCGATGTATTCATCAGGACGTCCAGACTAAGCGCGACCGCGCTTCCATCACGCCGCATGCCGCGGCACAAAGCTGGGACAGATTATGCGGACGCCGTCATGCCTCGTGCAGTGACGGTCATCACAGGCGATCGATTTGGCTGCGCGGGCTGCTTTCGCGGTCGTTCTCTCGACGCCTGCATGGCGTGCGGAGGAAGAGTTTTTCGCGCAGGGGATGGTTCCTGCTCTTAACGTGACAGGCGTCACCGACACTCGCTTTTGGCGCGCGTACCGTTTTCCCCGTCGATGTATTTTCGAAGGCCGATGAGCCTTCAGCCGGCTCGCCATCCTGAATGGAGCCGGCAATATGCTTCGGCAGGCTTGCACGCGGAGGGTACGATGGCGCGAATTGTGATTGATCCTGTGACACGCATTGAAGGTCACCTTCGGATCGAGGTTGAGGTTGAAGGTAAGCACGTCGTCGATGCGTGGAGCTCGGGCACGATGTTTCGTGGGATCGAGAAAATCCTGCGCGGGCGGGATCCTCGCGAGGCATGGATCTGGGCGCAGCGGATTTGCGGTGTGTGCACGACGGTTCATGCGCTGGCGTCAGTACGGGCCGTGGAAGATGCGCTCGGCGTTGAGATTCCCGAGAACGCTGCGCTGGTGCGGAACATTATTGCGGGCAGCCAGAATGTGCACGACCACATTGTGCACTTTTACCATCTGCACGCACTGGACTGGGTTGACGTTACGCTGGCGCTGAAGGCTGACCCGGCGAAGACGTCGTCGATTGCGCAGTCGATTTCCAATTGGCCGAAATCGAGCGCGACGTATTTTGCGGAAGTGCAGAACCGGGTTAAGACGCTGGTGAACAGCGGACAGCTTAGCCTCTTCTCGAGCGGTGACTGGGGGCACCCGGCGTATCAGCTGCCGCCTGAGGTGAACCTGCTGGCTGTGGCTCACTACATTGAAGCGCTTGATCTGCAGCGTGAGTTCATCCGCATTCATGCTGTGCTGGGCGGCAAAAACCCGCATCCGCAGACGTACCTGGTGGGCGGCATGGCTACCGGCATGGATGGCAACGAGCCGGGAGCGGCACTCAATCCGGTGACGATTACGTTGCTTAGCCAGCTGGTACAGAATGCCAAGAAGTTTGTTGAGCAGGTTTATCTTCCTGATGTTGTCGCCATTGCGGGCTTTTACAAGGAGTGGTTTAACTACGGGCAGGGCATTGGGAACTACATGGCTTACGGGGACTACACGCTGGGTAGTTTGAAAGATACGGCGTCGTTTGAGTTTCCGCGGGGCATTATTCTCGATCGCAACCTGGCCGTGCTGCATCCTGTCGATCCCGGGCTGGTGACCGAGTCTGTTGTGCACTCCTGGTATACGTACGCGGAGGGCGACCAGGTGGCGAAGCACCCGTCGCAGGGCGAAACATCTCCGAAGTACACCGGGCCGGCTCCGCCGTTTCAATTTCTGCACACGGACGAGAAGTATTCGTGGGTGAAGTCTCCGCGCTACGATGGCAAGCCGATGGAGGTTGGCCCGCTGGCAAGGACGCTGATTGCGTATGCCAAAGGCAGCGAACCGGTGAAGAAGATCGTGGATGGTGCGCTGGCCAAGTTGAACCTTCCACTGACGGCATTGTTCTCCACGATGGGGCGCATTGCGGCTCGCGCGCTGGAATCGCAGATCATGGTGGACAACCTGGAGACATGGGTGGCCAAGCTGGACGACAACATGGCCCATGGCAATGTGAAGATGCATAACGGAGAGATGTGGAACCCGGATAGCTGGCCGAAGTCGTGCCAGGGGTTTGGGCTGCACGAGGCGCCGCGGGGATCGCTGGGCCACTGGGTTGAGATTGAAAACAAGAAGATCGTGAACTACCAGGCGGTGGTGCCTTCAACGTGGAACGCAGGGCCGCGCGATGCGAAGGGTCAGCGTGGAGCGTATGAGGCTTCGCTGCAGGGCACTCCGATTGCGGATCCAACGCGGCCGCTGGAAGTGCTGCGCACGGTGCATTCGTTCGATCCGTGCCTGGCGTGCGCGGTGCACGTGGTGAACGCGGAAGGTGTTCCGTATGGGAACGACGTGATGGTGCCGGTAGCATGATGCCGGTGGAAGATCTCTCGGGCGGGCGCATCTGCGTGATGGGGCTTGGAAACCTGATGTGTACCGACGATGCAGTGGGTATGCTCGCCGTTCAGTTGCTGCAGAGCGATCCGCGGCTGCCTGGTCATGTGATGGTGATCGAAGGCGGCACTTTGGGGCTGGACCTGCTTGGCCGGCTGGATGGGGTGACTCGTCTGCTGGTGCTGGATGCGGTGGACTGTGGGGTGACCCCTGGAAGTGTGATGCGGTTTGAAGGCGAGGCGATCAGACGGCTGCCGACGGGAAGAAGCGTACATTTGCTGGGGTTGTCTGACCTGCTGAGCGTGATGCTCCTGTTGGACGCGGCGCCGATGGAGGTGGTTTTGCTGGGCGTGCAGCCTGCGTCAACGGAGCTGGGAACAACGCTGACTTCAACCGTGGAGCAGGCCCTGGACGTGTTGTTGGCGGGGGCACTGCAGCAGGTGTTGACGTGGAAGGTTGATGAAAAGCGGGAAAGGCTTGCCAGCCCTGGCGTTGCCGTTGGTGTGTGAGGGGCGCCGTGCCGGTTTGAACCGGCAACGGGCGCACTAGCGCGCGGGTAAGAGTCTGGGCTGCAGGTCTTCTTCGGAGATGGGTTTACGCACTCCGACTCCGTAGAGCAGAGCGGCGGCAGTAGCGATGGCTCCGCCGAGAATGAGGGCCGAGACAAACGAGCCGGTTCGTTGCGCAATGTAGCCGGTCACGATGGCCGAGAGCGATCCGCCCAGCGCTCCGCCGAAGTTGTTAAATCCGCTGAACGTGGATACGCGGGTGGGGGGTGCAACGATGCTGACCAACGCCCACTGCGCGGGTTGCGACATGCTTCCGCAAAAAACAGCGATGGAGAAAAAGATGATGGCAAGGTTGTTGTCTTTGACTATTGCTGCGGGTACGGTGCCGAGTGCCATGCCCAGAAGGCCGATGATGATGGGAATTTTGCGGCTGTTCATGGGTGAAACGCCGGAACGCAGCAAGCGGTCTCCGAGCAGGCCGCCGGTCCAGAAGCCGAAGACGCCGGCGAGCTGGGGAAGTCCGGCGTAGATGCCCGCGCGCGAGACCGACATGTGACGCTCAATTTCCAGATAGCCGGGAAGCCAGGTGATGTACAACCACGCCAGATAGACGAGGCCGAAGTTGCCCATGACCAGGCTCCAGAACGCGGGGAAGCGGAAGAGCTGGATGGAATGGGCGATGGTAATTTTTTCGGTGCGCGGAGTTTCTTCGTCGGGGAGTTCGGCGCGCTCGGCTTCAGAGAAGGCGTAGTGCGAAGGATCGCGATAGGCGGCCCACCAGAGGAGGGAAAGCAGCACGCCGACGGCTCCGACGATGACGAACATGGCGCGCCATCCCCAGCCAAGCATCAGCCAGGTGAGCACGGGTGGGGCAATTGCGGGGCCGAGTGCGCCGCCGGAGAAACAGATGCTGATGGCGAGTCCACGGTCTTCGAGACGAAACCAGCTGCGCAAGGCGCGGATGCTGCTGGGGGAAAGGGGCGACTCCGTAAACCCCAGACCGACGCGTGCCCAGAACAACTGGCGCATGCTGCCGACCAGGCCTGTCGCCGACTGCATCAGCGACCACAACGATATTCCGAGACCGGCGAGCAGGCGCGGGCCGCCGCGGTCAACGACGGGTCCTGTGATGAGTTGCGATAGACCATACGCCCAGGGGAAAACGGAGAGCAGGATGCCCATGGAAGAGAGGCTGAGGCCGAACTCCTTGCGGACCGCGGGCGTGGCGATCGAGAGAGCTGAGCGGTCCATGTAAGCAATGATGAAGGCGCAGAATATCAGCGCCACCGTGACCATCTGCTTGCGCCACACACGAGATCCTGGACGGAAATAGGACACGTTACGGCTCCTCAACGATCAGCAGGCCATCGACCGCGGTGACGTTCGCGCCTTGCCATTTGATGGGGTTGACTTCGAGAACGAATTTGCTCCAGGGTGCGGTAGCTGCGAGTTGGGAGAAGCGGGAGAGAAAGTCTGCTGCGGCGCCGATCTGGGCGGTGGGGTCGATGTGCGATGCGCGCTGGATGATGCGGAGCCGCTGGAGGACGAGTTGCGCGCGGGCGTTATCGAAGGGGGCGCGTTCGAGGGTGATGTCGTCGATGAGCTCGGCGAAGTTGCCGCCGGCACCGCAGACGACCATGACGCCGAAGATGGGGTCGCGGAAAGCGGAGACGAGCAGCTCCAGGCGTCCCTTCACCATGTGCTGGATGTAGAGTCCGTCGAGGGGAACGTTGTCTGCTGCGGCGCGCTGGGATAGCTGGTCGTATGCGGCAGTCACTTCGTGTTCGTCCCGGAGATTCAGGGAGAGGAGGCCGGCGTCGGCGCGGTGGGTGACTTCGGCGGAGATGCCTTTCATGGCGACGGGAAAGCCGACGGTGTTGGCGATGGTCAGTGCTTCGCTGGGTGAAGTGGCGAGGCGTCCGGCGGCTACGGAGAGGCCCGCGGCGTGGAGGAGACGGTGGCATGCGTCTTCGGATACGACGGTTGCGGTACCGGGGACAACGGTGGGGACGAAGCTGTTCCAGTCGAATGGCGGCGGCGTGGTGAGGGTGCAGGGCGTTCGGATTGGGATTGCGTTGCGCTGCGCGAGCTTGCCCATGACGCCGATGGCACTGGAGGGTTCGGGGAAGGCGTAGGTTCCGTTTTCGCGCAGTACGGCGAGCCCATCAGACGGCGCGAGGACCCAGGAGATGAAGACGGGTTTGCGGGTGCGGCTGGCGAGTTGGACGAGGTCGCGGGCTACTTCAGTGGCTCCGCGCGCCATGGCGCTAAGCGGGAAGAGGAGCATGTCGACGTTGGGGTCGGCCGCGATAGCGTCCATCGCTGCGGGGAATTTTTGCAGGAACTCCGGCTGAAACATGTCCGGGGTGAGGTCGATGGGATTCGCTACGGAGGCGATTGCAGGAACGAGGTTGAGGAGGCACTCCCTGGTGCTTGCCGTGAGGGCTGGAATTTCGAGGCCGCGGCGAGCGCAGAGGTCGGCGGAGAGAACGCCTCCTCCTCCGCCGAATCCGATGATGGCTACGCGGTTGCCCTGGGGAAGACGGGCGGTGTCGACGGTGCTGAGATACATGGCGACGTCGAGCAGCTCGCGGTTTGACTCCACGGTGATGACGGCCTGCTCACGCAGGATCGCCTGCCAGACGCGGTCTTCGCCGCTGAGTGCGCCGGTGTGCGCGAGTGCTGCGCGCGCGCTGGCCGCGGAGAAGCCGGCCTTGAGCATGACTACCGGCTTGCCGGCAGCGTAAATTTTCTCCATCGCGCGGAGGAAGGCTGGGCCGTTGGTGAGGCCTTCGAGGTAAACGGCGATGACCCTGGTCTCGGGGTCCTCGGCGAACATGGTGAGATAGTCCGCGGTGGTGAGTATGGCTTCGTTGCCGGCGCTGACGAGGTAGCGAAATCCGATGCCGGCTTGCTGCGCGAGGCTGAACGTGGCCATACCGATGCCGCCGCTCTGGCTGACCATGGAGATGTTGCCCGGGATGAGGCGATCTGCGCTGACGAGGCTCGATGCGAAGGTTCCCGGCATAGGCAGCCACGTATTGATGACGCCCAAGGAGTTGGGACCGCACAGCGTGAAGCCGGTTCGCTTGCAAACGTCGACCAACTCCTGTTGCAGCGCGACGCCGTCACCACCGACTTCGGCAAATCCCGCGGCCCACGCGATTCCCGTGAGCATGCCGGCGGCTGCACAGGCTTCAATTGCTGCGGGGATTCGCGCGGCGGACACTGCGAAAATTGCCAGCGCCGCGGGCTCCGGCAGGTCGGTTACGCTGCGGAAGCAGGGCAGGTCACCTACCGTGGACCCGCCAGGGTTAACCGGCCAGATGGGACCCGGGAAGTTGAATTTGCGCAGGAAGCGAACCACCCTGCCGCCCAGGTTGCCGGGTTTATCCGACGCACCAATGATGGCGATGGAACGCGGCTCAAACAGATCGGCCCAGTCGTGTCGCGCTGATGGTTCTTTAGCGGTCGACATAGACAGGATCCCGCTTCTCAAGGAACGCCTTGATGCCCTCTTTGGAATCGGAATGGGTCGTCAGGCCAGCGCTCGTGAGCTGGCCGCTCTTGTAGGTTTCGATCCAGCTGGTTTGGGTTTCGCCCTTGTTGATCGCGGCCTTGTTGGCCTTGAGCGCCGGCAGACTCTTCTTCGCCATCTTACGTGCAATGTCGATGGCGGTGGGGAGCACATCCTCTTTGGGGACGATGCGATTGAAGACGTTAGCGTCGCGGAGCTCGTCGGCCATGAAGCGGCGGCCGGTGAAGATCATTTCGCGAATGAAACCTTGCGGCATACGCAAACGAAAAAACATGCCGCCGCCATTGGCGAGAACGCCGCGATCGATCTCGGGGAGCGCAAAGAAGGCGTCCCTGGATGCGATGCGGAGATCGCAGAGTGTGCTCAGGACGAAGCCGGCGCCGATGGCGTGATTGTTGACTGCAGCAATGATCGGGCGGTCGAGATTGAAGACGCGCTGGAAGGTTTGGTTGACGAGCGCATAACGTGCCAGGCGAGTGTCGTAGTCCAGTCCTACGAAGTCGTTGAGGTCGGCACCGCCGCCCCAGGCGCGGGCGTCGTGCGGGGACGTGAGGACGGCGACGCGGGTGGTGTCGTCGGCTTCGATGATGTCCGCGAGGTCGCAAATGTCCTGGTAGCAGTCAGTCGAAAAGGCGTTGACCGGAGGCCGGTTGAAGGTGACAACGGTAACGCCTTCGGAGTCGGTCTCCAACGAAAAATACTTCAACTGCTTGCTGCCCTCTGACATTCCTGACCCCTTGTTTTAAGCGTTGCCGAATTATTGCGTTCGTCTGCGTCGATCAGCTTAACACACGCTAAGGGCCTATTGGCGCGGTGTTTATGCGCTCTATGTCGTTAGAAATGTGCGTACATCGCACATCCCGCTACAGGAAGCTCTGCGCGCAGTATGACGCCCTGTTCTGACTCGGTAATAAACAAGCTCTTAAGGTCGTGGCCACCGAAGGCGACGTTGGTTGTACGGATGCCCGCACACGAGCGAATGCGTGCGAGTGGCTCACCAAGGGGAGTGAAAACCCAGACAGCAGCAAGTCCGGAGTGAGCGACAATGAGGCCTCCGGATTGGTCTATCGCCATGCCATCGGGCCCGGCCAGGCCGCCGGAAAGCTGGAGAAAGACTCCGGCTTTGAAGACGCGTCGAATGTCTGGATCCGAAGGATGGCTGCGCAGAGGCAGCCGAAGCACCTGCAAGGTGCGCGTGACCGCTACGTACAGGATGTCCTGTTTCGCATTCAGCACAAGTCCGTTGGGGTACGCGAGTCCGCTCATCAGCAGGTCGAGCTCTCCGGTGGAGCGAAGCCGGAAGACACGTCCATCAGGGTTTTCGAGCGCGCTTTCACCGGGATCGGTGAAGTAGAGATCGCCGTTATCGGCAAACACGAGGTCGTTCAGGCCGCGGAAACCGCCGTGTTCGGCGCCGTCGGATAGCTGCGTCCGGTGGCCGGTTTGGGGATCGAAACACAGCAGACCGAACTTCTGATCGGCAACAAAGATGCGCCCATCGCGATGGATCTTGAGGCCATTGGGATGGCCGTCATATTCGGCGAAGACGTTCCAGTGGCCCTCTGGCGTGATGCGGAAGATGCGGCCATGACAAACATCAACGCAATACAGATTGCCGGCGCGATCAAACGATGGACCCTCGAGAAAGGAATGCAGCGGACCTGATCCGCGAGCACGGGTCCATGCGTTCTCATGCTTGATTCGCAGCGAGTCAGGCAGACGCGTAAACACCGTGGTTTCGATGATGGGAGGAGCGCCAAACATTCAGGATTGCCTCGCGACTAGGTCGAGCTGTGTCATGATGCGTAAATTGTGTCACACCGTGGGCCGGAACAAGTCGCAAGTTGAGGAACTCCTGAGCCAAACAATTAAAGGCGTAGGCGCTTGCCGCTTCAACCAGACGGGGTGTCGATTTATACTGGGCCCTGCAATCGCAGCTCGGTGCGGGAATTATGCTGGTGGAAGAGCGACGGTCTGTCAGGTGCGTGTGTGCGCCGCGGCGCCATTATTCGATCCACGATTTTAGCGGTACAAATTATTCGGAGACCATTCAAAGTGCCTAAATTCGCCGCCAATCTTTCCATGATGTTCAACGAAGTGCCGTTTCTCGATCGCTTCGCCGCTGCTGCCGATGCCGGCTTCCAGGGTGTCGAGTATCTGTTTCCTTATGAGTTTTCGGCGGAAGCTATTGGGGAACAACTTGAGAAGCATGCGCTGAAGAACGTGCTGTTCAACCTGCCTGCTGGTGACTGGGGTAAAGGAGAACGGGGGACAACTTGCCTGCCAGGGCGTGAACAGGAGTTCCGCGATGGTGTGGCCAAGGCCATCGACTATGCGAAGAAGCTCAACACGCCCCAACTCCACGCGATGGCTGGAGTAGTGCCTGACGGTGTCAGCCGGTTAGACGCACGGGCAATTTATGTGGCCAATATTGCCTACGCCGCTACCGAACTGCAGAAGCATGGACTTACGCTTTTAATAGAAGCCATCAACACGCGCGATATTCCCGGGTTTTTTCTAAATACGCAGGCGGAGTCTTACGCCATTTTGCAGGAAGTGGGCGCGAGCAATCTGAAAATGCAAATGGACCTTTATCACATGCAGGTGACAGAGGGCGATTTGACAATGAAACTCACAAAATATGCGAAGGAGTGTGGCCACGTTCAGATAGCCGGCAATCCTAAACGCAATGAGCCAGACAAGGGTGAGGTCAACTACGCATTTCTTTATGACCACCTGGATGCCAGTGGCTATGGCGGATGGGTGGGATGCGAGTACCGCCCTGAAGGTAAAACGGTAGATGGTTTGGGATGGTTCAAGCGGCAGCGCTAAGCACTCTGGAAAGCGTTCCTAATACTGAAGTACTCAAGCTCATGAAGGTCCAGGCTGCCGTTACGAACGAAGGAGAAACAAACTATGTCGAATATTGGATTTATTGGCCTGGGTATTATGGGTAGCCCAATGTGCCGCAATTTGCTGAAGGCGGGACACAAGCTTGTGGTTTACGGCCGCAACGAAGAGCGCGTCAACGATCTTGTCGCTGCCGGTGCTCAGAGCGCCGCAAGCCCGCGGCAAGTGGCGGAAAAATCGGACATCATTATTACCATGTTGCCGGATGGGCCTGAAGTTGAAGAAGTGGTGATGGGGCCGGACGGCTTGCTGCAGGGCGCCAAGCCGGGTTCAGCGATTGTGGATATGAGTTCGATCAACCCGATTGTTGCTCAGAAAGTGGGCGCCGCTTGTGCGGCCAAGTCAGTTCGATTTATGGACGCTCCGGTAAGCGGTGGCGAGCCAAAGGCGATTGACGGAACGCTTGCCATCATGGCTGGCGGCGACGCAGCCTTGTTCAATGAAGTGAAGCCCGTATTGGAGGCGCTGGGCTCAAGCGTGACACTCACGGGCCCGATTGGCGCGGGCAACGTTACCAAGCTGGCGAACCAGATTATGGTGGCCTGCCATATTGCTGCGATGGGCGAGGCGCTGGTGCTAGCTACTCGGGCTGGCCTTGATCCACAAATCGTTATCGATGCCATCAAGGGTGGTCTTGCCGGCAGCACGGTGCTCAATGCCAAGGGCCCCATGGTTGTCAGCCGCAACTTCAAACCCGGCTTTCGCATTCGCCTGCACCAGAAGGATCTCCGCAACGCGCTGCAGGCTGCGGAATCGATGAAAGTAAGCCTTCCGCTCACCAGCTCCGTGCAACAGATGCTCATGGCGCTGATGAACGACGGAAAGGGCGATCTGGATCATTCCGCAATCGTTACCTTCATTGAGGAGATGGCAGGAGTCGAAGTAAAAGCTCATTGATGGTGAGCTGCCATCGCCGTTGATTGGGTCCCGAAAGGCATATCCCACTGGACTTCCTTAGGATTACGGTGCGAGGGCAGCTGCCTTTTTTGCAGACAAATACGCCCTATTGCAGCTGTGACATGACGACAGTCAGGGCGGAATCCTCGTGAAAGAATTTGTTCGCGTAGGCTGGGATTCAGCAATGCGCTGTGCGTTGGTGAACCCGGGGGCAGGCTGATGGGATGGGCTGGCCCGGCTCCTGTCCGGAAAGAATCGTCTGAGGAAGGCCCCTAATCGGTTGCCTGGGCCAGTCACAAGGAGGCAAACTGGAGCGATGAGGACCCAAACGCCAGATGAGTTGATGCATGGCGACGCAGGCGGCGACGGCTCACTGAACGAGGTGATGCCCCTGGTCTACAACGAGCTGCACCGGCTTGCTTCGGTTTATATGCGGAACGAACGGCATGGTCATACGTTGCAGCCTACTGCGCTTGTGAATGAAGCCTACCTGCGCCTGCTGGGACAGCATAGCGTCAACTTTGCCAATCGCGCGCAGGTGCTTGGCGTCGCTGCCCAGCTTATGCGCCGCATCCTTAGCGCACACGCAGAAAGGCGCAGCGCGGAAAAACACGGTGGCGGCATTACGATGATCTGCCTTTCCGACTCTCCTGAGCCTGCATCCTCCTCCTCCGTGGTCTATAGCGATGTCGACGAGGCCCTCGAGCGGCTTGCGCAGTTGGACGAACGCCAGGCAAAGGTTGTTGAACTCCGTATCTTTGGAGGACTCACCGTGGAAGAAATAGCCGGACTACTGAACATATCCGTGATCACGGTGCACCGTGACTGGACGACGGGCAAGATCTGGCTGGCTCGGGAGCTGCAGGCCAAGACGACTTAAGATGTCGCCAGTATTTTGGCCCTCGCCAGCAGGCTGGATGCCTGGGGTTGAACGGGGTGCTCGGCGAGCACCGCGGAGAGTTTCTGGATCGCGGATTGCAGATGTTCCTGCTCCTGGTCCCGGGCGTGTTGATCATGGGCTATTCCAGCGAGCCCGAGTTCGCACTGTGCGTGCAGCATCAATGGGCTGAGTACATGCGGGTGGTTTGCCGCGTAGTCGTCGGCCACCCCTATCGCTATGCGGTAAAGCCGGGTTCGGGTGTTCGGATCGAGAGCTTTCTCGCCTGCGAGACGGAACGAGTCCCAGGCCAGTTCGGTCTCGACATCACCGTCGTATGGGATGCTCTTGTGGAGCTCCTGCAAGGTCTTCACGCCGCGCTCCATCCTCGCCCTGCCCTGGGCAATGCGTCCGTTTTCGAGGTCGATGCGAGCCAGCAGGGTTAGCTCATCAGCCTCATCACTGGTCGGCAGGCGATCGCTTCCTGCTTCATGAAAAGCCGGGGGCATCAACAACGGCGCGAGCGCATCGGCGCCATGCGGATCGCCTATGGCGAGCAGGTAGCCGGCATAGTAGGCGCGGATCTGACGCCGCATTTCATCCTCGATGGTGGACTGGTGTGAGGTGGTGGTGAGCCTGAGCGCTTCCTCGTAGTAGGGTCTGGCTGCGGCAGCCTGGTTGAGTTGCATGAGGATGTCTGCCCGCGTGATGGCGATGCGTTCCAGAGTTCCGATGGTCAGATTATTGTTGACGGCTTCGGGGTGTTCCTTCTGATACCGTTCCATCAGTTCTTTCGCGCGGTCCAACCACCGGGAAGCCTCAACGGGGTCGGCCAGGTTCCACATGTCACCGTTGCCGCAATGCAGCCAGGCGATAATCCAGGCGACGACGGGCATCTGAATCAGGTCGCGGGATGACGGCTGTGTGTTGATGAGGGGCTGGCCCGTGGTCCAGGTATCCCGCATCATTTTGTCGGCGTCGAGAATTTCGCCGCGCGATGCGGTGAGCGTTCCGACGTGGCGCATCTGCACCACCAGAAGGTTGCGCTCCTTTAAATCCGCCGGATGTTTGTCGACCAGGTGACGCTCAATGAGGAGTGCCTTGTCCAGCGACTTCATGGCACCACTCCAATCGCTGAGGCTGGGGACGCCGAATGTCTGCTGGACCTCGGAGATCTGGACATAACCCTGAGCCGTTTCGCGAGCGAGGTCGTCGTCTGCGGCAAACTCTTTCGACATCGCTTCAAGATATTTCTGCGCGTTTTGCAGCACGAAATGCCGGACATTGACCGTACCGGGGATGTTCTCGAGTTTGGGATCGAGATCGAAGACGTAGGAGTGGGCCAGACCGCGCATGTCCCTCAATCGCTGCTCGGCAACGGCTCGCTGGCGTCGCGCAACGATCGCCGACTGCACCACGGCGGCAACACTGACAACGAGGATGATGGTTGCCGCCGAGGCAGCAATTACGGTGACGCGGTTGCGCTGCCAAAACTTGCCTGCGCGATATCCGAGGCTGTCAGCGTGTGCCAGCACGGGCTGCGACTGCAAGTGGCGGAGGACGTCATCCGCGAAGGCCGCGATGGTGGGATAGCGGCGTTCGGGCTCCTTGCGCAGGGCCTGCAAGAGAATTGTGTCGAGGTCTCCGCGCAACCCCGCCTTGCGTTCGTCCGGTGCAGCCTGGCTCGGCGTCATGGGAGGCGTGTCGCGCAACATCTGGGCCGCGTCGAGGGGACTGGCGTCCTCCAGAGGGTAGGGCAGTTTTCCGGTGAGCAATCGGTAAAGCAGAGTGGCGAGGGAAAACACGTCGCTGGCGACGCCCAAAGGAGCACCCGAGGCCTGCTCTGGGCTGGCATAGCGCGGGGTGAGCAAGCGCAAGGTGGTTTCGCTGCGGTCGGACGCTGTTTCCGCTTCGGACACAATGCGGGCAATGCCGAAGTCGAGCAGGCGGGGGTCGCCTTCCGGGGTGACGAGGATGTTTGCGGGCTTCAGATCCAGATGCAAGACCAGCTGTTGATGGGCGGATTGCACCACCTCCGCAACCTGCAGAAAGAGGCGAAGCCGCGCCTCAACGTTGAGTTGCCTTTCATCGCAGAAGCGGTCGATTGGCAAGCCTTCGACGTATTCAAGAACCAGGTAGGGTCTTCCGTCCGGCATGACGCCGCCGTCGAGCAGACGGGCGACGCCGGGATGCGAAAGTCGCGCAAGAATCTGGCGCTCCTGGCGAAACCGGTCTGCCAGTGCCGGAGTAAAGATGTTCTCCTGCAGAACCTTTATCGCAACCCTCTGCAGGTAGGCGCCGTCAGCACGTTCGGCGAGATAGACGGTGCCCATTCCTCCGCGGCCCAGTTCATCGATGAGGCGATAGCTCCCGATGACGGTTCCGGAGAGATTGGCATCATGCTCCGACCGCGCCATTCTCTGCTGCCAGTCTTCGATGGAGAAAATGAGGCTGGACTGACGATCGAAAACCATCAGCGCCCTTACTTCGGCGATGACCTCCGGGTCGGACGCAGCACGCGCGAGGAAGGCGTTGCGCTCGTCCGCAGGAAGAGCGAGCGTGGCGTTCAATAACGCCCTAACTTCGACCCAACGCTCTGCTGTCATGCTTTCACCCTCGTGTTGTAACTGGGCACGGGAGGCCGCTCAGGGAACGCTAGCCGTTCCCCGACGCTGGTTTCCAACGCACAACGATATCTCTCAGAATGAGTACTTTACCGTACTTTCAACCTAGATGATGACAGTCTGTTCAAGTTCTTCTCAACTTAGCTTTTCAGTAATTCTCGATCCAAATATAGCTGGGGGGATTTTGCAGGTTGAGGATGCGGTTGACGTCGGCGTCGTCGGCTTGATCGCCGGCCGAGTAGACGTGGGAGGGCATAGCCTGATGTGCGATGGTGAGATTTTCGCGCCAGTAACGCTGCATCACCCAGCCGGCAGCTCCGTCCGGGTTTGTTTGAGCGGCGAGGGCGGCCTCGGCTCGCGCTCCGGCGTGGTCGCCTAACGCGTCGAGCACGGGACCCAGCCAGCGGTGGGCAAGCGCGTCGTCGGGGTCGATGTTGAGCACGGTCTCGTACTCTTTTTTCGAATCCTCGTAGCGCTTTCGGATCATGTAGATGTATCCCAGCTCCTGGTGGACCTGACGGAAACGCGGGTACTCGTGCGCGACGGGCTCGAGGACGGCGATGGCCTCCTCGTAATGTGTTTGCCAGCGGAGGTTGAGGCCCTTGTAGTACATCGCGCGGGAGTCCGTGGGGTCCATGCGCAGGGCGCGGTCGAGCCACTTCAGCGATTCGTTGTAACGGCCGCGCATGTACTCGGCAATGGCGACGTTGACGTAGCCGCGCTGGTATTTGGGATCGACCTTGATGACGTGCGAAAACGCGTCGAAGGCCTCGGCAAATTGCTGGCGGTCGAGCATGCCGATGCCGTAGTTGTTCCAGCGCATCAGTTCGGTGAGGTCCTGGGGGAAGGAGCCGGCAGGGAGTGGATTGTTGAGGCCAGCAGCAACGTGGAAGCTGCCCGTGGCCATGGTGACGGTGGGAAAGCGGTCGGGTGCGGAGGGCGTTTCGTCGAAGACAAACTCCGAGAAGTCGCGGCGGAAGCGGCGATAGCGCACGGACGCTGAAACCTTGAAGCCCCTGGAACCTGGCGGGACGCGGAAGCGGTAGCGCACCACGTCACCGCGCCCGGGGCCGATGGTGGCATCGTAGGCGCGGGTGTAGATGTTCCAGACCTGGTGGTGGGCGAGCATTTTGCCGTCGTTGCCGATGATGCGGGTGGTGTAGGCGTGGGCTTCGGGGTCGACGCGATGCGTGGCCTGATCGACTGCGCCGGAGCGGTAGAGTGTGTGGCCGTCATCGTCTGTGGCTTCGAAGTCGAGCCAGCTTTCGTAGAAGTCGCGGAGCTCTGGAACGAGCGTGTGGCCGATGCCCTTGTTGCGGACGACGACGTCGACGCGGACCCAGTCGCCGGGAGTCAGGACGAAGGGGTGCAGGCCAAGCGGGGCGATAAGAGCGCCTGGAGTAAAGGTGGCGTTAGTTGCAGGATTGCGCTCGACGGTGATGCCGAAGATGTCGATCTGGAGCTGATCGGCCTTGAGGTACTCAACGATTTTTTTAGCTTGCTCGTCAAAGTGATACTGCGCGGGGACGGCGGTGTTGGCTCCGAGCCAGCGGTGGGAGGCGACCTCGGTGTCCTTGTGACTGGCGGACGCGGTCATCACCTTTTCCATGTGGCAGCCCTGGCAGGTGGTGGCCTGGGGCTTCTTGTAGAAGGGGAGCGGCGTCTCGTTCGACCACGAGGATTGCTGCCAGTCGTCGTACGTGCTGAAGGTGCGCAGCCACTTATAGCCGTTCAGCATGGAGGGCATCGCCGCTTTATGGCAGACGGCGCAGTAATCGGCCGTGCGATAGAAGGGCTTCATGACGGCTGCCTTGTGGCGGTCGAGATGGGCGAGAATCTCGGCGTCGTTGGGCATGCCTTTGATGGGCTGGCCGTCGGCGGTGAGCATGACAGCCGGGACGCCCATGACGTAACTGCCGATGCCCCTGGTGTTGCGTACCTGGGCGATAGAGTGGCAGACCATGCAGGTGACGCCGTCGTCGTCGTTGGGCCGCTCGACTTTGCTGCCGGTGGTGAGCGCACCCGTGAACAGGGCAGCGGGATTGTGGCAGCTTTCGCAGTGGCGGGTGTAGGGGATGCCTTTGGTGTCGGCCAGCTCGTTGACGTTCTTGACGTACCACGGAGCCCGGAAGCTGTTGGCATGGGCTGACTGACGCCATTGCGCATGCAGGCCGGTGTGGCAATGGCCACAGTAGTTCGCCGTAGGGAACTGCGCGGGATCCAGGAAGCCAGTGAAGGTGGCTTTCGCTTCGGAGGGATAGTAAGCATTTGCGCCGAAGGGGAGCTCATACGGCGCGGCGTGGAGCGCGTCGGCAGGCAGATGGGAAGACCCTTCTGCCCGCGGTATGGTTGCGCTGGACTGCAGTGTCGCCGGTGGGGTCTTCGATTGCGCCAGCACGGTTGCCGTCAGCACGCGCAGGGTGCCTGTGAAAGCGGCAACAGCGAGGCCGCACGACATCGCCAGCTTGCGCCAGTTTGTTTTAGCGGGGGGCCTATTGGGTATCATCATCGCGTTACCGATTAGTTTATGGTTTTTGCAGCGTCGCTGCCGCCGGGACCGAGGCAGAAAGCGCCGGTTTGAGCGCATCAAGCTGTCGATCCAGAATCGTCGTGTAGGCATCTTCACGCTGCAGCCCATCGATCCGGCGATCGCCGAGGAAGACGACGGGTGCTCCGCGCACCCCACGCGTCTCGGCTTCATCCAGGTCCTGGGTGACTGCCTGGCTGGCTGAATCGAGCTCTGCCGCAAATGCATTGATATCGAGGTGCGCGGTAGTTGCCAATCCAAGAAGCTGCGTACGATCAAGTGTATCGCGGCGCTCGGCAATCATCCTGTAAACCTGCCAAAACGCGGGCCGACCTTGATGTAGAGCGGCCAGCAGTGCGGCGCTGGCTATGCGGCTGTCTTCCCGCGAGGCGACTGGGAAAGGCTTGAATATTACTCGGATGGATGCCGGGGAACGGCTAATCAAGTCCTGGATCAGATCGGCCTGGCTTGCTGCCAGGGGGCTGCGGACGTCCGTAAACCAGGTGACCGTGATGAGGCGATCGTTGCGTTGGCCGACGCCTGGGAGGTCTTCGGGCGTTGCCACCAGGTGTTCGGCGGCTGCGAGCGGCGAGGTTTTCGAAGCCGTGGAGGCAAGCACGACGCTCGGGTCTATCGAAGCGAGCTCACGGTCAACGATTTGATTGAGCTCGGGTAGAGAGCGTGCGCCGCTGAGCATCTGACCGTCGATGAAGAAGGTCGGCGTGCCCGAGACGCCGGCCCTGGTTCCCAGTGCGCGATCGGCTGCGATGCGGCCGGCGAAACGATGCGTCAACAGTGCGTCATCAAAGGCGCGGAGATCCAGGTGCAGCTGCTCGGCATAGAGGCGCAGGTCTTTGGCCTTCAAGGCAGACTGGTGGCTGAAGAGCAGGTCGTGCATCTCCCAGAACTTGCCCTGCTCGCCGGCGGCCAGGGCTGCCTCGTTGGCCAGTTCGGAATCGGGATGGAAGTCCAGCGGGAAAGAATGGACGATCCAACGCACCTGTTTGCCGCGGAGTTCAATGAGTTTCTCCATGGGCTCGGTGGCCTGTCTGCAGAACGGGCATTGGAAGTCGGTGAACTCCGTGATGGTGACGGGTGCGTCCGCAGAGCCGCGTGTCGCGGCGGGGGCGTTGAGCAACTCGCGGCGCAATGTCGCGTCGACTGCGGGCCCGGGTGTTACCGGCGCGGCAATGGCAACGGAGGTCGAGGCGAGGCGGCTCGAACCCGCCCGATCGATCACGGCCATCAGCGTTTCGGAGGATTGCACACCACTCATCTTGAAGCCGTCAATGAACAGCGTGGGTGTCCGGTCTACTCCCAGGGCTTCGCTTTCGAGAACGTCCCTATCAAGCTCGTTTTGAATAGCAGCGGAGTCCAGATCGCGGCGGAAGCGCACCATGTCGAGGTGCAGCTGCTCGGCATAATGCAGCAGGTCCACTCTGCCCTGGCGCGCCTGGTTGGCGTAAAGAATTTCCGCCATGGCGTTGAACTTTCCCTGTCGCTGTGCAGCCAGAGCAGCGCGGTGAGCCAACGGTGCGTAGGGATGGATTGGCTGGGGGCTCTGCCTGACGATGATGTGGAGGCCCTGCGCATACTGCCTCTGCAGACGTTCCAGGGTGAAGAAGAGCTGCGACGAGTAGGGGCACTGGAAGTCGGCAAAGACGATGGCGTTGACGGGGCCGGTGGTCTTAGCGGGTGATGGCGTACCCGGACCGGTCTGCGCCGAGACGGAAAGCACGCAGCCAGCGATAAAGGAGAGCAGCGTAACAGTCTTCATTCGCATAATGGAGTTCCGCATCATCGATGCCTACTTCCCTTGAGGGTTGGCGAGTGCCGCGCGATTCGCCTGAGCTTGTTGCAGCCACGATGCGGCGAGGGACTCGACCGTTGTGGGATTTCCAAGGTTACCGGAGGTGGTCCATTCGATACGGCCGCCGTGCAGTGCCATGAGCGTTGGCGTTCCTTCAGCCTTGAGCGCTTTCAAGCCTTCTGCCTGGGGGTCGGCGAACCAGGTCGCATCACTGAGGTTGGGAAATCCGAGCCGAACCTTGTCGATGTTCTGCTGTGTGGTTCCTGCAATGACCACGACCATGCCCGCTCCATGCAGCAGGGCGGCGTTGTTGCTGGCGGCCAATACGTTCATCAGGCGATCGCATGGGAGGCAATTTTCGGTGCGGTAAAGCAGTAGCCAGTTCGACGAGCGGACAAGAGCACTTGAGACGGTGGGCTGACCATCGCGACTGGTTACGGAGAATGAGGGCAGGACCCTTACGGGCGCCGAGCGAAGGGGCATTGCCTGTGCGGTGCTCTGGCGGCCTCGCGGCGTAGCGAGGTCCGAGTCCGGGGGACTGGCCACGATGTGCGACGCCGGCTGCTGAGGCGACTCGGACTGAGCATGGAGGGCTGAACAGGGGAGAAGCGTCAACAAAAGCTGGCCGAAAACAACGGCGGGAATGGCGGCAAAACTTTTCATCGGCTGACTCCATTCATGGCATGCGACAACGGCCCGTCCAGGGACGCTAAAGCGATCGAGGAAAGAAAGCCCGTCGACGGGGGTGTGTCTGCGCCTGTCGACGGGAAGTGCAACCGCGCATCAAGCGTATTGACTGAAGCGGGTCCGAAGCCGGGCAGCTGCAACAGTGCGCCGGTGTAGGTGGTGTTGACGTAGATCGTGACGTTGCCACCGTAGGGTAGCGTGCCTGTTGCCGTTCCAATGACCTTGCCGGTGGTGTCTTTCACCGTCACGGTAATGGTGCCTGGCGTGATGGAACCGAAGAAGTAGTTGCCATTGCTCAAGCTGGTTTGCGTGTAGGTGTTGCCGGGATCGCCGGAGCTGGCGACGGTGACCGTGACGCCGGGCAGTGGATGGCGATTGGCGTCGAGAATGGTGCCGGTTACCGCGCCTGGGTGCGCGAGGCCTACGTCGATCTCGACGGCGTTGATGGTGTCTTTGATCGGGGCGGTTGTGGAGCCGTAGCTGGTTGAACCGTTGTTGTCGGCTGTGACCGTTACATTGCCAACGGGGATGCCGTACGCCGTGTAGACACCGCTGTAATCGCCCTGAACGTTGACGACTACCGTGGATGGCGGAGCAGCTTTCAGGTGAACGTAGGGGTAAAACGTCGGGTTGCCGTTGGCGTCAAATACGGTTCCGAAGATGCGCGCGGTAGATGACTTCCCGATGTTGATGGTCAGGGTCTGTCCGTTGGTGCTGAGGACGCCGGTGCCTGTCGCCGTTGTGTTGTCGGCGAAGGTGACGGTCACCGTGATGTTGCCGAGTCCGATGCCGAAGGCGTAGTAGGCGCCGGTGGAGTCAGTTGAAATCTGCTCGGCGAACCCTCCCTGGCTGGCCGAGGTTTCAATCGACACGTTGACGTTCTTAGCCACGTTTCCGGCGTTGTCGAAGATGGTGCCGATGACCATGCCGATGGGACCCATGACGAGGTCCTTACCGGTAATGATGTCGGTGTCCTGGGCAAGAGTGACCTTGATCGTGTTGCTGGAGTTGGCTCCGGTGGTTGCTGAAAGCGATGCATCGCCCGTTACCAAGCCTGCGATGGTGTACTTGCCGTTTGGTCCGCTCAATCCTGTGAGGGTTTGTGCTGTCCCGTTAATGGTTTGCGTTGCGTAGACGGTTTCGTACGAGGCTGTCTGCGTGCCGCCGTAGAGGTAGACCGTTCCGCTGACCGCCGAGAGGGGGAGGGTGAAGTCCTGCGTGACGGTCTGGCCGTCGGTGGTGATGTTGCCCGTGACTGCGGCTGAATGCACAGTGCCTGAGGAGGACTCTGCCTTCATGGTGTAGCCGCTGGCTCCGACGCGAACGCCGGTGAAGGTGTAGGTGGCGTCGAAATCGGGGTAAGCGTAGGCGATGGCGCCGGTATCGATGTCCGTGAGCAGCACGTCGTAGCCGGAGGGCAGGGCCGTGGTGCCATCCGCAGCGTAGACGTGCCCGGTGATCGTTCCGCTTATGGAAGCGGTGATGGTGATGGGCACGGTCTTGCCGGCGTCGGCGCTGGAGAGTGTAACGATCTTCGAGCCCAGGCGGAAGCTCGACGAGTAAGACGAAACAGAGGCCGTCAGTTTGACGTCGGGAACATTGACGAAGGTTGCTGTGCCATCGCTCTGCAACTGGGTGACGCCGTTGAAGGTTCCGTCCGCGCTGACGAGATACGCTGCGCCGTTGCTGAAGAGGGAGCCATCTCCGTTCTTTGCCGTGACCACGACGGTGCTGTAGCCGGCGAAAGCCAGGTTGACCGTCAGCGTCGCGCCGTCGCCCGAGATCTGTTGGCCCGTAGCGCTAACCTGTACGTTTTGCTTCGACACGGGATCGTACGTGCTCGCCGTTACCTTGACGGTCCGGTCCGCGGGAACAGTGGATGCGGTGTAGAGACCCGCGCTATCCGTCCGAGCCGAGGTTGAGAAGGAGTTTGTGGCGTCGGCGATGGACACGTTGGCAAAGGCGGCCGGAGTGCCGTCTGCAAAGGTGACCTTACCGCTGATCGTGCCAACCGGGGGAAGCTTGATGGCGATCTGCACCGTTTCGCCGTCGTTGGTCAACGTGCCGTTGGTGGTGGAGTAGAAGCTCTGGTTCGGATAGTAGGCAAGAATGTGGAAGGCGCCGACAGGGACATTCTTGAAGGTGAACTTGCCGCTGGGATCGTATCCACCGGTGGGATAGTAGGTCGCGTTGTCGCTGGTGACCAGGTACGCCGATCCGGTGGTGGGAATGGTTCCGTTGGCGTAGGTCACGGTTGCGACGACCGTTCCCTTCTTGGTGAAGGTGAAGTCCTGAGTTGTTGTGCTGTCGAGTGCCACCGAAACGGACTTGGTAACGGTTGTGTTGGTGAGCGGATCCTGCGCGGAGACGGTGTACGGTCCAACCGGCAACGCTGTGAGCAGGTAATGCCCCGAAGCATCGGTCGAAGCGCTTCTGTAGAGCGTGTTACCGGGATTGGTCGCGGAGACGTAGGTGTTCAGGGCGGGTGTGCCGTCCGCATTTTTTACGGTGCCGCCGATGGAACCGACGCCCGGAAGCGTGATGGTGACGTGGGTGGTTTGTCCGGCCGTAACGGCAGCCGTCAAAGCCGGGGTGAAGCCGGGACCGTAGACGTCGATCGTGTTGCCGCCGGCGATGTTGGCTGACGCACTCAATCCGTCGTTGCCGGGCAGCGCCGTGAGGAACGAGAAGTTCCCGCTGGGGCCGAAGTTTTGCGAGACGTAGTTGCAGATGTCGGTGGTGGTGGCGCAGGGAATGTACAACGTTGCTGACCCGCCCGTGAAGATTGTTGCGCCCGTGGCCTTCACCGTGACCTGGACGATGCCAGTGTTGGTGAAGTTGATGTTCTGCGTCTGAGTTGAAGCACCCGACGGCACGGAACCTGTGACTACCGGGGACTGTACCTGGCTGCTGGCGTCATACGCTTCCGCAGCGTAAGACTGCGCCACAAAGGCCGGGATGCTGTACGTACCGCTTGCATCCGCAGCGGCCTGGGCACCGGCGCCGTAATACAGATCGGCGCTTTGTGCGTAGACGAGCGCAGCGGGTACGGGTGTAACGCCGTCACCGGCGAAGACTTGTCCGCTCAACGTGACTGCGGCAGGCGCCTGCACTGGGCTGAGGGTCTGCTGGGTGGGGACGACGAAGTTGACGATGCTGGCAAGTTCGTCAGCAGAGAGCCCTTCGAGTGCTTCTGGCGGAAGCTGGACGAGACGCTGTGCTGCGGTTGCGGCGGTGCCGGGGGTCGACTCCTGGGCGGCGAAGTAAAGCACGCTGGCCGTTCCGTTGGCGGGAATGGTGATGGGCTTGTAGACGATCTGCCAGTTTGAAGTGTAGTAACCGGTGGCGCTCAATTGATCGAGGCGAATCGTTGCTCCCGTGCCCTGGAAGACCTGCGCAATAGCGGGCTGAGTCTGCGGGTAAGGGTGCGTGCCATCGTCATCATCATCGACAGCCCAGAGTGTCGAGGCGTCGAGGGTAGTTGTTCCGTTGGATGTGGACGCGATGGTTGGTGTCGAAGGCTGGGTGCGTTCGCTGCCGAGCAGAGAGACGTTGATGGTAACCGGAGACGATGTGGGGTTCTGGATGACTTCGAGGCGGCGGGTGAAGTATCCGTTCGAGGGGACGAAGATCTTGCGCGTGATGTTCAAGCCCGCAAGGTCGGCCTGGTTGATTTCGATCTGTCTCCCGGCGAGCGTCTGGATGGCGATGGTGGTCGCACCATATTGAGCGAAGGTACTGGGAATGCCATCCTTGGTGATGGAGAGGGAATTGGCCTGGTTGAGGACGCCGTATCCGGTGTTGGGATCGGTGGCGTTGGCAAAGGTTCCGTCGGGCGCGATGGTGTAGTGGAAGCTGTCCGCATCATTCAGCGTGATGGGCAATGTCACCGTGCTGCTGACAATTTGAACATCCAGCGTGACGTGGGATCCGTCGGATGGGACCTTGCCCGTGGCATAGCCGAGGAGGTTGCGTGGTAGTCCCGTGACGGTGATGGTGAATGAACCGGTCGGCACCTGGTCTATGGTGTACGTGCCATCGCCGCCGCTGGTGGTTGTCAGCGTGGTTCCGATGGAGGGATTGGAGCTCTGCAGGCTCAGGTTCATGTTCTGCGCTACCGTGCCATCCACATTCCTGACTATGCCGCTCACGGAGCCGACGCCGACGAAAGTCAGATTGTGGGTCACCACGTCGCCGTTGTTCTGTAGCTTGACCTGTGTGTCCCTGGCGCGGAGTCGTCCGGTGGAGTCTGTCGCGCTGACGGTGTAGGTGCCGAGAACCAGCGACGTGAAGCGATAGGTGCCGTCTGCACCCGTTACGGCGGGTTTGGTGCCCAACGGGCTAAGGGAGACGGTGACGTTGGCGGCCGGGGTCGCACCATCGGCCGCGAAGACTGTGCCCTGCAGCGTTCCTGCGGCCTGCAGCATGACGGTGATGGTTTGCGATGAGCCGGGTGTGAGGGTGCCGCTGGCCGTTCCGTTCAATCCTGTGACCGGGTCTTGTGCCGACACCTGGAACTCATGCGCGAGCATTCCGGTGAAGGTTGCCGCTCCGTTAGCGTCGGTGGTGCCGTGGTAAGTGATGCCTACGCTTTCGTTGTTTACGGTAACGTTGGCGCCGATAATGTTGTTCGACGCAGCATCTTTCACCTTGACGGTGAGGTTACCTACGCCATTGAGGGTGATGTTGGCGGTGACGTTTTGCCCGGCTGTGGTGAGCGTGGCAATCGCGTAGCCACGGTCACTGTTGGACGCATTGCTGGCGGTGACGCTGTCCGTTCCGAGGCGCACGTCGGTGAAGCTATAGGCTCCGCTGGCATCGGTGGTGACGGTGCCGGTGCCGGTCAGCGGGGCGGGATAGATGCTCACGCTGACCCCGGCTGCGGGCGTGGTGCCGTCACCCTGGAATACGATGCCGGAGACGGAGGCGGTCGATGCCAGGGGCAAGTTGATCACGATGGATTGGCCGGCCAGGGGCAGCGAGCCGAGCGCCGATGCCTTCAGGCCATTTGGCGTTGAGGTGAACAGTTGCAGGGTCCCTGGCTTGACGCCGGTGAAGGTGAATGCGCCGCCGGCATTAGTGGTTGTGGTGAGCGTCTGTGTGCCTGACCCCGTGGTGCCGGTGAGGGTAACAGTGAGGCCGGCGACCGAGGTTGAGTCGGTTGTCGAAACTATACCCGTGACGGTGCCCGAGCTCTGCAGGGCGAGGTCCTGCGTTGTCGTGGCATTGGCGGTGATCGTCACGGCCTGGCTGGCCGCAGAATTGGAGAGCTGGTCGAAGGAGTCGACGATGTAAGTGCCGACGGGGATGTCCGGGAAGGAGTAGTGACCGGCGGAGTCGACTACCGTAGCCAAGGCGCTGGTGCCAGCAATGCGGAGATAAACCACATCGCCGATGGCTGCGGATTTGTCCGGCCGTGTTACCTGGCCTTGCAGGCTGCCTGAGTTGCCAATCGCGATGGTTACGGATGTTGAACCTGATCGACGAGCACAGCAGAGAGTGCCTGATGATCAGGTCGGAACGAAGATGGAGCTCGGCCAAAGTGATCGAAGCGCTGGCCGACGTGATGGTCATGAAGGGTGTGCCGGAGCATCTTCGCTCCG
>CAIQPK010000072.1 GCA_903873705.1 uncultured Acidobacteriota bacterium
AAGAGCTTGGGGCATGGAGAAGTGGAAATCGCTACGCGCTTCCCACTTCTCCACACCCCCGACGGCGGCTGTCTGAAATCAGAAATAGCTGCGCTACACTAATCAATCTCGCTGGTACAAAAGATCGGGCAGAGCAGTATGGATCCGGGCTTCGATGGGTGGACAGCGGGGGCCGAAGCGTGCCGATTTCTCCGCGCAATCTAAAAACTCAAAATCTCCCGCTGCTCAAAGCGGAGAATCAGCTGCGAAGGGCCGACGAGGACCAGGAACAGTCATCTCTCTATCTGACTTTTTCTACGGCACAGCAGCGTTTTCTGGCGGAATTGCGAAGTTTGAACCCTTCGACACAGCAATTCTTGAAGATGTTTGACTAAATGGCGGAGGGAGAGGGATTCGAACCCCCGGAGCCCTTTCGGGCTCAGCGGTTTTCAAGACCGCCTGTTTCAACCACTCACACATCCCTCCGCGAACCGCTCTGTGGATGCCTACAGAAAAGACTATCAGTTGCCCGCCGGAGTGGAAATCGGGGTTGGCGATTGATGTGCGCCTGTGGCCCAGAAGCTGGGGTCAATATCGGGGAAGATACTATCGCGGGCTTCGATGGCTGCGAGACGGTTCTCCTGTTCCGCTGAGATGTGCCCGTGGGCTTGCCAGGTAAGCCAGATCTCCTTGATCGCGTTGAACTGGTCGTCGTGGGTGTGGAAACGGAGTTCGGCATAGTCGCGCGCTGCGCCCGTGGTAATGAGGAACTGCCAGTCGGACGACTCCAGCAGCAGCAATTCGCGGCAGAGCTGTTTGACGATACGCTGGGAGAGCTCCGACTCGCGCCACCTGTGGCCGGAGCAGACCTCGCGGGTGAAGAGTTCTGCGGGATAAATGTGGGTGTACGTCCAGGCGGTGTCAGGATTCATCCAGACGTGGTTGGTTCCCTCGGCGCCCCAGGAGCCCTCGTGCATGGCGATAAATCCTGCGCGGGGGAAGCGGTCGAGGTAGTCCGAGCAGTTGATGAGGGCGATGTCGTTGGGATAGTCGTTCAGATTGCGCGCCACTGCTTCCAGCCACATGGGTCCCTCGAACCACCAATGGCCGAAGAGTTCTGCATCGAACGGTGAGCAGAGGATGGGCGGCAACTCCTTGCTGAAGCCCGGTTGCAGGGTCTCGCGGACCAAGTGCAAGAAGTGGGCTGCGTGGCTGGCGACGCGCTCAGCCGCGGCGTGGGGGTAGTAGGGTTCCTTGTCAGCCATGTCGACACGGGGGCCGGAGATCTTCCAGTAGCGGTGGCCGCCGGGCCAGCGTTTCTTGTGGAAGTCGAGATAGTTGGGGTCACCGGGGTAGCCGGCGTCGCCGGACCACACCTGTACACCGGTGCGGGGATCGCGTGGGAAGACGGTCGTGGCGTAGCGCTTGTCGTATGGCCCGTCGACGAAATAAGGCTGATAAAGGTTGCGGTCCTGCTTCTGGACCAGCGTTGCGGACTCAGGGCTGGCGATGGAGCCGCGCGCAACGGGGTAGGGAGAGGTAGCGCGGGCGGACTCTTCGACGAGGTGCGTATCGACGAAAAAGTACTCGATATCGCTTTCTGAAAGTGCCTGCTCCACGCCGATGCGATTGAACCCAGGAGCCGTGGGCGAGCCGTCGGCGTTCGCGACGGGATAGTTCCAGGAGCCGGCGGGACGATAGCCGCACTCGGGTGCCCACATGCCACGGGGGTGTTTGCCGATGTGTCGAATGTGCGCGGCGACGGCGGTGCGCACCTGCGCGCGGACGCTCTCGTCGGTCCCCAGCAGCGGCATGTAGCCGTGGGTGGCGCCGGAGGTGATGATTTCGATCAAGCCGGCATTGTTGAAGTAGCGAAAGCCGCGGATGATGTCGCCGTCGAGGCGGCGGAAGTCGTCGAGGGCATCGGTAAAGAATCGCTGCCAGAAGCGGGCGGTCTCGGCGAGGTGCGGTTCGTTGGTGCTGGAGAAAAACGATTCGTCTTCGCGGGCAGCGGTGATCTTGCGCTCCACATATTTAGGGAACTCTGCCTTGAAGATGGGGTGAGCGAGTTGCTCCAGCAGGATCGGGGAAAGATTGAGGTTGCAGTGGAGGGCGATCCCATCGCGCTCCAGGTTGCCCAGAACGCGAAGGAGGGGCAGATAGGTCTCCGCGGCGGCTTCGTGGAGCCACTCCATGCCGTGCGGCCAGGTCCCATGATTCACGACGTACGGCAGATGTGCGTGGAGGGTGAAGGTCAGGTATCCGGAGGCTGGCTTTTGGCTGGCTGTGACGGACGCATCCTGAGATAAATCGTGCATCAAAAACACACCTCTAAAGGGTTGTGGAGGTCGACGTACCTAGAATGCAGGAAGCTGGCCGGAGACGAGCGTCTCCTTATGATCAATATAGTCGCAGCCTGGCGAGCGAGCCAGACGTGCGATGATGACAAAAAGAAGCAGGCGCGACCTGGAGTGGTCGCGCCCGTGTTCGCTGCAAGACTTAGCGAGGAGGGCGTTGCTGCAGTCCGGGGACGTCGTCGGGGTCATCCGAGCGCCCTACGCTGCGCACGCTGAGGCCGTTTGCGAGCCGGAAGCGAACCACGCTTTCGGAGAGGATCTGCACCTGTTCGCCGCGCGTGACGCCGTTGGCGACACCACCTGCCCCGGCACCGACACCGGCGCCAATGGCTGCACCCTTACCTCCGCCGAAGATGCCGCCGAGGATGGCTCCCACGGCTGCGCCACCGCCGACTTTCTCCGCTGTGTTCTTGCCGCGGCCCTTGCCTTCGAGTGTGTAGGGCTCCGTGGCGATCGCAATGTGTTCCCCGCGGCGGGTAATGCCGGTCAGCTCCACCGAGAGCAGAGAATTTCCCTTGTAATGACCGGCTTCATGAACGCTGACGACGCGGCCGGTAACGGAAGCCCCGGCCGGAATGGCCACATCGCCGTCGACAACGACGTTGTTGGTCACGATGCCGGAGAAAGGTGTGCCTTCTTCAGTGGTGGCGCTATCGAGTGTCTGGTTAATGCGCACCGAGATGGCAGCGCCGCCGGGAACAAAGACGGTATGGATAGCCGGGGGCGCGGGACGCTCGATAGGTGCCGGGGGAAGCTGGGCAGTCTGTACGGGTACCTGCTGGACGGGCGCGGACGCCGGGGCGGGAGCCGGACCCTGGTCATACGAAGGTGGCGGCGGAAGGGCCTGGTGGCTGGCGATGATCTGCCGCTCCTGTTTGGTGGCCGTTCGCGGAGCGGTGGGAGCGTCGGGTGTCGTGATCGTGGGCGCGAGAGCGACGCGCTGAATGGTGAGGTTGTTGACGACCTCCCGGACGCCGGTGACGCGGGCTGCGTCCTGGGCTGCCACGAGTCGCGCGGTATCGTTTGTGACGTCGCCGTTCAGCGTGACGACACCGCTGACGACCGTGGGCGTTACGGCCTCGCTGGCAATGGCGGCATCGCTGGCCAGCGCGGTGTGGATGTTATTGGTGAGGGTGGCATCGTCGATGGGAGCCTTTTTGCAGCCGCAGATCAGGGCAAGCGAAAAGGCTGCCGTCAGCAGGGAGGATCGGAAGGTAAGGCGAATCAGTGGGTGGCTCATATTTTCTCTCCGAAAATTCTTCGCGGCTGTGGAGCAGTCTATTGTCTCGCCATGGGATGAGTGGCGACACGTTAAAGTTAGACTTTTTTCCTGCTTTTTCGGGGTGTGTGCCGGACTTATCGGGGTGTGAAAAGCGTCTAATTGATTGTGGCGGCGGATTTCGCGCAACCTTGAAGGGAAACGCGGCATCCACAAGCTGAGACAGTTAGCCCGGGAAGGTGCGATGATTCCTTTTGGGCCTGCTTTGGGAATGAGAAAACAGGAGAGTGCGATGGCGGACAATGATAACGGCGTAAGCGGATTTGGATGGTTCTTGGCGGGTCTGGGTATTGGCGCGCTGGTGGGTGTACTGTATGCGCCGAAGTCTGGCAAGGAAACGCGGGACGACCTGGTAGCAGGAGCACTCGACGCCCGTGACAAGGCGCAGGAGTATTACGCGCAGGGTACGCAGGCAGCGACAGAGTATGTCGAAAAGGGCAAGCAAGCCGCCAGCGAGTACGTTGATAAGAGCAAGGAAGTTGCGGGCCAGTACGTGGACAAAGGCAAGGAGTATTACGACAAGGGCCGTACTCAGTGGACGGAGTACGTCGACAAGGGCAAGGGCCTGATCCAGAACCAGGCTGACAAGGTGGCCGCCGCCGTTGACGCGGGCAAGGAAGCCTACGTGAAGACTGCTGGCGACCAGCCGCAGGCATAACGTCATTGACGCGGTACGAAGGGCCGGTTCACGCCGGCCCTTCAACGCGTGCGGCCAAGCGTATTCTTAAGCGTGGACGCTGATGAACGCGACGCGAAGGCCGGATGCGTATCCGGAAGAGATGAGGAGTTGCGATGACCGCCCTGTATAGCTTGTCGATGGCTTTGTGGCAGACGCCCGATCCGGGCCTGCCTTCTCGCGATGAACACTGGCTGCTATGGTGCATCGCCTTGATCGCCGGTGCGATGGCGCTGCAGGCCGTGGTGACGGTGGTGGCGGGTTTGCGCGCTTTGAAGATGCTGAATGAATTCAAGAGCCTTGCAGCGGATCTGCATTCGCAGGCCATGCCGATCATGCGCCAGACGACGGAGTTGATGAACGACGTGTCGCCCAAGGTGCGCGCGGTTACGGAAAACGTCACGCAGATCAGCTACACCGTTCGCGAGAAGGTTGACGAAGTTGGCGAGACGGTAAGCCAGCTCAATCGGACGATGCAGATTTCGAATGAGAAGGCGCGAGCGCAGGTAGACCACGTGGACCGGATGGTGAGTTCCGCCCTGGCAACGACCGAAGAAGTGACCGAAACCGTGACCAACGGCATTCGTGGGCCATTGCGGCAGATAGCGGGTTTGATCACCGGTCTGCGCGTCGGGATCGAAACACTGGTAAGGAACTTTTCGCCAAAGGATGGACCCGGGACACGACTCTAGCCGGTAACGCCGAAAAGCGTCCGCCCTGGCGGAGGCTTTTTTATGACAATAACCGGACAAATTCCGGACCCCTCGCTGGCTAAGATCAAAAGGACATCGAGGACCTATGACCGCGGGAGCGACGACATTTGAAGCCAGCACGGCTGACGTGCTTCCCGCCGGATTTCTGGCAGGAATTGTTGGCTTCTTTTTCTGCTTCCGGGTTCTGATCGTGCTGCTGGGAGTGCGCGTATTCGGCGCGGACGCGCGGGTGGTTACAGCCCTGGGCCTCGGATTGAATTACACCTTGTTAGGGGTGGTGGCCTTCCACGGTTCTGGACGCACTCCGCGAACGCTCGGTTCGATACTGCGGTCACCGTGCTACTTCTGGATACTCTTCTTCATTGCGTTTTCCGGCTGCAGCCTGGCGTGGAGTGCGGCGTATTCACTGACGGCGGCGATGGGTTTCTGGTGTGCCATGGTGGCCGATCTGTTGATGGTGATACTGATGCTACGTACCGGCCCTATCGGCGACATGTCTTCCGGGCTAATGAAGGGATTCGTCTACGGGGCGTGCTGCGTTGCGGTGGTGGCGTGGATCATGCCGGGCCAAAAGGATCTTCGCCTGGGCGACGATGAGTTACTTGGGCCCAACCAGATTGGCTATGCTTGCGCCTTCGCCATTTTCTTCGCCCGCTACCTGATGCGCACGAATCAGCGCCGGTGGAAGGTTGCCGCCGGGTTTCTGGCGATTACGGTCCTGCGCAGCTTGTCCAAGACGACGATCATCGCGTTGATGGCCAGCGAGATTTTTCTGTGGTTCGGAGATAGATCGATATCTCGAAAAACGAAGCTGCTGCTGCTCGCCGGCGCCGCGTTGATTGTCGCCCTCTTCTGGGGCCTGCTGTCGTCCTATCTCGATAGCTACGGGGGTGGCAGTCAAGCGGAGTCGCTAACCGGACGAGTTGGGATATGGACCTACATTCTGGGCCAGGCTGTGGAGCAGCCGTGGATCGGGCACGGGTTTCATTCGGTATGGAAAGTGATCCCACCTTTCGGGATCGACCAATTTGAAGCTCGCCATGCGCACAACGAAGTCCTCCAGCAGTTTTATGCCTACGGTGTGGTGGGTGTCGTTACGCTGGTGGGGCTTTATGGCAGCTTCTTTCGTCAGGTGAGGAGACTTCCCACAGGACGGTTGAAGCCGTTACTTTTTGCTTTGCTGCTGTTTGTTGTTGTGCGGGGGCTCACGGATACGGAGGTCTTTGACCTGTCGCTGCCGCTTTGGGCGATCGCCATGTTTTCAGTGCTGATTTCCGAGCGTCAAGACGCAAGTGGCTTTGACACTCAGCAAATCCACCCGCCGCCGGCAACTTCGTCGCCTTGATAGAAGACGGCTGATTGGCCCGGAGTGATGGCGCGTTGCGGCTCATCGAATGTGGCTTCGATACGGTCATGTCCGATCACGCATAGCGTAGCCATGGCCGGCTCGTGGCGGTGGCGAATCTTGATCGCGACACGGAGAGGCTCACCAGGCTGAGGGATCGACACCCAGTTCAGCCGGTCGGCCTTCAACGTGTGCGAGTAAAGCATGTCGTCCGTGCCCACCTCGACCGCGTGCGAGTCGGGGTGAATGTTGAGGACGTAAAGCGGATTGGGGGAACTGAGCCCGAGGCCCTTGCGCTGTCCGACGGTGAAGCCGTGGATGCCCTCATGATGGCCCAGCACGTCTCCATTTGACGCAACGAGTTCGCCGGAGCTGTCAGGGAGTTCACGGCCCTGCTCGTCGAGATAAGCCTTCAAAAACTGCGAGTAGCTCCCGCCTGGTATGAAGCAGATCTCCTGCGAGTCGGGCTTCTGGGCGAGTTCGAGACCCTGCTCGGCAGCCATCTCGCGGACGGCAGGCTTCTGCATCTCGCCGAGAGGGAAGAGCGTCCGCGAGAGTTGCTCCTGGGTGAGTCCAAAGAGGAAGTAAGTCTGGTCCTTGGAGCGGTCGGCGGGCCGCGAAAGAATCCAGCGGCCGCGCTGCGCGTCGAAGTGGTTGCGCGCGTAGTGTCCGGTTGCGATGCGGTCGGCACCGATCTGCCGGGCCGTGACCAGGAGTTGATCGAATTTCAGGTGGTTGTTGCAAAGGGTGCAGGGAATCGGTGTGCGTCCGGCGAGGTATTCGCTGACAAAAGGCCGCACCACTTCCTCTTCGAAACGGTCCTGCGCATTCACCAGGTAGTACGGAATGCCGATGTGCTCGGCCACGCGGCGGGCATCGTAGACGTCATCAATGGAGCAGCATCGTCCCTGCACGCTCTCTGGCATCCCTTCGCGTCCGGCGAGGCGGCGCTGGTTCCAGAGCTGCAGAGTGAGGCCGATGAGGTCGTGCCCCTGCGCGTGCAGCAGAGCGGCGACTGCGGAGGAGTCGACCCCTCCGGACATGGCCACGGCGATGGTGTTATTAGGTGTCATAGCGCTAAGAGGGACGCCGGCGTTGAGAAAACCCGTGCAGTTCCTGCCATCTCCATGATAACGGTTGCGGGGGAGCAGAGGGTTATCATGGAGGTTTGGCCGCCGGGCTATTGAAGCGCAAGAGTGGATGCGAATGAGTTCAGAGCAGCAAAAACATATCGACGCACGGTGGGCGCTGCCGTTTCTCGGCGTGGCCTGTGCCGTGGGGGTGGCGTCGATTTACTTCAATCAGCCACTGTTGAGCGTGATGGGCAAAGACTTCGGCGCAAGCGATCACGCCATGGGCTTTGTCGCCGTCGCGACCCAGGTCGGCTATGCGATCGGTGTGCTGTTCTTCGTTCCACTGGGCGACGTTGCAGAGCGGCGCGCGCTGATGATGCGCCTTTACGCCGGGGTGTCGCTGGCCCTGGCTGCCGCAGCTTTTGCTCCGGGCATCGCATGGATGATCGCAGCGAGCGTCGCGATCGGGCTGATGGCGTCGGTAACCCACGTCGCGTTGCCGATGGCCGCAGAGCTGGCAACGGAAGAGAAGCGCGGCCAGGCGATCGGCACAGTTATGACGGGGCTCCTGCTGGGGATACTACTGGCACGAACGTTTGCGGGCTGGGTCAGCCATCTTGGATCGTGGCGAACTGTGTTTCTCGTAGCAGCCGTGATCAACGCTGCATTCGTTCCGATGATCTACGCCGTTATGCCAAAGCTGCAGCCTCGCCGCACGTTGCGTTACAGCGATGCCATGCGTTCGCTGTGGACGTTATTCAAGACAGAGCCGACGCTGCGCGATGCCTGCATCGTGGGCGCCCTGGTCTTCGGCGGATTCAGTTCCTTCTGGACTACGCTGACGTTCCTGCTGAACTCCCACTACCACATGGGACCGGAAGTGGCCGGTACGTTTGGCCTGATCGGCGCCACGGGTGCGATGATTGCTCCGATCGCCGGGCGCATGGGAGACCGTAATGGAGCGCGCGCCGTGGTGACGATCGCTGGCGGCGTGCTGACGGTCGCGTACCTCTGGCTCTGGCTCAACGAACACGCACCGGTAAGTGTGGCGCTGCACATGGTGGGGCTGGTGATCGGCGTGATCGTGCTGGATGCCGGGACGCAGATGATGCAGGTCGGCAACCAGACCCGCATCTTCAGTCTCGATCAGAGCGCGCGCAGCCGCATTAACACGGTGTATATGACGGTGTACTTTGCGGGCGGGGCTATTGGGTCGGCTCTGGCAAGCTGGGTGTGGTCACGGTGGCAGTGGGACGGCGTTTGCGCGCTCGCGTTAGCGCTGGTGCTGCTGGCCGGAGTGAGGCACGCCATGGGGCGAGGCCGCGGAACGAAGGACGGCCCTGGCAACGATGCGGAAGCCGAGTTCATGTGGTCCGAAGGTTGAACTCCGGCGGCAGGGATTTGGCTAGGAGTTCGTGACGCCCTGTGAGGGTGACGAACGCCCTTTCTTTCCTGCGGCGATGGCGGTCCCGCTGAAGGCGACGCGATTTCGGCCCGCCGCCTTTGCCTGGTAAAGCGCGTTGTCGGCGATGGCGAGCAAAGTCTCGGCGTCGCTATCGCCCGTAAGGGGATCGAACACGGTAGCGCCGATGCTGCAGTTGATGCGGATTTCGTCCTCGCCGACACGCACCCGCAGGCTGCTGATGGCCTTGTGCAGGTGGGCGATGCGGCTCTCTGCGAACGCGGGTGGCACATCGTTGAGGATGATGAGAAATTCCTCGCCGCCGTAGCGGCCGACACTATCCGATGTCCGGATTGAAAAGCGCAGCGCCGAGGCGAAACGCCGCAGGGCATCGTCCCCGGTCAGGTGGCCGTAGGTGTCGTTCACCTGCTTGAAGTGGTCGACGTCAGTGAGTGCCAGGATGAGCGGCTTGCCGTTCTTGCGCGCGTTGGCGATCTGCTTATTGAGCTCCTGCAATATGGCCGAGCGATTGAGCATGCCGGTCAGACCGTCGAAGGTGGCCTGGATGCGGAGGAGTTCGCGGCTTTCCTCCAGCTCCTTTGTGCGTTGACGCACGAGAGCCTCAAGGTGGTGGCTGCGATTGCGAATCTTCCTGGCGTATAGCCGCGTGGCCAGTGCGATGAGGAAGCCCAAAATAATCGCGGTCAGTGTGATGAACCATGCCTTGCGCCACCACGGCGGACGGATGAGCAGGTGCAGACGAACGTTGCCGGAGGTGGCGTTGAGACTGGAGTTGAAGGCGGTGGCGGCGATGTTGTAGTCACCCGGAGGAACGCCGGAAAGCACGACGAGACCATCGCGGCTCTCCGTCCAGTCGGATTGCAGGCCGCCAATTTGATACCGGAAGACCAAGTCGCTGCGGTTGCGCACCGTCGGCGAGGAGAGTTGCAGGCGTAACGGCAGCGTGGTCCATGGAAGATCAAGGCGATCGCCGAGGGGGTACTCATCGGTGCCGCGATAGAGCCCGGTGATCGCTATCGGCAGGGCAACGGGGTCAAAAACGTGCTCGGGATGCAGCAGGTGCGCCAGGCCGCCGCTGGTGCCGACCCAGACGGATCCATCGGCGGCCTCGGTCAGGCCCCACTCGTCGACATCGTTCCAGATCATGCCGCTCTCCTGGGAGAGGTGACGCCACGTCGATCCGTTCCAGCCCAGCAGCCCCTGGTCGGTACCTAGCCAGAGCAGCCCATGGCGGCATGCCAGGATCGAATAGGCCTCCAAGCCGTGCAGCTCGGCGGGAAACTCCAGATGCCAGGGAACGAGGTGATCGCCTGATGGCCTCAAACGCCAGACGCCGATCCGCTGGCCGGTGACCCAGAGCTCACCGGATTCAGCGCACGAGAGGGCAATCAGGCGGCCGCTCGCGGGACCTGGCAATCCGTCCGTAGCGGGGAGCGACCAGGTGCCACCCTTCTCGCGCAGGAGACGATTGTTGGCGAGAAACCAGTTGGTCCCGTCGGGTGACTGGCAGGCTGAGTGCACCAGGCTCCGATCGGGCAGAAAGGCGTCGGCGGAGGTTGCGCGCTGAAACTCTCCGTGCGGCTCGCGCACATAGATGCCATGATCCGTTCCGAGAAAGAACCGGCCGGTGGGATCTTCAAACGCGCTGAGAATCGATGTGGGCAGTTTCACCAGTTGTTGGGTCTGGCCGGTGTGGTCGTCGATGCGCAGCACGCTGCCGGAGTTGGTGGCCGCCCAAAGCTGTCCGCCGGGTTCGCGGCCCATGGCTACGATCAGGCCGTACAGCCACTTTTGTCCCTTGACGAGCGATCCGGCGGCGCCTGTGATGGGATCGATCCATGCCGGGCCCTTGTCTGTTCCGGCGATCACATGGCCCGGTTGGGACGCGTTCATGGCCCAGATGATGGCCGAGGGCAGCACCTTCTCATCGCTCCAGCCTTCCCACTGTCCGTAGCCCGCCCAGTTGTAAAGGCCGTCACCGTAGCTGCCCAGCCACAGGTCGCCGGAGGTATCGAAGATCATCGTCGCGATCTGGTTGTTACGGGGCAGGCCATGGTCGCGGTCGATCACTCGCCAGTGGTCGGACTCCCAGCGGGCAACGCCATCGTCGGTCGGGGCCAGCACCCGGCCATCGTTGTCGACGACAAGGCGTGAACGCAGAAAGAAGCTGCCCTGAGCCGCCGTAGGCAGGCTGTGATCGACAAAGCTGCCGGCGCCCGAAGGCAGCGCAGCAATGTGATGCTCGCCCTCGGCCCAGGTGGTGCCTGCGTGATCGACGACTACGCTTTGCCAATGATCCTCTGGAAGTCCGTTCTTCGGTCCCCACTCCGTTAGAGCGGTGGGTTGGAGCGTGCCGCCGGGTGTGTCGGTCCAGGTGTAAAGACGATTGCCTGCACCCATCCACACGCGCGTGCTTTGGGGGCTCGCGGTCACAGTGCTCACGCTTGTGCCATCGCCCAGGGACGGAAACGCGGTGAGAAGCGCCGGCGAAAATACCGCGGTGTAGGAGTGGAACTGGCCCTTTGCATCGTGTTCAAGGTTGAAGAGGTGTCCTTTATCGAGGACCAGAAGGTGGCCCGCATCTGCGACGGCCATGCCATGGGTTCTGGTCAGTCGAACGGCCTGCTGCGTGGCCGGAACGAAACGCTTGCCGTCGAAGCGGTAGAGGTTCTGCGTGGTGCCCGCCCAGACGGTGCAGCTCGAATCGGCAACGACCTCCTGGATGCCGAGCTCGGGCAGGCCCTGCTCTCGTGTGAAGTGCTCGAAGGTGCCACCCAGAAAACGGAAAACGCCATTTTCAGTCGCCAGCCACAGGTAGCCGTCGCAGTCTCTGGCGAGTGACCGGACCGCGAGATTCTTCAGCCCGTCGGACTGACGATAGGCGTGGAACACGTATTGCTGGGCGGGGAGAAGAGGAGCGAGGGAGAGCAGATAGGCCAGTACCCGGATTCGAGAAAGCTTCATCGATCGCACCTATGAGAGAGGCACGCTCCGTGTAGAGGAAATGCGGAGTCTGGGCCGAAAAGCAAGTTACTTGATCGGATTACGAATGGCTCTCTCAGTCTATTTCTAAATGCCAAGGCCGCCCATCCGACAATTGGGGCAGAACCACATGAAGTAACTGCATTTCTGGGAATGGCGGGAGATTGGTGGGCGAGACAGGGATCGAACCTGTAACCCCGGACTTAGAAGGTCCGTGCTCTATCCAATTGAGCTACTCGCCCCAGCGGCTGCTACTTTGGCCTATGCCGTACGCGCAGGGGATACGCGCTGGTATCGATTGTAGCGGAGGACCGCGCGGGAGCAAGGTCACGCCCGCGCAGCAGCGTGGTTACGTCGGCCAGGGCAGCAGCCCAGAACTCGACCGCAGATGCAGCATCATGACCGAGCGCTCGGACGTATAACGTGACGGCGAATCCTTCCACGGTGCTCGCCTCGAAATCAAACATCGCGGGCCGCAGAACGCAGGCCAGCGCCGCCTGCGGATGGAAGAGGCGCTCCGCACGCCGGGTAAGGCGGTCGAGCATCTCGCGCTGCTGATGCGCCGATGCAAAGAGCGTTCTGTCGCGCCACAGCACGTCGATATAGCTGGCGATACCGTGGGACGAGGTTTCCGGATCGAGCTCGAGCTCGAAGCGCAACATCTCGAGTTCTTCCGCGTTCTCGCCGGAGGAAAGAGGCCATACGTCGCACTTGGCGGTAAGCAGCGCTGAGCGCGCCGCATTAAGCGAACGCAGGGCGCGGCCGAGGGCAGGGAAGTGCTCGACCTCTGGGATTTCAGCAATGTCGTAAGGATGGGCCCGCAGGTCGATGTAGCGCGCGCTCCCCGAGGGATCAGACCACGGTACGACCAGGGTGGGCGCGTCGGCGGTACATTCGGCAGTCCACTCAGCCAGCATCGTTCTTCCAGTATCTATGAGATCAACTGATCTGGCAGAACCGGCGCCGCGGACCGGTGCTGACCGATGGAAAGCGATCGGCTGGGAAAGGCCTGGCTTTTCGGGAATGCGTATTGGAAGACGAAGCGCAACGCGGTGTGTTCAGCCCAGTAGCCGTCGTTGCCGGTCACCGGATTGGGCTCGGCAAGAAACGCGCAATGACCGCCGTGTGCTGTTTCGATGAAGGTGATGTTCGGGTTCGCGGCGATGGCCTCGCGCGTGGTTTCCACCAGCCGGACGAAGGGGTCATCGCAAGCGTGGACGATCAGCGTGGGCACGGTAATGCGGTGGAGGACGCGGGCTGCAGCGGCGCGGTAGTAGTAGTCCTCAGCCGACTTGAAGCCCGAGTATAGCGCGGTGATTCGGTCGTCGAAGTCACGCAGCGAATGAATACCCGCCGTCCGTTGCGGATCGAAGACGTGAGGGAAGAGCATTGCCTTGCGGCGAAAACGCTTGAGGAGTGCACGCAGAAAACGCCGCTCGTAGAGCCGGTTCTGCCACTCATGCAGGCAGCCGGCCGACGCCTCCAGGTCGACAGCTGGAGAGACACCGATCACGCTGCGCAGCTCGGGCGGAGCATCCGCTCCCAGGTCGCCAGCCAGCTTCAGCATCAGATTGCCGCCCATCGAGTAGCCGATGAGGGAGAGCGACTGCAGCTTGTGCGCATCGCGGAAGAAGCGCATGACGCGCTCAACATCGGACGACAAGCCGGAGTGATATAGCGTGGGCGTCAGCCGTTCTGTGCCGCCGCAGTTGCGCATGTTCATGCGGATGACGTTGCAGCCCGCGCTCCACAGTTTGTTCGCGTTGCCGACAACGTACTGCGACCGCGACGAGCCCTCAAGACCATGCAGGATGATGACGGTGGGCCGCTCGGGCCGCTCTGGCAGCGGCTGCCAGTGGCAGTGGCAGAGGATCTGGCTGGCAATCTGATTGTTTCGTGCTGGAGAAACTTCAACGAGCTGGGCCACGGGCTCCGGCAGGAGGTCCTGGCGTCGCAGAAAGTTGCCGAAGATGGTCTGCAGATGGCCGTTGGAAAGGAAGCGACGGGGTTTGAAGTCGGGATAGCCGGAAGGGAGAGACGGAGCTGACATCAGAGGGCAGCCTTCCGGCCAATGGCAGCGGCCTTCTTGAGCATGGCGACGGCGTTGAGTGCGCCCGTGGGTTCGTCTTCGTGCTTGAAGAAGGCGAAGACATCCTGCGTTGCGGCCAGCCTGGTGAAGCTGGTGGCAAAGGTGTTCAGCCTGCGTGGTGTGTAGCCGCCTTCCTTACGCAGTCGATAGTGACGGAAGTTGGCGGTCGCCACATCGGGGGTAACCAAGGCATCGGTTTCTGCAACGCAGAGCGCGGCGTTGTGCTTGCGCAGGATCGCGTAAGCCGACTCATCAAACCAGCTCGGATGGCGAAACTCAAACGCAATCTGAAACCCTTTTCGACGGAAACTCGACAAGGCAAGAAAGGATGCAAGACGAGCGGGGTCGGCCTTGAAATTTGGAGGAAGCTGAAAAAGCAGGGGGCCGAGTTTGCCAGCCTTGCGCGCCGGGGCTATGGCGGCGATGAATTCGGCAACGGTCGCCTGGCTCTCGCGCAGCCGCTGGAAATGCGTGATTCGCTGCGGTGCCTTGAAGCTGAAGCGAAAGTCCGGAGGCGTCGCGTCCAGCCAGCCGGCGAGTTGCTCTGCCGTGGGCAGCTTCTGGAAGGTGTAGTTCACTTCGACAGCGGTCATCCGCGAGGCGTAGTAATGCAGAAAACCGCGCGAGGGCACGGTTGCAGGGTAAAAACCCGGCTTCCAGGTGGCATAAGCCCAGCCGGAAGTACCAGCGAAAAGATGACGGGGGGATGGAGCGAGCGCGGCGGCAGCAACAGGCGTGAATTTCGGAGCGCGCGGCAAAGGACTCCAAGTGGGGCTTTGAGAAGGGATGATTGGGGCGGCTAGTGGGTTTCGAACCCACGACATCCGCTGCCACAGAGCGGCGTTCTGCCACTGAACTATAGCCGCCGTATCGAGATCGATTATAGCATCCAAATACGTGCAGGCCCAGCGGTGGCCAGAGGTGGGATGACGATGAGCGCGAAAACAGCACAACCAGAGATTTTGTCCCCAGGAGCCCAACCCCGTGACGCGGTTCGTGAACGTATGGGAGGGGCCGGCGGTTTGTTCCGCGACGAAAACCTCGATCTGCTCTCTCGCGCCCTCGACACCTGGTTTCGCATCCCGGGCACCCAGATCCGTTTCGGCTTGGACGGCATCGTTGGCTTCATCCCCGGCTTCGGAGACCTTGCCGGTGGCCTGGCTAGTGGCATTATTGTTCTGGCTGCGTACTTCCGCGGCGCGCCGGTGGTTACGATTGCTCGAATGATCGTCAACGTCGGCATTGAAGTCGGCGTCGGCATGGTTCCTGTGCTGGGCAATCTCTTCGACATCGGATTCCGCGCCAATCGCCGCAACTACCACCTGCTTGAACGCACGCTGCTAACGGGACGCCGCGATACGTACAAGGACTGGCTCTTCATGGCCGTGCTGGGCGCGGGATTAGTGCTACTCGCGCTGGTGCCGTTCATGCTCCTTACCTGGCTCAGCATAAAGGTGCTTGGCGGGCTGGGAATCGACGCCAACCGCAGTTTTTAGGCCGCGGCGATGCGGTAATATTGGAGTAAGTCGGGGCGTAGCGCAGCCTGGTAGCGCATCTGCTTTGGGAGCAGAGGGTCGGGAGTTCGAATCTCTCCGCCCCGACCATTACAAGACTCTCGTCTTTTCATTACAGGTTCCGCGGTGGTTTCCCCGCAGGTCAATTGGGTTCCCGGCTGGCAGGGGAACCGTAATCCCGCTTGGGCAGAAGACGGTCCCGGTCATAGGGCAAGTCTTCGTGCTCGGGAAGGGGATCATTGGGGAAATCCTCCTGCCAATGCCGACGCGAATCGTCATCCGCATAATACTTGAGGTAGAGCCGGTTATCTTCCCCGCTGCAAGCGCCGAGCATTTGAATATGCCACGCCGAACTTGCAGCCGGCGCCAACACCTTGGTTTCCTCCAACAAGCAATCGGTCCAGAGATGGTTGTAGAGTTCCCGGTCGCTGAGATGATCTGTTTGCTCGATAAAGACTCGAAGGAGCGCGAGCGTATGGATGACCTCCCACAGCTTTTCGGTGAGTTCCTGATTGTTGAGTGAATCCGGCGCGGGCAAGGACACGCCAGCGCTCTCCAATTGGTGAAAATGAGTCGTCCACGGAGCTTCCTCGAACTCCGCCACTTGTTTCCAGAATGTTTCTTCTGTCTCAGGCGGGCAAATGCCCAGCACTCGCGCTTTCATCTGGTCGCCGCCAAGCTCTTCTGCCCGGCGTTTCAAGCGCTCAATCCTCTTGTCCTGGTCATCGTCAGTTTCCGGCTTTCCCACGGTGCCTCCTGGAATGCGCTATGCCCATCGTCCGAGCTTGCGTAGTGGATCAAGTCAACGGCACATCGGTGTTGCTGGTGAGCGAAGAGCTACGCTTTGAAATCCGCAGGGGTGTAGGCATTAGGTTTCCACGCGGGAATGGCCCAATCGGCCGGAACGGCGTCGATCTGCACCGGAGCGCCATTGCGCTCCATCTTTGAATAATAAGCGGCCTGGAGGCAGCGAAACTTTTTGCGCATGACTTCCAGTGGTTGATACAGCGTACGTTTTTCATAATGAACACAAGCAGGATCGCACATAGCGCCTCAGCATAGGTCGTCCAGTGCTTTGGATTTTTTGCGCTCTCTATTACGTTGCAGCGACTCTCGCCGCCATTGGTATGTTTGCTGTCTTCGTCAGTTTTGACAGATGGCGTAGGGGCTGGTTTTGGGGCGCTGTCCGCGTCCTTGCCTTGATCTGGCTTTACTGGATGGCTCTTTTTTTTGTGCGACAAGGGCTGTCCCTCATAGGTGCATAATGGGCAATATGAAACACGAATACCATGAGGGGCCGGAAGCACTTGAACGCTTTAAGGCAGGGATGTCCCGTCTCTTCCAAGCGTCCAAAGTATCTGTGAAGGATAAACCTAAACCGAAGCCCAAACAGGGTAAATCCAGCAAGGGTTAGCGTTTGTGCTTGCCACGCCCTTGCCGACGATTAGTGCGCCCGTTAGCTGTCCGTAGGTCAACCGCTTGCCAGCAACCGAACACATGACGCTCTGAAAGCGGGTGCTGTCGTCAGGAGTCTTTGCGATTGTTGTACCGAAACACCTGCTCAGCCACATAAGCGTCAAGGTGAAAGGGCTCAACCGAGATGTACGTACCCTTGAAGCCCCGCTTTAGAGGGCTCCAAAAGTTCTCAATACCGTTGGTGTGAATATGACCGTTGACGTACTCGACAGCATGATTGATGACCGCGCGGTTATAGCCCTCGGACGCGTAAACATACGTCGAAAGCTCATCCGTCATCACGTTTGCGCCGACAGCGATTGCATCGTTCATCGCAGGCTTGATCTGTTGACGGCTGCGGTCGGCAATAACACGGGCCTTGACGTTGCCACCACGCTCCAACATGCCGAGGACGATAGCCTTCCCGTGACCGCCGTGCAAGCCACTTGAGGGCTGAGGGCAGCCTTAGCGCGGCGCTTGTCTTTGTGCATGTTCTTGGCGAGTCTGCCGACAAAGGTTTCATCCACTTCGACCGGCTCCGAGCCGCCGCCGATCATGCCCGATTCGTCAGCCATGGCAACGCGGATACGGTGGAGAAGGAACCATGCCGACTTCTGCGTGATACCGAGAGCGCGGGAAATCTCATAGCTGCTGACACCATTCTTGCAGTTCGCCAGCATCCACATTGCAGCCATCCATTTGTCGAGTCCAATGGGGCTGTCTTCCATAACTGTGCCGACCTTGACTGTGAACTGCTTCTTGCAGCCTTTGCAGTGCCACAGTTTACGAGTCTGTACAAACGAGTTCTTGTCCGATCCGCAGCGTGGGCAAGTTACATCACCTGCGCCCCAGCGCAGATTCTTCGCATAGTCAAAGCAGCGGTCCGCATCGGAGAAGTAGATGATGGCTTGCTGAAGTGTGTGCGGCGTTTCCATTTCTTAATAGTGGGAGAAATCGCCTTGTGTGTCAAGTATATTACCGGCAAGAACTCGGGCGTGTTCTCTTCCATCATGAACATGAGCTGCCAGATTGGCGGCGCGCTGACTGCGTCGCTGACCCCCTGGCTGGCGCATCGCTACGACTGGCGAATGCCGTTTTCAGTGGCCGCCTCACTTGTGCTGCTGGGGGCCCTGGCGTGGCTGTTGGTGCATCCAGAGCGACCGCTCGAAGTGTGAACGGCTGGCGCTGCGGAGCGGCTCCGATTGACCTGTATAACACCCAATTGTTAGGCTAGGAAGAGTTCGTCAGGGGTCCTGAAGGAGCAGCTGTTATGAAGTTGAAGGCATGGTCGGTGGGCTTGCCGCTTGCGGTTGCGGTGATGCTTGTTCCCGTGTTTTCTTATATCGGGGTTGCGCAGCAGGCTCCGCCGACAGCCCCCGTAAAGGAAGAGTTACCTGCCGGCCCTGGCCGTGAACCATTCCAACGCATCTGCACTGGCTGCCACTCGGCGTCGGTGGTTACATCCGAGCGCCGAACGGCCGATAACTGGTCGAACATCGTTGACGATATGAGGGCGCGAGGGGCTAACGGCTCTGACGACGATATGGACAAGATCGCCGCGTGGCTCGCCGCCAACTTCCCACCGAAGCCGGCTGGCGCTACGTCAACCGTACCGACACCCCCGTAATTTCGTCCGCTCGCCCGCTTCAAAGAAAGATCAACAATTGGCGCTATCGCTAACTCGCCAATGACAGCGAGGGAGCGAGCGGGGAATCTGGGATGTGCAGGGTCTAGTTATCGAAAAAGCGATAGCGGATGGTCCAATCCTGGCTGGCGCCGGGAGGGATGTGGATATGGATGTAGGCTTCGGGTGCGATCACCGTCGGGACCGACCAGTAGTTGATGCTGGCGAGGGGTGAATCGCTTGTCTACTCTACGCCTACCCCGGTCTTCCGGTTTTTGACGATGAAGTCATAATCGGAGGGATTCGTTGAAAAACCGGTAATGCCACACTGTACTGATTGACGCTCCTGGAGTTCGCTGTGATAGACGAGCTCATTTCCAACCAGCTCACCACCGTTCCCGAGAGGGCGCACTGCGGTTGGTGCAAAGGCAAAGTGGACTGACAGGTCGGGACCCGTGGTGACGTTGTCTAACCGGTAGAAATCGTGATCGTAGACGTCCGTATCGATTGTCTTGGTGCCGGTATTTTTCATGTGGTGGTGAATCACCAACACTGGCGTGCCCTTTTCGAGCGCGAGTGTTTTGGTGTAGTCGTACGCATAGCCTACGGGCGAACTGAGGTTTTGCGTGATCGCAACCTCGTTCGACTTTGCTTTATAACTCCACTTGCCGTGGTCAACGATCGGATATGGCGTAGAGAACTTGTACGGAGCATCGTCAAGTCTGCGGAGAACGCCTACACCCGGCTTGACGAACAGATCGCCGGCTTGGCGTCGTCAAAACCAAGCGGCGCCTTCGACTCCAGGGAGTTGAACTCTTCGACGGGTCCGGCAAGTGAATCGTGGCCCATTGGGTCGTGGGTTGGGCGCCACGGATTAAAGTAGGTATGACCATCGTAGGAAAGGCAGGGAATGACGCCGGACCAATCGAAGCGCGAGCCGCGGTACCAGCCCTTGTCTGCGTCCGGGAGATCGATGAGTGCGTGGACCAGGCCGTTGGAAATAGACAGCTGGGGCACGTCCGTTGCCGTCTGGCTGGCGCAGGGATCGAGAGCTGTGGAGGTGTTGCCTTGAGCTGATGCGGGTAATGCCAGAAGGGCTGTGTTGAAAACCGCGAGTGACGCCCAAACGCAGAGATCCTTCATTTCCGAATATCCCCCACGCTCCCGCAATGGAATGCACTCGAGAGCTTCCGTCCGCGATACTTTCCAAGAGCAAACCCGGCGATCTTAGCAATGCCCTATTAGACAGGTCAATGATTTTTCCAAAACTATAACTGCTTGACGCGGAGTGCGGCTAGCGCTTCCCGCAGAAGACGACGCCAACGTCGAAGGCTCATGCGGGTTTGTTCATGGCTGAATAGGCGCACCTAGCTGTAGCGGGGTGATGCGCAGGGATCCGGGGCCGATTTTGCGAGGGGCAAGAATCGCCTATGACAACTTCCGAGTCGACCTCTTGACCTGTTCAACAGGGCTCTGCTACGCTTCCGTGTCGATTCAGGTTCACTAATTTTGCCTCTTCCAGCCAAAATGCTGGCTGGCACGCGTCGGAGTTTGTTCGTCCGCTTGCGATTGAGTAGGAGCAAGAGCTTGATTCACGATTATTTTGCGGAGGTAAGAAGTATGCACTTACGTGGGCGGATGGTCTGGGCGGTTTCATCGCTGTTTCTGTGTGTCGCCATGACCAGCTTTGGGCAAGCAAAGGGTTCGGGGCAAGTATCTGGCGATTGGCCGATGTATGGCCATGATGGTGGCAGCACTCGGTTCTCTCCGCTCACGCAGGTGAACGTGGATAACGTCAGCAAGTTAAAGAGAGTGTGGACGTTTCATATGACTCCGGCGACGGCCGAGAGTGCTGCGCCTGCGGGTGGACGGACGCGTGCACGAAGGAGTGAGGCATCGCCACTGATGATCGACGGCGTCCTGTATCTGCCAACACCGTTTAGCCGCGTGGTAGCCCTGAACGCGAGCACGGGCAAGCAAATATGGGAGTACGTGCTGAGCAATAACGACAATGCCTCTACCCGCGGCATCGCCTACTGGCCGGGCGACGGGAAGAAGTGGGGACCTCGCATCGTATTTGGCACCGCCGCCGGCGCTCTGATCGCGCTCGATGCCAAGACGGGCAAGCCCTCTGGTGGATTCGGCACCGACGGTATCGTCGATTTCAAAGCGAGCGTTGCCAACGGATTCAAGACGCAAATCGGCATGAGCTCGCCGCCTTCGATTTACAAGAACGTCATTATTACGGGCGTGCGCGTGCAGGAGCAGCCTGCGCTTGGTCCCGCAGGCGATACTCGGGGCTGGGATGTGGTGACGGGCAAACTGCTCTGGACATTTCATTCGGTTCCGCATCCGGGCGAGGAAGGCATCGAGACCTGGATGACGCCGGATTCGTGGAAGAACCGCTCTGGTGCGAACGCGTGGGGCTTCCTGAGTGTCGACCAGGAGACGGGTACCGTCTTTGTTCCGATCGCTGCGGCCTCTCAGGATGAGTATGGAGGGGATCGCAAGGGTGCGAATCTTTACAGCCAGACGCTGGTCGCTCTGGATGCGCTGACCGGTAAGAAGAAGTGGCATTTCCAGGTGATCCATCACGATACGTGGGACTATGACTTCGGTGGTGCGCCAATCCTGGCGAAGGTTCACCGTGGCTCGGAAACAATTCCAGTAGTGGTGCAGACCAATAAGACGGGCCTGGTGTGGATACTCGACCGACGCGATGGCACCCCGGTGTTTGGCGTGGAGGAGCGCCCGGTGCCGGCGAGCGATGTACCCGGTGAGGACTCATGGAACACGGAGCCTTTCCCGCTGAAGCCCGCACCGCTTTCGCGCATGAGCTTCAAGAAGGAAGAGCTTGCGAATGTGACGCCGGAGCACACCAAGGCATGCGAGGACATCTTCGCGAAGTACCCTACCAGCCATAACGATGGGCCGTTCACGCGCTTTGGGCTGCAGCCTTCGATCGTTTTCCCGGGCACGTGGGGCGGCTCGAACTATCAGGGCGGAACCTACGACCCGAAACTGAACTTGATTTTTTACAACGTGAACGACTACGCAGATTATGGCCAGATGATTCCGACAGCTCCGGGTTCGCCGCTTCCGTATGAGCGCAAGGGGCCGCTGAACGGCAAGTACGACCGCTTTGCCGACAGCAAGACGGGTTGGCCGTGCCAGGCTCCACCGTGGGGTGAACTGGTTGCTCTGAACCTGGACACGGGTGAGTATGTTTGGCGCCAACCGTTCGGCACCATTCCCGAACTTGAAGCCAAGGGCATCAAGAACACCGGCTCGCTCAACATGGGAGGAGGCATCACCACTGCTGGCGGGCTGCTTTTTATCGGCGCTACGCCAGACCTGCATTTCCGTGCGTTCGATGAGAAGACAGGAAAGATGCTGTGGGATACGACACTTGAAGCCGCCGGGGCAAATGCTCCCATTACTTACAGGGGTAAGGACGGAAAACAGTACATTGTCATCGTCGCCACGGGCGGAGCGTTTGGGCAAAGCAATGGCGATGTCGTGGCCGCATACGCTTTGCCGTAGGCGTTGCTGCGAGAGGTTGCGCTCAAGAGGATTGCGGCGGACCTTGTGGGGAATGGGAGTCAGGTGTACTTTTTCCCCTGCCAGTATCGGAGGTGGCCTTCTATGTCAGAGAAGAGCCACTTCCCGGTAATTTCAAGTCCAGCCCGGACCTGGTGGTTGTCAGCCGCTGGGACAACGACCGGCGAATTGGTGCGCACTGGGTACACACCTGCAACGGCGGTCCCAACGGTCTGAATCTCTGCACGATACCTCCTTATACGATGCCGCAGCCACATAGCCATCCAGCCGAAGAGGCCTGGATCATGGTGAAGGGAGAGACGACACTGTCGCTCGGGAAGAACCTTCGTCGCATGACGCCCGGGCAGGCGTACCGTATCCCTCCTACGGGGGTTACTGCCCACAGCAACATCAACTGGTCAAACGAACCGGTTGAAATGATCTATATGGGGCCACTTTCGCGAGGCGGAAATGGCGGTGGGCCGCCGCAAGCTGCCGCCCTGGGAACACCCCAAGGTGCTGGGTGCGGGGGGCCACCGGGCGGAACAGATTACGCAAGGCTTGATAACAGTCCTATCAATCCGGCCACCGAGCCCGACGTCGACGTGTACATGGGGAACTGGCATGACGCATTCCCCAGAATGATGCACGGCAAACCTCATTCGAATCTGCAAAACCGACCGCCATCTGGTGTCGGGCGTCACATCCTGCTGTGTTTGCGAAGCGGAGAATGTAGGGGCGGTGCGGGTGATGCCCGACCTTGGAGTGTGCGTGATGGATGGAACGTCGATGCAGGTCATGGATGGAAACGAAGCAGCCGTTGCCGTCGCGTACCGGCTGTCCGAGGTCATCGCGATTTACCCGATAACGCCATCGTCGACGATGGCCGAAGCTGCGGATCAATGGCGCTCAGAGGGTCGTCGCAATCTCTGGGGGGCTGTCCCCTTCGTGGAGGAGATGCAGAGCGAAGGCGGCGCGGCGGGTGCGTTGCACGGCGCGCTACAGGCAGGAGCCTTTGGGACTACGTTCACTGCATCGCAGGGGCTGTTGCTGATGATTCCTAACATGTTCAAGATCGCTGGTGAACTGACACCGGCGACGATGCACGTAACGGCTCGAACCCTTGCCACACATGCCCTATCGATCTTTGGGGACCACTCTGATGTTATGGCCTGCCGCTCCACCGGGTGGGCGATGTTGTGCTCGAACTCTGTGCAGGAGGCGGGCGATATGGCGCTGATTGCGCAGATCGCCACGCTCGAGTCGCGAGTCCCGTTTGTGCACTTCTTCGACGGCTTCCGCACTTCGCACGAGATCAACAAAGCCTATCCCATTTCTGACGAGACGATTCGCGCGTTGTTGGATGACCGGTTCATCCTTGAGTATCGGGGGCGAGCACTGGGGCCGGACCACCCGCAGATCCGCGGCACGGCGCAGAACCCCGATGTTTTCTTTCAGGCTCGCGAGGCAGCGAATCCCTATCACCTCGCCACGCCGGGTGTAGTGCAGTCCGTCATGGATCGGCTGGCCGCGCTGACTGGCCGCGCGTATCACCTATTTGATTATTACGGTGCGGTCGATGCCGAGCGGGTCATCGTGGTGATGGGTTCCGCAGCGGAGGCTGCTGAAGAGGCGATCGATGCGATGATGCGTTTTGGGGAAAAGGTGGGCGTGTTGAAGGTTCGGCTCTACCGGCCGTGCGACGCCGGCGCTTTCCTGAAGGCGCTACCTGTGACCGTGCGCGCTATCGCCGTGCTGGACCGCACTAAGGAGCCGGGGGCACTCGGCGAGCCGCTCTATCAGGATGTGATTACGGTGCTGGCGGAGCAGGGGGTTGTGCCGCATTTCGAGACGCGACCGCGGGTGATCGGTGGCCGGTATGGGCTGTCTTCCAAGGAGTTCACGCCCGCGATGGTGAAGGGGATCTTCGACGAACTCGCGAAAGCCGCGCCCAAAAACCATTTCACCATCGGCATCGACGATGACGTGACGCACCTTAGCCTGGCTTACGATGCTGATTTCTCAACGGAAGATCCGCGGACGGTGCGCGCTTTGTTTTTCGGTCTCGGGTCCGATGGCACCGTTGGTGCGAACAAGAACTCCATCAAGATTATTGGGAACGAGACCGATCTCTACGCGCAGGGTTACTTCGTTTACGATTCGAAGAAGTCGGGCTCGATGACGACATCGCATCTGCGCTTCGGGCCCAATCCCATCCACTCGACCTATCTCATCACTCGCGCGAGTTTTCTGGCGTGCCATTCATTCGCGTTTTTGGAGCGGCTGAATGTGCTTGAGGCCGCTATGCCCGGCGCGACATTCCTGCTCAATTCGCCATACGCTGCCGACGTGGTCTGGGCGAAGCTGACGCGATCCATGCAGCAGGAAATCTTGTCCAAACAGATCGAGTTCTACGTCATCGATGCCTCGACCGTTGCGCGCAATGCCGGCATGGGTTCGCGCATCAACACCATCATGCAAACGTGCTTCTTCGCGATCAGCGGTGTGCTGCCCCGCGAGGATGCCATCGCAGAGATCAAGAAGTCTATCCGAAAGACGTATGGCAAACGCGGGGATGCGGTAGTGCAGAAGAATTTTGACGCCGTCGACGCGGCACTAGCCCATCTTGAGCGCGTCGCAGTACCTTCGTCAGCGGATTCCGAGCTGCAACTCGCAACGTCGCTTTCTGGCAACCCGACAGAGTTTGTGGGGCACGTGCTTGGTGCGATTGCCGCTGGTAAAGGCGATCAGCTTCCCGTCAGCGCCTTTCCGGCAGGCGGCACGTTCCCAACCGGTACCGCACAGTATGAAAAGCGCAATATTGCCCAGTTCATCCCGGTGTGGGATGAGGAACTTTGCATTCAGTGCGGGAAGTGCGTCATGGTTTGCCCGCACGCAGTCATCCGCTCCAAGATATACGGCGCGGACCTATTGGCCGACGCGCCAGAGAGCTTTAAGTCCACGACACCAAAGTGGAAGGGCCGGGAGCAGGACCGCTACACGCTGCAGGTGTCGTCGGAGGATTGCACCGAGTGCAGCGTATGCGTCGAAATTTGTCCGGTGAAAAGTAAAGCCGACTCTGCACATAAGGCAATCAACATGCAACCTCAGGCACCGCTGCGGGCCGCTGAGCGCGTCAACTGGGAGTATTTCCTATCGCTGCCTGAGGCCGACCGCACACAAATTTCACACACGCAGGTAAAAGACCTGCAATTGTTGCAGCCGCTATTCGAGTTTTCTGGTGCATGCCCCGGATGCGGGGAAACAGCCTACATCAAGTTGTTGACGCAGCTATTCGGTGACCGCCTGTACATCGCAAATGCTACGGGTTGCTCGTCCATCTACGGTGGCAGCCTGCCGGCCACGCCTTACAGCCAGAATGCACAGGGTCGCGGGCCGGCCTGGGCAAACTCGCTTTTTGAGGACAACGCAGAGTTTGGCTTTGGCATGCGAACGGCGCTCGATCAACAGAAGGAGTTCGCCGAAACACTGCTGAAACGCGTGGCGGAACCGGCGGGATCGCGGCTGACTGAAGAGATACTGGAGGCTCCGCAGAACACGGAAGCCGAGATTATGGCGCAACGTGAGCGCGTCGAGTCACTGCGTTTGCAGCTTCGCGACGTGGATAGCTCCGATGCGCGCAACCTTCTGGCTATTGCCGACGCACTGGTGCGGCGCAGCGTGTGGATCCTCGGTGGCGACGGCTGGGCCTACGACATTGGCTTCGGTGGCCTGGATCATGTGCTCGGTTCAGGAAAGAATTTTAACGTACTGGTGATGGATACAGAGGTTTACTCCAATACGGGAGGTCAGGCGTCTAAAGCCACGCCGCGCGGAGCTGTCGCCAAGTTCGCCACCTCCGGCAAGTCAACGAACAAGAAAGACCTTGCGATGGAAGCCATCAGTTACGGCTCCGTGTACGTTGCGCGTGTGGCTCTCGGCGGAAACGACAGTCATGTCATCAAGGCGTTTCAAGAGGCGGAAGCTCACGATGGTCCGTCGCTCATCATCGCCTACGCCAGCTGCATTGCGCACGGCTATGACCTAGCGCACTCGCTGGACCAGCAGAAGCTCGCCGTGCAATCCGGGTACTGGCCACTGATGCGCTATAACCCCGGGTTACGGGACCAGGGGAAGAATCCGTTCCAGCTGGACTCGCGCACTCCTTCTATTCCGCTGCACGATTATACGAAGCGCGAGGGGCGTTACACGATGCTCGAGCGCAGCAATCCTGAGCTTGCAGCCGAACTACTTGTGAAAGCGCAGGAAGATGTTGACCGCCAATGGCGCATTTACTCCGCACGTGCCGCCATGCCCGGGCACGGGGACCCGCACGGCGTGGTAGAGAAGCCGGTGGAGCCTGCTAAAGTATCGGCTTGACAGTCGGCCCTACCTGCGTCCGGAGAGCCGCCCGAATTTAGAAAGGATAATGCGGTGTCTCCGTCTCGATGGTCATCCAGCGGGAGTAGGTGAATGACTCTACGCCTCCCCGTCCACCAAAGCGACCGTAGCCACTGGACTTTACGCCGCCGAATGGAACCTGCGCCTCATCCTGCACCGTTGGTCCATTGATGTGGCAGATGCCGCTCTGGATTCCTTTGCTCACGGTCAACGCACGTTTGATGTTCTGGCTAAAGACGGAAGCGGAGAGTCCGTATTCCGTGTCGTTGGCCACGCGAATGGCTTCGCTGTCGTCCTTCACGCGAATAACCGAAGCGATGGGTCCGAACGCCTCGGCAAAGTAAATTTCCATATCCGGCGTGACGCCATCCAAGACCGTCGGTTGCATGACGGCACCGTCGCTGACACCATCGGAGTAGCGAGTTGCGCCCTTCGCAACCGCATCCTCGATTAGGGTGCCAACCCTGGCCGCAGCGCTTGCGTCAATCATGGCGCCGAGTGCTGTTCCACCCTTTGCGCTCGCGATCAGCGTCTTTGTCTTCGCTGCGAGCAAGTTGACGAAGGCGTCTGCGACGCTGTTGAGAACGATGATGCGACCGGTTGCCATGCAGATCTGCCCCTGGTGCATGAAGGCTCCAAACGCCGCTGCATTAACGGCGTCGGACAAGTCAGCGTCGTCGAGGACAATCATCGGAGACTTGCCGCCGAGTTCAAGCAGGGTCGGCTTCAAGAGCGCACCTGCCTGCTGAGCGATAATAGCGCCGACTCGGCTGGAACCGGTGAAATTGATGTGTCGCACAGCGGGATGCGCAATGAGCGCGGTGACGATCTCCGGGGCATCCTGCGCCGCATGGCTGATGAGGCTAAGGGCGCCGGCAGGAAGGGCTTCAGCCACGGCTTTCGCGATAAGGAAGTGCGTGGCGGGACACAACTCAGACGATTTGAGCACGACCGTATTGCCACAAGCCAGGGGCATGGCGAAGGATCGTACAAAAAGAATGATCGGCGCGTTCCATGGTGCCATGCCGAGACAGACGCCCCATGGCTCTCGCGACGCGTAGGAGAGGGATCCCGGCTTGTCGGTTGGAATGACGTCACCGGTAAGCTGGGTGGTCATGGCGCCTGCTTCCCGCAACAGGTCACAGCCGAGCTTGAGATTAAATGCGGCCCAGCTTCTGGCCGCGCCAGTTTCCGCTACCATCGCCTGGATGATCTGCTCGCTGGCCTCGAGCAGCCGAGCAGCGGCCTTGAACATCGCGTCTCTGCGGATACTGGGTGCTGTTGCTGCCCACGCAGGAAACGCATCGGAAGCGGCGGCGCCAGCCAGTTGGACATCCTGCGGCGAGGCGGCGGGAGCTGTGCTCACTACCTCGCCGGTAACGGGATTGCACCGCCTGAACGTTCTCCCGCTCGCAGCACTTACTTCGCGACCGCTAATCAAAAGGCTGGACTGAATCATGACGTAACCCCTAAGAATTGAAAATAGCTTTAGAATCTTCTCCCGAAAGATAGCGGCGGCCCATATCGTAGAGCGCTTCCACCTCTGAGCCTTTGAGACCGGGCATATCTGTTTTCACCGGATAGCCAATTTGCGACTGCAGGTAGGCGAGATGGCGATAGCCAACAGGGAACTTGTTCAGCAATGAGGCATCCAGCTTCAGGCTGATGGACGGGTCAAGCGGATCGACACGGTCCTTTTCGTAAATCGGCTGGCGGTAAAGCAGTCCCCATCGGTCGCCCCTCTTTTCGAAAAAATCGTAGAACCTTCCTGTGCAGACAACATCGCATAGTATGCCTTCCAGAGTTCCCCGTTGCGAGATCGTCATTTTTGTCTGCATGACGGCGCGGTTTCCGGCGAGGTCGATGGAACTCCCCCCAAGGAAGTGGAGGATGCTGACCCCCTTCTCCCATCCGGCCTTGCTCATCGCGATAAATTCGTCTGCCGTCCCCTGCGTCCACGTCGCCATCATGCGGCCATCATCATGCCAGACCTGGCGAAACCGAGACCAGTCTCCTGCGTCTCGGTAGACAGCCCAGTTCTCGACCAGGTCGCGGAGCAGTAGTCGATCAACCATTTCCTCGGTGCCTTGCATTTCCGTTCTCCTAAAATGTGAAGCGCTGGCAACATGAGTCGCCTATCGACGAGGTGCGCTAGATCACAGCCATCACGAAATCATATTCGACATCCCAGAAGGGCTCGCCAAAGCCCTCGTCTTTGATACGGACGGGGTCTGCTATGCGCTTGAATTCGGCGAGGAGCGTTTTCTTAACGCCGAAGACCGCGTCGGAGTTGATGTATGGGTCATGCGGATCAAAGATATGTGTCGTTATGGTCGAAAATCCTTCGGCCTCGATGATGAAGTGGAGGTGCGCGGGACGGTAAGGATGGCGGCCGAGGACGTTCAGCAGCGAGCCGACTGTGCCGTCATCCGGAATGGGGTAGAACTTCGGCTTGACGCCGCGAAACCAGAAACGGCCATCTGCGGCAGTGTTGAAGTTGCCGCGCAGATTGAACTCGGGCTGGATACCCTTCTGCTGCACGTCGTAAAATCCGTCTTCGTTAGCTTGCCAGACGTCGATGCGCGCTCCATGAATGGGCTGTCCGCGGGTGTCGAGAATCCTTCCGTGCACCAGCATGGGCTCGCCCTTGCCATCCTGGCAAATGTTCGCACCCATTTCCATCGTTGGCGATCCCTTGACGTGAAAGGGGCCCAAAACAGAATTTTCCGATGCGCCCGAGGGCCTCCGGTGGTTGACGGCATCGACGAGCATGGTCACACCCAATACATCAGAGAGGAGGATAAACTCCTGGCGCCAATCGTCGCAGAGATGTCCGGTCTGAGTAAGAAATTGAATGGCGCTGAGCCATTCATCTGGCGTCGGCTCAATCTCGAGAACGGCTTCGTGCAGTTTGCGGGTAATCACATCCATGGCGAACCGAACGCGGTCGTCCTTAGCATTCTTGTTTCGCTGGGTCACAGCTTCGATCGAGGACTCCTCGGTGAAGTACCCGCTGTCGCGCGCGTCAAGGCTGTCTGTATCTTGCGGCTTCCGTCCGGTTGAATGCTCGTTCGACATGATTTGCAACCTTCCAAAGTGAAACTACACTCCCCAACGTGCCTGGAGCGCATCGCCAGTCCCGTTCGATCACAAAAACTGATCGATGCAACGACCGTCCCCTACGAGCTGGTCTCAACCCGGTTATCCGCGCTCCATTCTATCCGGGCGTGGCTACGTTGGGCAGGGTTGAAGCCCATGACAATCGCAAGATCCTGCCAGAGGGGCACGAGAGGTCTGCTTTGCGGCTCGTGTCCCACCTTCTCGAAGCTGAGGAACCGGCATGTCAAAAAGAACGTTCGACAGTCGGTAGGCTTGTGGAGCTTTTATTGGCAGGAGTTCGTATACCGAACGGAAGTCTCCCTATACGGCGGAGCATCACAGGCTTGCGCTACACTAACAGTCCGGCGGATGTAACTACATTGGTGTTATCGAGGCATTCGCCAGTGTTACAACATCGAGGGTGAGACCGTACATCATGGACAAGATCGAAGTTGCCGATAAGTTGCCGCCGCTTTCGCGGATGTTCACAGGCACTACCGGCAAAGTTTTCATGCTGCTTAGCCTGATGTATTTCATTTCTTATATCGACCGCTCAAATCTTGGTATTGCGGTTCCCCTGATCATGACCGAGTTTCATTTGACGAATACGCAGATGGGTTATGCTCTGGCGGCGTTCGGCTGGTGCTATGCGGCCTTTCAAATCGTCGGTGGACTGGCCGGCGACAAGTTTGGCGGGCGGTATGCTCTGGCTGGGCTCGGGATAATCTGGGCAATCGGAACCCTGATGTGCGGGTTTGCTGGCGGGCTGGGAACGCTGATTGCGGCGCGAGTGATTGTCGGCCTCGGAGAAGCGGGAACCTTGCCCAATGGAGCGCGCGTGATTTCGGCGTGGGTACCGTTCAAGCGGCGCGGTTTTGCGCAGGGGTTTACGCACTCGGCTTCGCGGCTGGCTGCGGCGATTACTCCGCTGATCATGGCATGGTTGATTTCGCTGTATGGGTGGCGCGGCGGTTTCATTGCGCTGGGTGGCGTGAGCCTGCTGTGGACGATCGCATGGTTCGCTTATTTCCGCGATGACCCCAAGGAAAAGAGCGGCATCACGCAGGAAGAAATTGATGATCTTCCAGCCTATTCACCCTATGGCAAGCAGGTGGGAAAGGTGCCGTGGGGACCGCTGGTGAAGCGCACCATGCCGGTGACGCTGGTGTTCTTTTGCCACGCCTATACGTTGTGGCTTTTTCTATCCTGGCTGCCGACGTTCATTGGGAAAACTTACCACCAGGATCTGGCTCACACGTCGTTTTATACGTTCGCGATATTTGCCGCTGGCGTGGTGGGCAATACTTATGGGGGATTGCTAACCGATCTGATTTACCAGCGGACAGGCAGCCTTGTAGCGGCCCGGCGCAACGCGGTGGTGATGGGTTTTGGCATCGCGGCGGTATCCATAAGCTTTGTGCTGATCGCGCCGACCGTGATGCTGGCGACGCTGGCGCTGGCGATAGCTTTCTTCTTTATGGAATCGACTGAAGGCGCGATCTGGTCGGTGCCGATCGATATTGCACCGAAGTATGCGGGATCGGCGGCGGGTATCATGTGCACGGCTTCGGGTGTGGCGGCGATTATTTCGCCGATCGTCTTTGGAAAAATTGTGGACGTTACGGGCAGCTATCGCATTCCGTTTCGGGGTTCGATTGGGCTGCTGCTATTTGGTGTGGTGATGGCGTTCTTTATGCGTCCGGATAAGCAGGTAGTGGATGGATACGGTAACGTCGCCGGGTCGGCTGCGATGGAAACAGTCGTCTTGGATTAGGCAATTGGTGGAGAGCATATAGCGTGAGCAGAGAACTAGAAGGCAAGGTGGCAGTTGTTACGGGCGCGGCGCGCAATATTGGACGAGCGATCGCGCTGGATCTTTCGCGCGCCGGAGCGAAGATCGTGGTCAACGCGATGACGTCGGCAGAATCGGCGTCGGAGACCGCGAAGCTGATTCGAGACGAAGGCGGGGAAGCAATTGTTCATCTCGCCGACGTTACGGACCCGGCTGCTGCCGACGGCTTGGCTGCTACAGCCGTGGAGCATTTCGGACGGATCGACATCCTCGTGAACAACGCTGCCATTCGCAAGGAGGCGGCGTTCGCCGATGTGGATTATGCAGCGTGGCGGTCGGTGATGTCGGTAATTCTGGATGGAGCTTTCCTTTGCGCGCATGCTGTTTACCCGCACATGCAAAAGGCCGGTGGCGGGACGATCATCAATATCGGCGGCATGTCGGCGCATACCGGCGCCGCTCGCCGGGTGCATGTGATTGCCGCGAAGGCGGGTTTGACGGGACTAACGCGTGGCCTTGCAAATGACCTGGCAGCAGACGGGATTACTGTGAACGCGGTTGTCCCGGGATTGATCGACACTGTGCGCGGAGTATCGGCTGGCGGCACACCGGCGCACCACTCGAGCGCGCGGACCGCCGTGGGGCGCTTCGGAACGCCGGAAGAGGTGGCAGCGATGGTGCTGTTTCTGTGTGGACCGAGTGCGCGGTATATCACCGGACAATCGATCCACATTAATGGCGGAGCGTTGATGGCCTAGCCTCGACTTAGAGGCTGGCCACTGTTGCGATCTGGGAAACAGCTTCCAACGATTCAAGCTTCCAGCAGAGTTCAATGAGTTCGGCTGTCTTTTCAGCGCCGACAATGCTGGTGGTGAGACCACGGAACTTGTTCTCAAGCTCGGAGTTGCTCATCGGGCGGGCAACGCTGCCGATTGCATGGGGGACGTGCAATGCGATGACGCGTCCGTCGGTGAGCGTTATGCTGATGCGCGCCTCGTCGGAAGCAATGGAGGTGCTCGATACAGCCTTGACGCGTCCGCGCAGCGCGATGATGCCGGCGTCCTGCACGGCGCGATCGCTAAACTGCTCTTCGCCTCCGTCGCCTTCGATGAGGGCCGCGGCGGCAGCATGGTAGACGCTGAACTTGCCTTCAAGGCCGGTCTGCGGAGTCAGTTTGCCGGTGAGTTCCAACACTAGCGGGTGGACCAGAACGTCGACCGATTGAATCTGGTCTGCAGCAAGTGTTTCCTGGTTCCGGATCTGAATACAGCCGTCAATCGTGGGGTGGATGACGATGCCGCAGGCGAACGGCTTGTAGGAGTTCCTCAAGATTTCAAACGTGCTGCCCAGATTTTCTGTGATCTCGGCGTAGTCGTGCCTTGTGCTCAGCACATTGGCCCAACCGCGCTTGGCTTCGATTGCCTGGTGCGAGCTGGTGTAGCCCCTGGCGGCAAGCAGGGCGGACGTGAGACCGTTCTGCGCGGCGCGGCCCGGGTGAAAGCTCTTGGTCATGGTGCCGAACATCTCGCGCAGGCCAACTGGCTGGGTAGCGGCGAGACCGAATGCCCAGGCCATACGCTCGGTGTCGAGCGAAAGGAGCTTTCCGATGGCGGCAGCAGCTCCCCATACGCCGGTGGTTCCTGTGATGTGCCAACCGACGTCGTAGTGTTCAGGTGTAACCGAGTTTCCGAGGCGGCACTCCACTTCGATACCGAGAATGAGAGCGTGGAGGAAGTCCTTGCCCGTAACGGGAGCATATTCGGCGTAAGCGACGAGCGCGCTCACTACCGGCCCGGCTGGGTGAATGACCGTGCGCAGATGCGTGTCATCGAAATCAAATACGTGCGAGCTGATGCCGTTCAGCAGGGCAGCGTGCAGGATGTCAAATTTCTCGTTGCGCCCGAGGATGCTCGCTTGCGCGGGGCCGGAAAATGGGGCCAACGCCGCAATCGCGATGTCTAGCGTTTCGTGGTGCGATCCACCTACGGCACATCCCAGCCAATTGAGGAAAGTGCGTATAGCTTCCTCTCGAACGGGTTGTGGGATGTCTTCAAAATTTGATTCCGCGACATAACGGGCAAGAATCTGCGTGATTTCGGTGGAAGAAGGTTGACTTTGCGGCATGGGCTTATCCAGTCTGACCCGTTAGGACGGGGATATCGCTTAGGAGGCCGCAACAAATGGTCGTCAACGGTTCCATCGAGCTAAGCGCTCTCACGATTCTATTACAGCGCCAGGAAGCCATGGTTGATCGACAAAGCGACGCGTATTTACCGAGAGCGCGGTGCAACGGGAAAGGTAGCCGAACTAGCTTATGCTGCGATAATCGCGCCGCCATTGGCGTTAGCGATGTCGAAGCTTCTTTTTGAGTATGATTAACAGCAGTGATTTTGTGACTTGCGCGGGGTAGCAATGGCCAATATTGATCTGAAAGTAAATGGGAAATCTCACACTGTTGATGTCGACAGCGATTGCCCGGTCCTGTATGTTCTTCGCGATAACCTGGAGCTTAACAACCCCAGGTTTGGTTGCGGACTGGCGCAGTGCGGCGCGTGTACTGTGATTCTCGACGGTGACGCTGTGAGGTCATGTGTGCTGCCGGTATCGAGCGTGGCGGGCAAGGAAGTTACCACGCTGGATGGTCTCGGCGGTGGCGAAAAGCTCCATCCCGTGCAGCAGGCGTTCATCGACGAACAGGTATTTCAATGTGGCTATTGTCTAAATGGCTGGGTGATGTCGGCGAAGGCGTTGCTCGATAAGAATCCTCATCCAACCGATGTGGATATGGAGAAGGCTTTTCGTGGCCTGATCTGCCGATGCGGCAGTCACGTTGGCATCTACAGAGCGGTGCGGCGCGCGGCCGGCATGAAGGAGAGTGTCTAATGGCTTCCGTAGAGAAGATTCTTTCCAGAAGAACGTTCCTGAGAAATACCGGCGGCCTGGTTATCGGCTTTGGCCTTGCTGACGTCTCCGTGCTTCCGCGCATGATCGCGCAAGCTGTTACGCCGAGCGGGAAAGTCGTCACGGGAAATCCTGTGCCCGATGCGTTGACTTCCTGGTTGCACATCGAACCCAGCGGTATTATTCGCATCTTTACAGGTAAGACCGAGATTGGCATGGGCGTGGAAACCGCGCTGATGCAGATTGTTGGTGAAGAGCTGGACGTTGCGCTCGATCAGGTCGTCTTCGTGATGGGGGACACTTCGAAGACTCCCGATCAAGGCGGCGTGGGTGGCAGCAGTTCACTGGCAATGGGAGCTGATCCTCTGCGCAATGCCGCGGCAGCTGCGCGCTCGCTGCTGCTGGACATGGCGTCTCAACGGCTCGGCGTCCCCGTGGATCAACTCGAAGTTTCTGGCGGAGTCGTTCACGTGAAGGGCGCGCCTTCGCAGCATGTGTCTTACGGTGAGTTGACCAAAGATGTCCCCCTGCAGGGCTCGCTCGTGGTAACCGGGGCAGGGTCGGCAATGAGCATCAAGGGGCGAGGTAAGCCTAAGGCCGTTTCGAGCTACAAGCTGGTGGGCCAGCCGGTGCCGCGCATCGATCTGCCGCTCAAAATTGCCGGCAAGTGGGAGTATGTCGTCGATGTTCGCGTGCCGGGCATGTTGCATGGCCGCGTCATTCGCCCTGCAAGTGTTGGCGCCAACCTTCTCAGCATTGACGATGCACCTGCGAGGTCTATTCGTGGGTATGTAAAGACGGTCGTCATCAACAACTTTGTTGGAGTAGTTGCAGAAAATGAGTGGGCCGCTATAAAGGCCATGCGCGCCATCAAAGTGAATTGGTCTGAGCCGCAGCAGCTGTTTCCAGAGCAGGCGAAGATCTACGACTACATGCGGCAGGCAACTCCGAAGGCGAGCATGGAGTTCCTCAAGGTTGGCAACTTCGAGGCCGGAATGCAGTCGGCAACCAAAAAAGTTGAAGCTACCTACGAATTTCCGTTCCAGTCGCACGGCACGATGGGTCCTGGGTGTGCCGTTGCCGACGTTCAGCCGGATGGTGTTACGACGGTGTGGTGTGGCACTCAGAAGCCACATGCGATGCAGATTGGCATCGCGGACTTGCTGAAAGTCGCTCGCGACAAGGTACGCGTTATCTGGACGGAAGACTCTGGATCCTACGGCCGTGCTGGGTTTGAAGATGCCGCCGGAGACGCCATTCTGCTTTCACGGGCGGTGGGCAAGCCGGTGCGGGTGCAGTGGATGCGCGCGGACATGACGCGATGGGGATCGAAGGGGCCCGCAGTGATGGTCGATATGACCGCGGGGCTGGACCAGCAAGGGAAGGTCACGGCTTTTCGATTTACTTCGCGAGCCTTCTCTGGCGTTGAGACCAATTTCCTGCCGGTGATGGCGGGCAATTTCCTCGGATCTCAGTTGGCTGGCATTCCGAATACTAACGTTCGGGATGAGTATGCTGCGTGGGGCCACGAGACTGCCGCGTATCCGTTCCCCAATGTCATCGCCAACGGGCATGTCGTGGCAGCGCTTTATCCCAATGCTTCGCCCCTGCGTACGACTCACCTGCGTGACCCCGAAGGACCCGCAGCGACCTATGCAACGGAATCGTTTATAGATGAAATGGCCGCGGCCGCCGGTATGGATCCCATTGCTTTTCGCCTAAGTAATCTCGAGGACGCCCGCACCAAGGCTGTGATTAGAGCTGCAGCAGAGAAGTTTGGCTGGGATCCCCGCACCTCGCCTAAGAAGAAGGTTGCGAATCCCGAAGTGGTGAAAGGCCGTGGCATCGCGATTGGCGACCGCGGGGGGACACGCGTGGCAACGATCGTGGAGGTTGAGGTCGCTCGGAAGACCGGCGCCGTACGCGTCAGCCGTATTGTGTGTGCCCACGATTGCGGTTTGATCGTCAATCCCAGCTCACTAAAAGGGACGATTGAAGCGAACCTCATCCAATCGACGAGCCGTAGCCTTATGGAAGAAGTGATGTTTGACCGGAACAACGTCACGAGCGTCGACTGGTTATCTTATCCGGTTCTGCGTGCAGCGAACCTTCCGGACAAGGTAGAAGTGGTTCTTCTCAATCATCCTGAGTTTCCGTCGACGGGGGCAGGAGAACCCTCTAGCAGGCCGATGGTTGCCGCTATATGCAACGCTATTTTTGATGCAACCGGTGCGCGTGTGCGACAAGGACCGTTTACGCCAGTGAGAGTCAAGGCAGCAATGGCCTCCTCGTAAATGGTTGTGGAACGAAGATGAGCGGTGAAAGTCCTTGTTACTTGCCCTTCCACGCCGGAGTCAGAAAGCGATAGATCAGCGCGGTTTCCCAGAGGTTGAAATTTCCAGCCGACGAGAAGCGTCTGGAGTAGCTCGTGTCGATGCGCACCTCATGGGGTAGGCGGTAGTCGATGCCGAAGTCGGCGAGTTGCGTGTCGGCTCCCGGGAGACCGTCTGCGCCCGCACTATTGCGGAATGTCTGCTGCATACGGAAGACGGGCTGAATCCTGCCGATGATGCTATCCGCGCCACCGAAGTGAGAAAGCCGATAGTCGAGCTCAATCCAGTATCCCTGCGAGTGCAGACCGTGCCCATATTCCGCGCGCAATTTCAAAGGAACACTAGCCGGTTCCCACCAGATGTGGGTGCCTACATTATTCGCGAGTCGCGCCTTCTCGAGCAGGCGGGCATAGGATGTGCCGATTTCCAGCCGTGCCTTGGGGAAATAGACGTTGACTTGGCCGCCGGCGGTGCGCGCCGAAGTGATCTGGAAGTTGGTGGTTCCGGCAGAGGCATAGGCGATGTAGTTTATGGAGAAGTTATTGGTGGAAACCGCGCGGCCCCTGAGTTCGCCACCGGTCCCGCTGCCACTACCAGTGTTGCCAATCCCATAGATCAGCGGGGCGTCCTGGAGATTTTGAATCCACATGGGAGATAGCCGCTCGTTATAGGTGCCGAACGGAATCAGAAAGTAGCCGCCGACGAGAGTCATTCGCGAATTCACTACAACATCTGCCTGCGCATAATCCACACCGATGAAATGCGAGTGATCGTAAGTGCGATTTGGTCCGCTTGGGGAGAAAAACTCATCAAGGTTGGCGCGCGATTCCAACGTAACGCGCTTGCCCACCGGCACGACAACGATCGGCGCAATAGCCGATGTATAGGTGGTGCGACCGCCGTTCGTGCGGCTGAAAAATCCAGCAGCTCCCGAGATCAGTGGGGTGTCTTGAGCCAGGAGACTGGGCGGCAGCGACGAGACCGCGAGAGCGAGAAAGAGAATGCTGATGCCTAATGACCGGGATGGTTGGAAGAGAAATTTCATCTTGAAATCAAGCTAACCGCCGTGACTTTTCGGTGTGTCCATGGATTGTCTGAAGCGTGTCACCAGATTGTCACAAGAAATTCGGGCCTTCCATGTACTGCCAATTGCGTTGTGCGACTGCGATAGAGGAGATGCAAGTAGGCGCTTCCGTCATGGCCCAACTGAGCTTCTGATCGACTGCGCGGGTTGCACCGACGAAGTAGTCAAACCCTGGACGAGACTGCGCCGGTCTAAAAATTCTTTTCGATTAAGGTTTGATGCCTTCACATAGAATCCTTACAGAAGCTTAGCTTTCAATCCTTTTTGCAGATGTCCTGTTGCGCCATGACGCGTGCGATTGTCGACCGTAATTTGGTTCGGCCAGCACATAATGGCGTTGACATCTCTTTAGAAACAGTACAAACTTAAAGAAAATCAAGAGTTGCCGTAGTGGGCATCCCTTTCCACGCCGACATCTTTCAGCAGTAGTCGCACAGCTAGCTTTCGGGCCGGTCTCTGCGCCATGCTTTGCCTAGTTGAACGCAGCCTATCTTTGCTTCACGATCAGGAAAGTAGCTCTGTGGAAGACATGCTGGAAACCAAGACAAATTCGATTGAGCTAAAGACGTCGATTCCCGGACCCGCCTCCTCGGTATGGCTCCGTCGTCGCTCGGCTGCTGTCCCTACCTCGCTGGGGACCGTTATTCCGGTCTTCATTAGCAAGGCCGATGGTGCGGTGCTGGAAGACATAGACGGCAATCGGTTCCTTGATTTTGCGGGCGGCATCGGTTGTGTGAATGCTGGACATAGCGCGCCTGAAGTAGTGCAGGCGATCCAGGAACAGAGCGAGCGGTTTCTTCATACGTGTTTCATGGTCAATCCCTACGAGGGGTACGTGATGCTTGCGGAGGAGCTGAATCGCCGCACGCCCGGCACCTTCGCTAAGAAGACGCTGCTGGCAAACTCCGGCGCTGAAGCCGTCGAGAACGCTGTAAAAATTGCGCGTGCCTACACGGGGCGGTCCGGAATTATTGCGTTTGAAGATGGTTTCCATGGGCGCACGCTGCTGACGACCAGCCTGACCAGTAAGACCTCTCCCTACAAAAGCGGGTTCGGGCCATTCGTGCCGGAAATCTATCGCATGCCTTATGCGTACTGCTATCGCTGCAATTACAACCTCACCTACCCTGAGTGCAAAGTGCACTGCGCGGAAAAGTTGGAGGATGTGTTCCTGCGCTATGTGGCGGCGGAGTCAGTTGCTGCCGTGATCTTTGAACCGGTGCTGGGCGAAGGCGGATTTGTGGTGCCACCGACGGAATGGTTTGCGAAGATTGCGGAGATTTGCCGCAAGCACGGTATTGTGATCATCGCTGATGAGGTTCAGACAGGATTCGGGCGGACGGGAGCAACGTTTGCGTGTGAACGCTTTGGACTCGAGCCAGACCTGATTTGTATGGCGAAGTCATTGTCATCGGGCTTGCCGCTGGGAGCAGTGACGGGGCGCGCGGAGATGATGGATGCACCGGGCCCGGGACAACTGGGCGGCACCTTTGGCGGCAATCCCATTGCCTGCGCTGCTGCTTTGGCGTCGTTGAAGGTTCTTGATGACAGCGACGCGAATGAGCGCGCCAATGCCTTTGGGCGAGTGTTCAGCGTCTTCGCCAGTGACTGGCAGCGGCGATTTGCCAACGTTGGCGACGTACGGGGCGTGGGCGCGATGCAGGCCATTGAGTTGGTCACGGACCGCACGTCGCGCACTCCGGCAAAGGAACTGACGCAGAGGGTGTTGGCCCATTGCCATCAACAGGGGCTGTTGATCCTTTCGGCGGGTGTTTATGGCAATGTGATTCGCATGCTGACCCCGCTGGTGGCTACGGAAGAGCAGATTGAAGAAGGCCTCACGATTCTTGGCTCGGCGCTCGAAGCTGTTTGTGGTGGAGCAGGGGCAAGCTAGAGCAGCCAGACATATTTTCGGCAAAAGATGCAGTGCAGATCCGCGCCTGCAGGTAAGAAAAAGAGGATGCTCATGTTGCCGGACAGGACAACTGAACCGATATTGCTAGCAGGCCGAATTGAGTCTCGTGCTGAGACCGTGACTATTCGCAATCCTTATAACAACGCACTGGTGGGCGCGGTTTGTCAGGCTTCGCTGGAGGATGCTGAAACGGCGTGTGCTGCTGCCGTACGTGGCTTTGCCATGACGAGGAAGCTGGCAGCGTGGGAGCGGGCGGCGATTCTGACGCGGATCGCCGACGCGCTCGCGGCTGAGGCGGGAGATATTGCGCAGACTATCGTACTGGAAGCGGGGAAGCCGCTGAAGGATGCGTTGGGTGAAGTATCGCGCGCGGTCAATACGTTCCGCATAGCGGCGGAAGAAGCGAAACGGATTGATGGTGAAGTTAAGCCGGCTGATTGGATTGCGGGGACCGAGGGCCGCGTGGCGTTGTCACGACGCTTTCCGATTGGGCCGATTCTGGGCATCACACCGTTCAACTTTCCGTTGAATCTGGTGGCCCACAAGTTGGCTCCGGCGATTGCGTCGGGTAACCCCGTTGTGATCAAACCTGCGCCACAGACGCCGTTTACCGCGCTTCGCCTTGGACGCATCGCGGTTGAGGCGGGATGGCCGGCTGAAGCAATCAGCGTGCTCCCTTGTTCCAATGAGGCTGCAGCGGCGATGGTTACGGACGATCGCATGGCCATGCTGAGCTTCACGGGGAGCGTATTGGTCGGGTGGAAGTTGAAAGAGATGGCGCCGCGAAAGCGGGTGACACTTGAGCTGGGTGGAAACGCCGCGGTAATTGTCTGTGCCGACGCCAACATGGAGCTTGCGGCTCAGCGTATCCTCGCCGGCGGCTACACATATGCGGGGCAGAGTTGCATTTCGGTGCAGCGTGTCTATGCTCACACGTCAGTCTTGAGCGATTTGGTGAAACGCATTAGCGATGGCCTGTCGAAGCTTGAAGTCGGCGACCCTGCTTTGGAAACGACGCGCGTCGGGCCGATGATCAACCTGGGCGCCGCCGAGCGTGCTGAAAGCTGGATAGGTGAGGCTGTCAATGCAGGGGCGACGCTGCATGCAGGCGGCCAGCGGAACGGCACGACGCTCATGCCGGCTTTGCTTACAGGCGTTCCTGCCGATTGCCTGCTGTGCCGTGAGGAGGCTTTCGCTCCCATTGTTGTCGTGAATAGTTTTGATGATCTGGACGAGGCGCTGGCGGCGACCAATGCATCGCTTTACGGGCTGCAGGCGGCGATCTTTACGGCGAGCTGGGCATCGATGGCCCAGGCCTGGAATGAGCTCGAAGTGGGAGCTGTGCTGGTTGATGAGTCGTCGGCATGGCGTGCGGACCAACTGCCGTATGGTGGCGTTAAAAACTCTGGGGTAGGCAAAGAAGGAGTTCGCTCAGCCATTGAAGAAATGACTGAGTCGAGAATGCTGATCGTTCCTGTATAGCTCCGGGTGGTGCCGCAGGCGATTATGCCAGGGGATCAAATACCTCTTCAGCTTCGTCGTTCTGCTCTTCTGATTTGCGGCGAAGGAGGATGAGCGGGAGTATGACGATCATCGTGATGATGTAAATGTAGGGGAGCCGGTGATAAGCCCCTTCTGTCGCGTCGAACGAACTGACGGCGGCGAGCCCGAGGATGAAGAGCGATCCCAGCAAAGAAATGGTCGACATGAACGTGAAGTCTTTGGTGCGGCGCAGCAACACCGCGGACCCAACCGCGACGAGGAAATACGCGGTGATGAAGCCGTAGGTTGCGAATGTTCCGGACCAGCCGTAGACGTCGAATGGAACGACGCCGTCGGCCGTCATGAACACGACGCCGAGCAAAATGATAACGGATACGAGAACGATTGCGACGTGCGGCGTCTGGTGGTCTTCGTGCGTGAGTCCACATGCGCGGTGCAGGTGGCGGTCATGGCTGAGCTTATAGAGTATGCGCGAAGCCGCAGAGATGCAGGCGAGCGTGCAGGCGAAAAAGCTGCAGACCGTGGTGGCCGTGATGAAAACAGACAGATAGGGAAGATGGCGGAGTTCGCTGAGGAGTTGAAGTGGGGCGCCACTCTGAGCGAGCTGGTCTGCGTGTCCGGCGAAGCCAATGCTTTCAGCGTATGCGGCGAGGATGAAGAAGAGACCGGAGATCCATGCGGTAAGCGAGATGGCGCGCGGAATGGTCTTGAGTGGGTTGACTGCTTCGACGCCGAGGGATGCAGCGCTCTCGAAGCCGACAAATCCAAAGATGGCGAGGACAAGGCCGCCGCGGACCTGGGTGAGTGAAACGCCCTGCAGGAGCCACTGTGACCTATCCCATGTGAGCGCGGTGCGCGGTCCGGGAAGAAGGAAGAGTGCGAGGATGAGCAGGATCGAGAAGGCCTCGATGATTAGCATGACCCGCGCGGAGATATGTACATCGCGATAGGCGAGGAAGGCGGCGAGCGACACAGCGGCGATGGCGATGACGATGGTCGCGAGGATGGAGGTGTGCACGTGCGCGCCGAGGAGCGAGTACATGTAAATCGTCAGGCCGCCGACCACGGCACAGCCCGTTCCGATATAGGCGATCAGCAGCGCCCACGCTGTGAACAGACTGACGCCCGAGCCAAGGCTCTCGTCAACGAACGTATAGAGCGAACCTGAGGAACTCGAGCGCTTTGCAAAAATGTTGATCTGGTGCGCTACGCAGGCCATGGCCAAAAGCGCGAGCAGGCAGGCAAGCCACGAGCCGTTGCCGGAGAGCGCCAAGATAAAAGGCACGCCCATCGCCGGTGTGGCCGTTGGAGCAATATTGGCCAGCGATTGGCCGATGGCTTCCCATTGTGAAAGCGTACCTGCCCTGAGTTCGGTGCTGCTCCTGTGCATACTTTTACCCCCGCGGCCAGAAAGTGTACGAATGCGTCAACGTGGCGGCAATGCCAAGTGCGCAGGTATGAGTTGTGGTCGGTTTGGTAACTCTGGATAGCTGGGAAAAGGTTACAACATTTTTGCAAGGTTGAACACAACGAAATGCAGTGCCGCCAATGCGATTCATCTCATTTAAAGTAGCGACAGTAAAACTACATAATTCTTGCGCCTGCAATTTTTATCAACGCAGAATGCTGTTTTCGCGGAGCTAGAAAGTTGGCGGTGTATTAACCCAGAGCAGCTTCGCTTCAACCTGGCCGGGATTGCTCCAGCGGTGGGTCTGCATGCTGGAGAAGTACAGGCAGTCGCCTTCGCGGAGTAGATGGTGCTCAACTTCGTCGAGCCAGATATCGCAGACGCCACTGAGCATGTAGATGAACTCCTCACCTTCGTGATGATAGGAGCCGCCACTCGATGTACCGGGAGCGAGATTGAAGATGCATGTTTCCATGGCTACTTCGCCAAAGGCAAGTAGCTCGATCTCAATGCCTGGTTCGCTCGACATGATTTTGCGCTGGTGAGGGCGAACGAGCTTCGTGATCTTATTGTTGGCTGGCGCCGTACCCGAGTCGAAAAGCGAAAGAACACTGGTTTTATAGAAGACCGAAAGCTTCTGCAGTGTAGCGACAGATGCATAAACCTGACCGCGTTCCAGGCAGCTAAGGAAGCTGGGAGAAATGCTGGTGGCGGTGGCTACTTCAGCCAGTGTGATCTTTCGTTCCTTACGGAGTTGACGAAGCTTTCGGCCGATCGGGTAAACCAGCTCGCGTGGGTTGCCTTTGGGGGTGGGAGGCTGGGGTTTTTCGCCTTCTTTGCCGAGCAGGTGACGGATGGCCTCGATGTTGAGGCCCTTATCCAGTCGAAGATGCTGGATGTACTTGAGAAGGTTGACTTGTTCGAGCGAAAACGTGCGGTAACCACCACGGGTTCGTGACGGGTGTGTAAGCCCTGCGTTTTCCCACTGACGCAATGCCGAAGGGCTGATGCCGAGCATCTTGGACACTTCAGAGATGCGGAACTGGAACGTATTCTGTGCGGTTGCAGCAGATTTTCGCTCAGCACTTTTCCGGGGACTCATAGTTCCGAGGAGTATAGCAGCCAGTATTGGCGCGGGAGTTTATCGCGCGGGCACTCGCCAAGCGATTATCGAAACATTCTAGATTCCATCGGCATAGTGAATTATTCTGCGAAGCTTTTTCGGTAACGGACTCATGAGCAGATGAGCTGAGTTAACCTCGTGGCAAGTCATACAGCCGGTGGGACCTTCGCGCTGCTTGTGGCATCCGACGCAGCCACCCATCGTGGTCACGTTGGTGACTTTGGCGATCGTGTCCATCTTGACGACGTCACCGTGGCAGGATGCGCATTCAACCTTGGCGGTGAGATGAACGTCGTGACTCCAATACACGAATCCGGGAACGCTGTAGACCTGGACCCAGGGAATCGGAGTGCCGGATTTCACGAACTCCGTAAGCTTCTGGACGCCGGGCTTGTCGGTCCCCATGGTGGCGTGACAGCGCATACATTTTGCGGTACCCGGCAGCGTCATTTGAACGCCGGGGTCCGGCTTGACGTGGCAAAAGGTGCACGGCAGCTTCATATCGCCTGCGTGCTTTTTATGGCTGAAAGGAAGGGGCTGAACGGGAGCTTCCGGTGAAGCCGGAGGGGCTTCACCGGATTGCGCAACGCAAAGCGTAGCTCCGGTAAGGAGCAACGCCCATAACAAAACGATCGACGACACAACCTTCATGGCTGACCCTGACACCTGGTTAGCGTTCAGTTTATCTGAGCCCCTGCGTCAGCCAGATCTCTTCCACGGCGCGGTTGGCTTCGTCCATGGCCGTGTTGGTGAAGGCCGCTGCGCCGGAGTCCGTGTTAGCGATGGTGATGCGACCGAAGCGTGCGCGACCGATGACATGCGGGCGCTGCTCTTCGGGCATGTCGGGATCGTTCAGCGTGTCGTAGGTATAAGCGTAGCCGTATGGCCAGCGATTGACGGTGATCGCGAGAATGTCGTCGGCTGCGTTGAAGCCCGCGGGCCCGAGAACGCGCTGGAACTGCTTGCGGATGATGAGTTCGTGATCGGAGAAGGTCATCGTCAGGAGTTCCTTCTGTCCGGCGAGGTTCTGGTCTTTGCGGTTAGGCAGGCCGGGATGATTCGGACTCTTGTTGAGATGAATGTTGATCGGTTCGGTGGGGTCACCTACGGCCTGATAGCCGCCGACCAGGTTGCCGGTGTCGATGCCAATGCTGGGGTAGTACATGCCGGGGCACGTAACGCGTGAGACGCCGAGCTTCTGGAACGACGTCCAGTTCTTGATGACGACGTTGGTGTACATCATCGGAACCTTGACGTTGTTGAGCAGCGCCTTCTTCTGCACGATCGGCAGTTCAGGGATGAGGTCCGGCAGCAGGCGGTTGTAGCAGGCCATGACAACCCACTTTGCGCGCACGGCCTGGAGCTTGCCGTCCTTGTTGTAGGCGATCTTTACGCCCGTGGACTTTTCCGCGGTGCCTTCGAGCATGACCCGGACGACTGGAGCACTGAGGCGCACGCGAATCGGGTTGTCTGCCTTGTCGAGCGCGCTGTAGTCCAGCTTCGCGTTGACGATGGTGTCCATGTTCTGAGGCTGTTGAGCAAAAGCCGTAGGAACGATCTTGCTGATGAGCAGACGAGCGACCGAGGCGTTGCCGTCAGGGAAGTGGAAGGTGAACGAACCCTCACTGTACTGCTCCTCGAACTTGAGGCCAAGACCGTTGAAGCCGGCGGAGCCATGGGTTCCGGCTTCGTAGGCGGGCATCGTGTCGATGAACTTGTTATTGCGGCCGCTGGTGTTCTTCATGAACACCATAACCTGCGGATCGACCTTGGCATAGTTCGCCAGAAAATCCTTGTAGCTCATGCGTTTGAGCTTCTCGACCTTTTGAGCTTCGGTCATGCCGGGCATGTAGTCGGGATTCTTGCCGTTGATGCGGATGAGATCTGCCTGCGCCTTGGGGTTGAGCGGGGTCTTGGTGAAAAAGTCCGACATGCCGCGCCGACCATAGCCCAGTACCATGCGATCTTCGCCGAAAGTCTCCTTGTCGAAGAAGAGGCCGGTGCCCAACTTGTACTTGGTTTCAAGAATGTGATTGGTGAGCTCAGAAGATCGGCTAACCTTGATGCCGAGCTCCTGCAACACCGACTTCGCCATATAGCTATAGGGGAAGGGCGTCGCAATGCCCATCGTTCCGCCGTAGCTGATGAAGGTCTTGTCGCCGATCTTGAATTCATTGCGCTTGGCGTGGCCACCGAAATCATCGTTATTATCGATCACGAGAATTTTCTGCTCGGGGCCCAGACCACGCTGATAGAAAAGTGCAGCGGAAAGTCCGGAGATGCCGCCCCCCACAACAACGAGGTCGTACTCTTCGGTGATGGCATCATTCGCGACCGGGAAGGCCTTGTACTTGCCGGCCTGAATATCGGGGAAGTCGGCGATGGCGGGAACGAGATTACCGCGGAGGCCCGTATTGAGCGGAGGGTACGCGGGTGAGACTACCGGTTGATAGTCTGCACCCGCAGCCAGGGCGGGGAGACCCAGGCTATTCGCGGCCAGTCCGACGCCAGTGACAGCGACTCCATTCATGAAGTCGCGCCGCGTGATGGAACAGCCCATGCCAAGTTTCTGTTCTTCGTTCGTCATACGCCCTCACAAGATAAGTGGTGTTGCGTTCGCGAAAACTGATGGAAACTATTTCTTGGGAACCCAGGTAAGGTCGTACTCCTGCTTCCAGGTCACACCATCGTCATCGGAGCCCATGGAAAGCTCTTGAATCTTGCCGTCGGGTTTTTTCAGCAGGCTCCAGTGACGCAGTCGCACAGCGCCGCCGGGCATTGGCTGCAAGAGGCGGAAGCGGATACCGTCAGGTACTAACGTGCCCTCAAAGTGGCTGGTGGCGCCGGCGCCCGAAACCCAGAAGTACTCCCACTTGCCGGTGCGCTGATTGTAGGTGCTCAGGCCGAGTCCATCGCCAGTTGCGCCGCGTGCGGCTTTCCACACTTCAGAGATGCCGCAGGTGTTCAGCACCTTCGTCACCGAGACGTCTGAGGATTTCTTTCCGTCGGCGCTGAAAACTTCCCATTCGCCTACCCAATAGTCAAGCTGGCGAAACTCAGGATGTGCGACAGCATCAAGACAAGGCGACGGGCGGGGCGCCGGAGGAGTCGCCGGAGCGGCCGTCTGGGAAACGGCTGGAAGCGCAATGGACAGCGCACAAAAGAGAAGGGCGGGAGCTGCTGGCGTCAGTCGTGGCATGGTCACCTCAGATCCGGTTCGGGTCGTGGAGCGATGGGTGCGGAGACGGCGTGGAAGAAGCGAAAGGAATGCGCTGTGTTGGCGAATTTCACTAACCTTACTTCTCTTCTCTTTGCATGTCAATCGCGTGCGTGAAATTAGTTTGCGGCCCTGTTCATGCGGCGGCGGATTTCCATAGAGATTTCCGGTACGGGCAAATGAGTGCTTGACGTACCTCACTAACCTTGCTATTTTTTTGCAAAGCTCTCCTCGACGCAACGCCCCACAAATTGCCAGCGCCAGCGTAACTTTCATTGCGCAGGCGATTCTCTTTACCTTCTGGCATTCTCACATTCCCTTTCGTCAACTCGAAAGGGATCGACGGAACTCAGGATTTAGCGGACTCACTCCTATTTTGCAAGACGCGCAATCAATGCGCTGCAAGTTCAACCGGATTCCCAGGAGAAGTATTGAGCCAACTCGTTGAAGCCGCGCCGATTGCCCCTGGACTTAAAAATCAGTGGCTGCCGTTCACGCCGAACAGAGACTTCAAAGAAGATCCGCGAATCTTCGAACGTGCGAAGGGAATTTACTTTTACGGGCCCGAAGATAAACCCATTCTGGACGGGAGTTCGGGTCTCTTCACCACGCCGGCGGGTCATGGGCGAGAAGAGATTGCCGAGGCGGTTTACGCACAAATTCTGCGGCTCGATTACACGTCAAGTTTTTATCGCAGCCATCCGGGCGCGATGGCTGCGTGCCAGGAGATCGGGAAACTGCTACCTGTGGGCCTGGACCATATCTTTCTGACGAACTCGGGTTCGGAGGCCGTCGATACCGCGCTGAAGATCGCTTTGCAGTATCAGCGGGCGCGCAAGCAGGGGACCCGAAATATCTTCGTGTCGCGCGAAGGGGCGTATCACGGAGCGAACCTCTCCGGTGTCGCGCTATCGGGTATCGCGGGGAATCGACGTGACTTCGGCATGCCGATTCTCCCGGTGGTGCATATGCGCCACACCTGGCAGGAAGCCAATCGTTTCCAGCCAGGGCAGGGGACTTACGGAGCGGAACTGGCGGACGACCTCCTTCGCCTGATCCGCCTGCATGGTGTGGAAAATATCGCCGCCTGTATTGTGGAACCGATCATAGGATCAGGCGGTACACATGTCCCACCCGTGGGCTATCTTGAGCGGCTTCGCGCCATCTGTGATGAGCACGATGTGTTGCTGATCTTTGACGAGGTGATCTGCGGATTTGGCCGCACCGGCAAGGCGTTTGCTGCCGATGCGTTCGGTGTGACACCCGACATGATGACCATGGCAAAGGCCGTGACGAACGGCGTCGTTCCCATGGGCGCGGTTGCGGTGCGCTCGGAGATTTACGAAACGATCGTCGAGGCAGATCCCAATCGCACGGTTGAGCTTTTTCACGGCTACACCGGATCGGGACATCCCGTTTCCTGCGCTGCCTGCCTTGCGACGTTGAAGATCTATGAAGCTGAAGATCTGTTCGAGAACGCGAACAAGCTGTCGCCTTATTTTCTCGAGAAGATATTCAGCCTGGAAAAGTTTGAAGGCGTTGACGACATTCGCGGTTATGGGATGTTGGCCGGCGTAGACATTAACCCCAGCGTGCTCGGCACCAATGGTTACGGGTTTCAAAAACGGCTCTACGACCACGGGCTCCATGTAAAGACGACCGGCAACACGGTGATTTTGTCACCGCCATTCATCTGTACCCACGGCGACATCGATGCCATTGCCGCTACGCTGGCGGAATTGCTGGCCAAAAAGTCTTGATTTTGTCACCGTTCAAATATTTCTTGACTGTCAAAAAAAATGCTGTATAACTTTACATAATTTCTACAAACCACTTTTTAGCGTAACTTGTTGCATCCGTAATCACCGCTCCACTCGCTTGTGATTTGTCTAACGGGTTTCCAACGGTAACCGCGCCACAGGAGTTTTCCGGCTCCTGAACAGGCCAGTCCCTAGACGCTGTAGTGCTCCGAATTTCATCCTTTTAGCCTTAACTGAAACGCCTACCGCAATCGAGCAATACGCGAATCTGCATACGGTCGACGTGTTGGTAATCGTATATTTCGTCGACATTACTTAGCTTCTATAACCATATTTTCACTGCTTTGCCCTTGAAGGAGGACAAAAGAGATGGCCCAGACCGATCGCGTTTACGCCAAACTCGTCAACTTGCCGAGCTTTTCGACCATCAATCGAAAGCGTCGCCATAGAGATGGATTCTCGTGGGCGGTGATGCTCACCGTTCTCTGTATCTTTGCGTTCGTGACGTCGTTCTCTACGGCATCATTCGCGCAGACGAGCTCGACTGAAGGTGCGATCATCGGATCGGTGACCGACAGCACGGGCGCGGCGATCCCTGGAGCCATCGTGACGCTGACAGGCGCGAAGGTCATGGGACCGACCAAGGTCACGGCCGGTTCAGACGGGCAATATAAGTTTCCGGCCCTGCAGCCAGGCGAGTATTCGGTCTCGGCTTCGCACGAAGGCTTCGCAGTCGGCCAGGTGAAGAGCATCAACGTGGGGCTCGGCTTCACGGCCACGGTACCGATTTCATTGCCCGCGGGTAGTGTCGAGCAGGTTGTTTCGGTTGATGCCTCCGGCACCTCGATCGACACACAGTCACAAAACGTAACCACGCGTCTTAGCACGGCAGCGCTCGAAGAGCTTCCCGGTTCGCGCGACTTTTGGGCTGTTATTGCGCAGGCTCCCGCCATTGCAGTGGGACGCGTGGATGTTGGCGGAAGCAACGCGCTGACGCAGCAGTCGTCGATTACTTACGGTCTGACGAGCGGCTCGGGCGTCAATCGCGGCATGGTCGAAGGCGTGATGGTGAACGAAGGCGCCGGCGGCAGCAGCGAAATGTACTACACGGACTTTGGTGCACTGGCTGAAATGTCGGTCAATGCGGCGGGTAATAACGCCGAGATGCCGAACCCAGGTGTGCTAACCCAACTCATCGTTAAGTCGGGCGGCAATCAATATCACGGCAACGTCTACTACGATTACGAAAACGACTCACTGGAAGGCGCCAACATCGATGCCAACCAGATCGCGCTCGGCGTCAAGGGAAGCAACGTTCTCTCGGTTTATGACACCAACCGCATCAGCAAGTTCTCCGACTTCAACGCCGACCTGGGTGGCTTTATCGTGAAGGATAAGCTGTGGTGGTATGGCGCTTTCCGATATACGTCCGTTGGTCAGCGCTATCCGACACTCATCGACGACACGCAGGTTACAACGTCGCCCGTCTGGACCGGCAAGATCAACTACGACATCAACGGCAAGCAGAAGATCATTGGTTTCTACCAGCACTCCGCCAAGGTTCAGCCCGACTACCTCGGCGCCATTCTGATCAGCGGAGCCCGTGCAAGCCCGGCGTTGATGGGCAAGGACACCGTCTGGAGTTCTTCATTCCCCACCTATGTCTGGAAGGCTGAGTACGACTACACCATCACCAACAATCTGCTGCTGGAAGCGCGTGTAGGCCAGTATCACTCCGACTGGGACCGTCACTATAAGAGCAGCGACGCCCGAATTGAAGATACCAGCAGCAACTACGTCTATGGTGGCGTCTACAACTCCGAAAATAAGCGCAGCCGTCCTCAGTTCAGCGGCAGCGTGGTTTGGGCCCACTCGGGCTGGTTGGGTAGCCACTCCTTCAAGTTCGGTGGCGAGTACATGCGTGACACCATCACGCAGCCGGCCGGCCTCTTCGGCAGCTCCTGCCAGTGCGTTTCGCAGCTGGTGGCGGGTGCACCCACGCAGGTAACGATCTACCAGGCGAATATCTCCATCAACGGCAACTCCACAATCGGTGTTTATGCCCAGGACACCTGGAACATGACACGCCGGCTTAACGTCAACCTCGGCGTACGCTTTGACCACAACAACCTGTTCAACCCGGAGCAGACCGGCGCGGATGGAACCAAGTACGCCGCCGTTTCGAGTGCGTTCCACTTCAACAACGTCGGACCGCGCATCGGCTTCGACTATGACGTCTTTGGCAATCACAAGACGGTAGTGAAGAGCAGCTTCGGCCAATACTTCGTTTACCCAGGCTCCGACTATGCCGGCAACTTCAACCCGAACACTGCAGGCGGATGGAAGAAGGTCTATCAGTGGACCAATACGACCATCACGAATGGCGGCGGCACGCCTTGCGGCGGTACCGTAGCTACTGGTGATGTTCCCACTTGCCACTGGGACGGCAACTCGAAGACGCTCGGCAACCTGGTCAGCTCAGCCGGCGGTGTCAACACAATCAGCATCGATCCGAATTTGAAGAACACCTACACGCTGCAGGGAACGATGTTCGTCGAGCGTGAAGTGGTTCCCAATTTCACGGTTCGCACCGGATTTGTGTGGAATGGTCGTCGCGATGTTGCGGCGAGCATCTATCCGACGCGCCCCCTCTCCGCGTACATTCTTCAGCCCAACCCGTTCTACATTCCCGGACCGACCGCAGGAAGCGCGTGTTCCACAGACTGCGGCTACGGCTCGTATAGCTACTATGATCTTCCCACCCCGGTGACCGCTGCGGTGGCGCAGACCCATAACATCCATGCATCGTCCAACTACTACAGCTGGGAAATTTCCGGGGCCAAGCGCAGCGGTAAGATCGACGTGCTGGCCAGCTACGCCAGGACATGGTCGTACGAAACTACGTTGGGCGCCACAAATGCTTACACCCCGAACGCGCAGCTTGGCGCTCCGGGCTTCACTAACTCCTTCTACACCTGGCAAGCGAAGGTCAATCTGACTTATCGCGCACCGTACGGCATTCGACTCATCCCGGTGATGACCATGCAGTCGGGTACGCCCTTCGCCCGCACCTTTACCCGAACGATGAATTATGGGTCCACGACATTCCTCGCTGAGTCATTCGGTTAAGAACGCACGCCGGTCATTGCTCCCGTCAACGTTCGTATCGAGAAGGAGTTTCGCATCAAGGAACGCTTGAAGATCAGCGCCCTGGGTGATGCTTACAACATCTTCAACACCAATGCGATCCAGGCGACTACCGTTGCTTCGGGTACGTCCTTCCTGCGGCCGGCTGCTATTACTGGTCCGCGTGTAGGCCGTGTTGGTTTCAAGGTCCAGTTCTAACCAGTAGCGAAGTAAGGGAGCATTTGTAATGAAGAAGACTGATGCAGAACTTGGAATGGGAACCGAGATCACACGTCGTGATTTCGTCAATGGTGTAGCAGTCACGGCGGCAGGAGCTATGCTCCTGCCGTCGTGGGGCCTTGCGCAGGAACAGAAGGCTGCGCTGGAGCCGGCTGAAACCGGTGTAGGAGAAGGCCGTTACGAAGGCGCAGAAACGGGTGGTCCGGGCGAGGCTTATCCGCCGCGAAAAACAGGTATGCGCGGCAGCCATCCGGGATCGTTCGAGAGTGGACATCAGCTTCGGGACAATCCCAAAGAAGTGATCAAGCCGGAGATGCTGGACGAGGAGTATGACCTCGTCGTTGTCGGCGCCGGAATGAGCGGCCTCAGTGCCGCCTATTTCTTTGTCAAGAATGTAGGCCGCGAAGCGAAGGTGCTGATACTGGATAACCATGACGACTTCGGTGGTCATGCCAAGCGCAACGAGGTGATGGTCGGCGGCAAGCTGATGGTCGTCAATGGCGGCACGCTCAACATCGAAGCACCGGCGTTCTACAACGAGTACGCGCTGGACATGTTCAAGGACATCGGGCTCGACCTGCCGCGCTACCTCAAATCGAACGAGACGAACCGTGCACTTTATCGGGGGCTCGGCATGAAGAGTGCCTACTTCTTCGACAAGGAGACGTGGGGCAAGGACGTGTTCGTGATGAACGAGGGCGGGCGCGGCGAAGGCGGCGGCATCACCATGGAGTTCCTCAACAAGACGCCCCTCTCTGAAAAGGCCAAGCAGGACGTGCTTCGTCTGGCAGATGCCAAGAACGCGCCGGATTATTTCCCGGGAATGTCAGAAGACGAGAAGCGCGTCAAGCTGGCAAAGATGAGCTACGAAGATTACCTGCTGAACGTGGTGAAGGTGGCCAAGCAGGTGATGTGGTTTCATCAGAGCTTCGGTGAAGGCAACTTCTGCGTTGGCGCCGATCAGACTCCCGCGCTGTTTGCGTGGGCGATGGGCCAGCCTGGCTTTGCCGGGTTGAAGCTGACGCCGGAGACTAAGGGCGTGTTGGAAGAACTGCCGGGGACGCAGCATGGACGGCAGAGCTCCAACCGCGGTGGCTCGGTACACTTTCCGGATGGCAACGCGATGGTCGCTCGTTCGATCGTGCGTTGGCTGATTCCAGAAGCACTGCCGACTGCGAAGACCATGGAAGATATGGGCGCGGCGCACGTTGATTACTCGGTGATCGACAAGCCCGGTAATACGGCCCGCATTCGCGTCAGCAGCACCGTGTTGAACGTGAAGAATGTTGGGCCCAAGAATCGCGAGACCGGCACTATCGTTTCGTACAGCAAGGGCGGCAAGATGTACTCGGTGAAAGCTAAGGCCACGATCATGGCCAGCTGGAACATGATGATCCCGTACATCATTCCCGATATGCCGAAGGAGCAGAAGGACGCTCTCTCGTATGCCGTCAAGGGCCCCTTGATGTACACCAGCGTGGCCATCAGAAACTGGCAGGCATTCAAGACTGCTGGCGTTTCGAGTATCAACTCGCCGACGATGTACTACCCGTCGATCGGGCTGACCGAAGCCGTTTCGCTTGGTGACTTGAAGCATCCTCAATCGGTGGATGAGCCTATCTTTCTCCACATTTCCAAGATCTTCGTGACGCCCGGCAAGCCACGCAAGGACCAGCACCGATTGGGCCGGTTTGAGCTACTGGGAACAACCTTCGAAGAGATGGAGCGCAAACTGCGCGATCAACTGAACCGTCAGCTGGGACCGTTCGGTTTCGATGCGAAGCGAGATATCGTTTCGATCCAGGCAAACCGCTGGCCCCACGGCTATGCGTATACCTATAACGGCTTGAACGAGCCGCTGGAGTGGGTGTACACGAACTCGCCGCATTCACCTTGTGTGATTGCCCGGCAGCCGTTCGGCCTTATCTCGATTGCCAACTCGGATGCAGGCGCCAGCCCGCATACGGATACGGCAATCTTCCAGGGTCATCGTGCGGTGGACGAAGTACTCAACCGCCGTTCCATGCCTTACCTCGCGTAGTTGGCGAGAATGGCCGGCTGGAGCTCATGGCTCTGGCCGGCCAATACTTTGGCGCAGCGACCCGGGAGCGTGCGATGAGCGAGTATTCAGACCTTTCGCCGTTGGATCTTAAACTGGGCATGGGCTGTCCCATCTCACGCCGCGACTTCGTCAATGGGATTTCCGCTACCGCCGTGGGGGCGATGTTGCTGCCGTCGATCGGGCTCGCTCAGGAAGCAGCCCAGGCCGCGGCGGAAACGGGTGTTGGCGCGGGACACTTCACAGGTGCGGAGACGGGCGGCTCTGGCGAAATGTATCCGCCGCGCAAGACAGGCATGCGAGGTAGTCATCCGGGCTCGTTTGAGCAGGCACACCAGCTGCGCGATAACCCCAAAGAGGCACTCGCGAACGCCACATCCGTCGACGAGGTTTACGACCTTATCGTTGTCGGCGCGGGCATGAGCGGGCTCAGCTCCGCTTACTTCTTCCAGAAGAACGTGAGCAAGGATGCGAAGGTGCTGATCCTTGATAACCACGATGACTTTGGCGGCCATGCCAAGCGCAACGAGTCTATCGTCAACGGCAAGATGATCGTGACGCAGGGCGGCACGGTCGATCTTGAAGCACCTTCTTATTACTCCGCCGAAGCCAAGGCGATGATGAAGGACATTGGCATCGACCTTGACCGCTACGTGAAGACGAACGAGGTCAATCGCACCCTTTATCGCGGTCTTGGCCTGCGCAGTGCTTATTTCTTCGATAAAGAGACATGGGGTAAGGATGCGTTCGTCATCAACCCGGGCGGCGCTGTTTTCAGCAGAGAGTTTCTGGATGCGACGCCGCTTACTGAAAAGGCGAAGGCCGACATGTTGCGCTTGCAAAATGCCAAAGGTCTGCCGGACTTTTTTGCTGGGATGTCTGACGATGACAAGCTGGTAAAGCTTGCGACGATGAGCTACGAGGACTACCTGATGAAGGTGGTCAAGGTCGACAGGCAGGTCTACTGGTTCTATCAGCACTTTGGCGAGGGACAATTTTGCGTGGGCGCGGACCAGACGCCGGCGCTCTATGCGCACAATATGGGGCTGCCAGGGTTTGAGGGTCTGAAGCTGCCCGAGATCAGCGAAGGTATTCTTGATGAATTGCCGGGGCGGCAGCACGGCCGGCAAAAGGAGAACCCTTTGCGCGAACAGCGCATTCATTTTCCGGATGGCAACGCAACGGTGGCCCGCATGCTGGTGCGGTGGTTGATTCCGGAGGCTATCCCCGGTACTACGATGGAGAGTATCGGTGCTGCGCAGGTCAACTACGGGTTGCTGGATCACGAAAGTCAGTCCGCGCGCATCCGTTTGAGCAGCACCGTGCTTCACGCCAGGAATGAAGGACCGAAAGGGCGCGAAACAGGTGTGAGCGTTACGTATAGCAAGGGGGGCAAGCTGTACACGGTGCGCGGTAAAGCCTGTGTGATGGCCAGCTGGAACATGATGATCCCGTTCATCATTCCCGAACTGCCTGAAGCACAGAAGACGGCATTGCATTATGCCGTGAAGGGGCCGCTGGTATCGACGACAATTGCGGTGAAGAACTGGAGTGTCTTCAAGAAGGCCGGTGTATCGAACATCAGCTGCCCTTCGATGTATCACACGTCCATTGGCCTCTCGACCGCAGTTTTACTGGGAGACCTTCAGCATCCGCAGTCGCCTGACGAACCTATTTTCCTGCATATGGGAAAAGACATGGCTAACCCCGGCCTGCCGCGGAAGGACCAGCACCGCATGGGCCGGATGCAATTGCTGAACACGTCGTTCGAGACCTGGGAGCGGAACATCCGAGAACAGCTCAATCGCGTGCTTGGTCCCCATGGCTTTGATCCAGCCCGGGATATCGTCGGCATTACCGTCAACCGCTGGCCGCATGGTTATGCGTACACCTACACCGGTCTGCATGAGCCGCTGGAGTGGGTGTACACGGCCTCACCGAATCGTCCGTGCGTGATTGCGCGGCAGCCATTCGGGCTGATTTCCATTGCCAACTCCGACGCCGGCGCGAGTCCGCACACCGACACCGCTATCTGGGAAGGGCACCGGGCTGTTGACGAGATACTCAACCGCCGGTCGATGCCCTTCCTTAGCAAGACAATGCTTCACCAACCCGAGCTGGAAGGATAACTATGGACAGCATCAATCGTCGTACCGTTTTGACCTGGATCGGCACTGCCGCCGGGGCCGTTGCGTCGAGCTCCATCGCGGGCGCTGAGCCTCTTGCTGCGCAGGCGAAGGCTCCTGCCATCGGGCGCAATCTGCCGGATGTGACCGTGCTGGGCGCTGGAGCGTTTGGCGCGTGGACGGCTCTGTGTCTGCGTGAGCGCGGAGCTAAGGTGACGCTGATGGACAGCTATGGCGCGGGTAATGCGCGGCAGGCTTCGGGTGATGAGACGCGACAGATCCGCTGCGCTTACGGCGACCGCGAGATCTACTCGCGGTGGGCGCTGGAGGCGTTCGATATCTGGCATCGGCGACAGGACGAGTTCAAGCGGCGGCTGATCTTTGCCAACGGCGTGCTCTCGCCTAACGAGCCGATCGAGCAGTACGAGGCAGAGAAGCGGATTTTTACGAAGCTGAAGATTCCTTTTGAAACGTTGTCTGCTGAGGAGTGCAAGAAGCGCTGGCCGCAGGGCGGATTTGAAGGCGATGAGCGCGCGCTGTACGAGCCTAAGGCGGGTACGGTGAAGGCGCGCGAGACGCTGATCGCGGTGACCGAAGTGTTTGTGCAGAAGGGCGGCACTTACAAGATCGGCATGGGTTCGCTGGGTGCGAGCGCCGGCGGCAAGATGAGCAACCTGAAGCTGCAGGATGGCACGAAGGTGGATACCGGGATGGCGGTGTTTGCGTGCGGGCCATGGCTGCCTACGGCGCTGCCGAACCTGCTGAACAACTACATTCGCCGGACGCGGTCCGAGGTGTTTTATGTGGGTTCGCCGGCGGGCGATACGAGCTATACCTGGGAGCGGTTTCCGAATATGTGGCATGGCGGTGGCGGGTACTCGCTAAGCGATGTGGATTATGGCTACAAGGTGGCGCCCAGCGGGCCGGGCAGCCTGACTATCGATCCGGATACGGATGAGCGAATTGTGTCGCCGATCATGTGGGAGATGGCTCGGCGGTTTGTGGCGCATCGGTGCCCGGGGCTGGTGAACCAGCCGATCGTGGCGAGCCGGGTGTGCAACCTGGAGAACTCGGACAACGAGCACTTCATCATCGACCAGCACCCGGAGCTATCGAACGTTTGGATCGCGGGTGGTGGGTCCGGTCACGGCTTCAAGATGGGGCCGAAGACGGGCGAGTATATTGCTGACCGGATCGTTGGCATTGCCGATCCGGCGGAGGAGAAGGGCCTGTTTGCATTGAGCGCTCATAAGGCGATCGGTGGGCGGCCGCTGGTACGGGGATGAGCGGGGGGTGCCCCCCAGACCCGATCTGCAAAGTCTCTGATTCTATTGACTCAAGTCTGGCCAGACCAAAGGAGACCCGGGAAGTGGAAAGGCCGCCTGCTGAAGAGCAGGCGGCCTTTTTATTTCTACTTCCAGTTTAGCGGATGGGAGGTAATAACTATGCCAAGTTTCTGAAGGAGAATTGCCTTTGGTTTGTTGGTGTTGGAGGGAGTTTTGCAGGTGGGGGGCTTGACAGGTTCTGGGTGGGCCGGGAAGGGGCGGTTGTTGAGGAGCGAGGGTGAGAAGGATTGAGGCATGAGGCGGGTGCGTGCTGGGTTTGTTCGTAGCGAGTTCAAAGGTGAGAGCGGGGGTAAAAGCCTTGACGCGGAGTTCGCTAAGTTTAAACGCCAAGTTTCGCGAAGTTTAAAGGTGTGGGCGGGAAGAGGCTGGGTTGTTTTCGCCGGCACCCATAAGGATGAGTGAGCGCTGGGCGAAGGGGGCGTAGACCAGGAGCGTGGTGCAGGCCAGCGCGAAGCCGTAGTTGATGTGGTGCAGGAGCAGGAAGGGCGCGAGCGACCAGAAGATATCGCACAGAAGGAGCAGCGGCCACAGGCGCAGGAATTTTTGCCGGACGCGGGGAGCGTAGAAGAGCACGGCGCAGAGCAGGAAGATGCGGACGGGTATCAGCAGGGCGGCGGTCAGCATCATGGTGTAGAAGAGGGGCGTGGCGGAGGGCAGCGGCGAGAAGAGATCGTTGATCTCCGCCAGGTTGGATAACGCTCCGACATAAAAGCCGACGTACATGAGCTGCAACAGGACAAAGAGCGTTTGCACCACGGCGTGCGATGTTCGCGGCAGGTCTTCCGTGGTGGCGAGGAAGTGATCGAAGACGCTGGCTGAGGTGGCCTGCGACTGGAGTGCCGGCCCGGCAATGGGGGAGGTGTTTGCGGACGGGAGGATGGGGACGCCGGTTTCGACGCGTGGGGCAATGCGTTCGACGGGAGCGACGAAGCGGTAGCCGCGGCGGGCCAGCGTTTCAATGAAGCGAGGGTTGGCCGCCTTGTCTCCGAGGGCTTCGCGGAGGCGATTGATAGCGGAGTTGACGCCGTGCTCGTAGTCGACGAAGGTGCCGTCGGGCCAGAGCTCGCGGCAGATGTCTTCGCGGGTGAGCATCTCTCCGGGACGCTCCAGCAGCAGCGAGAGCACCTGGAAGGGTTGCGCGTGCAACTTGATCCTAACGCCCTTGCGACGCAGCTCTCCCGTGGTGGCATCTGCTTCGAAAATGCCGAAGCGATAGATCGTAGCTTGCCGGGAGTCGTTCATCTCTGCCGTCCAGTGTACCGAAGCCAGGTGGGCGTGCTGCGCAGGGAGGGCGTGATATGTGCCGCGAAGTGGCACATTCTTCGGCGGTTGTTGCGTGAGGAACAAACTGTGGCGGATGAGGTCCGATGCATTGTTTCCCGGACGGGAAAAATGCAGATTCAGGGCATGAAGCGTTCCCGCATGGTTCAACTCCGCAAGTTATCAGCTGCCTGCAGTTTTCTGCTGCTGTTCGATTCACCACCTGTGCTGCGTGCCGATCCACCTGCTGCGGCGGTGCTTGTCTTCAATGGCTACAGTCGGGCCGTGGAGGCTCGTTTGGCCCACCAGCACCAGGGGAGAGTGGGCTTCCTTGCTCCGACTGCCGGAGATCGCAACGCCGCCGAGGGTGAACTGCGTCGTGGCGAAGTGATGATTGAGCGGGTGAGGGAACCCGGTGGAAAGGAAGCCAACGCGGCCGGCGGGCTGCTGCATCACTGGCGAGGTACTGCCTTTGTACCGGGAGCGACGGCGGCCGACTTCGATGGCCTGATGCGGAATTTCAATGCGTATCCGCAGACGTTTTCACCGCAGGTGCAGGACGCGCGCATGGCCTCGGGTGGAAGCGCGGACCGCATGCAGGTGTGGATGCGTGTGCGGCAGCACCATGTGATTACGGTGGTGATGGACACAGACTATGACGTCCAGTTTGGGCGGCTCGATGTGCAGCACGGTTTCAGCATTTCCCGCAGTACGCGGGTGCAGGAAATCGACAAGCCCGGGACGGCCGCAGAGCGGGCCATGGGAACCCATGAGGAGCATGGGTTTCTGTGGCGACTGAACACCTATTGGAGCTACGAGCAGCGGGATGGCGGGCTGTATCTGCAGGTTGAAGCGGTGTCGCTGACGCGGGCGGTTCCGCGCGGGCTGGGATGGGCGGTGGGGCCTTACGTGGAGAGTATCCCGCGGGAGTCGCTGGCGTTCACGTTGCAGTCGGCGCGGAATGCCATGCGGAAGTAGTGGACGGGACAATTTTTCGCAAACAGAAAGGGATGAGGATGAGTATTCAAGTGGCAGCGGTGAGGGAAGCGCGGGAATTTACGCACGCGCGGCGGGTGAATGAAGCGCTTACGGCTTCGGCGGAGAGGAAGGTGCTGTGCTGGATGGCGGAGCGAGCGCCGCGATGGCTCAGCTCGGATCAACTGACGGTTCTGGGACTGGTGGCGCAGATTGGCGCGGGCGCCTGCTATGGGTTGTCTCGGTATCATCGCTGGGCGCTGCTGGGGGTGATCGGGTGCCTGGTGCTGAACTGGTTTGGCGACAGCATGGATGGGACGCTGGCGCGGGTACGCTGCCGGCAGCGGCCGCGGTACGGGTTCTACGTGGACCACGTGGTGGATGTGGTGGGCGCGGTGGCGCTGATGGGAGGGTTGGGCTTGTCGGGGTTTTTACACTGGCAGGTGGCTGCCGCGATGCTGGTGGGGTTCCTGCTGCTGGCCAGCGAGAGTTACCTGGCGACGTATACGCTGGGACGATTTGAGATGTCGCAGGGGTTGTTTGGGCCGACGGAGATTCGGATACTGCTGGCGATCGGCAACGTTGCGCTGCTGCGGAGTCCGTACTCGGTGGTGCTGGGGCATCGGCTGCTGCTGTTTGACCTGGGTGGGAGCATCGCCGCGGTGGGTATGGCGGCGATCTTCGTCAAGCTGGCGGTGCAGCATACACGGCAGCTCTTTCGCGAGGAGCCGATTGTATGAAGACTTATCTGCGTTGGGGGAAGTTCAACCTGGTGGGTGCGATGGGGATGGTGGTGCAGCTGGGCGTGCTGGCGGTATTGAATCGCTGCACGGGAGGGCGGTACCTGGTGGCGTCGGCTGTGGCACTGGAGGTGACGCTGGTACATAACTTTCTATGGCATCGGCGCTTTACGTGGAGGGAACGGCGGGAGGGTGGTGCGGGGAGTGTGCGACGTTTTCTGCGGTTCCAGCTGTCGAATGGGATGGTATCGCTGGTGGGCAACCTGGTGCTGATGCGTCTGCTGGTGCGGGGAGCGCATGTTCCGGTGGTGGCGGCTAATGTTGGGGCGATTCTTTGCTGCTCGACCGTGAACTTTTTTGTGGGGGACCGCTGGATCTTTGGGGGCGCGACAGCTCATCACCTGAGGCGGCGGGAGATCGATGGGGTAGAAACAGGGGCTTAAAAGGCAGCGGGACGGATCGTTGCCGACCGTCCCATTCCCACTCTGCGATGCCCTCTCCTCCTGCTCTCGAGGAACAGGGTAGAGCTAGATAATGACGGGTGCCGAGAGGAATCGGAATGCAAATGTGAGGAGGTTGCTTTAAAGCAATGGCGGGTGGCTGGGGCTCAAAAATGCTGAAGTTTTGGGGGATTTCGCGTGCCAGGGAGAGAGGCGGTTCTGGAAACGGGGGAGGCTTGTTGCTTATGCGCAACCGGTTGATGGCGCTGTTGTACGATGGAGACACACGCCTACCCCCGACCCGCTGACCTGCACTCGTGCGTGCGGCTGCTGGTCGTTATTCTGAGCACCAGGGGCAAATATGGAAGGAATCGGTGGCAAGCTTCGCGCGGCTCGTCTGGGCTGGAAGCTGACCCTGAGAGAGGTCGAGGAGCGCAGCCTGCGGCTTGCCCAGCAGTGGGGCAATCCTGCGTACCGCATCTCTGCCAGCTGGCTGGACCGGGTGGAGCGGGAGAACCGCGGCCTTTCGGCGACGAAGTTTATCGTTCTTGCGAGCATCTACAGCCTGAGCGTGGAGCAGTTGCTGGGATTGCTGCCGGCTGCGGCTGGCGGGCCGGCTCCGCTGGAGGACATGTCCGTGCCCAACGCGACGATCCTGGCAAATGGACCTCTGGAAGAGCACGCGAAGCTTTGGCTGCCGGACAGCCTGGTAAGCGATACGCCACCGGAAGAGACGATGCTGCTGCCGCCGGTGGAAGGGTTGCTGCCATCACATTATCGGCGAGGGATTATCGGGCAGCAGGACAAGACGCTGGAGCCGATGATCCCGGCGGGGTCGATTGTGCTGATCGATACGCAGAAGAAAGCGATTGCGGGACGGCGGGAGTGGAACCACGAGTTCGACAGGCCGATTTATTTCCTGCTGACTCGGGATGGGCATATCGCGGGGTTTTGCGAGCTGGATCGGGAGTCTGACTGGTTGACGGTGATCCCGCACGCGTTGTCGTTCGAACAGAACCGGCGGTTCCGCTATCGGAAGGAAATTGAAGTGATCGGAACGGTGGTTGGGGTGTTCGTTCGGCGCAGTAACTGAGGTCTAGATGGCCTGCTGGAGTTCGGCAAAGCCGGGGACGCGGCCGCCCTCGTAGAGGACGAGTAGGCTGCGGGTCATGAGGTAATAGGTGGCTACGGCGCGCTGGGCGTACTGCGGGAACTGCTCGTAGAGGTGTCCGGTTTGCGAAGCGCCGCGGAGACGGCCGATGTGCCACTTGATTTCGCGGGAGTTGAGACGGAGCTCGTTGGCTATTTCGAGGGCTTCGGGGTACCACTTCTGGACGTAGGCGGCGAGGTCGATGAGGACGTCGCAGTTTTGTTCGAGGGCGCCGAGGCCTTCCATGCCGCCGATCATGTCGAAGATGACGGCGGGTTCGAGCTGCGGCTGGTTCTCGCGCTCTTCGAGCAGGTCAAGGGCGACGGTCGCGAACTTGTCGCGATCGATACGCTGTAATTTGGCGAGGATGGCCATCCAGGATGTCCGCGCGGCCCTACGCGCCCGAACCAGGAAATACGTGGCGGTGGCGATGATCGCCACGAGAAAAACGCCGGCTCCGACAAGAAATGGGAGTTGTGACATCAGGCACGCCCCGATCCGCGCAAACTCTGCAGTAGCATCGCGGTTCGCCTTTGGAGATCACGGAGTTCAAGGCGGAGCTGCTCAGGCATTTGCCGATTTTCCGGCTCTTCCTTTGCCAATCCGAAAATCCAATAGGCGACGCAGACACAGTATAGCGATATTCGGATATGCGATACCACCGAATATGTGTGTGTGTTGCTCGCTGTGCCAAAGTAGCTATGCGCTCCATTCGTGAGTATGCCGAAGATCGAGTAGACACCGAATCCCTGAGTGATGCGTGCGACATGTGTCCTCCAGGGGAAGCCCATGGTGAACGAGAGGGCGAGCATGATGACGAAGAGTTCCGCCATGAGCGCCGAGGAAAAGAATTCGCCCTTCATCACGACCGTTGCGCGCAACGAGCGGGTGGCGGGCGTATCCAGCCAGGTGAGCAGGGAAGCGACCAGCAGGCTTGCGCCGCTGAGCCAGAGAAAGATGCGCCTGACATCGGAATCCCAGGCGCCTACGGGGCGAAAGACGTGGGTGACAAGCTCGTAAACGATCACGAACTGGAGGGCTATATCGAGAAACGCGAACGACCAGTAGGTGTAGAAGTAGGCTTCTGCGCCTGCATGGCGCAGGGTGAAGTAAAGAACGATGGTGCGGAAGACGTTGGTCGCGATCAGTGCGGTGAAGGCCGGGAAGCGCCTGGCTCGATGACGGAAGATGAGCACGGCCAGCAGGACGATGTGTTCGAGCAGCGTGAGTGCCCAGAGGAGGAGGTCGATGCCTGTAAGGTGCAACGCCGTCCTCCCTGGGCGCTATCGAACGCGCGCTGCCAGTTTACGACAGCTTGAGGCTAACGAAGGCTGCTTCGAGTGCGGAGTGGATCATGGCGCCGCCATCGCCGCTGGGCTGGGGGTCGCCGCCGGTGACGACGTCGTCGTCGGTCATCATCATGTTGGGGTCGGGTGAGCCGACCAGGTTGGGATCGCCGCTGGGCTGGGGATCGCCGCCGGTGACGACGTCGCCGTTGGTGATGGGGGCCGGATCCGTGGCCTGGGCGTGGAGCTTGCTGATGGGAGCGAAGAGGACAGCGATGAGCAACAGGAACGAAATCCGGAAAGGGGCTTGCTTGAGCACGAGGTAGGTCTCCTTGGAAGCGCATGCGGCGCTAGACGGAGAGTAGGGACTCGGCTCGACTTTCGGGCTTAGATTTTTCGGAATTTGCTTATGCGAAAGCGAATTCGGGATTGCTTGGGAAAAGGCAGAACATTTGCGCGACAGGGCGCTTTTGTTCGCATGACCGATTGCGAATACACAACAAGATCACCGGGAGGCAGAGGGCTTCAGACGCAGCACGATGTCACGGGGCGGGCTTATGTGTTGCGGCGCACATAAGGCTGTGCTGAGCGGAGCGACCTGGGTCAGGCGTTGACGGTCTTCGGGGCCTTGTTTCGCCCGAATGCCAGCCGCTTCTGAAAGGAGTCCATGTAGCCGTAGACGACCGGCGTGAGATAGAGGGTGAGGAATTGGGAGAAGATGAGGCCGCCAACGACAGCCAGGCCGAGGGGACGGCGGCTTTCTGCGCCGGCGCCTACGCCGATGGCAATCGGCAGTGTGCCTACGAGGGCGCAGGCGGTGGTCATCATGATGGGGCGAAAGCGGACGAGTGCGCCCTGATAAATCGCTTCCTTGGCGGTGAGGCCGTCTTCGCGCTCGGCCTGCAGCGCGAAGTCGATCATCATGATGGCGTTCTTCTTCACGATGCCGACGAGCATGATGATGCCGACGATGGAGTAGATGTTGAGATCGATGTGGAAGAGATAGAGGGTGAGGAGGGCGCCAAAGGCGGCCGCGGGGAGGCCGGAGAGAATGGTGAGCGGGTGGATGAAGCTTTCGTACAGCACGCCGAGCACGATGTAGATAACGAGGACGGCCATGAGGAGCAGGACACCCATGCCGCGCATGGAGTCCTGGAAGACCTGCGCTGTGCCCTGGAAGATGGGGGTGATATCGGGCGGCAGCATGTCCTTGGCGGTGTCGGTGATGTACTCCACGGCGGGGCCCAGGGAGCCGCCGAGGGCAAGGTCGAATGAGATGGTGACGGCGGGGAACTGGCCGCTGTGGTTGACGGTGAGCGGGCCGACATTCTCCGTGAAGTGGGTGACGGCGCTGAGGGGTACGAGCGAGCCGTTGTTGGAGTGGATGTAGAGGTAGGAGAGGGTCTGCGGATTGATCTGATACTGCGGCTTGAGCTCGGTGATGACGTAGTAGTCGTCGGTGTTGGCGTAGATGATGGAGAGCTGGCGCTGGCCGTAGGCGGTGTAGAGCGCGTCTTCAATTTGTTGCGCGCTGATGCCGAGGGTGCTGGCTTTATCGCGGTCGATGTTGACGTTGACCTGCGGATTCTGCGTCTGCATGTCCGTATTGACGTCTTTGAGGAGAGGTGACTGGGCGAGCTGCTGCGCGAGCAGGGGGGCGTACTTGTACAGCTCGGCGGGATCAGTGCCTTCGAGCGTGACCTGGTAGAGGCTGTTGGCGCCGCGAGCGCCGATGTTGATAGCGGGTGGATTTTGGAGGAAGACCTGGACGCCGGGGATCCTGGCGAGCTGCGGGCGCAGGGCAGCGATGATCTGCTCCACACTGCGTTTGCGTTCCTTGCGGGGCAGGATGTGTTGGGAGATGAAGCCGGTGTTACCGGCACCGCCGCCGGCGTTGGCAAAGGCGGCGACGTTTTCGGGCAGGTCGATAAAGAGCTTCATGACCTGCATCTGGTGCTCGCGCATGGACTCCCAGGAGATGCCCTGGGTAGCGAGAACGCGCGCCTGGAGCTGGTCGGTGTCGTCGACCGGGAAGAAGCCGGTGGGCATGATGCGGAAGAGCTGCACGGTGACGGCTAGTACTGCAGCGGCTACGAGCAGGGTGAAGCCACGATGGCGAAGCGCAAACTTCAGAGACCTGTCGTAGAGGCGGTAGGTGAACTGGAACGCGCCCTCGAGCAGGTTGTATAGACGGCCGTGCTCATGGCTTTCGTGGCGCAGGAAGCGGCTGCAGAGCATGGGCGTGAGGGTGAGGGAGACGAAGCCGCTGATGAGAATGGCGACACCGATGGTGACGGCGAACTCGTGCAGCAGGCGCCCGAGGACGCCGCCCATGAAGAGGAAGGGGATGAAGACGGCGGTGAGTGACAGGGTCATCGAGAGAATGGTGAAGCTGATTTCCCGGGAGCCGTCGAGAGCGGCTTCCATGACCGGCTTGCCCAGTTCGAGATGAAGGACGATGTTCTCCAGCATGACGATGGCATCGTCAACGACGAAGCCCACGGAGAGCGTGAGCGCGAGCAGGGAGAGGTTGTCGAGGCTGTAGTGCAGGAGGTACATCACTGCAAACGTGCCAACGATGGTGAAGGGCAGCGCAAGGCTGGGGATGAGCGTGGCGGAGAGGTTCTTGAGGAAAAGGAAGATCACCATGACGACCAGGAAGACGGTCAGCAGGAGGGTGAACTTCACATCGTCTACGGAGTTGCGGATGGGGACGGAGCGGTCGTACTCGACTTCGACGTTGATGGAGGGTGGCGTGCCCTGCTTGAGCTTGGGCATCATGGCGAGGACGCGGTCCACGGTGTCGATGGTGTTGGAGCCGGGCTGCTTCATGATCTGGAGCAGGATGGAGGGCTCGCCGTTGACCCAGCCGGCACTCTTGTTGACCTGAACGCTGTCCAGGACTTCGGCGACGTCCTGCAGGCGGACAGGAGCTCCGTTGCGGTTGGCGATGATGAGCTGCTTGTAGGCGGCGGCGCTGGTGAGCTGGCCTGTTGCCTGAACGGTATAGGCCCGGTTGGTGCCCCAGAGGGTGCCGCTGGGGAGGTTGACGTTACCCTGCTGGATGGCCTGTTCGACGGTGTCGACGCCTATGTTGCGGGCGGCCATGGCGAGGGGGTCGAGCTGGACGCGGACGGCGTACTTCTGGGCTCCGAGGACGTTGACCTGGGCTACGCCGCTGATCATGGAGATCTGCTGACCGATGACGTTTTCGGCGTAGAAGTCGACCACCGACATGGGCTGGGTCTTGGAGCTGATGGAGAGGGTGACGATGGCCGAGTCTGCCGGGTTGACCTTGCGGAAGGTCGGTGGCGAGGGCATGCCCGGAGGCAGGGAGCCGCCGGCAGCGGCGATGGCAACCTGGACGTCGCCGGCAGCGGCGTCGATGTTGCGGTCGAGGTCAAACTGGAGGGCGATGCTGGTGGAGCTCTGCTGGCTGGTCGAGCTCATCTCGGCGAGGCCGGGGATGGCGGAGAACTGTTTTTCAAGGGGCGTTGCGACGGAGGCCGCCATGGTTTCAGCGCTGGCTCCGGGGAGAACGGCGCGAACCTGGATGGTGGGGAAGTCGACGTTGGGCAGGTCGCTGACCGGGAGAGCGCGGTAAGAGACGATGCCGAAGAGCAGGAACGCGAGCATCAACAGGGCCGTGGCCACCGGCCTGCGGATGAAGAAGCCAGCGAGATTCATTTTGGACTCCCGGAGGTTTTGGCCTCAAGCCGGGGCGCGGGCGCGGGGCGGACGTTGACTCGGGAGCCCGGAGCCAGGGCGAGCTGTCCGTCGGTGACGACCTTCTGCCCGGGCGCGAGACCGCTGGTGACGACGGTGAGGCCTCCCGCAGTGATGCCGGTGGTGACGGGCTGGTTCTTTACGGTGTTATTGGGCTGCACGGCGTAGACGTACATGCCGGACTGGCCGGTCAGGATCGCCGTGGCCGGGACGACCGTGGCGTTGTTGATGACGCCCAGGGTGACTTCCGTGTTGACGTACTCGCCGGGCCAGAGACGTTCGGAGGTGTTGGGGAACGTGGCCATCAGCTGAATGGTGCCGGTGTTGTTGTCGATGGCGTTATTGATGAAGGAGAGGGTGCCCTTCTCGCTCTGGGTTTCGTTCTGCGCCGTGGCTGTGACGGTGGGCGAACGCTGGGAGTTGATGCCCTTCACCTGCGCCAGATTCTGCTCGGGAACCGAAAAGGAGACGTAGATGGGAGCGATCTGATTGATGGTGACGAGAATGGTGGTGTTGGGCTGAACGAGGTTGCCGGCCTGGACGAGGAGGCTGCCGGTGCGTCCGCTGGTGGGTGCGGTGATGGTGCAGTAGCTGAGGTTGAGCCTGGCGGTGTCGACGGCGGCACGGTCGGCGCGGACGACGGCTTCTCCGGCATCGGCTACGACCTGGACCTGTTCGTTTTGCTGGCTGGAGACGACGCCTGCCTTGGCGAGGTCAGCGTAACGCTTTGCCTGGGCCTGGGCCTGGGCGAAGTTGGACATGTCTTTGGCGAGGTTAGCCTCAGCCTGGGCGAGGGTGGCCTGGTAGGGGCGGGGGTCGATGGTGAACAGGACCTGGCCCTTGCGGACTTCATCGCCCTGGTGGAAGTTGACTGACTTGAGCTCGCCGCTGACGAGGGCGCGTATCGAGACGTTGGAAATAGACTGTACTGCGCCGATGGCCTGCAGGCGGATGGGGACGTCCTGGGTGGTTGCTACGGCGACGGTTACGGGCACGGCAGCGATGCTGATGGATTTGGGCGCGGGCTTTTTGCAGCCGACGGCGAACCCGGCCAAAACGATAAGTGAAGCCAGTGCTGCTGGCATGGCGCGAGCTGTTCGCCGGTTTTCGATGCGGATTTCGATCATTCTCACCAAAGGGTCCATCACACCTTGCCGGTTGCAACCCACACAGACGGCGATATCTTTTGCTGGAGTTTTTCTCGTTCATATTATCTCGAAACAGGCAGCATCTGCATCCGTGGCGGGAAAGTTCGAGAGGGGAACTTGCCATGGCGTTTCTTGATGGAGGGCGATCGGGGGTGGTTAGAGTTGGAGGCGCCTGGGTGACCCGATACGGTCTGGGGGCACAAAATTCCGGGCGATGCCGAGTTAGCCGTCCGGGACGTGAAAGTATGAAAATGTGGAAGCCTTCGAGAACGCGGTCGGCCCGGCGAAGCTGCGGATATCCGCAGAGGAGTTGCGGTGTGGGCAACTGGCGATGGAAAGTGGCGATCTTGACGGCGCACTCGGGGTACGGCTGACCCGGCGGGTGCGCGATATCGTGCGGTCGGAGCTCTACCGCTTTCGGCAAGCGCGGCCGGAAGATGTGGAAGACGTCTGTTCGGACTGCATGGTTGCGCTGCTGGGGAAGATGGAAGACTTTCGGAGCAACGGCGATGCGGCGGCGCCGATTGAAGACTTAGAGGGGTATGTCGCGGTGCTGGCTCAGCGCGCGTGTAGCGCGTGGTCCAGGCGACAGTATCCGGCGTTCCACCGACTCAGGACCGGATTGCGGTATCTGCTGACGAGCGACCAGCGATTTGCCCTGTGGCGGAACGGCCGCGACGAATGGGTCTGCGGAAAACAGCGCTGGAAGACGGAAGGGGCTGACGCGAATCCTACGCGGCCGGATGCGGATGTGTCGGTGGCGCTGACGGGAACTCCGGCCGAGGTGGTGGCGCGGTTATTTGAGCGCCTGAGGGAACCGCTTTACTTCAATGACCTGGTAAAACTGTGCGCCGAGTTCTGGGTAGTGGATGACCAGCTGCAGCCGATCGAGAGCGTGGAAGTGGCGGCCGGGAGCGAGAACGCGATCGGTGATGCTCTGGATCGGGAGGCGAGGCTGGGCCGGGTGTGGGTTGAAATCTGCGGGTTGCCGCCGCGGCAGCGGACCGCCCTGCTGCTGAACATGCACGGGCCGGACGGTGAATGCGGGACGTCGCTGCTGATTTTGACGGGAACGGCGAGTCCACGGGAGGTAGCTGCTGCCATCGGGATGCCGGCCGAGGAGTTTGCGGGGTTGCTGGTGCGGCTGCCGTTGAGCGACCTGGAGATCGCTGAGCGGATGCAGTTGACGCGGCAACAGGTGATCAACCTGCGGAAATGTGCTCGGGAACGGCTGCGGAGGCGGATGGGTGCCGATTAGTTTGAGAGGCCACGGTAATAGAAGCGGGAATTCAACGACGTACAAGATGGAGTCATCATGCCGCACCCGGAAATGAGTTCAATCGAAGCGTATTCGCAACGGAGGTTGTCCGGGGCAGAGATGCTGACGCTGGGGGACCACATCGCGGCCTGCGAAGGATGCCGGGAGCGGCTGAAGTCGCTGACGCTGCGCGGCACCGCGACGGACGTGATGCCGGCGTTTCTTGGGGAAGATGCCACGCTGCACTTGTCGCAGGAAGAGATGGTTGCGGCGGCAGGCAAGCTGGAAGGGCTGGACGCCGATGCCCGCACTCACCTTTCGGGCTGCGCACTGTGCCAGGAAGAGTTGGCAGCGGTGCGTCAGTTTTACACTCCCGTTGTGACGCTGCAGCCGAAGAGTGGAGCGCCGCGCTCCATGAGTGCCGGATGGATTGTCGTGTCGGCGCTGGCAGCGGCTTGCCTTGCGCTGGTCGTTGTTCCGTGGGTGCGAAGGCATGTTGGGGCTGCGCAGCCTGTTGTGGTGGCGGAGCTGAATGATGGCTCCGGTCAGATTGCGCTGACGTCTCAAGGGGAACTGAGCGGTGAGCCGGGGCTTCCGCCGGATTATGTGGCGTTGCTGACCCAGACGCTGCGGTCGCAGCACCTGCCTTTAGCTGAAGGCGGCGCTGTGGCCGCTGCTCCGGCCGAGATGCTGCGGTCTGACGCACCGGAGGGTGCAGGCTTCGATGTGCTTGCACCGAGAGGAGAAATGACGCTGGCTTCACCGGAATTCCGCTGGCAGGCTCTTGCCGGGGCGAAGAGCTACGTGGTTGAGGTCTACGATGCGCAGTTCAAGCTGGTGGCTCGCAGTGTTAGCTTGACGCAGAGGGAGTGGGTTCCGTTGCAGCCGCTGGAGGCTGGTTCGCAGTATCACTGGGTGGTGAAGGCGGAGACGAAGCACGGGATTGTCCAGGCTCCGGGGCCAGCCAATGCCGATGCGCGGTTTGCGGTGGCTCCTGCTGGGGCGCTGGCCTCCATCGCGTCGGCACGGCAGAAGTTTGGCGGCGATCACCTGCTCCTGGCTGCGGTGTATGCGCAAGCCGGAATGCGCCGCCTTGCGCAGGGTGAGATGGATGTTCTCGCGGTGAAGAATCCGGGATCGCCGTTAGTGAGGGTGCTTTCCGATTCCCTGACGGATGGGGCTCAGTTGGCGCCGAGCAAAACGAAGCCTGCCCAGTAGAAGGGGTGATCGTATCCGGGCGTGCGGGCGATGGATAATTCGGCGCGCCGGAGGGCTTCGGACGTGCTCAGTTTCTGCTGCAGGCTGCGATGGAAAGCGATCATGAGGTCGGTGGTGCTGGCGGTGCCGACGCGCCACTGGCTGGCAATCGCGGCCTGACTGCCGGCGGCGAGGAACGCCCAGCTGAGTCCGACGAGGCCTTCGCCATCGCGGTATTGGCCGTCTGCGGTTTCGCACGCGGAGAGCACGACGAGGGCGGCGTTGAGGTGCATGTCGGCGATTTCGGACGCGTCGAGTTGAGCTGTTCTGGATTGGTTGGGGTCGGTTCCCGAGCCTGCGAGAATCAGGTGGGAGTACATGGGATCCCGGTCGTCGAACAGGCCGTGGGTGGCGAGATGCACGACGTCGTAATGGGCTGCATTGGCGCGAAAGTTTTCCTTGCTGGCGGCGCTGCCGATGAGGATGCGTGTGGTTGCGGGGTTGTAGGCGGTGGCAACGGTGCGCACCTCGCGCGCGCTCTCGGGTAGATTGTTGCCGGGATCGCCGAAGGCGAGGAGCGAAGGTGTTGCCGGGGGCACGCGCTTTTGGGCGGCATATGTGCGGAGTACCGATAGCGATGGGGCGTAGGAAATGGCGGCATCTTCCAGCAGGTATCGGCCGGAAGGGTTGCGCAGGGCCTGGAAGGGGAGACTCGAGAGATCGCCGCTGGGGACGATGATCAAGGACCGCTTGTGGGCGAGATCGGCTGCTGCCGGTGCAATAAGGAGACGATAAAGGGCGGATGCCGACGCTACAAAGCCAGGGTCACGCGCGGCTAGTTTCTTTGAGAATTCCGTGACGCGCGCGGCGAGCGTGGACGATGCGATGGGAATGTTGTAGACATGCAGAGCCGGGCCATTGCGCCCACGGCTGATAGCGAAGAGGTAGGTCACGGTGGGTGTGACTTCGAATTCGAGGATGGCGGTGGAGGACTCGGGCAGCAGGGTTGCGGTTTGAGCGAGGGTGATGAGACTGGCGCTGCCGCGGTGACGATCGAGGTCAGGATGCACGACCGACATGTGCTCCTTGAAAGAGTCCATGGCACCGTGGGCGGTCTGCAGCTGTTGGCGGAGCGCCGCGGTATGGGCTGGATCACGAGGGGTTGCGGTGGCTGCTGCCTGTTGGTCCGCTTCGAGTGCGGTGAGGCGAGCGCGGAGACGGTTTTCTTCCTTCTTCTCCGCGACGGTGAGCTCGTTGGAGAAGCTGGCTTTTCCCTGGGTCAACAAGTCCAGCAGAGCGCGGCCCTTTTCCCGTTCGGAAATCTGTAGGGCGTCTTCCCAATGCCCCTGAGAGACATCCAAGGCCGCGAGCGCCTGGTAGGAGTCGCCGTGAACGGCTAGAAACTCGGAACGGCCTCGCTGGCCACCGGCAGCATTACTGCGTACGGTCTCATATGCGGCTACCGACGTTTCGAAAGCGGCGCGGGCCTCGGCGAGATGGCCGAGTTTAGCCTGGTTACGACCGACCAGGTCGTCGGCGGCGGCTATAAATTCCGACATGCCTGCTGTGGTGGCGAAGGACAGTTCCGCCTGGGCATCGCGCAGGGAATCGGCATATCGTTTTAGGTCGTACTCGGCCTCGGCGAAGTCCTGCAGTATGAGATTTTCGTGGAACTGGTCATTTACCTTGCGGGACTCGACCAGCGCTTCCTTGAAAAGGCCAAGCGCTGCAGGGTCGGCCTTGAGATCCATGGCGACTCCGCCTTCAGCGGCCAGAACGGTTGCGACGTAAGCGGGCCGATTGGAGGCCCGGGCCAGGATGAGGGCCCTTTCCAACACCTGGTTCGCTTCGTGCGGCTTTTGGGCGCTCCGGTAGATGCGGGCGAGATTGGTCAGGCTGGAGACGAGGTCGTCTGTGCTGCCGAGCTCTTCTTTGATCTTGAGACCCTGGAGGCAGTAGTCGGTTGCCAGCTCCGGGTTGTCTTCCTCCAGATAGGCGTTGGCAATGTTGGTGAGAAGGAAGGCTTCTCCGAGGCGCTGCTTCTGGGCACGGGCGATGATGAGGCCACGCTCGAAGTATTCGCGAGCAAGCTGGAAGCGACCTACTGCCATTTCCACGTTGCCGAGATTGTTGAGGGCGCGTGCGATGCCGACCTGGTCGCCGGCCTCTTCGCCCCGGGCGAGGACCATCTGGTTGTCTTCGATGGCCCCTTCCATGTCGCCCATGGCACGGCGTGCAAGGGCGCGTCCGGTTATGGGGAGAGCGATCTGCCCGGGCGTGCCGCCGGCCGCGGTATAGGCGGCGAACGAGGCGTCGTAGGCGTCGATGGCTGCCTCGATATTGCCCAGGTAGCGGTAAGAGTCGCCTTCGCCGAAAAGCAGATTGCCCTGAAGAAGCTGGTCATTCAGCCGGGTGGCGATGATGTGGGCTTCCTGGTAATAGGCCAGCGCCAATTGCGGTTTAAGAGTGCGGTTCTGGTAAGCCAGGTCGCGCAGAGCGAGAGCCGAACCGACCGTGATTAAGGAGTTGTCGGCGGCCGCGAGGGCGGCCTTTGCCTGGTCCAACGTGAGTCCGACAAATGTTAGTGCGAAGGCCTTTTCGCGGTCGCTGACGGGCCTGGACGGATAGGGTTCGGTAACACGGGACTGCGCTGCCGCAAGAACTGACGCTGACAGGATGACCGCGTAACAGAGACGACGAACGCTCATAGGCTTAGCCAGCGCCGATGTTAGCAGATCGTCATGATGTGCCGGTCATTGGCGCTGAATGGATTGACGCGTTTTCGATGAGGCGAAAAAACGGGTGACGTCCTCGGAGGACCGTCACCCGGGAATAGCGTGCAGTATGAAAACGATTACGCGGCCTGCCATCTTTTCCGCGCTGCTGCGACGGCGCCGGCGAGGCCAGTGGTGAACATGAGCAGGGAAGAGGGTTCGGGGACGGCGCCGGGATCGAGCGGAGGGATGACGATGGGGTCGACGTTGTCTATTTCAAACGTGGATGTCGCGATGATGTCCTGTGCGTTGACGTCGGCGCCTCCGAGGATAGTGAAGACGCCGAAGTAGCTGCCGACGGCTTCATTGCCGGGGAGGGTGATGGTGATGAGGATGTCGTCGAAGAGATCGCCGGGATTGATGGGGTAGGGAAAGTTGACGAAGAAGCCGGTGTCGTCGAGAGAGAGGGGATCGTCGACACTGAATTGATCGCCATTCATGTAGACAGGCGCTCCGTTGGCGGGGTCGGCGCTGATGGTGGCGTAGACGTCGAGGGTGGTGTCGCCGGGGTTGACGGTCATGATGGGGGAATCGAAGGTGAGGGTGATGGTGTCGGCGAGGGCCGCTGCTGGCGATACGAGCGTCGCCAGCAGGATTGCGGTGAGTGTCAGATTGAGCTTCATGTGTGGTCTCCGTGTCGGGTCTGTTCCGTGTCGTTGAGCGTTCAGGCTAGGGCAGGGTGACGTGTACCGAGCCGCCGAAACTGCCGCCGGTGTAGGTTCCTGTGAACTGCTGAATTACCGAGGCTCCCGAGTTGCCGATGGTGGCGGGCCAGATGATTTCCATGGCGGTGACGCTGTTGGCCGGGATGGAGCCGATATTGATCGGCAGCGGCGCGAGGGTTGGATTCACGACTCCGGCAACGCCGTTGAGTTTTGCCAGGGTGATGGTGACATTGGAAGCCGGCCCGGTGCCGGAGTTCTTGATGGTGACGTCAGCGACGAACTTGCCATCGGAACGCTTCTGGAGAGAAAGGACGGCGGTGATGATGATGGTCGGCGGCGGTGGTGGGGGCGGTGGCGCGGTGATGGTGTAGGTGCTGCTGACCGGCGCGAAGAGGTAGTTGGCGGCGTGGAGCGTTCCGGTATCGACCTTGAGGAAGTAGCCGCCGGGTGTGCTGGCCGGAGTGGCGGTGGTGGTGAGGATGGGCGCTCCGCTGAGTACGCTGGCATCGTCGTTGTAAGCGAAGCCAGAGTAGGTGGGCGTGAGTGTGGAGAGCGGTTTGTTCTGCTGGGACGATGCTGGCAGGGCGCTGACGATGATGACTGGCGCGCTGATGCTGAAGGATCGCGTGACCTGTGTGGCGGCGAACCAGTTTGCGTCGCCGGCCTGGTCGGCTGCGATGGTGACGGGCCCTATGCCGTGGATGGTTACGGTTGAGCCCGCGACGGTTGCGCCGGTTCCGGATGTGACGCTGAAGGTGACGGGAAGGCCAGAGCTGGCGGTGGCGGTGATGGTGAAGCTGGGATCGCCGTAGACGTGGCTGGGGATGGCGGTGAAGGTGATGGACTGAGCCGTCTTCACCTGTCCGATGCCAGAGAGCGCGACGTATTGGGGCGAGGCTACGCCATCGTCAAAGAAGGCGAATATGCCGGTCCTGATGCCGGGGGAGAGGGGTTGAAAGACGAGGTTGACAGTGCAGTTTGCGCCGACGGCGAGAGGCGCGGTGAAGTCGCACGTGCTGCCGTTGCCGATCAGAAAGTCGCCTGAAATGCCGGTGGGGAACTGGGCGTCGAAGTGCAAGGGCATGTTGCCGACGTTGGAGAGGGTTACGGCTTCCTGCGGGCTGGCGACGTGCAGGGGTTCCGCGGGGAAGAGCAGGGAGCCGTTGGGGGACATTTCCCGGACGACGCCGTTGGACTGGTCAAGGACGAAGAGGAAGCCGGAGGGAGCGACGGCGACGTAGTTGGGAAAGGCGAGGTCGGTGTCGGTGGCTACGCGGCCGTCTCCATTGAAGCCATCGAAGACGCTGTGGTTTCCGGCGACGGTGGTGATGAGTCCGGCGGTATCGAGCTTGCGGACCACCATGTTTTCCTTGTCTGCGATGAAGACATTGCCGGCGGCGTCGATGGCGAGACCGGTGGGCAGGTCGAGGGTGGAGCGGATGCCGAGGCCACCGTCTCCGCCGTAGCCTTCGAGCCCGTGGAAGCCCGCGGCGGTGGAGATTTTTCCGGTTGCGGCGGTGACTTTACGGATGATCTGGTTGCCGGTGTCGGCGATGAAGAGATCGCCGGCGGCGTTGACGACCAGGCCAACGGGAGCGTTGAGCTGGGCGGAGGTTGCGGCGCCGCCGTCACCGGAGAATCCGGCGCCGGAGGCGAAGTTGCCGGCGACCGTGGAGAGGTTGCCGGAGGGGTCAACCTTGCGCACGATGTTGTTTCCGGTTTCGGCGAAGAAGACATTTCCGGAAGAGTCTATGGCCACCTGACCGGGTCTGCAGAAGGTGGCTGTGACGGCCTTGACCCCGTCTGCGGTGAAGCCGCAGGCCTGAACGTTGCCTGATCCGATGCCTGTGCCGGCGAAGGTGTGGACGATTTTTGAGGAGCCGTCGATGACGAGGATTCGGCCGTCCCAGGGGTCAGAGACGAACATGTTGTTGCTGGCGTCGAGGGTGATGGAGGCGACCGAAGGGAAGTCGGCGACGGTTGCGGGCAAGCCTTCAAACGGGCCGGAAAGAATGCTGCCGCAGGAGGATGTGAGCGCCCCGGCAAAGACGCTGAGGATGCCGGTCTGGCCATCAACCTTGAGGATCTGGCAGAAGGTGGCTTCGCTGAAGAAGATGTTGCCGGCGCTATCGACGGCGAGTCCGGCGAGTCCGTTGAGGCGGGCGTTGGTGGCTGGGCCGCCTACGCCGTCGTCGGCGGGAGCCGTGGTGGCAGGCTTGCCGGCGACGATGTACATCTGTCCGGAGCTCATGGCCAGTGCGCCGCCTAGTCCAGTGCTGGTCAGGGTCTGGGTGAGGGTGGATGGTGTGTCGTTGCTGGTGATGGTGAGTGGGAAAGCGCGGATGCCTTCCGCGGTGGGGACAAAGTCGACGTCGATGTTGCAGGTGTTGTTGAAGGGGAATTCGAGGACCGAGGTGTTGCTGCACTGATTGCCACCCTGAAATTGAAGGCCGGATGGATCGGAGACAAAATCTGAGCTGAAAGCGATATTGGAGAAGGTGATGGTTCCGGGGCCCATGTTTTCGACGATGAGGCGCTGGGTGGTGGATTTTGCGCCGACCCTGGTTTGCGGGAAGCGCTCGGGGTGGAGGCTGACCTTGTAGACTGCGGCCTGCGTGGAGACGACGACGTAGAGGTTGCCGAGGGTATCGACGGCGACGCCGCTGGGGCGGTCGATGTTGGCGTGATCGGCGGCGGTGCCGCTGAAGACGGTGGATGCGAAGCCTGCACCACTGCCTACGAGCGTGGAGATGACCGCGGTGGTGTTATCGATGGTACGAACGGTGCGGGCGAAGAGGTCTCCGAAGTAGACGTTGCCGGCGGGGTCGATGGAGAGCCCGGTGGGGGGATTGATTTGCGCATTCTGAGCCTGTCCGCCGTCTCCGGTATTGCCCTGGGTGCCGGTACCGGCGTAGGTCTGGATGTTGCCGTCGTTGCGGGCGACGACGCGAATGGTGGCGTCGTCACCAAAGAAGAGATTTCCGGCGGAATCGAGGGCGATGCTGCCGGGATTGATCTGGGCGAGGAGTGCCGATCCGTTGTCTGCGGCGTGCCCGGCGAGGGAACCGCCGCCGGCGACGGTGGTGATGATGCCGGTGGTGTCGATCATGCGGATGGTGGAAGCGGTGGTGTCGGTGACGTAGACGTCGCCGAATTTGTCGACGGCGATGCTTCCGGGGGAAATCTGCGCCGCAGTGGCTGCGCCGCCGTCGCCGCCGGAGCCGGCGGTTCCGTCACCGGCAAAGTTGGTGATGATGCCGTTGAGGTCAACTTTGCGGATGGTGTGGGCGAAGGAGTCGGCGATGTAGACGTTGCCGAGGAGGTCGGTGGCTACGCCGCTGGGAATGGACAGGCTGGCGAGCGTCGCCTGCGCGCCATTGCCGGTTGCGCCGAAGCCGCCGTTGCCGGCGAAGATGGTGGCTGTGCCATTGGGGTCAATTTTGCGGATCAGGCGGTTGCCGCTGTCGATGAAGTAGAAATTGCCGGCGGCGTCGGTTGCTCCGCCGGTGGGGCCGGAGAGCACGACGTGCTGGCTGGTGGGGTCGACGGAGGGAATCGTGTTGATTACGGGCGCAAATCGCAGGCTCTGGCCCATAGCGGGAAGCGTACCGGCGAGGGTCGGCGCGGTGAGCGCAAGGAACGTCAGGAGACGGCGAGAGGATGAAAGCAGGCGGGCAAACGACATGGGAGGACTCCAAATTAGGCGCGATAGAAACCTGATCTGCGTACTCCGTGCATGAATTGGGCGGCTTATTACCGGGGCCTGAATATTTTTTGGGGTGATGGCGGGTCGGGGGCGATTTGGGGGCCGGGTTGCAAGTCATCTGGCGGGGCTGGGTTGGACTCGCAGGAGGTTCCCGAGCCCGTGGCACAGGTTCCGCGGAAGGTTCGCTGGGAACTGATAATCGACCATTACCCGGAGGTGGTCTGTTCTGGGGATAGGCGAAAATGTTATCGTTTCTCGTTCGAGAAATTTCAAGTTAAGCTAGGGGAAACATCACATGGCGACAGAAAACGTCGCGCTGGCAGCAGGTGGTGAAGGCGGCTCTCAAGCCCAGGCCGACACCCAACAGCAGTCTTCGCAAGCCCGAATCGTCAACGACTTCAGTATTCAAATTGCCACCGTCAACGGCTCAGGATCCCAGTCGGCCAACTCGGTGCTGCTCAAGTCGATTTTCCGGATGGGAATTCCGGTCAGCGGCAAGAACCTCTTTCCTTCCAACATTGCGGGCCTGCCAACGTGGTACACCATCCGCGCGAGCAAGGATGGTTATGTGGCGCGCAAGAAGGAAATCGACATCCTGATTGCGATGAACGCGGACACCTGGCAAGAAGACATGATGTCGCTGCCGAAGGGTGCGGCGGCGATCTATGAAGAGTCGGCGAACCTGAAGCAGTATCGCGACGATGTGGCGTGCTACCCGGTGCCGTTCGACAAGCTGACCGCTGCGGTGTGCCCTGAGGCCAAGCTGCGCAAGCTGGTGAAGAACATGATTTACGTCGGGGTTGCGGCCAAGCTGCTGAACATGGACATGGCTGCCGTTGAGCCGGCGCTGCGCAAGCAGTTTGCGAAGAAGGTTAAGGCGGCCGATCTGAACTGGGCTGCGGTGCAGGCCGGTTATGACTATGCGACGGCTAATTTCACCAAGCAGGACCCGTTCGTGCTCGAGCCGATGAACGAGACCGAAGGCAAGATCATCATCGACGGCAACGCCGCTGCTGGCCTGGGATGCGTGTTTGCCGGTTGCACGGTGGCGATGTGGTATCCGATTACGCCCTCGACCTCGCTGGTGGAAGCGTTTATTGAGTACGCGAAGAAGTATCGCGTGGAAGAGAATGGCAAGGCGACGTTCGCCGTGGTGCAGGCTGAAGATGAGTTGGCGGCGATTGGCGCCGTGCTGGGCGCAGGCTGGGCGGGTGCGCGATCGATGACGGCGACCTCTGGCCCTGGCATTTCGCTGATGGCGGAGTTTGCCGGCCTGGGCTACTACGCCGAAATTCCGGGCGTGATCTTCGACGTGCAGCGTGGCGGACCTTCGACCGGTATGCCGACGCGCAATCAACAGTCTGACCTGCTGGCTGCGGCGTTCCTTTCGCATGGCGATACGAAACACATCCTGCTGATCCCCGGCAGCGTGAAAGAGTGCTTCGAGCTGGCGATTGAGGCGTTCGAGCTGGCTGAAGCGATCCAGACGCCGGTGTTCGTCATGTCCGATCTTGACCTGGGCATGAACAACTGGATGTCGGAACCGTTTGATTATCCTGACAAGCCCATCAGCCGCGGAAAGGTACTCACCGCGGAAGAGCTGGCGAAGGCTGGCGGGTTCGCTCGTTATAAGGACCTTGACGGCACCGGTGTGGGGCAGCGTACGCTGCCTGGCACCGATCATCCGCTGGCGGCGTACTTTACGCGCGGAACGAGTCACAATGAGAAGGCCGTTTACTCGGAGCGTCCCGACGATTACGTGAAGAACGTGGAGCGCCTGACCAAGAAGTACGAGTATGCGCGGACGTTGATGCCTCGCCCGGAGATCGTGGCGAATGGCACATCGAAGATCGGCCTGATTGCGTTTGGCTCATCGGACTTCGCAACGCGCGAAAGCCGCGACCAGCTGACCAAGCAGTACGGCCTGGCGACGGACTATCTGCGGCTGAAGGCTTATCCGTTTACGCGCGAGCTGCATGACTTTGTGGCGTCGCACGAGCGTATCTATGTGATCGAACAGAATCGCGACGCGCAAATGCTGAGCCTGTTGAAGCTGGATCTGAATCCGGAAGAGGTTGTGAAGCTGCGCAGCGTTCGCCACTTCAATGGGTTGCCGATCGACGCGCGCTCGGTTACCGACGAACTTGTCACGCAGGAAGGAATCTAAATGGCGACGACACCAGTCATACCCACTCCCGACGCTCCACGCGCGGTGAAGACCAATCGCATCGGCCTGCAGGTACTGGATTACCGGGGCGGCAAGACGACGTTGTGCGCCGGTTGCGGGCACAATGCGATCTCCGAGCGCATCATCGACGCGTTCTATGAAATGGGCGTGCAGCCTGAGCGGGTGATGAAGCTTTCCGGCATCGGGTGCTCATCCAAGAGTCCGGCTTACTTCATGAACCGCTCGTTCTCATTCAACAGTGTGCACGGGCGCATGCCTTCGGTGGCTACCGGCGCGCTGCTGGCCAACCAGACGATGAAGGCACTGGGTGTGAGCGGCGATGGCGATACGGCGTCCATCGGCATGGGCCAGTTTGTGCACATGATCCGGCGCAATCTTCCGATCATTTACATCATCGAAGACAACGGCGTTTACGGCCTGACGAAGGGTCAGTTTTCGGCGACGGCGGATATCGGGTCGAAGCTGAAGACCGGCGTGGTGAACGACCTGCCTGCGATCGACACGTGCTCGCTGGCTATCCAGCTGGGCGCGACGTTTGTTGGACGGTCGTTCTCGGGCGACAAGAAGCAGCTGCTGGCGATGCTGAAGGCGGCGATTGCGCATAACGGTACGGTCGTGCTCGACGTGATCTCGCCGTGCGTGACGTTCAACGATCACGAAGGTTCGACGCGGAGCTACAAGTACATGCAGGAGCATGACGAGCCGATTTCGGAGCTAGGCTTTGTGCCTCACTTCCAGGAGATCGACGTGGAGTACGATCCTGGTACGACGGTGAATGTGCAGATGCACGATGGCAGCCACCTTCGCTTGCGCAAGCTGCACGAGGATTATGATCCGACCGACCGCGTGAAGGCTGTTTCGTCGCTGATGTCGGCGCATGAGGGCGGCGAAGTGCTGACCGGCGTGTTCTTCGTCGATCCTAAGAAACCGAGCTTTACGGAGTTGCTGAACCTGGTCGACGAGCCGCTGGGGACACTGCCCGAGTCGCGCACGCGGCCTGGCAAGGCTGTGCTGGATAGCGTGATGCAGCAGCTGATGTAATGCGGTAACGATAAATAGAGAGAGCCCCGGACAATGTCCGGGGCTTTCGCTTTCGGGGGGGGGAAGCGGCTATCCGCCGGTATGTTCGGCCTCTGCATCAGGCTCAGGGAAGTCGGTGTCGTTGTCTTTAAGTTCGGGGTCCTGGTCGCGGTGGCCGAGCTGTCCGTTGAGGGTATTTTCGTCGCGGACATTCTTGTCGCCGGGCATGGTGTTGACTTCGACTGCGCCTTTGCCAAGTGCCTCATCGGGACGGGTGGTTTCGGAAGGGCTCATCGCGTTCTCCTTGGTGTTCCCTGTCTATGATGGCGGGCGCGGAGCAGAGGTAGCCTCGCCCCAAAAGGCTTCAAGGACGGCGTTGGCGTAGAGTCAAAAAAAAGCGGGATAGTTTACTGCGCGGTCTGCACGGTGGAAGCGCCCACGCTGTTGGTGAGCTTTACCTGCACCGAGGCAATGTTGGCGGCGTCGTCGCTCACGTTGAAGACCTGGGTATAGATGAAAGTGGAGCCGTAGAGGCTGGCGTTCGCGTTGAAGTAGGTGGCGAAAACGGTGGCCACGTCAGCGGAGAGATCGGTCGTTCCAAGGCTGGCGCCTGATATCGGGGTGAAGTGGAAGTCCGCTTTCACGATGTCGAGCGTGTTGGAGAAGCCGGTGATCGTGACGGTGAGTTGCTTGCCGCTCTTGGCGAGGGTGGCGACAGTGATGGCGGGGACCGCAGGCGGAACAACGATGACCAGCGGTGTGAGGCTGACTGGCGTTACGTTGACTCCGTTGGCGGTCAGCGTAACCGGGACGGTGATGGTAGCGGCGATGGTGCCCGCCTGAACGCCGATGGGCGGAACAACGGTTGTGCCTGCAGGAATGGTGACGGTGTAGGTGGTGCCACCCGCCGCGAACTGGACGGCCGGGTCGATGAATCCGGAGGAAACGCCTGAACGGTCGGTGAGGGTGAAGGTCGCGACGATGGGAAGCGGGTAAGGCGCGGTGAGAGCGAAGTTGAGCGCGGGTTGGGTTCCGGGTGCGGAGGTGGATGGACCAGTAATTGTGGCGCCCGCGGTGGGTGCGCTGACGATCAGGGTCTGCGCCGCTGTGGTGGCTTGGGTTGTCGGATTGGAGAGGGTGATCTGCAGGGTGCCGGTAGCCGCAAAGTAGGTTGCGGGGATGATGGCGGTCAGGGTGGTGGGATTGACGAGCGTGGTGGCGATGCTGGTGCCATTGACCCTGGCTACAGTGGTGGCAACGAAGCCCGAGCCGGTGATGGTGATGGTCTTCGCGGGGTCGCCGATGGTGCCGGTATTGGGGGTGAAGGAGGTAAGCGTGAGGTCGCTGATGACGAGTTGAACGGTCGTCGTTGCGGTGGTGTAATCGGTCGCGTCGGTCGGCGTATAGGTCACCGATAAGGTCTGTGTTCCGGGGTTGAGAACGGCTCCCGCGGCCGGCGTGTAAACGAAGGTTCCGGGGAGAGCGGCGCCGGTGACGCCGGTGGCCGTGGCGTTCAATTGGCTTGCGCTGAGGGGTATGCCGTAAGCGATGCTGGCGGGTGTGGGCCAGGTGAGCGTCGGGGTGGCCTGGGTGACCGTCACGAGGGCGGCCGACTGTGCCGCGGCGTAGTTGCTGCTGGTGGGGGTGAAGACTACGGCGAGCCTCTGGGGCCCGACGCCGAGAACGGCTCCGCTGGCGGGTGTGTAGACGAATGTTCCGGGGACAGAGGCGCCGCCGATGCCGGTGGCTGCGGCGTTGAGTTGTTGCGCTCCGAGGGCGGTGCCATAGGTGATGGTGCTGACTGCGGGGACCCACGTCAAGGTTGGCGCAGCGGCGTTGACGACCAGCGTTACTGAGCCGGTCGCGGTGGTGTACGTCGCGAGATCGGTGGGCGTGAACAGGACGTTGAGGGTCTGCTGGCCGGCGTTGAGAACCGTGCCGAGGTTCGGTGTGTAGGTGAGCGTTCCGGGGACCGTTGCTCCGCCGACGGGGTTGGTGGCCGTCGCATTGAGCTGGGTTGCGCTGAGTGGGGTGCCATAGGTGATGGCGCCGGGCGTGGGCCAGGTAATGGCCGGAACGATCTTGTTGACGACCTGGGTGAGCGTGAATGTGGAGCCCGCGAAGATCGTGTCGCCGCTATAGATGACCTGGATGGGGTGCGATCCGGCGGTGAGAGCGCTGGTGGTGACCGAACCCGTGAGCTGGCTGCCGAGGGTGATGGTACCCAGCGTTATGCCGCCGTCACTGAAGGTGAGCGTGCCCGTCGGAATGTAATTGCCTGAAGTTGCGGGCAGGACGCTGCCGGTGAAGGTGACGCTATCGCCGACCAGGGAGGGATTCTTCGAGCTGGTGAGGCCGACCGACGAGGCGATGGCGTTGACGATCTGCGATCCGCTGGCGGTGGTGGCGTTGAAGTTGATGTTGCCGGGCCATGCGGCGGCGACGGGCGTCGTTCCGGCGGGTAGTTGGAAAGATTGCGAAACGGCGGTCGCTGAGCCGCTGACGAGGTTGACGGTGAGGGAGACTCCGTTGGCGCCGGTGGTGGCGGTGTAGATGTCTGCGTGGCCATCGCCGTTGGCGTCGACTGCGCCGTAGATACTGGAGGGCGCGGATGTGGCGAGGCCGGCGTAGCTGGGAGTGAAGTTGCCGGTGCCGTCGTTCGCGAGGACGCTGAGGGTGGAACCGTTGAAGGCGAGGAGGTCCGAAGTGGCGCCGACGAAGGAGGCAGATACAGCGCTGGATAGGCCGGAAACGAGGACCTTGGTGGGAGTGGCGAAGGAAAAGACTCCGCCGGAGCTGGTGTTTTGCGCAAGGTAGATGCCAGCTGCTGTGCCCGTATCGACTACGGCTACATCGGGGGACGAGCCGCCGAAGAAGTTGCCGACCATGATGGTTTGGTCGACGACGGCTGGATAGTTGCCAACGGGGATCGAGGTGTCGAGCAGGGTGACGCCGTTGATTGAGGTGCCGAAGGTGCCGTTGTGCTTATTAGCGAAGATGTCGACGGAGTTGGCGCCTTGACTGGAAAAGTTGGCCAGCGCGAGGTCGGGGTAACCATCCTGGTCGACGTCTATGGCTACGGGGGAGGTGTAGGAAGCTCCCTGGAGCGGCGTTACCGTTGCGGCTGAGAAGGTGCCATCGCCTTTGCCGGGGATCATGTAGATGGCCTGGCCAGAGGTAACGCCGGTGGCTCCGGCTGCGGCGAGGTCGAGGATGTTGTCGTGATTGAAGTCGGCGGCTACGAGGCCGGAGAGGCCGGGGAAAGATGCGGTGTTGGTAAATGTGCCGTCGCCGTTGTTGATCAGGACATAGATGGTGTAGACGGTAGGTGTGTTTGCTCCGGTGCAGGTGATGGCGAGATCGGCGAAACCGTCGCCGTTGAAGTCGCCCGCCACTACGCCTGCGGGGATGATGGCTGAGCAACCGGCGGGGGCTGAGACGAGGCGGGCGACGGGGTTGAAGGTGCCGTAGGGAACGGCTCCGTAGGAGAGCGTGAAGGTGGTCTTGCCGGAGGGGACGAGGGTGTCCGGGATGCCATCGTGATTGAAGTCGGCGATGACCAGACCGCCGTTGGTGGATTGTGCGGTCAAGGTGGCCGGTGCTGCCAGAGTGGCGAGCAGGGTCAATGCCGCGAGGCTTCGCGATGCGAGATGACGGTGACGCGCCGCCGCGATGACTCGCGAGAGGGTGAAGCGGCGGATTGTGTTCATCGTCATCATCAAAACTGCACCTTCAAAAAGCAGAGTGAGTTACTGCACCGTTGCGTTGATTTGTTGATATTGCGATGGCGTGCTGAATCCGGCCGGGACGCCGATAGTGATCGTGCTGGTTCCAGCGGCTGCGGGCTTGAACGTTGTCTGCATGTACGACTCGTTGCCGTTGAAGATAAGCGGGCTGGTGGTGATGGTGCCGACGCTGGTGTTGGAGCTCGTGAGCGGCACGCTGGTACCGCCGAGGCCGGGGTTGACCGTCACATTGGTCGTGTAATAGGTCAGCGTTCCGGGGTTCAGGATGGTGGGGTAAATCGTCAGCGTTGTGGGCGTGGCAGTAGCAGTGGTGTTCAGGCCACCGCTGTAGCTTCCGGCGAAGGTGAAGCCGGAGGGATAGACCGTTACATTGCCGACACCGTTGGTGTAGCCCGCAGCGGAAGCGGTGATGGTGGTGGTGCCTGTGGTCTGGCCCTGGACGTAGATCGTCGGCAAGTTGCCTGAGGAGGTGACGTTGGTAAACGTGAGGGTGGTGCCTCCGACCACGGTGCCGCTCTTGGATATGGTGGCGATGGCGGGTCCGTTGCTGGTGACGGTGACCGTGACCGGATTGGGCGGCGCGACGGGGAGGGTGACGCTGATGGACGATTGCAGATTTGCGCCGGTGATGACGTTGCTTACGGACAGGACGGGAGCCGTAACCGTGGCGGTGAATTGCGTGTATTGCGACGGGGTGCTGAAGTTGACCGGGGTGCCGATGGCTATGGTCGATGTGCCCGCCGAGGCCGGCTGGAAGGTGGTCTGCTTGTAGTTATCGTTGGCGTTGAAGACCAGGGGGCTGGCGGAGATGCTGCCAACGACGGTGTTGGAACTGGTTACGGGAACGGTGACTGCTCCGGCGCCCGGGCTAACGGACGTGTTGTCGGAGTAATAGGCGAGTGTTCCCGGGTTCAGAATTGTGGGGTAGACCGTCAGCGCTGTGGCCGAGGAGAACGTTGTAGTGGTGAGGCCGGAGTTATAGCTGCCGGAGAAGCCGAAGCCTGAGGGGTAGACGTTGACGGTGGCCGTGGCACTGGTGAAGCCGGGCGCGGAAACGGTCAGCGTCGTTGATCCAAGCGCCTGTCCCTGGACGTAGATGTTGGGGATGTAGCCGGCGCTGGTGATGCCGGTAAAGGTCAACGATGTTCCGCCCACGACCGTACCGCTCTTGGAGATCATTGCGATGGCGGGTCCGTTGCTCGTGACGGTTACCGTGACGCCACCTGGGGGTGGGGTTACCGGGAGCGAGACGTTGACGATGTTCTGCAGGTTTACGCCGGTGACAACGTTGTTGATGCTCAGCACGGGTGCAGAGACCGTTGCGGTGAACTTCACGTATTGACTTGGTGTGCTGAATCCTGTCGGTGTGGCTAGCGTGATGTCGGTTGTGCCGGCCGAACTGGGTTGGAACGAGCTGGGCTGATAGTTGTCACCAGCGTTGAAGGTGACGGGGCTGGTGGTCACGGTACCGACGCTGGTGTTTGAGCTGCCCAGGCTGACGGCGATGGGCGGGAGGCCAGGGCTTATCTGGGTGTTGTCTGTGTAATAGGTCAGCGTGGTTGGGTTGAGGATGGTGGGATAGATGTAAAGCGGGGATGCCGTCGAGAAGGTAGTGGTGGAGAGGCCGGAGTTGTAGCTGCCAGCAAAGGTGAAGCCTGACGGGTACACGTTGACGTTGCTGGTGGCGGTGTTGAAGCCCGGAGCGGAGACGGTGAGCGTCGTTGTTCCGAGTGCCTGTCCCTGAACGTAGATGCTGGGGATATAGCCGGCGCTCGTGATGCCGGTGAAGGTCAGGGTGGTTCCACCGACGACGGTACCGCTCTTGGAGATGGTGGCGATGGATGGGCCGTTGCTGGTGACCGTGACGGTAACACCGCCTGCGGGTGGCGTTACAGGGAGCGAGACGTTGACGACGTTTTCAAAATTGACGCCGGTGACGACGTTGCTGATGCTGAGGTCCGGAGCGGAGACGGTCGCCGTAAATTTGATGTATTGTGAGGGAGTGCTGAAGCCGGAGGGAGCAGCCAGCGAGATATCTGCGGTGCCGGCTGTGCTGGGCTGGAAGGTGGTCTGCTGATAGCTGTCGCCGCCATGGTAGACGATGGGCGAGGTGGTGATGGTTCCGGTGGTCGTATTGGAACTGGAGAGGCTGACGTTGACGGTGCCCGCTCCCGGACTGACGTAGGTGTTGTTGGTGTAGTAGGTCAGGGTGGTGGGATTGAGGATGGTTGGGTAGACCGTCAGAGTGGTCGGTGCGGAGAACGTGGTGGTCGACAGCCCACCGTTGTATGACCCGGCGAAGGTAAAGCCGGACGGGTAGACGGTAACTTTGCCCGAAGCGCTGGTGTATCCCGGCGCCGATACTGTGAGGGTCGTGCTGCCCAGTGTTTGGCCTTGCACATAGAAGGTGGGCAGGTATCCGCTGGAGGTGACGTTGGTGAAGGTGATCGAGGACGTACCGACTGCAGTCGGGCTCTTGGAAAGGAGGGCGACCGATGGGTCGTTGCTGGTAATGGTGACGGTTATCGGGCTGGGCGGTACGACGGGAAGGGAAACGTTGTTCGTGTTTTCGAGATTCAAGCCGGTGATGACATCGCTGATGGTCAATTTGCTGCTGACGGTAACCCCTAATGTCGCTTCAGCGACGCCGGGGGTATTTGCGCGGATGATGGTGCTGGTTCCTTCGAGTACGCCGGTGACGGGCACGACGGCGCTGGTCTGTCCTTGCGGTATGGTCACGCTGGATGGGACGGTGACCTTGGTGGGATCGTCTGATGTGAGCGAGAAGGTGAGTCCGCCAGCCTGCGCCGGGGCAGAGATGTTTAACCTTGCTGCGCTCGATGTGGCCAGATTCACGGAGAGGTTGGCGGGGCTGAACGTGGCGTTTACCGTCACGTTTATGGTGCGTGTATCCGGAGCGTAGCCCTGGGCTGTTGCTGTGATGGTGGTGGTGCCGATAGCGATGCCGACGATTTGCGGATTCGCAGCAGCGGTCTGTTGTCCGGCGGGGACGAATACGCTCGACGTGATAGTGGCGGCATTCGGGTTGCTGCTGGTGAAGTTGATGGTGACGCCGCCTGCCGGTGCAACCGCGCCAAGGCTGAGGGCGAGGCTGACGGTCTGGCCCGGAGCTACTGAAGAGATGGTGCCGAGGCTGACCAGCGAGTAGGTTGCGGTGACCTGTGCCGAGCCTGCCAGATAATTTGGCGCGCTGGCGGTGATGGTCGCAAGGCCTGGGCCCACGCCCGTGTAGGTAAAGGAGCCGGTTGTTCCGCCGGCGGGCACGTTGACGGTGGCGGGCGAGACGGTGACGTTCGATGTTGGATTGCTGGTCAAGCTCACGGTGAGGCCGTTAGGGGTGGGGGCGGGGTGGCTCAGCGTGAATGTTCCGGGCAGCGTGGAGGTGACGCCGATCAAGGCGTCGAAGAGCTTGACGGAGATGGGATACGGCGTGATGTTGAAGGGGCTGCTGGTGGCTGATGTGAGGCCGGGGCTCGATGCGCGGAGGGTGTAGAAATTCGCGATGGCATTGAGGCTGAGGTCGGAGAAAGTGGCTATACCGTTTACGGCGTTGACGGTGGTGGTTCCGCTCAAGCTGGCATCGCCGGGATTGTTGGCGATGTTCATGCTGACCGGCGCGGTGGAATTGGTGATGGTGTTGCCATTCTGGTCGAGCACGGCAACGGTGATGGGGGGCGCGATGGGGGTGCTCGTGGCGGCGGTGGTGGGTTGTACGACGAAGGCCACGCTGGTCGGTGTGGGAATGAAGATGGTGTAGGTGTTGGAGGCGGACGCACTGGGCAAGATGCCGGGACCGATGGCGATGGCGTTGACGGTGGTGCTGGTCGAAATCGCAATGGGCCCGGAGTAGGGGGGCGAAGTGCCGCTTGGGGTCGAGCCATCGAGGGTGTAGTAAATCGCCGCGCCGGGTGTGCTGTCCGTGATGGTGACGGGGACGGCACTCGGATAGGTGCCGCCTGCGGGTGCGATGACGGGGGTGGCGGTGACGGGGATCTGGGTGGCCGTGGTTTGGGGGACGAGTGTGGCGGTGGCGTCGAGTTTGAGGGCGCCGGTGGAGATGGTGTTGGCACCCGCGGTGAAGGTGACGACGCCGGAGGGGGCGCCGGGTTCAGGCAGCGCACTGGCTGCTGGGTCCTTCTTGAACTGGGCGGAAAGGGTGGTGGTACCGGTGGTGGTAACTGGGGTTGGCGTAGCTGTAATGGAACTAACGCTGGCCACGAGGGCTTTTACGGTGAGTGTTACGGCGGCTCCGCCTGCGCTGCACAGATTGCCGACGTTGCAGAGGGTGAGCGCTGCGGTAGTTCCTGCCGGCGATGAGGCCAGGGCTGCCGGAACGGGGAAGGCGAGCGCGGTTGGCGACAGGAGTTTCGGTGTGATGGTGCCGAAGGAGCCCACGGTAACCTGCGTCAACGAGGAGAAGCTGCTGCCGGTCAAGACGACGTTGTAAGGCGGCGCCTGGATGCTGGTTGCGGGGTTGGTGCGGGGGATGCTCGTGGGCGTGGTGGAGGCGGCCAGAATGGGTTCGGCGATGGGTTCAGAGAAGGTGTTGGTGAGGGTCGAATCGACCGTTCCGCTGCACACCGTGCCCGTCGTGACGATGGCGAGCGAAGCAGGGAAAGCGTAGCCGTTGTTGGCGGTGAACTGGGCGGCGGGAATGCCCTGGATGGTCGACGCCGGGAGCGCGATGGTGGTTGCGCCACCTACGGAGGCTGGGGTGATGGCTGAGGTGCTGCCGTAGCCGGTGTAGAAGCAGACCTGGTAGGTGCCGAGGGTAAAGTCGGGGAGTTTACCGGTTATGGCCAGCGTTGCTCCGTTGGCGCCAGCGCCGATGAACGAAGGGCTGGCGGACTGGATGGAATACGTCTGTGCTTGCAACTGGGGCAGCGCCACCGCCAGCGCAAAGAGGTACAGGAACCAGCGCGACAAGCAATGCAACAAGGGAGAGCGGCGTTCGCGGATATGTGCTGTCCGCGAAGCAGTTGCTATCCGAGTTGGCCGAGTTGCTGTCATTACTTCCCTGGACGTGCGTACTGAAAAAGCCACTACCGTGATCCCCTGGCGATGGCGGGAACGAAGAGCATTTGTGGCGTGGCGCTGCTGAGATCGAGCGTCCACAGTGGGCCGCCGTAAAGGGCATTCACGCGAAACGCGAGACCGCCGGAGAGAGCGTTGAGCTGGGAAGGCTGGCAGGCGCAGGCGATGCGCGTGGTGGCGGCAGAGGCGGAGAGGTCAACGCGGAGCAGTGCGGCGTCGCCGCCGTTGGCGATGATGGCCCAGTGGCCGTCCTGTGAAGCTGCTATGGCCGCGGGTTGATTCAGGCCGGTTACGGTTAGCGTTTGCAGGGCCGCTGCGCGGTTGATGGAGCGTACGAGGGAGACGGTATTGGCGGCGCTGTCGGCGATGAGGAGATTTTCCGTTCCGGGAACGAAGTTGATGCTGCTTGCCGCTGAGACGGTTGCTATGCGGGAGAACTGGCCGTTTGCCGAAAGTGCACCGACGCCGGCCGGCGTTGCTGACGAAACCATGGCGATGGCGCCGGAGTCGCTGACCACGGCGGAAGCGATGGTGGTGCCGGCGGCCAGTGGGATGGCCTGGACCTGAGCAGCTGAAGGCAGGCCGGTAACCAGCGCGAGCGACGAGCCACCGGCGGCGTAAACGATCGCGGTGCGTCCGGACGATGCCAGAACAATGTGCGCATTGGCGGGCATGCCGTCAGCAACGTGGAGCGACTGCGATTGGGGCAGGTTGAAAGCGAAGAGTGAGCCCGACGCGTCTTCCAGCAACGCAGAGCTGCCCGCCGACGAAGCGTCACCGGCAACGTAGACGCCCGCAGGAACGAGGGACGCGCTGACCTGCGCTGATCCGCGCACGCCGAGCAGGGCGCGCAGGGTGCCATCGGTTGGGGAAAAGACGTACCCCAGGACCGCTCCCGTGGGTACTCCCGAAGTTGGTGCGGCGGCGTTGGGAAGCACATTGGCAACCCCGGATCCACAGCCCGCCAGCGACAGCGCGCAACACAGACCGGCCGCGGCTGCGAGCCAGCGCGTGGGCGCGGTGGGGTCGTATCGAGTTGGTGTGCCGATGGCCATAAGTTCCCGTTACTGCGTAAATCCAATGCGTTCGCGATGCTGAATAGCTGCGTCAACCTTGCGGCGGACGATGAGAGAGGTCAGGGATGCGTGACGCCGCTGCTTCCCAGGGTGAGCGTGGTGGCGTTTCCACCCTTGACGATAACGATGATGCCGACCACCGCTGCGGCCGTGGCAATGGAGCCTGCGGTGATCAGGGTTGTCTTGCCGAAGTGAATGCCGTGGTGGGCGACCGACGATCCTGCACTGCCTCCACCTCCGCCGCTTGCGGTGCCGCCGCTACTGCTGCTGCCCGTGCTTCCGCTGCTGGAGTTGCCTTGCTGCGAAGGGGTGAGCGGACCGATGAAGTTGCTCTGGTGGATGACGGCGGAAGCGACCACGGCACCGAGTGTGGCGGTAACCGCGATGGTGAAGCTGCCGGGTTGCTGTCCGACGTGCAGACCTGTGGCGCGTGCGACGCCCTGGGAATTGGTGGTGACGCTGAGGCTGTTGGCACCGTTGCCGAAGGTAGCGGAGCCGCCGGTGTCGCCACCGTGGATGAGGAAGAGGAGGGCAACGCCGGCTACGGGTTTGTGATTTTCGTCAGTGACCTGGACGACGGGCTCGCGGGCATCGCGCTGACGGATGTTGTTGAGGGCGTTTTCGCCTTCGAGAATGTCAATGTACAGGTGTTGCACTCCGGGGGGTGCGACTGAAGAGATCTGGGCGGAAGCGGACTCGCACAGGGGGCTCAGGACGAGCGTAACCGTCAACGCCAGCGCTAGATTACGGCGAAGGCGGGAGGCAGCGGGCACGGAACGGGCCTGGGTGCTCATTGTGAAATGTCCTTGATGACGTTTGGACCCACGTGCGACGCGTGGAATTGCACAATGATGACGTTCGTCTGGCCCAAACGGATTGCGAGAAAGTTACTGCGACGCAGCAGGCCAGTCAAGATAAAAAGTAATCTGGAGGGCCAATTGGGTGAAAATTTATCCTTTATCCAAGAAGAACTTACCGGCCAGAACGGATTCGAGGAGGTCTGCGTCATGCCTAACGTGGTCATCGCTCCTATCCTTTCGCGGCTGTTGTTGTGGTCGCATCCCCGAAGTGTGCGGGTAAATGCTTCCTACTTACACAAGCGGAAAAGGCGAGCGGTTTTTGCGGACTCGCCGAGATTATTAATGCGGTGTTTTGGGGGTGACTCGCTTCAGGACGCGGACCGGGTTCAAGGTTTCCGGCGTCCGGCCGATGACTGTGCCATGAGCATGGCAAGGTCTGGCGTCATCGCATCCCCTTCGTTCGCGACTACCACGACACATCGCGCGGTGAAGATGTTCAACACGCTGGCGTGGGTTTTACAGGCGGCGGTGGACCTGATTACGACGTTCCGTCTTCTGGCGGCGGCTGACAAGATTGAAGGAATGGAACAAAACGGCGCCGTCAGACGGGTCTGATGGCGCGCTGGTGGCCTTGTCAGATTGGCGCCGGCATTACGGAGCATGCCCTGCCCGGCTCTATGTTCCCTTGCGGTGACTCTCGTAGAAAACGGGTTCGCTCCATACCAGTTTCAGCATGGTGAAGGGGAGAGCGATCAGGGCGCCGGCTACGGCAACGAAGACGTCCAGTCTCCTGCGAAGGGTTGGGCGTGATTTTCTATGGTCGGCCCGGTGTAAGACGATCAACGGCAGCTCGCCGACGTGGAGGATGTCCATGCGGTTTTGCAGGGTCTCCGACACGCTGGGCACAACGTACACGTCAACGCCATCCGACCTTGCCTGGTCGAGCGTTCTGATCAGGAGCGCGGTCTCGGGCCGTTGCGAGAAGATGATTTCGTCCACGGAGTGAGCCTGGACGAGCGCCATGATTTCGCCGATCGAACCGATTACCTCACGAGCCGCAATGCCATCGGAAACCTTGTTTTCGACCTTTACGAATCCTTTGAACGCATAGCCGGGATAGGCGAGGGAATCCAGATAGCCGCGTACGCAGGCGCCGATGCCGTCGGCTCCGGCGATGAGGATGTTCCGTGCCGCGAGGCCTCGCCTGAGGTGCAGCGACGGAGCGTTGCCGAACGAAGGTGTGGTGCGGTAGGAACCGCGTCGCCGTTCCCGAGATTGATGCGATTCTGGTTTATGGGTGAGCGCAACGCCGGGGTGAGGCAGTTGGCTCAGACCGTTTTTGCTGGCTCGATCGCGCGGCAATACCAGGTACAAGCCCTGCCGTCCGCGGTTGAGGGGCGGCTTACCTATTGAAGCGGTAGGCTGCGCTGGCGGCTCGACCGAAGCCGGTGGCAGGTGGCCTGGGTGCGATACCACCAAGCGCAGCAAGCGTCCCTCGTTGTCTGCCGGTACATCACCCATGACCGTGCTATCGGCGATGATTGGCAGGCCCGGAGCGACGTCGCGATTTGAGTCAACCGGGTATTACTTGGCGGTGAGATGCAGCGTGTAGGTGGCAGAGTGTGACAGGAACCCATCGCTGGCGGTGATGGTGTAGGTGTAGTCGCCGGCTGCGGTGAAGGCAGCATTCCGGGCAGGAAGCTTGCCCGAGCATCCGGAAACGAAGAGCGTGGCGATCACCATCAGGCCAAGCATGAGAGCGTGCCGGGCGAGCTGGCTTGTGTTTCTGCGCTTGATCCACAGCAGCCAGCCGCTGCCGATGGCGAAGAGGGAAAGCAGCCACCCGGCGCTGCCACCGGTGTAGCCCACGACGGTGAACTCGGACGTGGTGGTGATGTTGACGGCGGTTGTTACCGCTGCCGTGGGAACGAAGGTGGCGAGTACCGGAATGCAGGTGGACGCGACGGCTGCCGAGGTGCACGTGAGGGTGATGGGCGCGGCGAAACCTGCGATGGGCGTGACGGTGGCATTGGTGGCGGAACTGTAGCCAGAGAGTGTCGAGCCGGTGAGTGGGGAAACGACGATGCCGAAGTCGATGCCGTTGCCCGTGAGCTGCAGGGCGAGCCCGGCATAGGCGGCGTTGGAGGAGTTCGCGCTCAGAGTGCCGGGGCGGGTCCCGGTTGTGGAGGGTTTGAAGGTGACGGTGACGGTGCAGCTTCCGAGGGCGGGGAGCGAGGAGCCGCAGTTGCTGGAAGCCGTGTAGTCGCCGGTGGTGCTGAGGGCCGGGAAGGGAATCGCGGAGGGTGCGTTGCTGGTGACGGTGATGGTCTTGCTGACGTTTGCGCCGACGTCGACGCTGCCGAAATCGAGCGAGGAGGTCGAGGTGACGACGTCGGAGACACCGGTGCCGGTGAGGGCGGCGGTGAGGGTCTGTGCGCCGGCGCCGACGGTGAGAATGCCGGTGCGTGCACCGATGGCAGTCGGCGTAAAGGCGACGCTGATGGAGCAGGTGCCGCCGGCGGGAACGGTGCCACAGGAGCCGGAGGTGATGGCGAAGTCGCCGGAGGCGGTGAGCAGGCTGACGCCGGCCGCGAAGGTGGAGTTGTTGGTCCAGACGAAGGTGTGTGGTGGGGTGGTGAAGCCGACGGGCTCGTTGCCGAAGTCGAAGGCGGTGGGAGCGAGAGTGGCCTGTCCGCCGTCGTCGGTGAGCTCGAAGAGGCTGAACTCGAGGAGCTTCTCCTGGGGCGTCATGGCAGCGGTGAGCTGGGGGCACTCCAGGGGGAAGGGGACGTTGGCCGAGCCGCCGGCCGGGATGGGTGTTTCGACGTGGTACTCGTTGTAAAGCACGCGGCCGCACTGGTTGGTGGTGGCGTTGACGGGCGTGTCGAAGACGAACTGCATGGTGGTGCCGGAGCTGTTGAGGGTCAGCCAGGGCTGGGTGGTGGCGAGGTTGACCGCGTTGAAGTCACGCTTCGGTGTGGAGACGCTGATCTGACCAAAGGTGGTTGATGCGCCGACAATTTGTAGCCATTGTGCGAGCGTCTGTCCTTCGGTAAAGGTGGTGATGACGGTAGCTGGACCGTCTGACAGCGCGGTGGAACTTCCTCTCCACGTGGCGACGGTGGAGAAGGGTGGATTGTTGATCATCCAGGAGTACGCGAAGTGGCTGGAGTAGACGCGTCCGCCCGCATTGGCAAAGCTGATGAGGTTGTTGAGTTGCTTGGCTGCGCGGATATAGTCGCCGCCTTCGCAGGGGAGCATCAGGACGTCGTACTGGCTGAGGGTGGGCAGGTCGCCCATGAGGACGGATTCGGCGGGCGTGGAGGCATCGATACGTGAGCCGCCGGAGAAGCGGGCGAGGGTGGTGTTGCCGTCGCCCTGGAAGAAGTTGATCCGGCCGCCACCGCCGGGGTTGGTGAATTCGGAGTCGTCTACGCCTACCTTGCGGAGTACGCACTCGACGGAGTCGACTGAGCCTGTGGCGATGGCGATGAGCGGGATGTCGCCCTCGGTCTGGTTGCGGGGCATGTTGATCGAAAACGTGGTGTTGGTGCAGGCGGTGGTGACGGGCACGACCATCTGGCGGCGCCACCTGCCGGAGACGGCGACGACGGGGATGTTGGTGCCGACGGGAACGTTGGGCAGAATGAAGCTGCCGTCTACGGCTGTCGTGGTTCCGACGAGCGGGGAGCCTGACGGCGGCGTGCCAATGACGGGGCAGCTTACGCCGGGTGTGAAGGCTGCCACGGGCGCGTTCGGAATGTAGACAGTGACGTTGGGAAGCGGGTCGATGCCATTAGGCGCGTAGACCTTGCCACTGATGGTTGTGGTTGCCGATCCGGTGCAACTGACTTGCTGCAAGCACAAGCCGGTGCAGGATTGTGCCAGGGCCGAAGAGGTGATGCCTGACGCCAGAATGAGCAGAGCAAGAAAAGAGCGCATCATCTAAGACCCCAAAAGTGTGTAGCTTAGCCTACCACCGCTGGTGAGCAGATGGCTGCAAGTACAGAAGCGACGGCGTTGCCTGAGTAGACGGGTGTGTTGTTTCTATGGGTTACAGCAAAGCGATGGATTGATAGTGAAGGGTGGGTCCGGGTGACCGTCCAGGGCGGTGCCCCGTGCATCGAACGCGGCCACGCCTGGCGGGACGATGGGCCTTCGGAAGACTTTCTGTCCGTCTCGTCATTTAGCTTGCGCCGCGAGGGTAGATGATCCAAATGCAACAGCCATAACTATTTTCATTGCACAAAAGTTTTTGTGCGCCGTATGATACCCGCAGCTTCCAGGGCCATCTTCTGCTGCACTGTGCGAACGCGTGAACCCGGTATTGCGGGTTCGCCTGGATCGGCACGCGTCCTGCGAGACCGTTCCACGAGGAGAGTCCTACCTATGCGCAACATTTTTGCCGCGATCAGTCCTGCCGTTCTTTTCCTGATGATTGGTTGCAGTACTTCGGCTGTGACCGATCCCGGCAAGACTGTGAGTCCGCTGGCGGTGGCGGGTAATGGCTCTGTGCATGGAGGCCAGCAGGCCGTCATTGGGGCGACGGTGCAGCTTTGGCAGGTGGGGACGACAGGCTACGGGGCGGGCGCTGCCGCCCTGGGGACGAGCACGCTGAGCCAGGCGGACGGCAGCTTCAGTATTACCAATCTGTATCACTGCTCGGATGCGGCGAGCGGCGACAATACGCTGGTGTACATCACGGCGACGGGTGGAAACCCGGGCTCTGGCTTCGGCCCGAACAATCAGTTGCTGATGATGGCTGCGCTGGGGCGCTGCGGGAACCTGACGCCGGCGACGTTCATCAGCATCAACGAAGTGACGACGGTGGCGGCAGTGTATGCGCTGGCCCAGTTCATGAGCCCGAGCGGGAACATTGGATCTTATGGCTACAGCAGCACGGGGCTTACGAACGCTTTCGCAACGGTAAATAGCCTGGTGAATGTGACGACGGGCCTGGCGCGGGCAACGACTCCCAATGGCAATGGCGTGGTGCCGCAGGCGGAGCTGAATACGCTGGCGAATACGATGGCCTTTTGCATCAATTCATCGAGTGTCGCGGGGTCGCCTTCGGCAGCGTGTGCGTCGTACTTTCTGGCCTCGACGCCCGGCGCAGGGTAGACGCCGACCAATACGCTGGGTGCGGCTTTAAATATCGCGCTGGCTCCGTGGTTCAACGCGGGCGTGAACTCGACGCTGTTTCCGCTGGGCGTGCCGAATGCGCCTTTCGTGCCGTTTCTTTCTGCGGCGCCGAATGACTGGTCGGTAGCGTTGAGCTATTCCACCAATGCCGGTGGGGTGAGATCGCTGGCGATCGATTCGACGGGAAATGTATGGACCGGGAACGGCAATAACAACATCAGCGAACTGAGCCCGGTGGGCGTGCCGGCGAGTGGAACGCCTTTTGTGGGCGGCGGCAATATTGCCAATCCTTATGGGTTGGCGTTCGATACCGGAGGCACGCTGTGGGTGGCGAATCACGACTCGAACCAACTTATCGCTCTGAATGCGGTGGGGGTGGGCGCCGGGAATTCGATTGCCGGTCCGTTTACTTATTCCGGGAGCAATGCGCCGAGCTCGATTGCGATCGATGGTCACAACAATATCTGGATCACGAACGGCGGTAACTCCACACCTGGGACGACGGTTACTGAAACCAATGCGGGGAACCCTAGTAACGGCGTAGCGTTGAGCGGCGGCGGGGTTATCAATCCTTCCGCTGTAGCCATCGACGGGGCTGGAAATGGGTGGATTACCAATCGCACAGGGAGCACGGTGACGGAGTTCAACACGTCCGATACGTTTATCTCGGGATCGAACGGATACGTCGGTGGCGGGCTGAATTTTCCGATCGGCATTGCGATGGACGGCAGCAACAATGCGTGGGTGATCAATGCAGGAAACACGCTGCTGAGCAAGTTTACGAGTAGCGGGACGCCTGTGGGGAGCGGGTTTTCGACGGGGACGGGAGCGATGAGCGCGGTGGCGGTGGACGGGTCGAACCGGGTGTTTGTATTGAAGAGGACGCCATCGCTTTGGATTTTTGATTCCACCGGGACGGCGCTGGCGTCAGGGCTGACGGGCGGCAACCTGGGCGGGCCGAATGCGATGGTGATGGATGCCTCTGGGAACGTGTGGGTGGCGGACCTTGGACCGGTGACGGTCAACAGTGCGCAGCAGGGACTGACGGAGTTTGTGGGCCTGGCTACGCCGGTGACAGTGCCGATGTCGATGGCGCAGCAGATCGGCCAGATTGGACAGAAGCCGGGAACGCCGATTCCGGTGAGCGTGGTTTCGAGCTTCCTGCCGTCGTATACCACTGGCGTTCAGTACTCCGCGAACTTGCTGGCGCAAGGTGGCAATACGGGCACTTACAAATGGAGTGTGAACTCGGGCGGGTTACCGACGGGACTCAACCTTTCAACGGCCGGGAATATTAACGGGACGACGAGCGTTACTGGAACAACGTCGTTCACGGTGAAGGCGTGCGATGCGCAGAATGCGACGAATTGCGCGGTGTCGGGAACACTGAGCCTGACGGCGGCAAGCAGCTTGCCGGTGGGCGGAGGCGAGAGCATGTTGAATGGCAGCTATGTGCTGCGGTTCAACGGGTACAACAACAATATGGCTGGCAACCATAACGGCTTCGTTTCAGGCTATGCGGAAACGATGCAGCTTAGCTTCAACGGATCGGGCGGGATCACGGCCGGCGAGTACGATTTCAATAATCCCGGCTCGCACCCGACGACGGTGAATACTGTGACGGGAAGCTATACGCTGGGCACCGACCAGCGCGGATTGATGGTGATCAGTCTTTCCAACGGCGGGCATTTTGAGTATGCGCTGTCGGTGGGGAATCTGAACGGTTCGTCCGTTGCGCAGGATGTGCGGTTCATCGAGTTCGACGATACGTTTGTGAATGGCAGCGCCGGCACGGGTGCTGGCGTGGGTAAGCTGCAGAGTGGGCTCGGTTCGTTCAGCATGGCGCAGAGTTTCGTCTTCGGGCTCGAAGGTGAGACCCCCTGCAATACCGTGAATGGCAACACGTGCCCCAACGGGTTGCTTTCCGATTTTGGTCCGGTGACTGCGGTTGGACGGTTTACCGGTGACGGGTCGCTGAACATTACGAGCGGTCAGGAAGATGCCCAGACTGTGGGCAATGGAAATGGATCGAACAATGGCAATAATGGTTTCGGCGGGATTTCGCTGGCGGGCAGCTATACGGCGCCGGACGCTGCGGGCCGCGGCACGCTGACGTTGACTCCGACGGCCTCTGGCGTGATGTATCCGTTGCCGCCATCGCACTATGTGTACTACGTGGTGAGCCCGACCGAGATGTACATCATGTCTACCGACCTGCACCTTAACTTCACGATGCTGAGCGGTGATGTGCTGGCGCAGACCGTGGCGTTTACTGGCGCATCGCAACTGAGCGGGAATTATGTACTTTATGGCACCAGCCCGTCCAACGGCGACGGTGTGTCCAATTTCCCTGACCAGTCGGGGGTCCAGCTTATCGGGGTGGTGACGAGCGGTTCGCAGATCACCGTGACGCAGGACAGCAATAATGAAAACAACGGCCAGGTGCAGCTGGGAGAGGTGCTTGGGACGCTCCCCTACGCGATCGACTCGGTGGGCAGATTGACGCTGACTGGAGCAGGGAACCACCCGCCGATTTTCTACCTCGCGAGCCTTCAACAGGGCGTCGCGGTGGGTGGCGGAGGGGCTGGGCTGATCCATATGGAACAGCAGTCGGCCGGGCCGTTCAGCTGCAATCTGCCGGCTGGGACGTACTCGCTGGGCAATGTTGAATCGCCCGTGCGGCAAAACGTGAACAGCGGCGTGGTTGTGCAGAACGGTTCAGGAACAGGCGCACTGACGATCGACAATAGCGATCCTAGCGGCGTTCTGACGCAGGGGCAGACGGCTTCACTGACCTGTGTTGCGGATGCCAACGGGATCAACACGGCTTCAAGCGGACGGTTCTCCTTCACAGGTAGTGTGGGAACGACCGTGGGTTATGTTATTTCGCCCACGAAGTCCGTGGTCATCAGCACGACCGCAGGCGAGCCGACGCCGAATGCCATTGTGATTCAGAAGTAGCAGGATAGCCGCTGACGCCTTCCGTGGATTGACGCGGAAGGTGTCGGCGTTTAGCTTAGGTTTACAACTCTGGCGATGGGGTTCGCCTCCGATGCCCGCCTTTCTGGGCGGAGCTGATGACTCCTACATCTCGTAGGAGGTCGTGTGTCCACAGCCTGGTTTCGCAAAAACTTCCAAGGTGCCTTTCGTCTGCTGAAGGCGCTGGTTCGGTGGACGCCGATCTGCCTGGTCGTTGGCCTACTTGCGGGCTCGGCTTCAGCGTTGCTGCTCTGGTCGCTGCAGGTGGCGACCGATGTGCGCGAGGCGCACCGCTGGCTGATCCTGTTGCTCGCACCGGCAGGGCTCTGCGTGGGCCTGATGTATCACTGGTTCGGCAAGCGGGTCGAAGCTGGAAACAACCTCATCCTGGACGAGATTCACGAGCCGAAGGACGTTATTCCGCTGCGCATGACGCCGCTGATACTGCTTGGCACTTTCCTGACGCATCTCTTTGGCGGCTCAGCGGGACGCGAGGGCACGGCGCTGCAAACCGGAGCCTCCCTTGCCGACGTTCTGAGCAAGCCGTTGCGGCTGAAGCCGCATGAGCGGCGCATCCTGCTGATGGCTGGCGTCAGCGCGGGATTCGCGTCGGTGTTTGGAACGCCCCTGGCTGGCGCTGTCTTCGGCATCGAGGTGCTGGCCATTGGAAGCATCAGTTACGACGCCATCGGTCCCTGCTTTCTTGCGGCCTTCATCGCCGACCTTGCCACACGTGCGTGGCACATCGAACACACTCTGTATGCGGTTTCGTCTACGCCGGTCCTGAGCGTGTCCGGCATTCTGTGTTCGATTGCGGCTGGCGTGGCGTTCGGGTTGGTGGCGATGGCGTTTGCGAAAACGACGCATGGACTTTCGGCGCTATCGAGACGGCTGATTCCGTTTGCGCCGATGCGGCCTTTTGTGGGGGGCTTGCTGGTGACGGCTGCGGTGTTCGGGGTGGGGACGACGAAGTATATCGGGCTTGGCATTCCGACGATCGTTGCCTCTTTCGGCACCAAGCTGCCGGTCTACGACTGGGCGGCGAAGTTCATCTTCACGAGTGTGACGTTGGGAGCGGGCTTCAAGGGCGGGGAGGTGACGCCGCTGTTTTTTATTGGGTCGACGCTGGGGAATGCGTTGTCAGGCGTGCTGCCGCTGCCTTCATCATTGCTGGCCGCGATGGGGTTTGTCGCGGTGTTCGCGGGCGCTGCCAATACGCCGATTGCTTCGACGCTGATGGCCATGGAACTCTTCGGAGCTGAGGCGGGCGCCTATGCGGGGATTGCGTGCGTGGTGAGCTATTTGTTTTCAGGGAGCTCCGGCATCTATCACGCGCAGCGCAGAGGGCGAGGCAAGCACGACGGCGTGGTGGAAGACGTTAGTACAGGAGACACTTCGCGCGATCTGCTTTGAAGCGGTCGAGCGCGGGTTGCCATGCGGCGGCGATGGTGCGGGGATCGTCGCCGCGCTGCAGGCCGGCGAGGGTGGCCCGGTTGTCGAAGAGGCGGTTGGCTCGTTCGAAATTGAACTGGGCGGGGTAGAGGTGGTGGAGGGTGGTGAGGATTTCCATGCCCAGCTCGGGGGTGTCGAGTGCGGCGGGATCGGTGACGGTGAAGCGGATGGCTTCGATGGTCTGGCCGTGGAAGGGGTACTTGTTGGCGTCGTCTGCGATGGAGACACTGGTGGGGGTGAAGGTAATGCCGGGAATGTGGCGCGCGGTGAGGGCGGCGGCTACTTCGGTGGCTTTGAACCACGCGGTGGCGGGAACTGCAGGTCTCTCCCCTGAGCTGCGCTCCGGTCGAGATGACAAGTTCGAGGTGGTGGGGGCGCCCGCGCCGATGATGTGGAAGGGCTCGGCGGTGCCGCGGCCGACGGAGATGTTGGCGAACTCGATGAGGCCGATGCCGGGGTAGAGGATGGCGGCGACGGGGTCGCGGAGATTGGGGCTGGGGTTGATCCAGGGGAGGCCGGTGGAGGCGAAGTACTGGTCGCGGGTCCAGTTCTGCATGCGGACGATGGTGAGCGGGGCGTCGGTTTTGTTGCTGGCGGCGTCGAGTTTGAACTGGTTGAAGTAGCGGGCGAGTTCGCCGAAGGTCATGCCGTGGCGGGAGGGGAGGGAGGTGTAGTTGGTGTAGGTTTCGATGCCGGGATCGGAGACGGGGCCCTGGACGGCGATGCCGCCGACGAGGTTGGGGCGGTCGAGGATGACGATGTCGACGATGTGGTGGAAGTCGTTTTTCTCTTTGGCAGAGGCTTCGAGAAAGTAGCCCATGGCGGCTTCGTAGGTCCAGAAGTGGACGCCGGCGTCCTGGAGGTCGATGACGACGGCGTCGAGGTCTTTGAGCATGTCGTGGGTGGGGTGGCGGTCGGCGGGTTTGGCGCCATAGAGGCCGGTGACGTGGAGGCCGGTGGCGGCGTCGGTTTCGGAAGGGACGTTTTCGGAGTCGACGAGGGCGGCGAGGCCGTGCTCGGGGGAGAAGAGAGCGGTGACCTGGGCGGAGGGCACGGCTCTGGGGAGGTCAGTGGCGAGGATGTCGACGGTGCGGCGGCGGTTGCGGTCGATGCCGGCCTGGTTGGTGAAGATGCCGAGGCGGAGGTGGTTATCGTGGCGGGCGGCGATGGTGGCGAGGGGAGCGAAGTTTTCCTTTTCGAGGACGTCGATGCCGGTGAGGGTTGGCGGGTAGGGTGACGGCGTGGTGGTGGAGGTTGTGGTGGGTTCGGCGCCCATCATGGGGCAGAACGGATGGCCGGGGCAGCAGACCATGCCGTGCTGGCGCTCGGGGTAGAGATGGAGGGCGCAGGCGGCGGCGGTGGCGACCGCGCCGCGCAGGTTGGAGATGGGCGGGTTGCCTCGGGGATGGCCGGCGTTGGAGAGCAGGACGACGTAGGAGTTGGAGCCCGGGTCCATCCAGAGAGTGGTGCCGGTGAAACCGGTATGGCCGAAGCTGCCGATGGGGAAGATGGCGCCGCGGGGCTTGGAGAAGCCGGTGTCGATGTCCCAGCCGAAGCCGCGGAGCGAGACGTCTTTGATCGCGGGGTAGGCGGGAGCGAGCAGGGGCGCGGAGGGCTTGGTGCCGGCGATGATCGCGGCCTGGTCCGCGGCGTTGGCTTCGGAGAGCTGGGTGGGGGTGTGGCCTGGCTGCTGGGGGCTGGTCATGAGGAGCAGCGTGGACTGCTTGACGGGAAAGTTGCTGGGGCGGCCGGCGAGGCGGTCGAGGAGGGCCTGGGCAAAGAGCGAAACGTCGTGCGCGGTGGAGAAGACGCCGGCGTGTCCGGCTACGCCGCCCATGCGGCGGGTGGTGGGGTCGTGGACACTGCCGCGGGTGAGCTGGTTGAAGTGGGGATTGGTTTCGGCGTTGCCTTCATCGTCGTGGGTGGTGGGGGCGATGCGGGGCAGGAGTGATGTGCTCCAGGTGTCGTCGGCGCACTTTGTGAGGATGTGGGTGTTGGCGGGCAGCGGGGACCAGACGATAGCGGCGCCTGAAGTTGTGTGTGGGCCGCAGGCTTTATCGAAGGGCAGATAGCGTGTGTCGGTCATGCCGAGGGGTCTGTAGATGTGTTCGAGGACGAAGGCGTCTTCGGTTTGGCCGGAGAGTTTTTCGATGAGTGCGCCGAGGAGGATGAAGTTAATGTCGGAGTAGCGGAAGGTTGCGCCGGGGGCGGATTTGAGTGGGGTGGTGAGGGCGCGGTGGATGCCTTCGAGTTTGTCGGGGGTGGCGAGGCCCCAGGGGTCGCGGATGGAGATGTCTTCGGTTTCGCCGGAGTAGTGGGTGAGGAGCATGCGGATGGTGACCTGGGCGCGGGCGGCCTGGGCGGCACTATATGCCGGGCCTTCAGCCCTCTGGTTCGCGGCGGGGTGTACCTGGGGCTGCGCCCCAGGCTGGTATATCGGCGCGCCTTCAGCGCTCGGAGCGGTGGGACTGCCGTTGGGTGTTGGGGTCGTGTTGGCTGATGAGCCGCTACCCGATGCGGTGGTGTTGGCGCTCGGTGTGGTGGGTGGGGCTAGGAATTCGGGGAGGTATTTGGCTATGGGGTCGTCGAAGCTTGCGATCTTGCCTGCGTCGTAGAGCTGCATGATGGCGGTGGCGGTGGCGAGGTCTTTGGTGAGGGAGGCCATGTCGAAGATGGTGTCTTCGGTCATGGGTTCGGCGGGTGAGGGCTGACCGTTGAGGGCGGGTTCGTTGTCGGCTTTGCGGTTGCCGAAGGCCTGGTGGAAGACGATGCGGCCGCTGTTGCCGACGACGACGACGGCGCCGGGGAGGCGGTGCTCGGCGATGCCTTGGTTCATGAGCGCAGAGATCTCGGCGAAGCCGGCGGCGGAGGGGATGGTGTGGGCCGGGGTTTGTTTCTTTGCGGCCTTGTGCTTTCGCTTGGGGGTGCTGCCGGATGCGGGTAGGCAGAGGAGGAGTGGCAGCAGGATGATGGCGGTCACGGCGCGTGTCGACTGTTTGCGGAAGATGAGGCTGGCGAGGGCGCCGATGGCGAAGGTCACGAGGGCTCCGATGATGACGTACCAGGTGAAGGCGATGTGGGGGATGGTGATAGGTGGCATGGGGCTCCCGTTGCGACCATCCGGCAATTTCCATACAGCTTGATATATGACTTTGCCAGGGAATTGCCAGAGTGCGATGTTGACGACGAAGCCTACCACCATGCCTATGGACGCACCGATTTCTGTCGCGAACTTGGTGAGCGTGCCAAGGAGGAAGACGCCGAGGAGACAGCCGTAGGCTACGCTGGCGATGCTGAGGGCGATTTCTACTACGTGGCCTTTGCCGCCCACTGTGGCGGTGGCGATCGCAATGGAGAGCAGGACGATTGCCCAGAGGACCGTGGAGGACTTGGCGATGATGGCGCGTTCGCGGTCGTCGGCTTCCGGACGGAAGCGCATGTAGAAGTCGACGACGGTGGTGGAAGAAAGTGAGTTGAGCGCTGCGGAAAGGTTGGACATGGCGGCGGCGAGGATGGCGGCGACGAGTAATCCTGCGATGCCTACGGGCATGAAGTGGACGATGAAGAAGGGGAAGAGGCGGTCGGAGGAGATGGTGTGCGACCAGCGCATCATGTCCGTCGAATCTACGCCGCCCTGATAGAAGACGAAGAGGCCGACACCGATGAGGAGGAAGAGGAAGAACTGGATGAAGATGACGACGCCGGAGCTGAGGAGTGCGAGGCGAGATTCACGCAGGTTGCGGGAGGCGAGGAGGCGCTGCACCATGAGCTGGTCCGTGCCGTGGGAGGCCATGGTGAGGAAGGTTCCGCCGAGGACTCCGGCCCAGAAGGTGTAGGACTTGGTGAGGTCGAGGGAGAAGTCGAGCCAGTGGAACTTGCCGTAGGCCATGCCGACCTGGTGGATGGTCGACCAGCCACCGGGGACGGCGTGTCCGAGGGTGAGGATGGCGACGAAGGTGCCGCCGACGTAGATGGCCATTTGCACGACGTCAGTCCAGACAACGGCGGCCATGCCGCCTTCGAAGGTGTAGAGCAGTGTGAGGACAGAGATGAGGGTGATGGAGAGCTTGTCTCCGGTGCCGATGGCGATGCCGACGACGATGGAGATGGCGAAGACGCGGACGCCTTCTGCCGCTGCGCGGGTTAGGAGGAAGAGGCCTGCGGTGACTTTGTGGAGCGTGGCGCCGAAGCGCTGGTCGATGAGCTGGTAGGCGGTGAGCATTTCTCCGGCGAAGTAGCGCGGGAGAAAGAGTGCGGCGACGACGATGCGACCGAGCATGTAGCCGAGAACGATCTGGAGAAAGCCGAAGTCGCCGGCGAAGGCTACGCCGGGGATGGAGATGATGGTGAGGGTGGAGGTTTCGGCGGAGACGACGGAGAGGGCGATGGCCCACCAGGGGATGGTGTTGTCGGCGAGGAAGTAGGACTTCAGGGACTTATCGGCAGCGGAGCCAGCGTTGCGCTTGCGGAAGCTTAGGCCGAAGAGGGTGATGCCGATGAGGTAGACGACGATGATCGCGAGATCGATGGTGCTGAGGTGGCCGGTGGGAGGCCAGGGGCCGGGGAGGAATACGGCGGCGGTGAGGACTGTCGGCAATACGGGCTCCTGACGGCGAAGTGCAGTGGAGGTTATGATAACGGGCTTGTGGTTACAGCAGTGAATAGTGAGTAGTGAATAAGGCGCGGTGATACCGCGAGGAGATGCAGATTACGATGGCGTATTTTGTGGCACTGGATGGTGGCGGGACGAAGACGCAATGCTGGGTGGCGGATGAGGAGAAGGTGCTGGGGAAGGCTGCGGGGGGGAGTGTGAAGCTGTCGGTGGTGGATGAGGGCACGGCTACGACGCGGCTGCAGGAGTTGGTACGCGAGGCGGCGCGAGAAGCGGGTATCGAGCTGAGTGCGGTGACGCGGACGTGCATGGGGCTGGCGGGGATTTCGAGCGAGTTGGTGCGGGCGTGGGCGGACACGACGCTGCGGAAAGTTGTTGGGGGCGAGGTGTTGCTGCTGGGGGATGAGGAGATCGCTTTCGAAGCGGCGTTTGCCGGTGGGGCGGGAGTGCTGGTGATCGCGGGGACGGGGTCGAATGTGATGGGGCGGTGTGCGGATGGGCGGCGGTTTACGGCGGGTGGATGGGGGCCGATGCTGGGGGATGAGGGGTCGGGGCACTGGATTGGGGTGGAGGCGATCAAGGCGGGGTTGCGGGCGCAGGACCGCGGTGTGGCTACGTGCCTATTGTCGGAGATAGAGAAGCATTGGGGGCTGGATGGTTTGGGGGCCCTGGTGGCTTGGGGCAATAGCCGGACGCGGGTGGAGTTTGCGGGGCTGACTACCGTGGTGGCGGCTTGCGCGGAGGGTGGGGATGCGCTGGCTGCGGCGGTGCTGGAGAGGGCCGGGGTGGAGCTGGCGGAGCAGGTGGGTTTGGTGGCCTCGAAGATGCACCAGGCGGGATGTGCGGCGGGGGATGCGTTGCGGGTGGCGTTTACGGGGAGTGTGTTGGATAAGATTCCGCGGGTGAGGCGGTCGATGGAGGCGGCGTTGGTGGCGGGGCATCCTTGGGTGGTGATGGCGGAGACTGCGGTGTTGCCGCTGGAAGGGGCTTTGTGGCGGGCGCGGGGTTAAAAGCCTTGACGCAACGTGCGCGGAGTTCGGCAAAGTTTCGCGAAGTAGAACTTAAACCTGGCGGCCGCGGATGTAGGTGGCGATGAGGTTGCCGTGCTCGTCGAAGCGGTTGAGGTTGGCGGGGGCGCCGGGGTTGAGGCGGGTCTGCTGGGGTTGGCCGAGCATGGCGGCGGGGGTGTGGGAGGCGGCGCGGGTGGCGTCGGCTAAGGGGGTTTGGGTGAAGAGCTGGAGGTTGGCTACGGCGGCGTCCATGGTGAGGACGGAGCCGGCGAGGGTGTCGGGGTGGTCGGCGAGGGAGGCGCGGCCGTTGGCTACCGTTACGGCGAGGCCGGCGAGGGTGTAGTTGCCGTCGGTCATGCCGGCGGCGGACATGGCGTCGGTGACGAGGATGGCGCGGTCGCGTCCTTTGGCGTTGAGCCAGAGGCGGACTAGCGGGGGGGCTACGTGGATGCCGTCGCAGATGAGTTCGGCGTAGAGGCGGTGGTCGTCGAGGACGGTGCCGAGGATGCCGGGTTCGCGGTGGTCGAGGGGGCGCATGGCGTTGAAGGTGTGGGTGGCGGAGGTGGCGCCGGCGTCGATGGCGGCGAGGGTTTGGTCGGCGGTGGCGTTGGAGTGGCCTAGGGAGATGCGGACGCCCTGGGCGGTGGCGTGGCGGATGAGGTCGAGAGGCGAGGCGCCAGGGTCCAGGGCCCAGGGTCCAGACGGCGGAGTGGTAGCGTGGGGTTCGGGGGCGAGGGTCAGGAGTTTGATGTGGCCGCGGGCGGCGGTTTGGAAGCGGTCGAATAGGGCGATGGTGGGGGGCTGGAGGAGGTCGGGGGGGTGGACGCCGCGCTTGGCGTGGGAGAGGAAGGGACCTTCGAGGTGGATGCCGATGGGTTGGGCTTCGCCTTCGCGGGGGGCGGATTCGATGGCGTTGGCGAGGGCTTCGAGGGAGCGGAGGGTGGCGTCGATGGGAGCGGTGACGGTGGTGGGGAGATAGTTGGCTACGCCGCGGGTGGCGAGGAAGCGCTGGAGGTCAGCGAGGTCGGAGGGAGAGGCGCTCATGACGTCGTGGCCCTTCGCGCCGTGGGTGTGGATGTCGAGGAAGGCGGCGGTGAGGGTGGTGGTGTCGCGGATGGAGGGGTCGGAGGAGATGTCGGCGATGGTGCCGTCGGGAGCGATGGTAAGGAAGGGGTACTCGATGGAGCCGATGTCGGTGATGAGGCGGCGGGCGGTGAGGGTTTGGGTCATTTGCGGCGCTTCTTTGCGGGGGCCTTTTTAGCCTTGGCTTTGGGTGCGGGCTTCTGGACTACAACGACCTGCGCTACGGGGGCGGTGGTGGCCGTGGCGGGGACGCCGATGCCGGCGTCGGTGGCGGAGAGGAGGTTGCGGGTGGAGGACCATTCGCGCTGGGCTATGCGGAATTTGTCCATGCGGGAGAGCCAGAGGGCGGCGGCGGCGTCGTAGTGCTCGAGGATGCGGCGGAGGGCGTAGGGGCGGTTGGTGCGGAGCCAGGTCTGGGCGTAGAGGTCGCGGAGCTGGGAGTAGCCGGAGGTGATGTCCTGGATGCGGCCGTTGACTCCGTTGATGTCGGACATGAGCGAGGCGACTGAGGGGCGGGCTTTGCGGTCTCCGGAGGCGGCGGTGGTGAGGGCTCGGGTGTAGGAGCTGACCATCTCGTCGGCGAGCTGGAATTTGAGGACGAGGAAGTCGATGCGGCGAGCGCCGAATTCCATGGCGTCGATAGCGTTGGGCTCGCGGAGGGTGGTGGGGTTGGAGGGGAAGGCGTTGGCCGGGTCGGGGTCGGGAGCGTACAGGGTGCCGGGTGGGGAAAAGAGCGGTCGGCTTTCGCCGATGCCCACCCTAGACGACGATGATGCCGTCGTCGAGGATGGGGCACCCGGAGTGATAGCGGGAGCGGCGGCGCGGGCCTGGGCTATGAGGGTGATGGCGCGTTCGGCGTGGAGGCGGACGTCGGAGGCGATGGGGCGGAGTTTGGCGTTGAAGGCTTCGCCGTCTTTGGTCCAGGGGTCGATCCAGAAGAGGCCGTCGGTGCCTTCGGTGCCGGAGACGACCTTGCCGTCGTGGATGAGGGTCATGGCGGTGGTGAGTTCGATCTGGGCCTGGTTGAGGAGGCCGGTCTGGTCGCCGTGGAAGACCTGGGCGAAGCTCTGCTGGAATTGCGGGATGGAGCTTTCGCCTGGCTGCCAGGCGGCGGCGGCACCGAAGAGGATGCCGTACCAGTTCTGGTCGGCGAGGGATTCGCCGTCGTCGTTCCAGAGGGTGTTGAGCTGGCCGGTGGCGCCGAGGCGCTGGCCGTCGCGGGTGAATTCCTGGATGTCGTCGAGAGCGAGTTGCTGGTTGGGATAGACCTGGCGGTAGTTGTTGATGGCGGGGGCGACCCAGGTTTCAATGCCGGCGTCGATGAAGGGGTGGAGCTGCTTGTCGAAGCCCTTGGGGTTGGGGGAGTAGCCCCAGGCGATGGCGATGGTCTGGTCTTTGAAGGATTGGGGCATGGCTTTGAGGAGGTCGGGGGAGTCCTGCGCGATGTCGCCCCAGAAGAGGATGCGGCGGTGGAGGGGCTGGAGGGTGGTGACGATGTTGGAGACGAAGTCGAGGTAGACGGGGCCGAGGCCGCGGGCGTCGACGTCGGCGCGGGACTGGCCGGTGCCGAGGTCGACGGTTTCGTCGCCGCCGATGTGGAGGAAGGGCGAGGGGTAGAGGTTGGCTAGCTCGGTGAACATCTGCGAGATGAGGGGGAGGGTGACGGGCTGGCCGGGGGCGAGGACGGCGCCGTGTGGGGTTTCGGCGAGGGGGGAGTACTGCTCGTAGGTGAGCATGTGGCGGAGGTGGCCGAAGGCTTCCTGCTCGGGTACGACCATGATGTGGTACTGGGCGGCGAAGGCGACGAGCTCGCGGGCATCTGAAGCCGAGATTGAGCCGCCGGGGGGAGCGGCGAGGGGGTTGGAGGCGTATTGCTGGGTTTCTTCGAAGTAGGGGGAGTAGAGGTTGATCTTGTAGGCGGCGAGCTGCTGGATGAGGTGCTTCTGGAAGGCGAGGGTGGGGACGGGGCCGCGGGAGAGGTCGTCGTGGAGGCCGCGGTATTTGAGGGCAGGGTAGTCGCGGATGTCGGCTGCGTGGAGGACGAAGGTGTTGGGGGAGGGGGAGTCGATGAGTTGCTTGATGGTTTGGGCGGCGTAGAAGATGCCGGCGGAGGACATCGCGATGAGGGTGGAGGTGTTGTTGGCGGAGACGATGGCGTAGCCCTCGGGCTGCATGGCGTCAGGGAAGGGCGGCGTGACGTGCTGCTGGAAGACGATGCGGTAGCCGGCTGGATTGGTGGTGGCGATGCCGCGGTCGGCGAGGGTCTGGCGCAGGTCGTTGGCGGCGAAGAGGTTTTCGTTGTCGCAGGCGGGGCAGATGATCTGGACGCCGTTGTTGAGGGGGACGTCGGGCTTCTGCTGAATCTCGCGGGGCATGGGGATGAGGTGGGGGGTGGTTTGCGCGGCGACGGTGAGCGGGAGGGTGAGAAGCGCGGCGATGAGGGGCCGGAGTGTCATGGGTTTACGGTACACGGGATGGGCGGGGGTGTGAAAGGGTCGGGGGGCCGCTTTGCGAATGCCGGCTTCTCGGGCGCGAGATTGGGGGACACACGGATTGCGGCCACTCAGACGGGAGCATACCCCAGGGGCTGAAGCCCGTTTTGTGGCGGGTGTGTGAGACCCGAGGCTGAAGCCTCGGGGTACCTTCGAGCAACGACGCGCGCAGCGTAGGGCGCACGCTGTGGGACGCGGAGAGTAGGACGCATGGAATGGAGATTGCATCTTAGATCGTCGGAGGGGTTGATTATGAGCAGCGAGAAATTTGATCACGATACGGATTACAAGGAATTGAGCGGGGCCGAAGGGCGCGAGAAGATTGCGGGGTTGGTGAAGGGAATCCACATCTGCATGATGACTACGGTGTGTGGCGATGGGTCGATGCATAGTCGGCCGATGGCGCTGCAGGATAAGCCGTTCGATGGGGTGATGTGGTTTCTGACGCGGGTGGGGTCGGATAAGGTCGGCGAGATCAAGCAGGACCAGCATGTGACGCTGACGTTTGCGGAGCCATCGGATTCGAAGTATTTGTCGCTGAAGGGGCGGGCTAGTGTGAATCAGGACAAGGCGAAGATTCATGAGCTTTGGAATGCGATGTACAAGGCGTGGTTTCCGAAGGGTGAGGACGATCCGGAGATCGCCGTCGTGCGCGTGGATGTGAGCGAGGGTGAGTACTGGGAGGCCAGCAGCAGCAAGCTGGTGATGGGAGTGAAGTACCTGGCTGCGGCGGTGACCGGCGGGAAGGTGCCGGTGGGGGAGGCGGGGCACGTAGAAGTGCAGTGAATAGTGAATAGTGAATAAAGCAAAGACAAGGGCGGAAGCAGATTCCCTGCGGGGATGACAAGACGAAAGGCAAGAACAACAAAAGGCGAAAAGAACGGCCACGACGCTTGATGGCGCGAGGCCGTTGTTTTTGCCTTATTCACTATTCACTATTCACTATTCACCATTCACTATTTCACTCGCCTCAGATCGGGTTCGCGGCATTGATGATGGTTACGTTGGGTGGTGGGGTGAAGGTGAAGTCGGTGTCTCGGGTGGCGATGTTTTCGTGTTGGTTGGTGAAGGTGAAGGTGGTGATGGAGCCGTCGATTTCTTCGAGGCGCATGGTGTGGATGGTGCCGGCGGTGTCGACGGTGAGGGCGAGGGTGCGGAGGCGTTGCTGCATGCCCTTGGGCGTGCCGGAGAGGGTGTAGAGGGGGGCGGTGGGGGTGCCGGTTTCGGTGAGGGTGAGGTGGTCTAGTTCTTTGGCTAGCTCGGTGTGGCCGAGGAGGAAGCGCAGGGGACTGCGGAGGTCGTCTAGTTGTTTGGCGGGGAGGCGCTGGGCCTGGGGGTCGCCGGGGGTGTAGAAGATGGCGTCGTGGCCGTCGAGGAGGAAGAGCTTGCCGTGGGGGGTGTCGTATGACCAGCGCATGCGGCCGGGCTTGCGGAGGAGGAGGGTGCCGGTTTCGGTGCGGTCGGAGCCGAGGCCCTGGTAACGCTCGGTGTAGCGGGCTTCGAGGGAGGTGAGGTGGTTGTAGTGGGCGTCGACGGCTTTGGCGAGGGTGGCGGCGGTGGGGGCGGGGGAGGGTCCAGGGCTCAGGGCCCAGGGGCCAGACGGCGCGGTGAGGGTTGTGATGGCAAGGAGAAGTGTGAGGTGGCGCATTTGGCGGGGCATGGGTGCCTGAAAAGGGGGTAAGGGGTGGGGGTGATGTAGAGGGCTTCGGGGTCCTTCGACTTCGCGCTACGCGCTTCGCTCATGATGCCAGATTTTGGGAGGAGGAATGGAAAGGCCGCCTTGCGGCGGCCTCTCGGTGTGCTGGAGATTGGGGATTACTGCAGGAGGTCGGTGCAGTTGGTGCCGCCTTTGGGGTCGTAATGGATCTGGGCATTTTCGTCGGTGCAGTAGCCCCAGTTGCCGGTGCTGCCTACCTGGGTGGGGGTGGCGGTGATCTGGTAGGAGTTGTACTGGTCCTGGTTGTTGATGGTGTTCTTGCCGCCGCAAGTGATGTTGAAGATGTAGCCGGATTTGGAGCCGGAGGCGAGGTCCTCGGGGATGAGCTGTGCGGACTCGGCTGTGGGAGAGCCGGAGCCTTGCTTGCCGCCCATCGCAGGCAGGGTGCAGGCGAAGCCGTGCTGGGGGTAGGTGGAGTTGTACTGGCCTTCCATCTGGTTGAGCATGCGCAGGCTGGCGATGGCGGAGGTCTGGTTGGCGGTGCGGCGGACGCCCTGCATGGCGGGGATGGCGAGGACCATCAGGATCAGGATGACGGACATGACGATCAGCAGCTCTATGAGGGTGAAGCCGGCTTCTGCGGTGCGCTTCTGGTGGGTCTTCATGAAATTCGACATTCCTTGGGGCGATGGAATCTACCGTCTCAAAGTATAGACGTTCGAAACGGCGGCAAGGGTGTCGGGCGGGCGGCACAAATTGACGGGCTATTCCGAGATGCGGCCGCTGCGTTCGCTGCGGATGGTGACGGTGGAGCGCTTGTAGGGGAGCGGGGAGGGCTTGCAGCTGCCGAGCGAGGCGGTGTGCGGGGCGGCACAGTATTCGGCCTCGGGGGCGATGGAGGCGAGGGTGATGGTGTTGCCGACGTCGATGTTGGCCTTAGCCAGCTGGGTGGTGCCGTGGGTGAAGGTGAAGTGGCAGGCGCCGGAGGAGGAGTCGCGGCAGGAGAGCGTGACGGTGTGGGCGGCGCCATCGGGGGTGATGACGAAGCGGAGGCCGTTGTGGACGGAGCGGTGGCAGCCCGTGAGCGCCAGGAGGGCAGCGGCGGCGAAGAGGAACTTCATCATGATGATGGTGGTACGCGGGGTGGGGTGGGTTGGTTCCGTGGAAATTTTGGGGGCTGCTTGAGCGACGGCCTACCCCAGGGGCTGAAGCCCCTTTTTTCTTGGCCTATGAGACCCAAGGCTGAAGCCTTGGGGTACCTTCAGGCAACGGCAACGGCAACTGCAACTGCAACTGCGAGTGCAAGTGCAACTGCGAATGCAAAAGCAACTGCGAATGCAAAAGCAACTGCGAATGCAAAAGCAACTGCAGCTGCAAAAGCAAATGCGCAAGCAGATTCCTTCGCTGCGCTGCGGAATGACAATCCTGAGAGGTTACGAGGTGGGCGTTAGCAGGTTAGGTCGGCGCGGTCGATTTTCAGGGTGCCCAGGTTGCCGAGGAGGGTGAGGGCTAGTTTTTCCTGGTGGATGAGGTCGTTGGCCAGGCGCTGGATGTCTTCGCGGGTGACGCGGTTGATTTCGGTGGTTATCTCGTCTATGGGGAAGAAGCGGCCGAAGTACATTTGCTGGCGGGCCAGGTTGGACATGCGGGAGCTGGAGCTTTCGAGGCCGAGGACCATGTTGCCCTTGATTTGGGACTTGGCGCGGTCGAGTTCTTCTTCGCTGACGAGCTCGGTCTTGATGCGGGCGAGCTCGGCGAGGGTGAGGGAGAGGACCTCCTTCGTTTTGTCGATGGCGCAGCCGGCGTAGACGGCGAGGGAGCCGGTGTCGCGGAAGGGGTTCATTTCGGAGTAGATGGAGTAGGCGAGGCCGCGCTCTTCGCGGATGGACTGGAAGAGGCGGGAGCTCATGCCGCCACCGAGGATGCTGTTGAGCAGGTAGGCGGTGTAGCGGTCGGGATGGGCGATGGGATTGGCCGGCATGGCGAGGCAGAACTGGACCTGCTCAAGGGACTTCTTGTTCTTGAGGGTGATGTGGGGGAAGGCCTGCGGCGGCGGCGTGCGGGTGGGGCGCGCGGTTGAGGGTGGGAGGGTGGAGAAGGCTTCGGCTACGTCGGCGATGAAGGTGTCGTGGTCGATGTTACCGGCGGCGGTGAAGACCATGTTGGCAGGGGTGAAGCGGGTGGCGTACTCGTCGAGGACGATGGCCTGGGTGAAGCTGGAGACGGTTTTGGCGGTGCCGAGGATGGGACGGCCGAGGGCGTCGCCTTTCCAGAACTTCTGGGTGAAGAGCTCGTGGACGAGGTAGTCGGGGTTGTCTTCGTCCATCTTGATTTCTTCGAGGATGACGCCTTGCTCGCGGGCGATGTCGTCGGGGGCGAAGGTGGGGTGGAGGACGAGGTCGGTGAGGAGGTCAAGGGCGGCGGGGAGGTTCTCGTCGAGGACCTTGATGTTGAAGCAGACGGTTTCTTTGCCGGTGAAGGCGTCGAGGTTGCCGCCGATGGCGTCGACTTCGCGGGCGAACTGGCTCGCGGAGCGGGTGGTGGTGCCCTTGAAGACCATGTGTTCGATGAAGTGGGAGATGCCGTTGCGCTCGGGGGTCTCGTCGCGGGAGCCGGAGTCGATCCATACGCCCATGCTGACGGAGCGGAGGTGGCTCATGCGCTCGGTGAGGACGAGGAGGCCGTTGGGGAGCGTGGTGGAACGGATGTCTCTTTGGGGTACGGGGGCGGTGATGGGGGCGGAGTTTTCCGCTAGTGCTACGGACATTTGGCTATTGTTTCATGATTTGCGGCGGTTTCGGCGGCGGGCGAGGCACCCGTCATTGTTGGGTGGAAGCGTGAGCTGGTCGAGCTTCGCTCGGTACCCCACCTTTTCGCAAGAGCGCGAAAGGATGGGCCACACGGAGTGGTGGTGGGGTGGTAGTCTGCGGGGCATGACGATGCGTGCGGATGACTGGGTGGAACGGGCGAAGGTGGCGCGGCGGGCGGGGGATCGCGAGTCTGCGCTGGATGGGTATACGCAGGCGGTGAAGGCCTGGGAGGATGCGGGGGAAGCGTTGAAGGCGGCTCATGCGCTGCGTCATGCGGCGGAGTTGCTGGTGGAGCTGGGACGGGCGGCGGAGGCTGAGCAGAGTATTGGCGTGGTGCTGGCGGTCTATCGGGAGCGTGGCGTCGGTGGTTTGGAGTTGGCTAATGCGTTGCGGGTGGCGGGGCTGGCGCATGAGGCGGCGGGGGATTTTGCGGGGGCGAGGGAGAGCTGGATGGCGGCTCGGGGGCTGTATGAGGGGGCGGGCGTGACGGCGGGGGTGGTGGAGGCGGATCGGCGGGTGGCGGGGTTGGGGGCGTAGCTTGCTGATGGCTGCTGCGTTGGAGGGCATACCCCAGGGGCTGAAGCCCGTTTTGGTGGTCCTATGAAACCCAAGGCTGAAGCCTTGGGGTACCTTCAGGTAAAGGCAAGGGCGATCGCTGCGGTCGGCTAGACTTGAGGGATGGTTGAGAGCGCGATAAAGACCGGTGTGGATGCTGAGGCGGCGGTGCCTATGCCGGCGGCGGGGGCGCTGTTTGGGCTGGAGCTGGCGGAGCTGACGGCGGTGATGGCGGGGCTGGGGCAGAAGGCTTATCGGGGGCGGCAGGTTTTTGATGCGCTGTATAAGCAGCGGGTGGCGAGTCTGGATGAGATGACGACGTTGCCATCTTCTTTGAGAGAGGAATTGAAAGCCGCGGGGTGGAGTGTCGGACTGCCGGAGATGGTGCAGACGGCAGTGTCGGTGGATGGCACGGAGCGGTACCTGATGCGGATGGCGGATGGTGAGACTGTTGAGACGGTTTGGAGGCCGGATGGGGATGGCGGCGAGCGGGGGGATGGGAGTGAGGCGGCTTCGGAAGAGGCTGGGGAGGTGGTGGATGCTGTTGAGGCGGTGACGGCGAAGGTCGATAAGCGGAACTGGGGGGCTTTGGCGGAGAAGGGGTTTCGGCGGGCTACGATGTGTATTTCGTCGCAGGTGGGGTGTGCGGTGAACTGCCAGTTTTGCCTGACGGCGAAGCTGGGGATTCGGCGGAACCTTACCGCTGGGGAGATTGCCGGGCAGGTGGCGGCGGTGCTGAATCGGCATGGCGTGAAGATGGGGAAGGACCGCATCAACCTGGTGTTTATGGGGATGGGCGAGCCGTTTCTGAACTACGACTCGTTTATGCAGAGCGTGAAGGTGCTGGTGGATGGGGTGGGGGTGCCGGAGTCGCGGATGACGGTGTCGACCAGCGGGATACTGCCGGGGATTGAGCGGTATGCGAAGGAGGCGGTGCGTCCGAAGCTGGCGCTTTCGTTGAATGCTTCGAACGATGTGGTGCGGGAGCGCGTGATGCCGATTACGCGGAAGTGGAATATTGCGAAACTGCTGGAGGCGGTGAAGGCGATTCCGCTGAAGACGCGGGAGTGGGTGACGTTTGAGTATGTGCTGCTGGGTGGCGTGAACGATCAGCCGGAACATGCGCGGGAGGTGCTGGCGCTGCTCAACGGACTGCGGGCGAAGGTGAATCTGATTGTGTGGAATCCGGGGCCCGGGATTGATTATCACCAGCCCGAGCCGGGGGATGTGGCGGTGTTTCAGAAGATGCTGATTGAGGGTGGGATCGCGACGTATATACGGCGGCCGCGGGGCAGGGATATTTATGCGGCTTGTGGGCAGTTGAAGCGGACTATTTCCGAAGAGCGCGGTTCTGAGAAGCTGGTGGTGATTGGGGCGGCGGTGTAGCTGGAGGAATGGGACGGAGCGTTTCGCTTCGCGAATGCCCACATCTCAGAATCGAGATATGGGGCACCCGGCGCAACAGCTGCAAAAGCAGATTCCTCCGCTTCGCTGCGGAATGACAATCCTGAGGGAGGTGGGGCAGGGGGATCAGAAGGGTTACTGCGGGATTGATGCCAGGGCGAGGGTGGGGCGGCCTTCGAGGGCGAGGTGGAGGAGGGTTTCGGCTACGTGGTCGAATTCGTGGCGGAGGACCGAGCCCGCGTGGACGAAGTTGCCGGTGATGGGTTCTACGCCCAGGGCGCGGATGCGGTCGAGGTCGGGTTCGATGGGGCTCTGGCCTTCGCGGGCGTAGCGTTCGACGGTGGGTGGGTCGATGGGGGCGGTGTTGATGAGGGCGTAGTCGAATATGCGCTCGCCGGTGTGATTGAAGATCTTTTCGATGTGCTGGGATGCGGTGAGGCCGAGGCTTTCATTGGCCTGGGTCATGAGGTTGCCGACGAAGACGCGGGTGGCGCTGGAGGTGGCGATGGCTTCGGATACGCCGTGGACCAGGACGTTGGTGATCAGCGAAGTGTAGAGGGAGCCGGGGCCGAGGGTGATGAGGTCGGCTGCGGCGATGGCTTCGAGGGTTTCGGGAAGGGGAGGGGCGTTGGCGGGTTCCAGCATAAGCTCGACGATGTTGCGTTTGGAGGCCGTGATGTTGGTTTCGCCGTGGACGAGGGAGCCGTCGTCCATTTGCGCGATGAGGGTGGCGTTGGCGGTGGTGGAGGGGTAGATGCGGCCACGGGTGGCGAGGATCTGGGAGGACATCTGGACGGCCTGGGCGAAGTCTCCGGTGATGCCGGAGAGGGCGGCGACGAAGAGGTTGCCGAAGCTGTGGCCCTGGAGGTCGCCGTGGGCGAAGCGGTACTGGAAGAGCTGGGAGAGGAGGTGCTCGTCTTCTGAAAGGGCGACCATGCAGTTGCGGACGTCGCCGGGGGGGAGGATGTTGAGGTCTTCGCGGAGGCGGCCGGAGGAGCCGCCGTCGTCGGTTACGGTGACGATGGCGGAGAGCTCGGAGATGAGGCAGGGGTGGTCGACGACGTGGCGTTGGTGGTGCTGGGCGCGGCGGTCGGGGTGGTTGGGGCCGCCGGGTGCGGCGACGTGGCGCTTGAGGCCGCGCAGCAGCGTGGAGAGTCCGGTGCCGCCGCCGATGGCGACGACCCGCAGTTGCTTTGCAGGAGTTGAAGTCATGCGTCTGGTTTCAGTTTAGAGGCAGAGGGGGTGGGAAAGGGTGTCCGAAGGTGGGATGGAGGGGTGCGTCGTTTGTGCAAGAGCGCGAAAGAAGCCGGAGGTGTGCCTCTGCGGGCAGAATGCGGGGGTTCTTCGCGGTACTCCGAATGACGAGGACAAACAAGCAACGGCAAGAACAGACAACAGCAAGAACGGGAGAGAGCAAAAGCGGTGAAGCGGATCGGTTCGCTGCGCTCAGGATGGGAATCCCAAGGAAATGGTGTCCGTGCCGAAGGTCAGGCTTCGGGGTAGAGGAGTTCGGTGAAACGGGGGTCGTCGGCTACGCCGTCGAAGTCGGAGTCGGAGCGGGCCTGGATGCGGTTCTGGGCGTTGAGGCGGATGGCATCGGTGAGGTGGTCGATGCACTTCTGGGTTTCGCCGGTCATGCTGGAGAGCAGGGCCAGGCCGTAGAAGGCGTAATCGGCGGCGTCATTCTTCAACAGGATTTCCTGGAAGTGCTCGCGGGCGTCTTCGTAGTGGCCGTGGTTGAGCAGCGAGATGGCGTAGTCGTAGCGCTCTTCGTGGGATTCGAAGGTGGTGGCGCCTTTGTGGATCTGGGCGACGCAGGCGGCGATGTACATACGGACGCGGTCGGCGAGGTCGTGCGGCGCGGTGGCGAGCATCTCGTTGAACATGATGTGGGCCTTATCGTACTTTCCGGCCTGCATGAGCTTGAGCGCGGATTCGTAGAGGGCAAGGGTCTTCTTGCGGTTCTCGTCGGGCGGAACCGGAACCACACCCGCGAGGACGCGCGGCTTTTTAGAAGAGGGCAGGGCAGCTTCGGGCTGCGAAGGAGATTTCGAATTCGCGAGTTTCGTAGCCATGGATTCCTATACTCGGCCCGTTGGGCGGCGTGGTTCAGACAACTTAAACGACAGTGATGCGTTGCTTCGGTTTTATACGGGAGTGAAAGGCGCAGGTCAACTCTCGTTGGTTGTAGGGGTTGCTGGAGAGGCTGTTCGGTAGAGAACGGGATTGAGTTCGGGGTCGTTGTACATCTTCATCTGGCGGTAAAGCTTGAAGCGACGCGTGCCCTTGAGGACCTCGGCCCAGAGGGCGTGGAGGCAGTGGGCGAGGTCGGCGCTTTGTCGGTCGAGGATGAGGAGGCGGTCGCGGTTGCGTTGGTGGTGGGCTTCGGAGGCGCCGGCGCGACGGACTTCTTCGGCGGTGTGGAAGCGCTTGAGGGCGAGGATGGAGAGGCGGTCGATCATCATGCCGGGGGTTTCGGAGTGGAGCGGAGTGGACTCGGTGGGGGTTGGAGCCTGGTCGAGGAGAATGAGGTCGATTTTTTCGGCGAGGTCGTTGCGGCGCTGGTTGAGGGTGTCGATGGCGCGCTTGTGGCGAGCGATGGAGTCGCCGGTGGCGAGGGTATCGCGGGCGGCGTCTTCGTGGTGCCAGAGGTCGAAGTTGGCGCGGTGCTGGGCGAGGATGAGGTCGTGCCATGCGTTGGCGGGCGCTGGCTCCGTGGCTGAGGGGTCGTGCCAGCGGAGGGTGGCGTCGTCCTGGAGTTGAACGATGTGACTTGCCTGGATCATGCGAGTGGTTCCAGTGTAAGGCACGTGGCATGCGAGACTGGCTGCATGGGCAAGGCGAAGCGCGTCTTGATTTACCGGATTGGCAGCCTGGGGGATACGCTGGTGGCGATACCGTCGCTGCATTTGGTGGCGCGGGCGTTTCCGGATGCGGAGCGGCGGTTGCTGACGAACTTTCCGGTGAGTGCGAAGGCGGCGCCGGCGGCGGGGATTATTGGGGCGTCGGGGCTCGTGTCGGGGTACTTCCGATACGCGGTGGGGACGCGGAGTGTGGTGGAACTGGCGAGGCTGTGGTGGACGCTGCAGCGGTGGAAGCCGGATGTGCTGGTGTACCTGGGGCCGGCGCGCGGGGTGAAGGCGGCGGAACGGGATGCGAGGTTCTTTCGGCTGTGCGGCATTCGTGAGCAGATTGGCGTGCCGGTGACGGCGGGCATGCAGGGTAATTTCTTCGGGGCGGCGAGTGGGGCGGGGTTGGAGGATTGGGAGCCGGAGGCGGCGCGGCTGGCGCGGAACATTGTGGAGTTGGGCGATGCGCGGCTGGAGGAGGCCTCCAGCTGGGACCTGAAACTGACCGCTGCGGAGCGCGAGGCGGCGGCGAAGGCTGTCGGGGCGGAGGCGATGGGTATGCCGCGGATTGCGGTGAGCATCGGGACCAAGGTTCAGACGAACGACTGGGGCGCGGGGAATTGGACGGCGCTGCTGGGGCGGCTGGCGGAGGCGCGGCCGGGGTATGCGCTGTTGCTGGCTGGCGCGGCGGGCGAGAGCGAGGCGAGTGAGGCTATTACGGTGGGTTGGCGGACGGGGGGCGGTGGTCCGGTGGTGAACCTGTGCGGGAAGCTGTCGCCACGGGAGAGTGCTGCGGCGTTCGCGGGGGCGAAGGTGTATGCGGGGCACGATAGCGGGCCGATGCACCTGGCGGCAGCGATGCAGGTGCCGTGTGTGGCGATCTTTTCAGCGCGGAATGTGCCGCGGGTCTGGTTTCCGTATGGCGCTGAGCATTGGGTGTTGTATCGGCGGGTGGATTGCATGGGGTGTGGGCTGGAGACGTGTGTGGTGGAGAAGAAGAAGTGCATCCTGGGGATTTTGGTGGAGGAAGTTTTTGAGGAGGTGGTGGGGGTGCTGGGAGGCAGTGGGCAGTGGGTAGAGGGTAAAGGGTAGAGGGTAGTGAATAAAGCAACGGCAACAGCAACAGCAGATTCCGTTCGGGAATCACAGCAAGAAGAGCAAGGGCAAGAGCAGGTGCAGGTTTCTCCACTTCGGTCGAGATGAGAATGTATGGGAGCATGATGGGAGTGAGGGTTCGAGTATGTTGCCGGAGATTCATAAGGTGCTGGGGCTGCTGGAGGGTGGGTTTGCGGAGCTGCGGGTGCTGGTGGTGGGAGACCTGATGCTGGACCGCTACATTCTTGGCGAGGTGGATCGGATTTCGCCGGAGGCGCCGGTGCCGGTGCTGCGGCATGTGACGCGCTATGAACGTCCGGGTGGGGCGGCTAATGTGGCGATGAACCTGGCTGGGTTAGGATGCAAGACGCTGCTGGCGGGGTTCTGGGGAAATGATGCGGAGCAGCGGGAGCTGGCGAAGTTCCTGGAGCTGGCGGGGGTGGATACGCAGGGAGTGGTGGCGACGGCGCTGCCGACGATTTCGAAGACGCGGATTGTGGGGCGGCAGCAGCAGTTGCTGCGGTTGGATATTGAGAGCCGGGAGAAGCCGAGCGCAGCGGACGCGGCGAAGTTGCAGAGCGAGATGCTGAGGCTGGTGGCTCGGGTTCATGCCGTGGTGATTTCGGATTATGCGAAGGGGGCGGTGTCGCAGGGGCTGTGCGATGTGGTGATCCAGGCGGCGCGGTATGCGGGTGTGCCGGTGCTGGTGGATCCGAAGACGGCGGACTTCAGCAAGTACTCGGGTGCGACAACGGTTTGCCCGAATTTGAGTGAGCTGGCGGTGGCGACGGGGGTGGCGGCGCATGAGACGGAGGAGTTGCTGAAGGCGGGCGAGGCGTTGCGGAAGGAACATGATTTTGAGTTCCTGACGGTGACGATGAGTGAGAAGGGGATTCGGGTGTTGAGCGAGGCGGGGGTGTATCACTCGCCTACTCGGGCGCGGGAGGTTTTTGATGTGTCGGGCGCGGGAGATACGGTGATTGCGACGCTGGCGGCGGGGCTGGCTGGGGGCCTCGAGACTAAGACGGCGATGGAGCTGGCGAATATGGCGGCGGGGATTGTGGTGGGCAAGGTGGGGACAGTGCCGATTGCGGCGCATGAGCTGGTGGCGGCGCTGACGCCGGCGAGTGGGATTGCGGCGGGAGAGAAGATTCTGGATCGAGAGAGGCTGAAGGCGCGGGTGGCGGAGTGGCGGGCTGCGGGGCAGACGATCGTGTTTACCAATGGGTGCTTTGACCTGCTGCATGTGGGGCATGTGACGCTGCTGGAGGATTGCCATAAGTTTGGGTCGAAGCTGGTGCTGGGGTTGAATACGGATGCTTCGGTGTGCCGGCTGAAGGGGCCGACGCGACCGATTGTGGGCGAGAATGAGCGGTCGCGGGTGATGGCAGCGCTGGCGGCGGTGGATGCGGTGGTGCTGTTCGATGAGGAGACGCCAATGGAACTGATCAGGGAGATCAGGCCGGATGTGCTGGTGAAGGGTGGGGACTATTCTGTCGAGACCGTGGTGGGACATGAGGTGGTGATCGCGGCGGGGGGACGAGTGGAGATTGTGCCTACGGTGGAGGGATTTTCTACTACGAATATCGTGAAGAAGCTGCAGGGGTGATGCGAGTGAATAGTGAAAAGTGAATAGTGAATAAGGCGACGTTGTGAAGGGGTTGGGGTCTGCGGGGTTTTCAAGAGCTCGGGGCTTAGAGCGTTTGAGCTCAGGACGGCTGGAAGCATGAGGGAGCGGGCGTCTGTTGAGGGATGAGGGTTGCAAGGGACGAGGTGCGAGGAAGGCAACTGCGGAGAAAGCTGTCGCTGCTAACTAAGATCCGGGTTTAGCGTTATTCACTATTCACTTTTTCACTATTCACTCCACCGAGGTAGCGACGATGAGCGAGCGGCCTACGATGCTTTGCATCAGCACTTATGAGAAGGGTCAGGCGTTTTTGCGGGAGGCGGCGCGGCTGGGTTGCGATGTGGTGCTGCTGACGGCGGAGAAGCTGCGGGATGCGGATTGGCCTTGGGATGCGCTGGTGGAGTTGCAGACGATCCCGGTGACCGAGGCGTTGGAGTGGCAGCAGCCGGAGCAGATCCGGGTGATTGCGGATGGGATTGCGCGGCGGCGGAAGATTGCGCGGGTGGTGGCGCTGGATGAGTTTGACCTGGAGGCGGCGGCGCTGGTGCGGGAGCATCTGCGGCTGGTGGGTGGGGCTCGGGATGGGATGGGGCAGACGGCGACGCGGCTGTTTCGCGACAAGCTGGCGATGCGGACGGGGGCGAAGGCCGGCGGGGTAGCGGTGCCGGAGTTTACCGGGGTGTTCAACGACGCGGATGTGGCGGCGTTTGTGGGGAGCGTGGAGGGGCCGTGGCTGCTGAAGCCGCGGTGGAGCGCGTCGGCGATTGGGATCAAGAAGATTGAGCGGGCAGAGGATGTTTGGGGGGCGCTGGACTCGGTTGGTGAGAACCGGACGCTGCATCTGCTGGAGCGGTTTGTGCCGGGGGAGATTTTCCACGTGGAGGGCGTGACGTGGGGTGGCGAGGTGGTGTTTGCGGCTCCGCATCAATATGGGCAGCCGCCGATGCAGACGATGCATGAGGGCGGGATTTTTACTACGCGGGCGCTGGACGGGCGCTCGGAGGACGCGGCAGGGTTGCGGGCTATCCACAAGGATCTGTTGAAGGCGCTGGGGATGCGGGCGGGGGTGACGCACTCGGAGTTTATCAAGGCTAAGGCGGATGGCCGGTTTTACTTTTTGGAGACGGCGGCGCGGGTGGGGGGAGCGTTTATTGCGGATGTGGTGGAGTTTGCTACGGGGCTGAATCCGTGGGTGGAGTGGGCCCGGATTGAGGTGGCGGCGATGCGCGGGGAGGTCTATGCGCTGCCGGAACTGCGGGAGGATTATGCGGGGAGCGTGATCAGCCTGGCTCGGCAGGAGCGGCCCGATATGAGCGCTTATGACGACCCGGAGGTGGTTTACCGGCTGGATAAGCACCATCATGCGGGGTTGATTGTGCGGTCGGGCGAGGCGGAGCGGGTGAGGGAGCTGGTGGAGCAGTATGGGCGGCGGTTTGTGGGGGATTTTTATGCGCGGATGGACGCGCCGGATAAGCCTACGTCGTAGGGACAAGTTTGTGGCCAGGCTGGGGGAGAGCCAACCCCAGGGGCTAAAGCCCTGTTTGTTGCAGTGCTATGAGACCCAAGGCTGAAGCCTTGGGGTACCCAGAGGCAACAGCCAAGGCCAGGAGAACGCAAAGGGGGGGCAGGGCAAACCATGGTGCGGGTTCCTGACAACGCAAAGTGGGTGGCGGGGCCACGGGGTTCTGGGGCCGCCCACTCATGACGGTGGACCGTCATGAATGGGGCACCCGATGTTGTGCAAGCCTGAAATGGGAATGGGGAGGTGTGGTGAGCGGGCTGGGGCTCGAACCCAGGACCAACGCCTTAAAAGGGCGATGCTCTACCAACTGAGCTACCCGCTCGTACTCCTTGGTTAGGTTAGCACGGCGGGGTGAGGAAACCGGTGGTTGCGAGGGTAAGTCGAAAGGCGATAACGGCTTAGATAACGCCTAAATAGGTGTAGATTGCTGACCCGATGGTGGCGCTGACTTCGGACAAAAGTACCACCGATGTTTGATTGACTTGGCGGTGACAGAGACGTAGCCTCAGCCCAAGAGTTATTGCAGCGCAACCCCGCACAGAGTGGGCAATGGGGGCGCTGGCATTGGTGTATTGAAGGTTGGCATCGCTTTAGGGCAAGCTGGACAAAGGATTGAGGCCATAGATGGACCAGATGGAACCCGACAAGATCGACGAGGAGCTGCAGGAAACTCCGGAAGACGTCGCCGTTCTGTATTCATGGGCGAAGCTGCAAGGGGCCAAGTATCGGGATTTTTCGGCATCGCGGCGCGAATATCGCGCGCAGATGCGTCATCGTGCGGCGGAATCGCAGCGCGAAGCGGAACGCAAGGCCCAGGCTGAGGCTGAGAATGCTGCCGCTGCTGCGGAGAAGGCTGCCCGTGAGGCTGAAGAGGCGGCGCGGGTGCATGAACAGGCGGCGAAGATTGCGTCGCGACGGGGAGATTCATCGGTGGAAGAGGCGGCCAGCGCGAAGGCGATGAAGGAAGCGGCGGAACTGGCCCGAAAGGCTTCGGCGGACCGTTTGGAAGCGGCTCGGCGGGCGGAGGCGGTGGCTGCGGCGGAGGCGGCGGCACGGCGGGAAGAGCGCGAGATGGCTGAAGCCCATGCTTCGGCGCAACGGCAGGCGCAACAGTACCAGGAATCGGAGATGCGGCGGAGGGCAGCGGCCGGTCCGCAGCCTACGGTGGCCGGCGAGATCAGCGACCCGTACACTATGGATAAATCCTCCATCCGTCCGGACCGCGTTTATCACCACCCCGTGGTGGTTCCCCAGGACGACATGCAGCCGGCACGGTACCGGCAGTCGCGGGAAAGGAATGCCTACGTGCCTCCCACAGAACCTGTTTACAACGATGCGCCGGATTATGACGACGACGGGCTGGACCCGGCGCGGCGGGCGAGCGATAAGCCGCATCCGCTGCGGAGGGCTTCGGACAAAAAGCCGCCGACGTCGATACCGGCGTTTGTGACTCCCCAGGCGGAGCTGGTGGGGCTGGATGAACCGAAGTTTGAAGAGCCGGACGGACGTTTTCCGGAACCACAGTTTTCGGACCTGCCGCAGAGCCTTCCCATAGCGCCTCGCGCGATGGGAAGCCGTGCGGAGCGGGAGGCTTATGCGGCGCGGGTTTCGCGACGGGGAGCGTCGAGCACGAAGCGACCGGCAGCGCCCTATCGCACGTACGAGAGTGAGAGCGGCGAGCGGCCGGCGGCGGATACGCGGCCCGCGTACGAGGAGCCGGTAGAACGGCGTCCGCGTTCGACCAACAGCCTGGTGCCGGACGATCTTCCGGAGCCACGGGTGGAAGCTCGTGCGGAGCCGCGGCCGCGGCAGGACAGCCGTCCGGCGATTCGTCCGGCGGTGCGTATGCAGGAGACCGAAACCGACGATGTGGTGCCGGCGTGGATCAACAATCCCAAGCCGAAGGCACAGGCGCCTGCGCCAGTGGCAACTGCTCCTGCACCCAAGCGGACGCCAGTAGCGGCGTCGCCGGTGGAGGATACGCTGCAGCACTCGCGGGAGCGGGTGGCTTCGCGGTGGTTTGCGCTGAAGGGGGTGTTTGACCAGAGTGCGCAGGACCCGCAGCAGGAGGCGGCGCCGCAGCGTGCGGCCGCGTCACGGGTTCCTCTGCTGACGGTGTTTTCACTGGCTGGTGGGGTGGGGAAGACGAGCCTGGTGGCGACGCTGGGACGGGCGCTGTCGTCAGTTGGCGAGCGGGTATTGCTGACGGATACGACATCGCATGGGTTGCTGCCGTTTTACTTTGGCGCGAGCGAACTGCGGCCGGGAGCAGTGCGGACGTTTACACCCCCCGAGGGTAGCCCGGATGCGCCGATCTCGCTGGTGAGCTATGACGTGAATGAGAAGGTCGGCGATGCGGAGTCGCAGGAGTGGCTGGCTGAGGAGTTGACCAAGAACGGCAAGAACATGCAACGGCTGCTGGTGGACCTGACTCCGAGCGGAGCGTGGATGGCTCGCAAGCTGGCGCGGATGGGGTCGGTGTTCGTTGTGCCGGTGGCGCCGGACATGAATTCGGTGATCAGCTTGCAGGGTGTGGAGAAGTTCTTTTCGACGCTGGTGGATGGCGAAGGGCACGCTGTGGAGCCGTTCTACCTGCTGAACCAGTTTGACGCGGCACTGCCGTTGCACCTGGATGTGCGCGAGGTGATGCGTCAACAGCTGGGCGACCGGCTGCTGCCGTTTGCGATCCGGCGGTCGCCGTCGGTGTCTGAAGCATTGGCGGAGGGGATGACGGTGATGGATTACGCTCCGGACTCGACCGTGGCCTCGGACTACGGAAACCTGGTGTCATGGGTGAGAGCCCAGGCGCCGGTGGTGACGGGGTTGAAGAAGGCTCGCTGGAGTGAGCGATGACCCGGTCTCCACTATGGAGAGAGTTTGAGTCAGGTGATGGGCCCCTGCTGGTGTTGCTTCGCTTCATGATCCTGGCGGGCGGCGGGGTGTTCCTGATTTTTGCGGGGGCCCTGGAACTGACGTGGCCGCAGCAGGCGTTGATGGGCCTGGTGATGCTGGTGATCTCGATCTGGATGGATCGCGCGTCGACGTCGTACCTGGTAACGCTGACGCTGATGATCATGTCGTGCTTTGCGACGTTCCGGTATGGGTACTGGCGTATTACGACGGTGATCAAGTTTTTTGCCGACCCGGGGACGAAGTGGACGCCGCTGGATGCGTTTTTTATCTGCCTGCTGGTGGGTGCGGAAGGGTACTCCTTTGCGATTCTGGCGCTGGGATTCCTGCAGACGCTGTGGCCGCTGCGGCGGACGCCTGTGCCGCTGCCGGAGGATACCGACGAGTGGCCTGAAGTGGATCTGCTGATTCCGAGCTACAACGAGCCGTTGAACATTGTGCGGTACACCGCGCTGGCGGCGATGAATATCGACTGGCCAGCTGACAAGCTGAATGTGTACATCCTGGATGACGGCAAGCGCGAAGAGTTCCGTGCGTTTGCTGAAGAAGCCGGCATCGGCTACATGACGCGGGACGATAATGCGCACGCCAAGGCGGGCAATATCAATCGCGCCCTGGAGCGGCTGGAAGCGCCGTTTGTGGCGATCTTCGATTGCGACCACGTGCCGACGCGGAGCTTTCTGCAGCTGACGATGGGCTGGTTCAATCGCGACAAGAACCTGGGGCTGTTGCAGACGCCGCACCATTTTTACTCGCCCGATCCCTTTGAGCGGAACCTGGACCAGTTCCGGACGATTCCGAATGAGGGCGAACTGTTCTACGGCATTGTGCAGGACGGCAACGACTTCTGGAACGCGACGTTCTTCTGCGGATCGTGCGCGGTAATCCGGCGGACGGCGATCGATGAGATTGGCGGGATCGCGGTGGAGACGGTGACCGAAGATGCGCATACGTCTCTGCGCATGCAGATGAACGGATGGAACACGGCGTACATCAACATTCCGCAGGCGGCGGGTTTGGCTACCGAGCGGCTGAGTGGACATGTGAAGCAGCGTATTCGCTGGGCGCGTGGCATGATCCAGATTCTGCGCACGGACAATCCGCTGTTTGCTACGGGTCTGGGGGCGTTCCAGCGGCTATGCTACTTCAACGCGATGACGCACTTTATGTACGCGTTTCCGCGGCTGATCTTTTTGACTTCGCCGCTGATCTACCTGGTGCTGGGGCATACGAATATTCCGGGCTACTGGGCTGCGATTTTTGCGTACGCACTGCCTCACCTGGTGCTTTCAAACATTACGAACTCGCGCATCCAGGGGCAGCATCGGCACTCGTTCTGGAACGAGATTTACGAGACCGTTCTGGCGCCTTATATTTTCCTGCCCACCATGATGGCGCTGATCAATCCGAAGCTGGGCAGCTTTAACGTGACGGCGAAGGGCGGCGTGGTGAACAAGAGCTTCTTCGACACGCGCATCGCGCAGCCGTTCCTGGTGCTGCTGGGGTTGAACTTTGTCGGCATTGTCTGCGGGTTCTTCCGGTTCTTCCAGTTTCCGGGAGCGCACATTCCGCCCGTGTTCAACAGCGGCGGCAACGCGATCCTGGATGCGATTGCGAACCTGCCGGATACGATTGTTAACATTCCGGCGAATTTGTTTGATGGCGACCATCCTGGAACGATCGTGATGAACCTGATCTGGACGGTGTTCAACATTGTGATCCTGGGCGTGGCTACGGCCGTGGCGTGGGAGAGTCAACAGCGCCGGCAGACGGTGCGCGTGACGATGGCGGTGCCTGCGAACGTGATGCTGCCCGATGGGACGATGGTGGAAGGCGTGACGATGGACCTTTCGAGCGGCGGCGTGATGATGCGGACCGAGACGGAGATTACGCATCCGCCGGGGACGATTATTCAGCTGGTGTTCCCGGTTCTGGATGGCGATGCGACGTTGCCGGCCACGATTGTGGCGATCGACGACGACCGGACTCTGCGGGCTTACTTCAATCCGCTGAATATGCAGGAAGAGGAAGCGCTGACGATGGTGCTGTACTCGCGGGCCGATACGTGGCTGGGGTGGGGCGAGACGAGAGAACCGGATAAGCCACTACTGAGTTTATGGCGCATCCTGCAACTCTCTTACCATGGGCTTATGCAAACCGCACGAGGCATGATGAAAAGCACAAAGAAATCATCGAAGGGCAAACTGGCCACGAGCGTTGTGCCCCTGTTGCTGATGTTGGCTGTACTTCCGGGGCTGGGTATGAAGGCGCGGGCGCAGGTTGCGCCACCAGCGCTGACGGCGGGTGTTCCACCGACGACGCAGACGTCGGGGGTGGATGGCGGTGTGCCGGTTCGGGCGGTGCCTGCGGGTACGTTCGACAACATTTTTACGCTGGCTGATGTGGGCCCCGCGGAGACGATTGTGCTGCGCGGTGTGGATGCTTACCACTCGGTTTACTTTTCGGTTCCGCAGACGCAGATTGTCAAGACTGCTACGCTGAAGCTGCATTATCACTTCTCGCCCGGACTCCTGCCGGCGCTGAGCCACTTGAAGGTAAGCATCAACGGCACGCTGTTTGCGACGCTGCCGGTGGTGAACGGACCTTCGGTGCCCGTGCAGGATAACGCCGACGGCAAGACCCCCGCGCAGTCGGCCGTGGTGGTTTCAAATGAGAACAGTGCTGTGATGGAGGCGACGCTGAGCATGCCCGCAGAGATGCTGGTGCATGACAACGAGCTGACGTTTGAATTTATTGGTCACTACACCCTGCAGTGCGAAGACCCTTCGCATACGACGCTGTGGGGCCATGTGGATTCGAACTCGAGCATTGAGCTGGCGGGCTCGCTGCTGCCTTTGCAGAACGATCTGAAGCTGCTGCCGCTGCCTTTTTACGATGGGGCGGTGAATCTGCATCCGTCGGTGCCGCTGGTGTTTTTGAGCCAGCCCTCGGCGAAGGGAATGCAGGCGGCGGGGATCGTGTCGTCGTGGTTTGGCGTGTTGACGGATTATCACGCGGTGCGCTTTCCGGTGACGTTCGGATCGATTCCGCAGGGCAATGCGATTGTGTTTGCGGAGAGCGCGTCGCAGTTGCCGGCGTCGCTGGGGATTAGTGCGAGTTCCGGGCCGACGATTGCGATGCGGACTAATCCTTACGATCCGTATTCCAAGATTCTGGTGCTGGTCGGGGATACTCCCGAGGACCTGCTGACCGCTGCCAAGGTGTTGACGCTGCAGCGGGACCAGTTGGCCGGGGACATACAGACGGTACGGCTGGCGCAGGATGTGAAGCGAAGGCAGCCCGACGACGCTCCTCGCTGGATGAGTACCGACCCGAAACATATTGTGACTCTGGGCGATATTGCCCAGCAGGGAGACTTGCAGGGTGACAGCAGTGTGCCGATCACGGTGTATGCGCGGCTGCCGCCGGATCTTTATTACGGTGCTCGGCAGAACCTCGCGTTCCAGATGAACTATCGCTACAACGCGATACCGCTGGCGAATGAGAGCACGCTGCAGGTGTATCAGAATGGCGCTTACGTGAGTTCGACTCCGATGCCGCATACGGACAAGGCGTCGGTGGACTTGCGGACGGTGATACCGATTCCGGTTGTGGACATGCGGCCGTTTTCGAACTCGCTGATGATGCGGTTTATTTTCCAGATTGCGAAGAAGGGCCGCTGCCTGGATACGGCTCCGATGAACTTGCAGGGCGCGGTGCGCAAGAGCTCTTACCTGGACATCAGCGATATTCCGCACTGGACGCAGATGCCGAACCTGGAGATTTTTGCGAACGCGGGCTACCCGTTTACGCGGATGGCTGATCTATCGGATACGGCGGTGGTGCTGCCGGATACGCCGACGCCCGAGGAACTGGAGCTTTACCTGACACTGATGGGACACTTTGGCGCGCAGACCGGTTACCCGGTGCTGAACGTGACGGTGACCAATGCTGACGGGATCAAGAACGACAGCTCGAAGGACTACCTGATGCTGGGCACGGTGGACGATATGTCGGGTGCGATTGCGAAGGTGGGCGAAGGACTGCCGGTGAAGATACAGAACGGCGGACTGAAGATCGAAGACACGACGGGCTTCTTTACGGCGATCCAGAATGCATGGTGGATTGTGCCTAGCTCGGACCGTGTGGAAAGCGGCAAGCTGGAGACGGCGGGCGAACTCCCTGAGGCGCTGGTTGAGGGAATCGAATGGCCGCGGGGAAGCAGCAAGTCCGTGGTGATGATCGCGCTGCGGGACAAGTCGGTTGTGCCCAACTTCCTTTCGGTGTTCCTGAAGACGTCGCAGTCGTCGGACATTTCGGGGTCGGTGAGTGTGTTGAAGGGGGCACGGTTTGCGTCGTACCGCATCGGCAACGATGTGTACCACGTGGGGTCGCTGTCTCCGCTGATCCAGATCCAGATATTGTTCTCGCAGTTTCCGTGGCTACCGGTGATTGCGGCGGTGCTGGCGTGCTTCCTGATGGCGGTGCTGCTGCGCGCGATGTTGCGGCGGCGGGCGCGGAGGCGGTTGCTGGGTGAGGATTAGCTGGGTGTCGGGGAAGCAGGGAGGCAGCAGGATGTTGAACGTCGGCTGGATGAAGGGCAAGATTGCTCTGCGGCAGGCGATGACGGCCGTGCTGGTGCTGACGTGCTGCTTGCAGGGCGGCTGCCGGGCGGAGGCGCCGTGGCCGCTGTGGGACGCGTATGCGCAGAAGTTCATGGACGACCAGGGGCGGGTGATCGACCACTCCGGGGGCGACCGGACGACCACCGAGGGCGAGGCGTATGCGATGTTCTTCGCGCTGGTTGCGGGAGACCGGTCGCGGTTTGACAAGCTGGTGAAGTGGACCGAGGAGAACCTGGCGCAGGGCGATTTGACCGCTCGGCTGCCGGCTTGGAGCTGGGGCAAGGCACCGGATGGGAGCTGGAAGATTCTGGATAACCATCCGGCGTCGGATGCGGACCTGTGGATGGCTTATGCGCTGTGCGAGGCGGGGCGGCTGTGGAAGTATCCGCGGTATGAGAAGCTGGGCGACCTGATGGCGTCGCGGGTGGCTCAGCAGGAGGTGGTGCTGGTCCCTGGGGTGGGGACGCTGCTGATTCCGGGGGCTGAGGGATTCCATCCGGACGAGACGACGTGGTTTGTGAACCCGAGCTACATGCCTCCGCAGCTGCTGGAGTATTTTGCGAAGCGGAACCCTGCGGCGCCGTGGGGATCGGTGCTGGAGAGTTTGCCGGCGGTGGTGCATACGGATGGCGGCTTTGTGATGGATTGGGTGAAGGCGGGGGGAAGCGGGGTGCAGGCTTCGGTGAGTCCGGCGAAGCTGGTGAATGGGCCTTCGACGGACGCGCCGGTGGGGAGTTATGACGCAATACGGGTTTATCTGTGGCTGGGTATGGCCGATCCGAATACGCCGGGGGTCACTGCAGGGATGCAGGAGCTGGGTGGGATGATGGCTTATTTGAAGGCGCACCCTTTCCCTCCGCAGAGCGTGGATGCGACGGGTAAGGTGCTGTCGCCGGACGCGCCGGTGGGGTTTTCTGCTGCGGTGATACCCTATCTTCATACCCTTGGCATGAAGTCTGAAGAGCGTACGCAGAGCGACCGGATGATTGCTCTACGGGACGACAAGACCGGCCTGTTCGGACGGGATGTGGCTTACTACGACCAAAATCTGGCGCTGTTTGCGACGGGGTGGACGGAGCAGCGGTTTCGGTTTGAGAAGGATGGGAAGCTGCGCTTGAAGTGGAAATGATGGGCGATGAGGTGCAATGGGGCCGGAGTGGGGACGAGCTGAGTAACCCGGACGGGCGGTACGGAAGCCTGAAAAACCCAACAAACGTCGCACAAAAAGCGGTAAGCTTCATAAACCAGCTGGTTTGTCTCCGATGAGGACGATGCGCGGGGGCAGGCGGGCGGACAAAGAGTTGCGATGACGAAGGGTTTGCCGATTCGGTTGTGGGCTTCCGGGCTGCTGCTGTGCTCCGCGTTATGCGGACCGGCGGTGCTGCGCGGGGGTGCGCAGGCAGGGGACTCGGCGACGACGCAACTGCTTGGAAAAGCGCATGCACTGGAGGTTCGGGGCCGAATTGATATGGCCAAGCAGACCTGGCAGCAGGTGCTGCTGGTTGATCCGAACAACGCTGAAGCGCTGGCTGGGATGGCGCGGGCTGTTGATGGCGAATTATGGCGCACAGCACTACAACGAGGCGATTGCGATTGATCGCCGGGTTCCGACGGCAGTTCATGCGCAGTTGATGCGCGACCCGGATTACATGCGGACGCTGGCTTCGGTGTACTCGGCGCTGGGGCGCGACGCGGATGCCCAGCGGGTGTTGAAGAGTGCGCTGGAGCTGCCGTTTCCGGCGGATGCGCGTGGACTGCAGGCGGATACGCAGCTGCAGTATGCGGGGTTGCTGGCGGCGGCGAAGCATTATGAGCAGGCTGTTGGACTCTACCGGCAGGTGCTGGCGGCGGATACGACGAATACGGGAGCGTGGACGGGGCTGATCGGCGCGGAGCATGCGCTGAACATGGACCAGGATGGGCTGCTGGCGTTGGGGAATATGCCACCGCAGAATTATCAGCAGGCGATGCAGGACCCCGGGTTTGAGACGCTGGTGGCTTCGGTGTACCAGGGTGCCGGCAAGCAGGATGAGGCTCAGGAAGTGCTGGAGACGTTCCTGGGCGCTATGCGCGCGGCGCGACGTCCGCTGCCGGTGGGTGCAGAGTTGCAGCTGGCGACGATTTACATGACGCGGGGCGAGTCAGACAAGGCTTATCCGCTGTATCGCGAGGCGCTGCGTGCCAACCCCGAGAATACCGATGCGTGGAAGGGCATGCTTTCGACGCTGCACAGCACGGGACACGACCAGGAGGCGCTGGCCCAGGTGACGCAGATGCCGGCGGCGATTCGCAAGAACCTGGAACAGGACCCGGCTTATCTGCAGACGGTGGGATCGATTTATGCGGGTCTGGGACATCCGCAGGAGGCGATGAGCTTTCTGAACCGGATTCAGCAGCACTATGCGGCACAACGCGTGGCGGCCCCGGCGGACATTGATATTCAGAGCGCTTGGCTGCTCTACAACAGCGCGAACGACGCTCCGCTTTACAAGGCGCTGATGACCTTGGGGAGCCGCACGGACCTGACTGATGAACAGCGGCGGACGGTGCAGACGATCTGGGCGAGCTGGGCTACGCGAAGGGCGAACCAGGCTGCTGCTGCCGGCAACAACAGGCGAGCACTGATGATTTTGAATGCGGCCGCGCAGGCGTTCCCGGATAATCCGGCGGTAACGAAAGCGCTGGCGAGTGGCTATGCGGCTGCCGGCCTGCCGAAGCAGGCCGTTGCGATATTTAAGGGGCAGGATTTGAGCTCGGGGTCGGCCGCGGACTACAAGGCGGCGGTGGGCGCGGCGATTGCCAATAACGATTTGAAGAATGCGGAGATCTGGCTGCGTTTTGGGCTGGAGCAGTATCCGCGCGATCCGCAGTTGCTGGTGCTGGCGGCAAAGTTTGAGCAAGCGCGCGGCGATGCGAATAAGGCGGCGCAGTATTACAAGGCTTCGCTGGCAGCGATGCCTCCGGTGGATTATGGCGCGGACCTGGCCAATGAGCTGGTGAAGCCGACGCCTGCTCGGCGGGCTACGGTGACGCAGCGTCCTGCGGACCTGGCAACGCTGCTCTCGCAGCAGGACCCGGCGGCGGCCTCGGCGGCGGTTCAGCCGGAGATGGCTCCGCAGCCGGTTTATACGCGGCCGTATCTGCCGGGGTCGGCGAACTCGACTCTGGCTCCGGTGCTGCTGAATAATCCGCAGCCGAATCCTTATCTTGCACCGGGAAGCCCGGTGACGACGGTGCCGCATTATGACAATGTTCCGCGGTATCCGGGGTCGAGTGACCTGGGTGGGCAGGCTCCGGCGACGACGCGGGTGCCGAAGAATACGAAACTGAAGGATTATGTACCGCTGCCGCAATCGCAGGTGGAAGCGCCGGCGGGTGGCGTGATTCGACTGCATCCGGTAGCGGCGATGGAGAGCGTTTTCGGGCCGTATGCGAGCTACGATCCTTCCGTAGAGACGCCGAAGATGGCGATGGAACGGGGCAAGGCCAGCTGGGCTGACGGGCTTCATGCGGTGTCTGCGAGCACGGGGTCGCTGTGGGGCGATGTGCTGCATACGGTGGCGTTCCAGCAGAGCAATGCGCCGCTGCTGCCGGTTTATCCGCAGCCGGGGCAGCCGAAGCCGGCACCGCAGCAGAGCTCGGGGGAGACGGGAACGAGCACACCGCCGCAGCGGAATACGATTACGTTGCCGGATGGGACGCCGGTAGTGCCTTATGCGGATGTGGCGCGTCCGGTGGACCACAACAAGGGTCCGGCGAGTGACGCCGCGAAACAGCGGGCTGCCGCGATCAAGAAGAATCAGCAGACGGCACCGCAGAACCGGACCGGGGTAAGCGTTCCTCCGGAAGAAGACTTCAGCTCGAGTGCGGTTGATTCCGCGCAGTTCAGCACGTCTCCGGCGAATCCGGCGGCGCAGCAAGGAGCGACGGTGCAGCGGCCAGCTTCAGCGCAGGCGGCCGACGTGAATGGGCGGCAGCAGGTGGATCCGCAGTCGACCCTTCCGCAGCAGAACGGCGACGGCTATGGGCAGCAGTATCCGCAGCCGAACGTGCGGGGTACGCGGCCGGCTCCGAGCAGGACGATTCGGAGACAGCAGGCACCGGCGCAGCAGCCGACTACGCAGCCGGTGGGACCGCCGATGCAGTATCCGGTTTATCCTCAGCCGCTGCAGACGCCCGGGCCTCCGGTGATCGACAAGGCTTATCCGCTGCCCACGCCGCCGAGCGATCAGCAGCTGATTCAGCAGAATGTGCCGCCGTTGCGTGGGTATTACGATCCGCGGCCCGATCCGCTGGTGCCGTTGAATGACCGGCAGCAGGCGGAACTGGATCTGGCGACGATCGAGGGGTCGTACTCGGGCTGGATGGGCGGCACGGTGAACGGGCGGTATCGCAGCGGGACGTCGGGTGTGGACCGGCTGTCGGCGGTGGAGATTCCGTTTGAGATGTCGGGTGTGGCGAGCAAGACGGCGCGGTTCTCGGTGGTCGCCAAGGGTGTGTTTTTGAACTCGGGACTGCTGGATACGACGGCGGGTACGCTGGGAACGCAGCCGGTGCTGGGAACACTGCCGGGTGATGCGCTGAATCCTCCGCAGCAGCAGTTTGCGACGGGCGTAGGCGGCGAGATTCAGATGACGACGAACACGTTGTCGCTGGCGGCAGGGTATACGCCTTACGGGTTCCTGGTGTCGAACGTGATTGGGCGGGTGCGGTGGCGTCCGGGCAACGGGCACTTTACGCTGTATGGCGGACGCGATGCCGTGCGGGAGACGCAGCTGTCTTATGCGGGGCTCCATGATCCGGGCAGCCGAACGACCAATGGGAATATCTGGGGCGGCGTTGTTGAGACCGGCGGCGGCGTGCGGTTCGATTTCGGCGATGAGAAATCGGGCTTCTACGTACAGGCTGAAGGTGCTGACCTGACCGGCTACCATGTGCTGCACAATCGCAAGTATGACGGCACGATGGGCGCTTACTTCCGGGTAATGAACTGGAAGGATGTGGGGTCGCTGAACGTCGGCGGAACGATGTTTGGCGAGCACTACAACTTCAACGAGCGTGGGCAGACTTATGGCCTGGGCGGTTACTTCAGCCCTAATGCGTACTTCCTGGCGGCGGTGCCGGTAACGTTTACCGGGCATCATGGGCAGTGGTTCCACTACCTGGTATCGGGCAGCGCGGGAATTCAGACGTTCCAGGAAGACAGCCAGACTTACTTTCCGCTGGATGTTCCGATTCAAACGGGGTTTGCGGCGGGTTGCGGGCCAACGGTACCGAATTGCGCGGTCTTTCCGGTGAACTCGAATACGGGGTTGAATTACTCGCTGGATGCGCAGGGGTCTTACCAGGCGAGCGATCACTGGTACCTGGGTGCTTTCGTGAGCGGCAATAACACCAATAACTACAACACGATATCGGGCGGGTTTTTCGCGCGGTACCTATTCCGTCCGCAGTACCAGACGGTGGAGTATCCGACTGGATTGTTCCCGGTTGAAGGCTTCCGTCCGGTGAAGGTTCCCTAAGCGACAAACGATGGCAGCAGCGGCATTTCGGGGCGCGCGGCTGGGTCGTCAGGCGATGGGAATTTACTTGCTTCGTTGCGCCGGCCAACGTATAACTTGCTCACACAAACAAATCACTCCCGGCTCATGAGCAGTTGGTCGCCGCAGGTCTGGAGTGTGGAGCAGTCCATTGTCTCTTGGGGCCACTGAAGTTTCGTTGAATGGCGGGTGGGTGCGGGGTGTTCTCGCGGTAACGCTTGCGACCGCTACATGGGGAATGTCCGCGCATGCGGGTGACAAGCCGGTGCCGGATTGGGTGAAGGCCGCGGCGGCGCAGGAAGTGCCGCATTACAACGCGAAGACGAAAGCTGTCGTGCTGCTGGACGAGACGACCTACACGGTTTCTCCCGATGGGCAGGCGGTGCAGCATGTTCGCCGAGCGGTGAAGATTCTGCGCCAGCAGGGACGGCGGGATGCGACGCCGGTGGTGTATTACGACAAGGACTCGAAAGTGCTGTCGATGCACGTGTGGACGATCTCGCCCACGGGCCACGAGTACACGGTGAAGGACAACGAGATTCTGGACTTCGCCGCGCATACGGGCGGGGGCGAGTTGTACAACGATGACCGGGTGAAGGTGATGCCCGAGCCTCCGGGGTCCGATCCAGGCGGCGTGGTGGCGTATGAGTATGAGGTAAAGGAGCGGCCCTACCTGGCGGAGACGACGTGGTTTTTCCAGGACGATTTGCCGCGCCTGAAGCAGAGTTTTCGGCTGGTGCTGCCGCCGGGTTTCACGCAGACGACGACGTGGGCGCACCACACAGTGGATAAGGGCATCGACCTGGAAAACCAGAAGTGGCTGTGGAATATGGACAGCGTGGCGGGAATCGATCTGGATGAGATTCCGATGTCGCCCTCCGCGGGCGCGCTGGCCGGGCGCATGACGGTGCACTACGCGGGACCTACCTTGGCCATGCCGCAGGAAGGTACGTGGAAGGGCATTGGCGAGTGGTACGGCGTGCTTTCGCATGACCGCCTGGCGGCTACTCCCGAAATTTCTGCGAAGGCTGCGGAGCTGACCGCGGGTAAGGCCGACTTCTATGACAAGAGCGAAGCGATTGCGTTGTTTTTGCAACAGCAGATTCGCTACGTGGCGATCGAGATGGGCGTGGGCGGGTACCAGCCCCATGCTGCGGCGGATGTGTTTCGCGGCCGCTACGGCGACTGCAAGGACAAAGCGGCGCTGTTGAGCGCGATGCTGGGCAGCGTAGGCATCCACAGCGCGCTGCTGATGGTGGACACCGAGCGCAATGTGATCGATCCGGATGCGCCGTCGATTCTGGGCAACCACATGATCGGAGCGATCGAGATACCGAAGGGGTACGAGTCGCCCAAGATGCGCAGCGTGGTGACGGCGGCTACCGGCAAGCGGTATTTGATTTTCGATCCGACGTGGGACAAGACGCCGTTCGGTCAGCTGGAGAACAATCTGCAGGGCAGCTATGGCGTGTTGATGGAAGGCAAGGAAAGCCAGGTGATTCGGCTGCCGGTACTTTCGCCGGATCTGAATACTGTGCGGCGGACTGCGAGCTTCGAACTGATGCCTGACGGGGAGCTGAAGGGCAAGATTACGGAGAAGCGGTTTGGCGATATGGCTGAGCGGCGACGCGTGGTCTTTACCGAGAGCGATGCCAAGCAACAGCAGCAGTATATGGACAACATCATCCGGGGCGACTTGAGCACGGCTGCGCTGACGGACCTGAAGGTTGAGAATGCGGCGGTGCTGAACCAGGACCTGACGACGAGCTTTGGCATCGATGCGGTGCATTTTGCGACGACGGCGGGGCCGCTTCTGATGGTGCGTCCGCGGGTGTTCGGGTCAGTCGGGCTGAAGGTTGACCGCAAACCGCGGCTGCTGCCGGTGGACCTGCGGCAGACGATGCGGGCCAGCGATGAGTTCGACATTGCTCTGCCGGCGGGTTACTCGGTGGACGAGTTGCCCGATCCGGTGAAGCTGGACCTAGGATTTGCGAGCTATGAGAGCTCGACGACGGTGCAGGGGCAGATGCTGCATTACAAGCGCGTGTACACGGTGCGGGAGGTGACGCTGCCGGCCGAGAGGTACTCGGAGCTGCAAAAAATGGCGTCAGTGATTGAGGCGGATGAGCAAAGCCGAGCGGTGCTCAAGAAGTCGAACTAAGTTTGCTGGTATGACGTGGCCGCAAGGCCGAAGATGAGATTGGGTCAACGCTAAAGGAGTACAGGACGTGATGATTGCAGGAAGCAAAATGAGTGCTGGACGGGTGGGGATGGTGGCGGCGATGGCGCTGTTTCTGGGGGCGCTGCCGTTGCGGGCGGCAGACTTATTTACCAAGCCGACGCCGGAAGAACTGGCGATGACGTCGCTGCCGGGGTTTCCGGGTGCACCGGCAGTCATTTTGTTTCGTGAAGAGATCACGAACGCGGACCTCCACTCCGTGCAGCACTATGAGCGCATCAAGGTGCTGACCGAGAAGGGCAAGGAGTATGCCAACGTTGAACTGCGGTTTTTCAGTTCGACGGGCTATGACGACTTTGCGGATGACAAGCAGGTAACCGACATTGCCGGCCGCACCATCCATCCCGATGGAACGATCATTCCGTTCACTGGCAAGCCGTATTTGAAGATGATGGAGAAGGGCAGGGATTTCAAGTACCAGGCACGCGTGTTCACGCTGCCGGACGTGGAGATCGGCAGCATCATCGAGTACCGCTACGCCGAGCGTATTAACGACAACATCTATGAAGCGCCTGACTGGTACGTTCAGGGCGATTTGTATACCAAGGCAGCGCACTTCTCATGGCTGCCGACCAACCACGAGCTTAATTCGAAGGACGGGATAATCAATACGATCACGTGGCTGCCGATCCTGCCCGAGGGCGTCACGGTAAAACGCACCGACATGGTGGGCAAGCAGACGTTCGAGTTGACTGTGCACGACATGGCTCCGCAGCCGGACGAGGATTACATGCCCCCGATCAGGAGCTTCTCGTATCGCGTGTTGTTCAACTACACGCCGTTTCATTCGCCCCAGGATTTTTGGAAGAGCCGGGGGAAGGATTGGTCGAAGCGGGAGGACAGCTTTATTGGACCTAGCGGGGAGCTGAAATCGGCTACGGAGAGTGTGATTGCCGGCGCGACGACGCAGGATGAGAAACTGCGGAAGATTTATGCGGCGGTGATGGCGCTCGAGAACACGGACTACACGCGCGACCGCGATCGCAAGGAAGACAAGGCGGAGGGCGTAGGCAAGATCAACAACGCCGGTGACGTTTACAAACGTGGCCGGGGATCAAGCGATCAGCTCAATGACGTGTTCATCGGCATGGCCCGTGCGGCGGGGATGAAGGCCTATGTGATGCTGATCCCGGACCGCTCGAAACGTATCTTTACGTCGGGGTGGACGCAGTTCAACCAGTTCGACAACAGCATCGCGATCGTCAACGTCGATGGCAAGGAGCAGTTCTTCGATCCTGGGCAACGGTATGCGGAGTACGGTCACCTGGCCTGGCAGAACACGTTGGGTATGGGCATCCGCCAGTTGGACAGCGGGACTGATTTTGCGCAGGCGCCGATCGACAATTACACCACTACTCGCAGCACCCGGGTGGCGAACTTGACCATGGATGCCAGGGGCGCGATTACAGGCAAGATCGATCTGACCTTCACGGGGGCCATGGCGCTGCGGTGGCGGCACACGGCGCTGCGTGGCGACGACGAGAGTCTGAAGACTGCGTTGAAAAAGAACCTGGAAGATATGCTGCCGAAGACACTGGAAGTGAACGTCACGTCGATTGAGAACCTGGCTGATTACGTGAAGCCGCTGGCTGCGCACTTCGAAGTGAAGGGCACCCTGGGCACGGTGACAGGCAAGCGCATGATTCTGCCTGCCGATGTGTTCGCGGCTGAAAACGTTCCCACCTTTCCCCATGAGAAACGCGAACTTCCGGTGTACTTTGAATATCCGCAGACGGTTGCGGATGCGATGAAACTAAACTTTCCAGCTTCAATGAGCGTGGAGGCTGTTCCGGAGGTGACAAAGGAACTGTTTCAGAAGTCGGCACAATTCGACATGGCGGCGGTTACGGCAGGGAACAGCGTGACGGTGCGGCGGAACTACGTGGCGAATCTGATTGTGGTGGAAGTGAAGGACTATAACGATCTGCGGGCGTTCTACGCGAAGATCGAATCGAAAGACAAGGACAGCATTGTGCTGAAGATGCCGACCGAGTCGGCGAGCAATGCGCCGGGAGGCGGAAACTAATTCGGGTTTGCGCCCTGGAGCAGGGTGCAGATTTTGACGGTGCCGTTGTTGTAAGGGCAGTTGTGTGACGTGGGTGCTGCGGAGTGAAGCAGGACCCATGTTGCGTTTAAGGGGAGCAGGCGGGCATCGCGGGCGGGGTCGGTGAGGGTGCTGAGGTTGAGTTGGGTGGTGGCACCGGCTTGCCAGGCGTCGGCGAGGGCGGGCTGGATGGCGGCTTCGCCACCGTCTTTGGAGAAGTCAGGCAGGACGCTGCGCTGGGCGGTGGCGCGGAAGGTCTGGCCGTCTTCGTTGGCGGTGGTGATGTAGTTGGCGTCGATGGCGAAGAGGGCGTTGGTGGGGGTGTTCTCGCGGGCCCAGAGGAAGGCTTGCTGCCAGGGGTTGGCGTGGGCGCGGTGGGGGAGCTCAAGGTGGAGCGAGGCGGGGAAGGTCTGGCGCTGGACGGTGAACATGATGGCGGCCATGACGAGGACGAAAGCGGGAGCGAGGACGCCAAGTTTGCGCGAGGTGAGTTCAGCCAGGGTGCCGCCTAGAAGGATGATCATGACGGCGTAGATGGGGAGGAACTGGCGGAGGGGTTGGAGGCGGGCTACCAGGTGTGTGGGGAAGTGTTCGTGGGCGAATAGCGCGGAGACGAGGGTGGCGATGAGGCCGATGGCTATGGCGGCTCGGCAGAGAGCGGCTTGCGGGGTGGTGGGGTTGGTGGAGCGCAGGAGCAGGGTGAGGACGATGAGGGGGCCGATAATGCCGAGCAGCTCGAACCATTGCCATTGCGAGAGGAACCAGTAGTAGCGCGAAAAGGCGGCGGCAGTGGTGGCGGGGGATTCGGCGGGGGCGGTGAAATGGAGGAATGCGGCTGCGGCGAGGACGAGGGTGGTTAGGGTGGCGTAGGCGCGGATTTGAGCGCGGTGCGTGGGTAGTTTTGCGATGTGCAGGGCGATGATGATGCCGACGGCGTAGGCGGCCATGAGCGGGTGGAAGGCTGCGGCGGCGACCAGGGTAATTGCGCTGCGAGTGAGCGAGCGGCGGGTGGGGAGTTGCAGGGCGAAGGCGATGGCGAGTAGAGAGAGTGGCGTGGAGAAGGTGCGGGCGGTGACGTAGGGGTCCATCAAGAGCAGCGACGTGCCGGCGATGGGAAGCGTGAACCAGGCGGCGACGAGGGAGGTGGCGAGAAGTTGCGTGCGTTGTGACGGCCAGCACTGGGCGGCGATGAGCCAGGCAGCGTAGAGCGTGAGGACGATGCCGGTGAGGTCGGCGAGGAGGAGCAGCCACGGAAGGGCAATGTGGGTGAGCCGGACGAGGGTGGCGAGTACGGGCGTGAAGAGGGAGTAGTGTGTGGTGGCGCGGACGAAGGGCAGGTCGTTGGGGAAGAGTACAGGGTTAAGGCTGGACTCGACGCCGGCAACGTAGAGGCCGCCGTCTTCTGCCAGGGGGTGGTAGCCGTGCACGGCGAAGGTGCAAAGGGTGAGCGCGGCCAGGGCGAGGCGTGGCGGGCGCGTGGAGGTCGTAATGGGAGTGGTGGTTGGCAAGTAGCTTGGCGTAAGTGCTTTGAGTTGAGGGTAGCAGCGCGGGTGCGTGCGATGCGCGGCGCGGGAGGGAGGCTACAATAGACCTGACCGCATGGGCAAGATATTTTCAGCAAAAAGAGTGGGCCGAGTGGCCGCGGCTGCGATGGTGCGGCTGGGCGGAGATAGCCTGTGACGCGGGAACATCGGGTGAGTTTGCTGAAGACGCTGCCGGGGCTGTTGATCAGCTGTGGGTTTATCTGGTGGACGTTCTTTCACCGCGACGCTCATGGAGCGCGGGGTTTTGATCCGGAAGAGTTTCGCGGCCTGCGGTTTGAGCAGCCGTGGTGGATTGTGGGCGTGGTGGTCTTTACGGTGGCGGGTTATGGGATTCGCTGCTACCGGTCGTACGCGATGCTGCGGAGTGTGAAGGCGAAATTTTCAGAGTGTGCGCGGGTGTTCCTGACGTCGCTGGCGGCGAATAATATCCTGCCGCTGCGGGTGGGCGATGTGATGCGGATCTTTACTTACTCCGGAGATTTGAATGCGACGCCATCGATTATTTTGAGCACGGTGATCCTGGAGAAGCTGCTGGATGTGTTTTCGCTGGCGCTGCTTTTTGTGGTGACGATGCACTTCAGTAAGAGCGTGTCGGAACATGTACGGACTGGGGCTGAGGTGGGCGTTGCGGTGTCGACGCTGGGCGTGCTGGTGCTGGTTTTTGGGGCGCGGACGCTGGAAGGACCGGTCAAGAAGCTGTTTGCGAAGACGAAGAACGAAAAGCTGGCAAAGGTTGAGCACTGGCTGCTGCTGGCGATTGATTGCATCAAGCAGATTGGCGTGGCGGGGACGCTGATGCTGGTGGTTTACAGCTTTGCTGCGTGGTTCTGCGAAGGGATGTTATATGTGTCGGCTGCAAACGTGATCGCGTTGCCGACGGACCGGGTGGGGCCGTGGCAGGCGGTGGCGGAGGCGAACCTTTCGTTTTTGATTCCCAGCTCGCCGGGCGGAATTGGGCCTTTTGAGATGGCGGCGAAGGATGCACTGGTTCGGCATGGCGCGACGGCCAGTGCGGGCGGATTGTTTGGACTGCTGATGCATGCGTGGTTGTTTGTGACGATTACGGCGGCAGGCGGCGGGATGTTCCTGGTGCACCGAGCGCACCGCGCGATGCGCAAGCCGCTGCTGGAAGAGATTGAGACGTTGCCGGTGGAACTGCCGTAGGGCAGAGGGTAGATAGTAGAGCGTAGTAGGTAGAGGGAAAGAGACCCATGTATCGGATTTGGCAGCAGGCTGTTGTGGCGCGGGTGCAGGCTATTGTGGCTGAGCGGTATGGTGTGGCGCTCGGCAACCTGGTGGTGGAGCTGCCGCCGAAGCTCGAGTTTGGCGAGATGGCGCTGCCCGTGGCGTTTGAGCTGGCGAAGCGGTTGAAGAAGGCGCCGCGCGCGATCGCGATGGAGCTGCAGGCTGAGCTGGCGGCTATGGATGGGGTGGCGTCGGTTGAGGTGGCGGGTGCGGGCTATCTGAATGTGAAGCTGGATCGCGCGGCGACTGTGCGTCGCATCGCGGCGGATGAACATGCGGCAGTGGGCGGGCCGGGGTTCCGGCTGGTTGAGCATACGAGCATCAATCCCAATAAGGCGGCGCATGTGGGTCATCTGCGCAATGCGATCCTGGGCGATACGTTTCAGCGGATGCTGCGGCCGGATGAGTTCAAGCCGGGATATGAGACGGGGGTGCAGAACTACATCGACAATACGGGCGTGCAGGTTGCGGACATTGTGGTGGCGATCATGCACCTGCACAACATGGGGCTGGAGGATGTTCGGGAGTGGATGACCGAGCTGCTGGAGACGAATCAGCGGCTGGACTATGTGTGTTGGGGGATGTACGCGCACGTGTCGCAGTGGTATGAGGCGGAGCCGGGTGAAGTGGCGGCGCGCAAGAAGCTGCGACTGGATACGCTTCATGCGATTGAGGCGGGGGACAACGAGGTTGCGGAGATTGCGGAGTTGATTTCGACGGGCGTGCTCCGTCGGCATCTGGATACGATGGAGCGGCTGGGGATCGAGTACGACTTTCTGCCGCGTGAGAGTGAGATTCTGCACCTGAAGTTCTGGGAGACGGCGCGGCAGTTGCTGGTGGAAACGGGCGCGATGTATCTCGAAACGGAAGGCAAGAACAAGGGCTGCTGGGTGATGCGGCGGGCGATTTCTTCAGCGGCGGAGGTGACTGCGGGGCCGGATGAGGACGCGAAGATTATTGTGCGGTCGAATGGGACCGTGACTTATGTGGGCAAGGACATTGCTTATCACCTGTGGAAGTTCGGGTTGCTGGGCAAGGACTTTGGCTATGCGCAGTTTCATCCGTATGCCGAGCACATGTGCTGGATTTCTACTACTCAGGGTGAAGAGCCGCATCCGACTTTCGGTAAGGCTACAGCGATTTATAACGTGATCGATTCGCGGCAGGATGATCCGCAGACGCAGGTGCGGGAAGCGCTGCGGGCGATGGGTTATGGCGACGCCGCGGACAATTATGTGCATTTGAACTATGCGTTTGTGGGGCTGACGGCGCGGACTGCGGCGGAGCTGGGTTATGTGCTGAGTGAGGAAGACAAGGGGCGGGCGTACATCGAGGTGAGCGGGCGGAAGGGTTTTGGCGTCAAGGCTGATGACCTGATTGACCGGATGATTGCGGCGGCGCGGAGTGAGGTTGACGCGCGGCATCCGGAGCTCGACGAGGCGACACGGGCGGAGATTGCGGAGGCGATTGGTGTGGGAGCGCTGCGGTTCTTCATGCTGCGGTTTACGCGGAATACGATCATTGCTTTCGACTTTCAGGATGCGTTGTCGTTTGATGGAGAAACCGGGCCGTATGTGCAGTATGCGGCGGTGAGGGCGGCGAATATCTTCCGCAAGGCCGGGGCGGAGGAGAGTGCATCGCTGGCGGCGGTGGCCGAGTTGGACCTGGCGGCCATGCTCGAGGGTGATGAGGGGACGAGCATCTGGGAGGTTTGGCGGACGGCTTCGCGGCTATCGCTAGTGCTGGAGCAGGGCATTGCGGCGGCAGAGCCAGCGGGGATGGCGAAGTATGCGTTTCAGCTGGCGCAGCAGTTCAGCAACTTTTACCAGCAGAAGAGAAATAATGTGGTGAACGAGACGGATGAGACACGGAAGGCGCTGCTGCTGGCTACGGCGGCAGTAGCTCGGCGGGAGCTGGTGAGAGCGCTGGGGTGGATGGGGATGACGGTGCCGGTGGCGATGTAGGTTCGTGGCGGGCCAGTCTTGCGCAACTGCGCGCCAATGGGCACCCGATGAGTTGACCTGCTAACGGCGGGTGCGGCCGGAGGGTGTGGGGGTTGAGGGGGCGTCGGGGTCGCGGACGATGTGGCGGATGCCGTCGGCGCAGAAGGATGTGGCGATGGTGCAGGCGCGGCCTCCGGCTCGCTGGCAGCGGAGGTTGGCGTTCATGTCTGCGAAGTTGACGGCGCCGGTAGGGCCGCCGATGGCGTAGAGGCGCTGGGGTTTACTGAGGGCGAGGGAGACGCAGACGTCGGCGATAGCGACGGCGATTTTGCAGTCTTTGACGCTGGATATGGACTTGCAACGTTGCAGGGCGGCGGCGCGGGCGGCGGCTTCGCTCTTGTAGTTCCAGACGGTGGCCCACTGGAGAGAAGTGGAGATGGCGAGGGCTCCCCAGACGTCGGGGAGGGGTGGGGGAACATAGGCGCGATGTCCTTCGTCTTCGGGATTGCAGCTCCAGATAGGGATACTGTTGCCTGCGGCGTTAGTGGCACCGGCTCCGACGACGGAGCAGCCCTGTGCGTGGGCGTAGGCACCGCCAGCGAAGACGGTCAGCAGTGCGATGAGAAGGATGGATTTGATGCAGCGAGTGGCGGGCAAAAAGAGAGACGTCCGGCGGAGTGGCATGGATTCCTTCTTTCCGTTTTGAGACGAATGGGGATGGCTGGATGTGAGGCGATTCCTCACTTGAGATGCACGCGCACGGTTCGGCGGTTGCGACTGCTGGCGATTCTCTATGGCATAAGGAGGCGGAGGGCGTTGGGGATGAGGGTGACGGTCATGGGGGTTTGGCCTAGCCATTCGCCGTCGGCCTGGACGTGGACGGGGGCGATGCCGTTGGGGCTGCAGTGGAGTTCGGTGGCTTCGCAGGTTTCTACGAAGTAGCTTAGGCCGGGGAGGCGGGTCCAGCTGAGGGTGAACCAGGCGGGGAGGGAGATCTGGCCGGGGGGGCGGATGAGCATGAGGTGGAGATAGTCGTGGTGGATGGCGGCGCCGCGGACGAGGGGGCTGAAGATGCCGCCGAGGTCGCTGACGCGGACGGCCATGACGCCAGTGATGCGGCGTCTAAGGCGCTCGCCGGTGGTGAGGGTGACGTCAGCCAGGTAGGCAGGGAAGCTGCCGGTGCAGAAGAGGCGGGCGGCGTTGAGGTAGTAGGCCATGCGGCCGAGGAGCTGTTTTTCGGTGCGGAGGGAAGCATACATGAGCGCGCCGTCTGGGCCGGCGCCGGCCATGAGAAGGAAGTAGCGGCTGATCTGGCCGGCGGGAGACTGGCAGGTGACGTGTCCGAGGGGAACGCGTTGTGGCGTGCGTGAGAGTTGGGTGAGGGCGGCTTGCTGGGGGTCGAGGGGGATCTGGAGGTGGCGGGCGAGGACGTTGCCGCTGCCGAGGGGGATGATGCCGAGGGTGGTGTGGGGGTGGAAGGCGAGGCCCTGGAGGATTTCGTGGATGGTCCCGTCGCCGCCGCAGGCGAAGATAATGTCGGCTCCGCTGTCGGCGGCTTCGCGGGCCTGTTGGCCAGCGGTGCCGGGGGCGGCGGTGGGGGTGATGTCGACGGTGAGGTGATTGGCGCGGAGCGTGGTGGCGATGGACTCGATGATGGCGAGGCGGTTTTGGGAGCGGCGTCCAGAGGAAGGGTTGAAGAGGAGGACGGCGCGGCGCATGGGGTGATTCTAGATGGTGTGGAGCACGGGGTGTTGGGGCCGCCCACCCGTGACGATGGGACCGTCACGAATGGGGCACCCGGAGTTGTGGTGGGTTGGCTGCATACTCTCCCATGTCCGAAAATCCGGACATGGGGCACCCGGAATGTTTGAGAGGCGGGATGTTGGTTGCTGTGAGATGGTGGTGAGGATGGACGTTCAGGGAGGTTGGCGTGACGGAGTGGATTAGCCGGCGGCGGTTCTTGCGGGGGTCGGTTGCGAGTGTGGCGCTGGTGGCGGCGGCGCGTGCGTGCGTGGCGCAGATGGGTGGCGCGGTGGGCGTGGGCGCTGCGTTTGAGCCGTGGCGGCGCGGGTGGCTGGATATTCACCATATTTCGACGGGGTGTGGGAACTCGGTGCTGGTGATTGCGCCGGATGGGACATCGCTGATGATTGATGCGGGGGCGAAGTCGCCGGATGCGACGGGGGCGCAGGCGGTGGCGCGGCCGGATGCGAGCCGCAGGCCGGGGGAGTGGCTGGGGCGCTATGCGCGGCATCATCTGCGGACGACGCCGCGACAGGAGATCGATTATTTTTTTCTGACGCATCTGCATGACGACCACATGGGGACGTGCCTGCCGGGGTCGCCGATGGCGGCGGGGGGAGGGTACCGGCTGACGGGGGTGAGCGATGTGGCGGAAGTGTTGCCGCTGCGGATGATGCTCGACCGTGGGTGGCCGGATTATGCGTATCCGGCGCCGTTCACGGATCCGAGTGCGCTGAACTATATTGCGTTTGCGCGGTCGATGGCGGGGCGTGGGGTGAAGGTGGAGGGGATAAAGGTGGGGTCGGCTGGGCAGATGGCGCTGCGGCATGAGACGGGCGCGTTCAGGGATTTTTCGGTGCGGAGTGTGGCGGCGAGTGGGCGGGTTTGGACGGGTGTTGGAGAGAAGGTGCGCGAGGTGTTTCCGGCGCTGAAGGGGCTGGCGGTAAGGGATTATCCGACGGAGAATATGTGCTCTGCGGCGGTGCGGATTGGGTATGGCGGCTTTGCGTATTACAACGGCGGCGACCTGACCTGCGATACGGCGTTTGGGACGGAGCCGTGGCGGGATGTGGAGACGCCGGTGGCGCGGGCGGTGGGGAAGGTGAGCGTGGCGGCGCTGAATCACCATGGGTACTACGACGGGACGGGAGCGGATTTTGTGCGGGCCGTGCAGGCTCGGATATGGGTGCTGCAGAGCTGGCATGCGTCGCATCCGGCACTGGCGTCGCTGGACCGGTTGTACAGCAAGGTGCTGTATGGGGGCGATCGCGATGTGCTGGCGACGAGCCTGACGCAGGCGGCGGAGCTGGCGGACGCTCGGCTGTCGGACCGGATGCTGAGCCAGCAGGGGCATGTGGTGGTTCGGGTGGCAGGGGGGGGAAGGAGTTATGAGGTTTGTGTGCTGGATGATGGCAGGGAAGAGGGGGCGGTGAAGGGGCGGTTTGGGCCGTTTGCCAGTTAGGGTTTTCGGTGGTTCGTGTAGGACCGTTCCCATGTCCGAGAATACGGACATGGGGCACCCCTCAGCAAAGGCGCTGCCAGCAAAACGCAGATCCTTCGCTTCGCTCAGGATGACAATGGCAAAAATAGTTCGTTAGCTGGCGTAGCTGTTGACCCACTCGACGAGGGAGCGGACTGCGATGCCGGTGGGGCCTTTGGATTGCCAGGCTTTGGATTCGTCCATCCAGGCGGTGCCGGCGATGTCGAGGTGGATCCAGGGGGTATCGCCGACGAATTCCTTGAGGAACATGGCGGCGGTGATGGCTCCGCCGTAGCGGGAGCCGCCGGTGTTCATGATGTCGGCTATCTGGGACTTGATCTGGTCGCGGTAGTCGTCGGTGCAGGGCATGCGCCAGAACTTTTCGCCGGAGGTGGCGAGGCCGTCCATGAAGTGCTGGGTGGCGTCATCGCAGTTGGAGAAGAGGCCGGCGTTGAGGAGGCCGAGTGCGACGCCGATGGCTCCGGTGAGGGTGGCGGCGTTGATGAGGTGGGTGGCGCCGAGGGTTTTGGCGTAGTGAAGGCCGTCGGCGAGGACGAGGCGGCCTTCGGCGTCGGTGTTCATGATTTCGATGGTCTTGCCGGACATGGCGGTGATAACGTCGCCGGGTTTGAAGGCTTTGCCGTCGGGCATGTTTTCAGCGGAGCAGACGATGGAGATGACGCGCACGTTGGGCTTGAGGTGGGCGATGGCGCGCATGGCCCCGATCATGGCGGCGGCTCCGCCCATGTCGTACTTCATCTTGTCCATGTTGTCGGCGGGCTTGATGGAGATGCCGCCGGTATCGAAGGTGATGCCTTTACCGACGAGGGCGAGGACGGGGCCGTCGGGTTTAGGGTTCGCGGGCTCGTAGCGGAGGATGATCAGGGCGGGGGGTTCGGCGGAGCCCTGGGCTACGGCGGCGAGTGCACCCATTTTGAGCTCGTTGATCTTGTCCCAGCCATGGACCTCGCATTGCAGGCCGGAGTCGGCGGCCATGGCGGCGGTGCGATTGCCTAGCTCGGTGGGAGTGAGGACGTTGCCGGGTTCGTTGATGAGTTCGCGGGCGAAGTTCTGGGAGGCGGCGATGATGAGGCCGGCGTCGAAGCCGTGCTGCATTTCGGCCTGGGACTTTTTGTCGTCTTCGCGGGCGGCGCAGGTGAAGGAGTGGACGCTGAGGTCTTTGCGGTCGGAGCGATAGATGTCGATGTCGTACTCGGCGAGGACGACGCCTTCGGCGATGGCGCGGGCGGTGAGGTCGCAGGGGAGCGAATCCATGTGCTCGTCGGAGAGCGCTTTGTCTTCGGGGAAGGCGATGGCGAGGTCACGAATGGCGCGAGGCTTGGCGAAGCGGACGGCGGTGCCGGCGCCTTTGCGGACCTCGTGTATGGAGAGCGTTTTGGCTTTGCCGAGGCCGATGATGAGGAGGCGCTCGGCTTTGACGCCGGCGGGGGCGTGGAGGAGAAGTGTCTCGGCGAGGCCGGCCTTGAACTCGCCGCTGGCGATCCAGGGGGCGGCGGCGTTGGCGATCGCGTCGGAGGTGGAGAGCAGTGCGGGGTGCGGGTCGGCGTCCTTGCCCGTCGAAATGTCCACGGCGAAGACGGCGAGGAGCGGCGTGGCGGCGGTGGCGGGGTCGAGGAAGGCGAGGGTAGTGTTCACAGGTACATGGTAACGCTGGAGGGGCAGCGAGTCAGCAAGTCAGCGCGTCAGCGAGGCAGCAAAATGCTGGATGGGCGGGAATTGTGTGACTATTGGCAGTTTTTCCTGGCGATGTAGTCGGCGAGCTTGTTTTTGGCGTCCATGCTGGCTAGGTCGCTGAGGGTTTTGTCTTTGGCGTCGGGTTCCTGGCGGAGGATGGCGGCGTAGCCTTTGAGGACACTGTGGAGAGCGTAGAGGCTGGTTCCCTGTGAGTCGGTCTTGCCGGATTCGACCTGATAGGTTGCAGCGCCGAGGAGGTAGAGGCGGCGAATCTGCTGGCGGTAGGTGTACCTGGAGTCGCTGAAGTCCTGGAGGAGTTCCGGGCAGACTTTGACGCGGAAGTCCGAGACGGCGATGTTGGCGACGGTGAGGGTGGCATCGTGGTCGGCGTCGTCGTCGAGTGGGGCGGTTTCGTATTTGTGGGTGACTTCGGCCCAGTGCTTGTGCTCGTCGGTGGGAGTGGGGTTCTGGGCGGCGAGGGTGGTGGTGAGGAGGAGGGTGAGAATTGTGGGCCGGATGGTCATGGTCGGTGCCTCACGAGGGATGATACGCGGTGGGGCGGAGGGTGTGCGAGGCCACGCATCGCGCGAAAGGATGTGCGATGAATGGGGTACCCGGGGGTTGTTGCCTGCCATTCGGGAAAGCGATCGCGCTTTGCGCGATACCCCACCCTTTCGCAAAGGGCGCGAAAGGATGGGCCACCCGGAGTTGTGGCGCTGCGAACGAGAAGCAAATTCCTTCGCTGCGCTGCGGGATGACAACTCTAAAAAGTATTTGGCATGACGAAGGAAAGATTAGCGGCGCTGGGAGCGGGCTACGGCGGCTTTGGCTTCGTTGTCGGCTTCGCGTTTGCGTTCGGTGGCGCGCTTGTCCCAGTCTTGTTTGCCTTTGGCCAGGGCTAGTTCGCATTTGACGCGGCCGTTTTTGAAGTAGAGGCGGACCGGGATCAAGGTGTAGCCCTTCTGGCGGGTGAGGGCGTTCAGTTTTTCTATTTCCTTGCGGTGGAGGAGGAGCTTGCGGGTGCGCGTTTCTTCGTGGTTGTAGATGTTGCCGTGGGTGAAGTGCCCGATATGGAGGTTGAGCAGGAAGGCTTCGCCGTCTTTGAGGAGACCGTAGGCGTCTTTGAGGTTGGCCTTGCCTTCGCGGATGCTCTTGACCTCGGTGCCGCGGAGGGCGATGCCGGCTTCTACCTTGTCGGAGAGGAAGTAGTTGAAGCTGGCCGAGCGGTTGAAGGCGGCGTCGCGGTTGCCGGTGGCGACGGGGTCGCGGTCCTTGGCCTTCACCACAGGTTTGTTCTGGGTGGTGGGGACGGTCGGGTTGGAGAGGGAGCGAGCCATGGAAGTCAGAGATTAGAGATTAGAAATTAGAGATTAACGACGCGTATGCCGGAAGTTTGATGCTAGCAGACGGTGTTTGGATGAAACGGTATGGGGTGGGGTGCGTCCAAACGGGGAGAAGAGAAACAGCGACGGCAGGTTTTGACTGCGAGGCGGCGTGACGGCCGCTCGCGGATGACGTTTGGGATGAGTGTAGTTTGCGGAGAAGTCGGTGACACGAATGGTATTATCGAAGCAGCCCGACCAGAAGCTCGAGAGCCTGCAGGAAGCCGCACGACAGCCCGATGTGAACGTCGATGGGGTGGCCGGTAGAGGGTTTTTTGAGTTGAGGCGAACCGAGTCAACGGTGGCGGGCGCAGGGGAGCGGGACTCACGCATGTCGTCAAGCAGGATCGGTCGCGCCAGCGCGTTTTCGCACTTTACTTCACCGTTTATCCGCCGGGCTTTTGGCGCGATGTTGATGGTCCTGGCGTTGGCGGGTGTGGCCGCGAAGGCGCAGTCGGCTGGAACGTGGAACAAGCGCGGTGTGCAGGCTGAGGCGCGCGAGGATTTTGACGCGGCGTTTGAAGCTTATCGGCAAGCGCACCTGAAGAAGCCTAACGACATGCGTTACAAGACGCATTACGAGCGGCTGCGCTTCCAGGCGGCTAACCAGCATGTGGACCGCGGACGCGTGCTTCGGCAGTCGGGCGACTCAGGGGGCGCGATCAACGAGTTTGCACGGGCGCTGCAGATTGATCCGGGCAACCAGGCGGCAGCGCAGGAGCTGCAGACGACCGACAAGCCGACGCCGGGAGCGGCTCCGGGGCAGCCCGGGACGGTGGTTGGGCCGGGGTCGGTGGAGCAGACGCCTCACCAGGCTGATGTGCAGCGCGAGATCAACGGCATGGGATCGCCGGTGGTGTTGCAGGCGGTGTCGAATGACCCGATTACGCTGCACATGGTGGAAGATGTCAAGGTGATTTACCAGGCCGTAGGCAAGGCGGCCGGGCTGAATGTGCTGTTCGACCCGGACTATACGTCGAAGCGCATCCCGGTGGATCTGACGAGCGTTTCGCTGCCTGACGCGTTGCGGATTATCGGCACGCTTTCGGGGACGTTCTGGAAGCCGGTGACGAGCAACACGATTTTTGTGGCGCAGAACAATCGGACGAAGCGGACCGACCTGGAAGACCTGTCGGTGCAGACGTTCTACCTGACCAATGCGGCACAGCAGAACGATGCGAACGAAATCCTGATCACGCTGCGCAATATTCTGGACCCGAGCATCAAGGTTTACCTGGTGGCCAGCCAGAATGCGATCATCATGCGGGCGACGACCGACCAGCTCATTCTCGCTGAGAAGATCATCAACGACCTGGACCGCACACGGCCGGAGGTGGTGATCGATGTCGCGGTGCTGGAGGTGAACCGGCAGAAGGAGCGCAACCTTGGCATCACGCTGCCGACGAGCTTTGGGCTGACGCCGCAGGTGAGCAACGGGACGACGACCAACGGAACGGGCAGTGGAACGACGAGCGGGTCGTCGACGACGACCAACCTGACGCTGAATAATCTGGCGAACATCAACGCCACGAATTTTGCCGTGAATGTGACCGGCGGAACGGTGAATGCGCTGCTGTCGGACTCGGACACGCGCATTCTGCAGAACCCGCGCATACGTGCGACGGATGGACAGCGGGCGACGCTGAAGATTGGATCGAAGATACCGGTGGCGACGGGGTCGTATAACGCGGGTGTGTCGACCGGCGTGGCGAACATCGGTGTGCAGACGCAGTTTACGTACCTGGATGTGGGCGTGAATATCGACGTGACGCCGACAGTGCATTACGACCGCGAAATTACGCTGAAGCTGAAGATTGAAGTGTCGTCGCAGAGTGGTACGGTGACGATTTCCAGCGTTTCGGAGCCGATCATTTCGCAGCGCGTGATTGAGCAGGTGATCCAGTTGAAGGACGGCGAGCCGTCGATCCTGGCGGGGATTCTTCAGAAGCAGGACAACAAGACGACAACCGGGACGCCCGGGCTGGGTGAAATTCCGTTCTTGAAGTATTTCTTTTCGAGCAACGACAAGGTGCAGTCGCAGGATGAGATTGTGTTCCTGCTGATTCCGCACATTGTGCGTGAGTCTATTATTACGGACCAGAACACGCGGGCAATTTATACGGGGACGAGCCAGTCGATCGAGCTGCTGCACACGGCGGATTCTCAGGCTCCGGCGCGGGCTCTGAATCCGGCTCCGACGGCTACCCAGGCGACGTCGGCTGCGAATGCTGCTTCGGCGATGGTGGGGCAGATGGCGGCGCAGGCTCAGCCGCTGCCGGCTCCCGTGGCGGGCACTCCGGCGCCGGCTGCTGCGGCTTCTACGGGTGGGATGGCCCCGCTGAATGTGACGATTGTGCCGGGATCGGTGGCGCAGACTGTTGGCGCTACGTTCCAGGTGGCCGTGATGTTGTCGAATGCGAAGGACCTTTCTTCGGTTCCGCTGCAGATGCACTTCGATCCGCGGGTGCTGGCGCTGGTGAATGTGGACTCGGGCGAGTTGCTGGGGCGTGACGGCCAGGCTGTGGCGCTGGTGCATCGCGATGAGGGCAATGGACAGGTGACGATTTCGGCTTCGCGGCCGCCGAGCACGAAGGGTGTCGACGGGCAGGGAACGCTGTGCACGCTGACGTTCAAGGCTATTTCGGCGGGGGATTCTCCGCTGACGCTGATGAAGGTGGGCGCGAAGGATTCGAGTCAGAACAACCTGCCGACGGTTGGCAACCAGTCCGTTGTGCATGTGAAGTAAAGGCTGGCGGAGAGATGACTTGGGCCATTGCCAAAGCGAAGACGGAGACGGGCAGGCGTAAGGCGCTGCGACCGGGTGAGGCCGGGCTGACGCTGATCGAGCTGATTATTGTGGTGACGATCATGGGGATACTGGCTACGGCTTCTATCCCGGTGGTGAAGTTTGAGGTGAAACGGAGCAAGGAGCGCGCGCTGCGGCAGGATCTGTGGGAGATGCGACGGGCGATTGATGCTTATAAGGATGCGGCGGACAAGGGCGGCATCCAGACCAAGGCCGACTCGAACAACTATCCGCCCGACCTGCAGACGCTGGTGGATGGGGTGGATATCAGCTCGAAGCATGTGCGGTTTTTGCGGCGGATTCCAGTAGACCCGATGACGAATGGGACGGAGTGGGGCCTGCGGTCGAACCAGGATGATGCGGATTCGGATTCTTTTGGCGGACAGAACGTTTACGACGTCTATACAAAGAGCCAGGGAACGGCGCTGGACGGGTCAAAGTACAACGAATGGTAGGGCAGCGAGTCGGCGGGTCAGGAAGTCAGCGAGTCAGCGGCAATGGGTGCGAGATGGTAGAGATGGGGCCAATTCGGACGAGTGGGGACAGTGAGCGCGGGTTCACGCTGATGGAGTTGATGATCGTGATGACGATCATCGGCATCCTGGCGGCGATTGCGGCGCCGATCTATCTGCGGCAGGTGCAGCGCGCCAAGGAGGCCGTGCTGAAGGAGGACCTGCACACGATGCGGCAGGCGATCGACAGTTACACGGTGGACAAGGAAAAGGCGCCGCAGGGGTTGGATGACCTGGTGCAGGCGGGGTATTTGAAGTCGGTTCCGGTGGACCCGATTACGAGCCGGAACGATACGTGGATTGTGGGGGAATCGCAGAATTTGACGACTGTGGAGGAAACGGCGGGCGGGATAGACGACGTTCACTCCGGGGCGCAGGCGGCTTCGAGCGAGGGCACGTCTTACGGGACGTGGTGAGCCAGCGGGGCGGAATTTGGGGATTTCCGGGCGCGACAAAGCGGTGACAACGGGTGACGAAACAAAGGCGTAGAATCCGCGTCTAAGATAGTAGTGGAGCTGTGCCCGGATGGCAGGGCTGCGGCTCTCCAGGAGTTACATCCCATGAGCGCTCTTGTCCGGACCTCTTTCGCAGCAATAATCCTTGTTTCCAGCGCGGCATTAGCACAGACGCCGAGCGTCTCGCCGACGACGGTTCCACCGGGGGCGACCGTTCCGCGCGGGCAGACGGACCCGATTGGCGGCATGGATCCGGTGGATGCGAAGGACTCCAAGCCGGGACCAAAAGATTCGAAGAACCCGGACGCTTCGACGGCCAAGGCTACCGACACGTCGTCGTCGAAGAAGACGGACGTGATTCCGCAGCCGGGTGAGGCGCTGGACCAGCACATCAAAAAGGGCAGCGAGGATGATGTAAGTGCTGTGGGGACGCGGAATATCGGCGGACGCGGCATGGGGAACTGGTACTCGACTGACTGGGAGATCCGGACGGGCAAGGGTACGTCGATGGAAATTGAGAAGCAGTCGCACCTGGTGACCGACCCCGTGATTGTGGAGTATGTGAACCGGGTGGGGCAGAATATTGTGAAGAATTCGGACTGCAAGGTGCCGTTCACAATCAAGGTTCTGGACGCGGACGAGATCAATGCCATGGCGTTGCCGGGCGGCTACTTCTATGTGAACTCGGGGCTGATTCTGGCTGCCGATGAAGAAGCTGAACTGGCCGGGGTGATGGCGCATGAGACGGCGCACGTGTGCGCGCACCATGGAGCGCGGACTATGACGCGCATGAATTACATGCAGATCGGGTCAGTGCCGCTGATGATTTTCACGCAGGGGACGTGGACGGGCTATGGGATCTATGAGGCGGCGCAGCTGGCGGTGCCGCTGACGTTCCTGCAGTTCTCGCGGTCGTTCGAGGCTGAGGCTGACTACCTGGGACTGCAGTACATGTACAAGGCGGGGTACGATCCGCAGGCGTTCATTACGATTTTTGAAAAGCTGGACGCGCTGGAGAAGCATAAGCCGGGGGGCTCTGTCGAAGGCGTTCAGCGATCATCCGCAGACGCCGGACCGGATTACGCACTCGGAGGATGAGATTGCTACGATCATGCCGGCCAAGCCGGATTACGTGGTGACGACGTCGGAGTTTGACGAGGTGAAGGCGCGGTTGGCGCGGATTCAGAATAAGCGGAGCGTGGGGAACAAGAAGGATGCAGGCAAGCCTACGCTGCGGCGGGCGGGGGGATCGAATAATGATCCTAATGCGCCTAATTCGGGGTCCAATGGGGATGATCGTCCTACGTTGGGGCGGCGGTAATTAGAGAATAGAAATTAGAGATTAGAGATTAAAAGGCGTGGCTTTGGCTGCGCCTTTTCTTTTTGAGAGAATGGAAGAATGGCGAAAGATAAGAAGAGCAAGGTGAAGGCGGCGGAGAAGGTGGCGGCTAAGGCTTACACGACGGGTTATACGGACGATCATGCGAAGTCGGGGCTGGAGCAGAAGTTTCCGGCGATTGAGACTTGGCGGAACCAGTTTCGGGCTTATGAGATTTTGGTGGATGATCCGGAGTTTACGAGCGTTTGTCCGAAGACGAGTTTGCCGGATTTTGGCGTGCTGACGATTCGGTACATGCCGAAGGAGAAGTGCCTGGAGCTGAAGTCGCTGAAGGAGTATCTGTTTACGTATCGGAACCTGGGGATTTTTCAGGAGAATATTGTGAACCAGGTGCTGGATGATGTAGTGAAGGCGACCGATCCGGTGTGGTGCGAGGTGAAGGGGGACTTTCGGCCGAGGGGTGGGATAAGTACGGTGGTGACGGCGAGGTATCCGCGGACGGAGGAGATGCGGTAGGCTGGCGGCAGTCTTCATGCGCTACTTTGAACAGGATGTCACCGTTGTAGGAACCGCAAGTCCGGCGGAGTTTATGCTGCGGCTTGCGGAAGTGACCGCCGCCCCGCGGTCGTTGGCCAAGCGTGAAAGGGCGAAGCTGCTGCGCGGAAAGTTAAGGACTGATGGCGGCGTGGTGCGGTGGCCGCTGAATCAATACGATTTTGCTTCGCCGCGTAGCTTGCACTTTACAGTTCAACCATCGGGCGAGGGCGCGGTCTTGGCGGGCACACTACGCCTGTGGCTTGCCTATCGCATCATTGTTTTGGGTTGGCTAATTCTGGGCATTGCGTTCAACGCGGAGCAAACCTTCGCCCGCCTGTATGCGGGGCAGGGCTGGACGCAGATTCGCTTCAATTTGATTTTCATTCCGGCTGGGATCGCGATGGCTCTTGCCTATACATGGCTGATCGTTCGCGTGGGCCGCCGGAGAGAAAGGAAACTTCTATTCATACTTGGAAACCTGATGAAGGGCGATACAGAAGCGGCTGTGATCCGAGAATTGATTGCATTGCGTTAATCGCGTGCCTTAGGGTGAAGGCGTGAGTTGGTGGGTTCCAAAGTCGGTTGAGTTGACGACACTCCTGAGTCCGGAAGAGGTTTGCGGACTGTTGAAGGGAGCGACCAGTCCGTCGTTAAGTTTATTTCCCTCGGGAGAACGTCCTCTTAGGGGAAGCGTCACGGCTGCCGGCTGCCGTGTGCGGGTCAGGGGATGGTTTCCGACCGGCAGAGGCCGTCTTCGACAGCCGTTGATACTGCAATTCAGCAGAGAGCCAAATGGTGGGACGCGATTGAGCGGCGGGATTCGCAGGGATGCGGCGGAGATATTGCTTCTTGTTGTGGTGATTTCGTTGATGCTAATTCTCTGCGTCGCGCAAATTGCTGCGGGAGAAATGCCGAAGCTGTCTCTGGTGTTTCTCGCCGCGGCCGGCGCCGCAGCATATTTTTATTTGCGATACGACTTATCATTCCCGTCCTTCACGGAAAATTTGGCCTTGGAAGTGGTGATAAAGCTCCTCGAGAAAGCAGATCAGCAGAGACGCATGTTTACCCATTCCGGGGTGGTTATTCGTCCGCGCCATGAGAGGGTGTGAGCGGTTTGTGTTGGTGCGGCTTCCAGCAAACTGCAGGTCTCTCCACTGCGCTGCGCTCCGGTCGAGATGACAAGTTGGTGGCAGCATCAAAGAAAGCAGATTCCTTCGCTGCGCTGCGGAATGACAATCCTTGAGAAAGGTGCGGAGAATCGCTTGGGAAGTCGCGGCGATATTTCGGGCGCTGACGTGTGGCAGCGGGTTGACCTGCTATCCTCATCGCGATGAGCGAAGTTACGAAACCTAAGGGAAATGTTGGGGCGGTGGCTGGGGCTACTGTGGCGTTGGTGTTGTTGACGGGGATGAATTTCGTCAACTACCTGGATCGCTACATACTGCCGGCGGTGCAGGAACAGGTTAAGGGCGAGTTTCATCTGACGGACGATCAGCTGGGGTCGCTGACGGTGTGGTTCTTTGTGGCTTATGTGGCTTCGTCGCCGTTTACCGGGTGGCTGGGAGACCGGTTCAAGCGGAAGCCGATGATTGTGATTGCCGCGCTGGGGATTGCGGCGATGAACTTTTTTACGGCCAGCGTGCATGACTACATGAGCCTGAATCTGCGGCACATGGCGCTGGGTGTCGGCGAGGCCAGCTTTGGGATCTTTGCGCCGGCGCTGCTGGCGGATTTTTATTCGGAGAAGCGGCGTAATGCGGCGCTGACGATTTTCAATGTGGCTATCCCGGTGGGCGCGGCGCTGGGATTTTTGCTGGGCGGGAATATTGCTCAGAGCCATGGATGGCGTATGGCGTTTATTGCTTCGGCGGTGCCGGGGGCGTTGATTGCCGTGTTGATTTTGATCTTTATGCGCGAGCCCGAGCGGACGGGGGCGCATGAGAAGGCGCAGGTGGATAAGGGGTCGGTGGCGTCGCTGCTGTCTAATAAGGCGTACCTAGGGGCGATCCTGGGGTATGCGGCGGTGACGTTTTCGCTGGGTGGGATTTCGTTCTGGATGCCGTCGTTTCTGCATCGCGTGAATGGGCGTGACCTGGGAGCGGCGGGGACGATTATGGGCGGCATCACCGTGGTGTGCGGGCTGGGCAGCACGCTGGTGGGTGGGTGGTGGGCTAACCGGTGGTCGAAGAAGACGGGCAAGGCGCTGTACTATGTGCCGGCGATTGGGGCGGCGCTGGCGGTGCCGCCGGCGCTGGTGTGCTTCTTTGGGCCGAGCAGCTTAACGCTGCCGATGCTGGGGCTGGCGGTGTTCTTTATCTTCCTGGGGACGGGGCCGGTGAATGCGGCGACGCTGAATGCGGTGCCGGCGAATCTGCGGGCGACGGCGATGGCGGGGCAGTTGTTCGTGCTGCATGTGTTTGGGGATATGCCTTCTTCGAAGATTATCGGGATTGTGAGCGACCATTCGAATTTGCGGCTGGGGTTGGGGATTACGCTGATCACGATGGTGGTGGCTTCGGTGATCTTTACGTGGGGAGCGCGGTACGCTCCACGGCTGCACGCCAGTGTGGAGGAAGTCGCGGCTTGATTCGGCCGGAGCTGCTGAAGAGTCTGAATGAGCTCGCGGCTTGGGCGGTCGCGATGGGGTGGTGCATTCGGACTACGGAGGCGATGAAGAACCTGCCGCTGGTGGCTAATCTGACGGACCTGGACAGGAATGTCGTGCCGGAGGGAACGCCCGGGCTGACGGTGATTGTGCCGGCTCGGGATGAGGCGGAGAATATTGCTGCGACGCTCGACACGCTGATGCAGCAGGACTATGCGGGCGTGATGGTGGTGGCGGTGGATGATCGCTCGACCGATGCTACGGGCGCGATCATGGATGATTATGCGGCGCGGTTTCCGGAGCGCGTGCGGGTGCTGCACATTACGGAGCTGGCTTACGGTTGGTTGGGGAAGACTCATGCGCTGGCGCAGGGGCTGGCGCTGGCGGAGTCGGAGTATGTGCTGTTTACGGATGGCGATGTGTTGTTCTCGCCGTCGGTGTTGCGGCGGTCGCTGGCTTATGCGGTGGATGAGCGGGCGGACCACCTGGTGACCGTGCCGACGATGCAGGTGAAGACGTGGGGAGAAGGCGTGGTGCTGGGATTTTTTCAGACGCTGGGGTTGTGGGCTACTCGGCCATGGAAGGTGAGCGATCCGAAGGCGGAGCGGGATGTGATTGGGATTGGGGCGTTCAATCTTTTTCGGCGAGAGGCGCTGGTGGCGATTGGGGGGATGATGCCGCAGCGGCTCGCGGTGCTGGAAGACATTACGCTGGCGCGGCGGATGCAGGCGGCGGGGATGCGGCAGCGCGTGGCGTTTGCGCCGGGGCTGGTACTGGTGCACTGGGCGGCGGGAGCGAATGGGTTGATGCGGGTGATGAGCAAGAATCTGTTTTCGGCGTTTAATTTTCGGCCGGCGCTGGCGCTGGCGGCTTGTGTGGGGATTGCGCTGTTTTGCCTGGGGCCGCTGGTGGGGTTGTTCTATTGGGGGACGATGGTGCCGGGGCTGCTGGTGGTGGCTTGCTTGTCGATTGCGTACCGGATGTATGGGGAGCTGAGCTGGATCCCGGCGAAGTATGGGTGGGCGTTTCCGCTGGGGGCGGTGGCGTTTATTTATGCCGTGGTGCGGTCGATGGTGGTGGTTTGGAAGGACCGCGGGGTGAAGTGGCGGGGGACGCTCTATCCGCTGCGGGAGCTGCGGCGGCATAACAGCATGCGGCAGTGGGCGAAGAAGGCGGGGGAAGTGCGGCAGCCGGGGGGCGGGGGATTCTGACGGATGCAGGAAGGCAAGAGCAACGGCCTTGACGCAGAGTTCGCGAAGTTTGAACGCTAAGTTTCGCGAAATAGAACAAGCAAAGGCAAGTGCCAATGCGGGGATCTCTCCACTGCGCATCGCCGGTGCGCGATGCTTCAGTCGAGATGACTGCGGTTACTTCGCTGGAGAGTCAGACTTTGACGGCTTGTTTGCCGTAGCGCTTAGCTTCAAATGGCGACGGTCTGACGACCGTATCTCTTCTCGACGTAGTCATCAAGGATGACCTGGAATTCTTCTACGATGTGGTCGCCTTTGAGGGTCATGGCTAGTTTGCCGTCGATGTAGACGGGGGCCTTGGGTTCTTCGAAGGTGCCGGGGAGGGAGATGCCGATGTTGGCGTGCTTGGATTCGCCGGGACCGTTGACGATGCATCCCATGACGGCCAGCTTGAGCTCTTCTACGCCGGGGTATTGCTTCTTCCACTCGGGCATTGATTCTACGAGGTAGTTCTGGATGCGCTCGGCTAGCTCCTGGAAGTAGGTGCTGGTGGTGCGGCCGCAGCCGGGGCAGCTGGTGACCTGGGGCATGAAGCTGCGGATGGAGAGCGACTGCAGGATCTGCTGGGCGCAGCGGACTTCTTCTGAGCGGTCGCCGCCGGGGGTGGGGGTGAGGGAGACGCGGATGGTGTCGCCGATGCCCGCGAGGAGAAGCGGGGAGAGGCCGGCGGTGGAGGCGACGACGCCCTTCATGCCCATGCCGGCTTCGGTGAGGCCGAGGTGGAGGGTGTAGTCGCAGCGGCTGGCCAGCTCGGTGTAGACGTCGACGAGATCGCGGACGCCGGAGACTTTGGCTGAGAGGATGATCTGGTCGCGGCGGAGGCCGTAGCGCTCGGCGGCGGCGGCGTTATCGAGCGCGGAGACGACCATGGCTTCCATCATCACGTCGCGGGCTTCGAGCGGCTGCGCTAACTGGGAGTTGTCGTTCATCATCTTGGTGAGCAGGGCCTGGTCGAGCGAGCCCCAGTTGACGCCGATGCGGACGGGCTTCTGGTGCTTGACGGCGACTTCGATCATGGTGCGGAAGTTGTCGTCGTCCTTGCGGCCGATGGAGCAGTTGCCGGGATTGATGCGGTATTTGGAGAGGGCTTCCGCGCAGTCGGGGTAACGGGTAAGGAGCTGGTGGCCGTTGTAGTGGAAGTCGCCGACGATGGGTGTGTTCCAGCCTTTGGCCTTGATGCCTTCGACGATGTAGGGAACGGCCTTGGCGGCTTCGTCGTTGTTGACGGTGATGCGGACAAGCTCGGAGCCGGCGCGGGCAAGGGCGGCGATCTGCTGGATAGTGCCTTCGATGTCCGCGGTGTCGGTGTTGGTCATCGACTGGACGACGACGGGGGCGTCGGAGCCGACGCGGATGCCGCCTACGTTGACGGTCACGGTTTTTCTACGATGAATAGCGGCCATAATCAGGGTTCAGTTTATCATTTTGCCAACTTGCGGAAGTGAATACGGTGTGTACGAGGTGGCTCGATGAGTGCGAAGAAGACGGTTGGCGTCGTGTCGCAGGAAGTAGTGACGGAAGAGGTGGAGAGGTTCATCGACAAGTTCGATGAGCCGATGGCAAAGCGTATCCGCGAGGTCCGGAAGGCGTTGCGGAAGCGGTTTCCGGCGGCGGTGGAGATGGTTTATGACAACTACAATTTTTTCGTGATTGGGTATGGGCCTACGGAGAAGGCGACGCAGTACATTGTGTCGTTGGCGGCCAATGCGAAGGGTGTGGGGTTGAGTTTCAATCATGGCGCGGATCTGCCTGATCCGCATGGGATTCTTCAGGGGAGTGGGAGCCAGAACCGGTTTGTGCGGCTGCCTACGGTGGCGCGGTTGAAGGATGCGGCGGTGGCAGAGGCGATCAATGCGGCGGAGGCGAATTCTGATGTGCCGTGGGGGCAGGCGAAGGGGTATACGGTGGTGAAGTCGGTTTCGGCGAAGCAGCGGCCACGGCAGTAGGATGAATGAATCGTCATGCGGAGCGTTAAGGGCACAGGCTAGGATGACTTCATGCGAAAGATGAACGGATTCTGGGGTGGCAGCCGGTGGATGTGCGGCTTCGTGTTTTTAGGCGTCTTGGCGGTTTGCGGCGTGGCGCGGGGGCAGGATAACTACGAGATCCAGGTTTACGGTGCGGACACCGTGAAGCCGGGGACGACGATGCTGGAGTTGCATAGCAACTTTACGTTGAATGGATCGAAGGCACTGCCGGGGTCTCGGTATGCGGCTGACGGGACGTACCCGACGAATCATGCCGAGCATGAGACTGTGGAGATTACGCAAGGGATCAACGACTGGGCTGAGGTTGGGTTTTATATTTTTACGAGTATCGACAAGCAGGATGGATGGCAGTGGGTGGGGGATCATATCCGGCCGCGCGTGCGGGCGCCGGATAGCTGGCATCTGCCGTTCGGGTTGAGCCTGTCGAATGAGGTCGGCTATCAGCGGGCGCGGTTTTCGCCGGACACGTGGACGTGGGAGATACGGCCGATCATCGACAAGCAGATAGGGCGTTGGTACATGGCGTTCAATCCGGCCATGGACCGCTCGTGGCATGGGCCGGGAGTGAAAGATGGCGTGGGTTTTTCACCGAACGCGAAGATTGGGTACGACTTCTCCAAGAAGGTGAATGCGGGCCTGGAGTACTATGCCGCGTATGGGCAGCTGGGTAGCTTTGACCGATTGCACGATCAGCAGCAGCAGTTATTTGTGGCCACGGATTTGAATGTCTCGCCGGACTGGGAGATTAACTTTGGGGTGGGTGTGGGAGCGACGAGCTCAACTGACCACTTGATTGTGAAGGGGATTATTGGACGGCGGTTCAGCTGGCACAAGGGGCAGAAGTCGGCGGAGACTTCTGCGGGTGATGTGAAAGAAAAGGACAAGCCGAAGCCGTAAAAGGACCGGGTTCGCAACTGCTGAATCGGTTGCGAACCACGGTGCATGGAGGTGTCCGGCTGGGGGTGCGGGCTAGGTGAGGCGGCCGCGGACGCCGAGGATGATGCAGTGCGCGTGGTGGGTGAGGTGGGAGAGCGTTGACCAGGGAACGTGATCGGCGAGTGCGCCGCGCTCCTGGAGGCCAACGACGACCATGCTGGCTGCTTCCTGACGAGCGACATCGGCGATGGTCTCGGAAGGAATACCGTACTCCACCCTCAACTTGGTCTTGCTGTAGTGGTCGACGTCGCCTGGGAGAAGGCGAGCGAGTTCCAGCTTGACGCGCTGCTCAAGGAGTTCGGGGTCGAGTCCGGGAGTGCGTTTGCGGTTTTCGACGACGTGCAGCAGGGTGATGCGGCCGTGAAAACGCTCGGCCAACCCGGTGGCGTATTGGGCAGCGCGGAGGCCGGTGGTGGCGAGATCGGTGGCGAAGAGGATGGAGCGGAAGGGGAAGGGCTCGGCCTGGCAGTGCGGGCCAATAATCAGCACGGGGCAAGAAGCGCGACGCAGTACGCATTCCGCTACTGATCCCAGCGCGAGGCGCTCGACGCCGCTGGCGCCGTGCGAGCCGACGATGATGAGGTCTGATTGCTCGTCATGCGCGGCTTCGATGATGACATCGAGGACGTCACCGTACTCGACGATGGTTTCTGGATCGAGCGCCCGCAGCTCGGGGTCTGAGGCGATGAGTTTGTCCATTTTTTGCTGCGCTACTTCAAGGTTGAAGGCGAGCACGTTGCCGGCAGTCATCTCAGGACTGGTGCCGTAGTAGTAGGGCAGTGCGGCATGGACGAGTGTGAGTTCAGAGCCGAAGATCTGGGCGATCGTGACAGCGGTTTTCAGGGCCCGTGCGGCGGGCTTGGAAAAGTCGGTGGCTACGAGAATTCTCTTGAAGACGATCTCGGTGGTGGCGAGATGAATTTCTTCTTCTGTGGGCGCGAGTTCAAGGGTGGCTGTGCTCATAAGAGACCTCTCAGGATGCGGCAATGGATGAATCCCAACTTAAGCATGAGCGTATCCAGTGATGACAAATGGGACAGTGATGCTGGTCACAGTGGGTGAGTTTTGGTGGAAGAGGGAGGCGGATGCACAGGGAATGAGCGGGACCGCAGCTTGTCTTATACCGCGGCGAGGGCCACGGCCTGGCGGTCGGCGTAAAGCATGCGGGCAGCAGTGATGCACTGCGCCATGCCGAAGGCGATGAGGTATCCGAAGACCAGGAAGGCAATGGTGCGTGGCTGCAAATCGGGGCCGTAAAGCAGGGCCGGGACGAGATAGGCGATGCCGCATAGGAGCGCAATGGCCGAGGCGGCGTAGTTCCAGACGGTGGTGGGTTCGGCGACACCGTGTTTGGCGACGACGAATTCGGCGATGGCTATGCCGAGAGCCTGGAAGCCGACGAGATACAGGAACCAGTGCATCTGGACGCGATCGATGACGACGGAGAACAGGATGATGCCGATGATGGAGCCCGCAATGCCCTGGATGCGAAGCGCGAACTTTGCGCGCCGCGTGGCGGCCATAAAGCTGGTGGCGAAGATGATGGCGCTATCGAGAATGCCGTATGCGGCGAGGCACAGTACGGAGATGGCTATGGCGAAGGGAAGGAGGAGCAGGGTTTTGGCCATGTCGGGAATGACCAGGACGGCACTTCCAATTAGAAGCGCGAGGACGCCGCGGATCAACGTCGCTGCCCAGAAATGAATGTCATTCTTCATAAGATGTCTCCCCATTCACACTCCATGTTGATCGCGTTGCGGGAATAATGCCGTGATCCGTCGCAACACGCCCTGTGACGGATGTCACAGGCAAGGCACTTCATGGATTACAGCAAGAATGCAACCGGGTATGTGATGGTTGTCACCGTTGCCTGTGGAGGCGCTCACTGCTTGCGGCGGAGAGCGGCAGTAGTCTGCATCTGGAATGCACCTGCCCTTAGGCGTGCATAGGTGACTTATGCCGGTAATCAATGATCAAGTTGGCCTGATTCTCGATCGCGTCGTCCTGGCAACCGACTTCACATCCGCTTCTGAAGTCGCGGTTGCGTATGCCAAGAGACTGGCGAAGCGGTTCGCTTCGACGGTGACGCTGACCAATGTTGTGGACCTTTCCGGTGCCACTCGTTCGGAGTCGGCCATTATGGGCATGCCGATGGCGAAGCTGCTCCACCACAGCGCGGAAAACCTGGAACAGCTGTTGGGCGAGATGACGATGGAAGAGATCCGTGCCACGGCGCAGACGCTGGAATCGCATAGTCCCGCGGCGGCCGTTATCGGGTTATCGACGGATTTGAAGGCTGACCTCATCATTACGGGAACGCATGCCCGGCGTGGGCTGGACAAGGCGATCATGGGATCGTTTTCGGAAGGCGTTATTCGTCACGCGGCTTGTCCTGTGCTGACGATCGGGCCGAAAGTGCCGATGCCCGAGCCCGGCCCGGGAACGTTTCACACGATTGTGTTCGCCACGCATTTCGGGCCGGAGTCCGCGGACAAGGCGGTGACCGCGTTTGCGCTGGCGCAGGATAGCGGAGCGGCGATTTACTTGTGCCACGTGCTGAAGGATGCGGGCGAGGATATTTCAGACACGCTTGCGCTGCACCTGCGTTTTGAGGCGCAGCTGGGCGACCTGATCCCGGGCTCGGCTTACGACTGGTGCAATCCGGAGTGTGTCGTGGAACATGGCAAGGCGGCACCGCACATCCTGGCGCTTGCGAAGAGGGTTGGCGCCGATCTGATTGTGCTGGGCGCGACGCCAAGCCTGACGTGGTATGCGCACCTGGTCGAAGGCACGGTTGGACAGGTGATTGCCGGGTCGGAATGCCCGGTGATGACCATCGGTTCGAAGTAGCGGGACAGAGAGCATGCAGCTGGACCGACTGCCCAAAGGCAGTCACGGAGTGAATCAACCATGAACCCAAGTGCCACGCCACTGCGTCGCCAGTCAAGCTGCGCATCCTGCGCGTATCGGTCATCACGGATGTTCTGTAACCTGTCGCCGACGGCGCTGATGGAGTTTGACGGCCTGGGTATGCAGATGAGCCTGCCGAAGGGGGCGATCGTCTTCCATGAGGACGACGTCAGCAACGGCGTGCTCATCCTGTGCACGGGACAGGTGAAGCTATCGTGCAGCTCGAAGGATGGGCGGACGCTGATTTTGAAGATTGCGATGGCCGGCGATGTGCTGGGGCTGGGCGCCGTGATGTCGGGTTGCCGCTATGAGGTTACGGCGGAGACGCTGGAGCCGACGATCGTGAAAAATATTCGACCGGACGAATTCCTGGCGTTCCTGGAGAAGCATGGGCAAGCGAGTATGCACGCGGCCAAGGCCTTATCTGAGGAATACAAGTCTGCCTTTTTCGATGCGCGTCGCCTGGCCTTATCGCCCTCTGCGGCGGGGCGGCTTGCGGCGGTGCTGCTGGACTGGGGAAGGGCGGCTTCAGCCGGCAAACCCGAGATGATCTTTACGATGACGCTGACACATGAAGAGCTGGCCAACCTTGCCGGCACCTCGCGCGAGACGGTGACGCGTGCCCTGGGCCGCTTCCAGAAGGACAAGCTGATCGAGATCAGGGGCACATCGATCACGATTATGGCGCCGGCGCGGCTTGAAGCTCTGGCCAGTTAGCCAATGCGACTCTCGTTGTAAGTGGGGCACAGCCAGCCGTGATGGTTATCACGGCATTCCCGGAGAGATTTTCTTATAGTGCCTTCAGGTTACGTGTTGGAGGTCGAGACACTTTTATGAACTCAACAGGACAGACCGGACAAGCAACAGCGGCGGAGCGATCGATGCCGTTACCGGGCAGCGGCGGGGCCACAACCGGCCCGTCACGGCCATCTTTCCACAATGTGCTCGTGTGTACCGACCTTTCGCCCGCGTCGACTCCTGCGCTGCATGAGGCGGCCCGGTTTTGCCGGGTTGCGGGTAGCCATCTTGTGGTGCTCCACGCCTGCCAGTGCGGTCTCCTTTCGAAAGGAACGGAGGAGGGGATCGACCAGGTTGCGGAGCAGTTATGCCGCCAGGATGGAAAGCTTCAACGTGTGGCGGACGAGATGCGCCGCAGCGGGGTTTCGGTGGAAACGGTGCTGGAGTATGGTCCCACTTCGGAGGTCATTCTGAAGTGCATGGCGACGATGCATATCGATCTCGCCATCCTGGGGACGCACGGCGCGACGGGAACTGAGCGATTGTTCTGGGGATCGACTGCGGAAGAGGTGTTGAGAAAGGCAAGCTGTCCGGTGATGACGGTTGGGCCGAGAGGAACCGTCTCCAAGGCGGATGGACCTCGACCTGTGATTTTTGCGACGGATTTTCAGAGCTGCTCTACCGAAGCGGTGCACCTGGCGTCCGCGATGGCGAAGGCAGCAGGGGGGCCGCTGCACTGCGTGCATGTGCTTCCGCTCTCGATGGATGTAGAGGGCCGGGCACCGATCATTCCGCAGGTGATGACGGAAGCCTTGCGGCATATGCTGGAGCAGAAGCAGGTGAACAACGCGGATGCCGTTTGTGCGGTGACGTATGGGAGCGAAGTTTCGCATGCCATCGTGGATTATGCGAAGGCGCATGATGCCCAGGCGATTGTGCTGGGCGTGCACCGGACGTCTTGGTTTGCGACGCACCTGGTTCCCCATGTGACGTACCGGATTATTGTGACGGCCTCGTGCCCGGTGGTGACTATTTCTTCGGAACCGGCAAAGGAATAAGATAGGCGCGTCGGGCACGCCCATCCGGCAGCAGGAGAGCCACGCCATCGCCGAGTTTAATCAGGCCCAGGTGCCGTCGCGGTCCAGTGCGCCTTATGAGGCGGAGCGCTGGCTGGCGGCGATTGTGGCGTCGTCGGACGATGCGATCCTGGGCAAGTCTCTAGATGGCGTTATCACGAGCTGGAACGAGGGCGCTACGCGCATCTTCGGGTATTCAGCTGACGAGGCTATCGGCAGGCCGATTTCGTTGCTGGCGTGGCCCGGTGAAGAGGAGCGGATGGAATCGTTCCTGGAGAAACTGAGGCGGGGCGAGCGGGTCGACCACTTTGAGGTTTCCCGGCGGCATAAGAACGGCAGCAAGATTTTCGTTTCACTGAGCTTGTCTCCCATTGTGGACGCCGATGGGACGGTGATCGGGATTGCGAAGATTGCCCGCGATATTACCGGGCGAAAGGCGGCAGAAGAACGGCTGGCTGCCAGTGAATTGCGGCTGAGGACTCTGACTGAACAAGAGGCGACAACGCGCGCGGAAATGATTGCGGACCGGCGCTTCCGTGAATTGATTGAGAACGCTCCCGACGCTATTGTGCAGGTTGACCCAGCGGGGACGATTGTTATCGCAAACCGGACGGCGGAGACGATGTTTGGCTATGGTCGCGACGCGCTGACGGGAACGAGCGTTGACGCGCTGATACCGGCGAAGGTTCGCGGTCATCATGCTGCGCATCGGGCGGCGTTCGCGGCGGCGGGAGAGATTCGCCCGATGGGAGCGGGGCTTGACCTTCGGGCGCGGCGGAAGGACGGCACCGAGTTTCCGGTGGAGATTAGCCTGAGCCCGGTGAAGACCGACAGCGGCACGCACATGACGGCGGTAATTCGCGATGTGACGGAGCGCAAGCGGACGGAGGAGCGCGTTCGGTCTTTGCAGGAAAGCTACATGCTGGAGCTGGAGTCGCGGCACAAGGAGTCGGAGCGGCTGAACAGCCTGAAGAGCGAGTTTATCGCCAGTGTGAGCCATGAACTACGCACGCCGCTGCACACGATTATTGGCTTTTCAGAGCTGCTTGGAGAGCAGGAGCAGGGAACGCTGAATGAGAATCAACAGCGGTTTCTGCACCATATCCAAGCCGATGCCGAGCATTTGCTGGGGCTGATCAATGACGTGATCGATTTGAGCCGGGTGGAAGAGGGGCGCCTGAAGGTGCGGACGGAGACGCTTTCGGTCCGTGCGGCGATTTCTGAGGCGGTGAATGCGATCAACGGGATGGCGCGGTCGAGGGAAGTTACGGTGCGGGAAGGGCAGTGCCCGAACGTTTTGGTGCTGGCCGATCCTTTGCGGTTGCGGCAGATTCTTTACAACCTGCTGAGTAACGGGGTGAAGTTCACGAAGCCGGGGGGCGAGGTCGCGGTGAATGCCGTGCTCGAGGACGGATTTGTGCACATCACCGTTTCCGATACGGGGATAGGGCTCCAACCGGAGGAGTATGCGCGCATTTTCGACAAGTTTTACCAGGTTGGCCTGACCGTAGCGGGGGTCCGAGAAGGTACGGGACTGGGATTGACGATTTGCAGGCAGCTGGTGGAGATGCAGGGCGGCAGGATCTGGGTGGAAAGCGATCCGGGCCAGGGCAGCCGGTTCCAATTTACGATTCCCGCCCAATAGAGGGTGACTGGCGTCACAGTGAGAGTTTGTCCAGTTTTCTAAACTGAAAACGTGGACACCGCTTTGCTGGATCACATTGGGGCGCACGAAAAAGCCCCGACGAGACGTATTTTGATTGCGGACGATGCTCCGAGCAGTCGCGAACTGCTGCGTTCGATCCTGGCTGACAGCGGCCACGAAGTGGTTGAGGCGACGGATGGCGTTGAAGTGCTGGAGTCGGTGGTCTGCTCTCTGCCTTCGCTGATCATTATCGATATGGAGCTATCCGGCATTGATGGCTATGACACGCTGCGGCGGGTGAGAGCGCTGCCGGGTTCTGAGCGCACCCCGGTCGTCGCCCTGATTACGGAACCGGCGCACGTGGCGCGCGAAGAAATTATGGCGGCGGGGTTCTCGGCTTACCTGGTGAAACCGATCGCACCGTCCCAGCTGCGCGCCTGCGCACGGCGATTGCTGGCAGGCAGCCAAGGCTAGAGCCCGTAGCGCTTGACCTTGTAGCGCAGGGCGTCGCGACCGATTCCCAGTCTGCGGGCGGCTTCTGACAGGTTGCCGTTGGATGAACGCAATGCTTCAACGAGAAGTCGCCGCTCCTGTTCCGCAAGTGGCATAAGGCCTTCCTGGGGGATGGACTCGTCGGCGCTGATATCGCGGGTGAGGTGGTCGGGCAGGTCGTGGATGTCGATCAGGGGACCGTCCGTCAACATGCATGCACGCCCGATTACATGCTCGAGCTCGCGGACGTTGCCGGGCCAGGTATACCGCTCGAGCAGGAGCAGGACGCGAGGAGTGAGACCTTCCGTGGCCTTATCGAACTCGCGGCTGAACTTCCGTACAAAGTGCCGGGCGAGCAGGGGAATATCCTCGGGGCGATCTTTCAAGGGTGGAACGGTCAACTCAACCATGGACAGGCGGTAGTAGAGGTCCTCGCGGAAGTGGCCCTCGGCGACGGCGGTCCGGAGGTCGCGGTGGGTGGCGGCAACGATGCGCACGTTTACCTTGCGCGGGGTTTGCGAGCCGACGGGGAGGATCTCCTGGTTCTGCACAGCACGCAGGAGCTTGGCCTGGGTGGAGAGGGGCATGTCGCCAATTTCATCGAGAAAGAGCGTTCCGCCATTGGCGAGCTCGAAGAGGCCGGTCTTGTCGCGGTCGGCTCCGGTGAAGGCGCCACGGACGTGGCCGAAGAGCTCGCTCTCGAAGAGGGTTTCGACGACAGCGGAACAGTTCAGTACGACAAACTTACCCGTAATCCTGCTGCGGTGATGCAGCGCGCCGGCAACGAGATCTTTGCCGGCGCCGGTGGCGCCCTGGATGAGGACGGAGCGGAAGTGCGGGGCGATGCGTTGAATCATCGCGAAAAGGTTCCACATCTGGTCGCTGCGTGCGATGAGACCTTCGAACTCGAACTCCTGTGGGTGCTCGACGGTGGACGACTGGATTTTTCGCCTGCGTTCGGCCGAGGCGATGAGGTCGGCCACGCGACTGCGTAGAGCGGCAAGTTTCACGGGCTTTTCGAGATAGTCAGCGGCCCCGTTCCGGATGGCGGCGACGGCGGTTTCGGTGGTGTAGTGCGCGGTCATCAGGATGACGTCAATGAGGGGATCGAAGCCGACCACCTGCTGCAGGACGTCGAGGCCGCTCAGGCCGGGCATCACGAGGTCCGTGATCACGAGCCTGGGGCGCAGCTGGCGTACGAGTTCGAGCCCCCGTTGGGGGTCCTGGGCCGTGTGGACGGCTGCTTCGGAGCTGGTCAGCGCGGTCGACAGCAGATCCAGGCTGCGGGGATTATCGTCGATCACGACGATGTCGATCATTTGGGCCATGGTGGTAGTGATTCAGCGAATCGTAGCAGGAGTGGGGCCAAAAGGTCGCTTATGTAGGTTATATGACCCAACGAATGGGTGAAATGACCCACATGTCAGGGATTCGGAAGGTCGTGAACATGCGTAAGTGATTGATATCACGACGAGGTGTGTTTGGCGCCCCGATTGCTTTTACCCAGTCAGCTTCTTACTGGAGACCTATCATGTCGAAATGCCTGAACTGCCAACATTCCGGAAAGCATGCCTTCTGCAGCCTGGGCGAACAGTCTCGCGCCTACCTCGAATCGAATTCGATCTCGATGGAATACCCGCGGGGAAGCGTCCTGTTTCGTGAGGGCGACCACTGTGGTGCTGTCTTTGTGGTTTGCTCTGGAAGGGTGAAGGTGTCGGTGACGTCGCGTGAGGGACGCACGATGATTCTTCGCCTGGCCGATGCGGGCGACGTGCTGGGGATGAGCGCGGCCCTATCCGCCGGTGACTTTGAGGTGACGGCCGAGGCGCTGGAGCCGTGCAAGGTTCGGGTGCTGAGTGCGAAGTGCCTGACGCAGATGCTGAAGCAGTTCGGCGACGCCAGCATGGGAGCAGCGAAGGCCCTGGCTGAGGACTATCGCGCGGCGTTCGATGAGGCGCGGCTGATTGCGCTTCCGAGCTCGCCGGCCGGCCGGCTGGCCCGCCTGATACTGGATTGGGTGGAAGATTCCAAGCGCAGTGGATCGCAAAGCTTTATCACCATGCCGCTGACGCACGACGAACTGGCATCGATGACGGCGACAACCCGCGAGACCGTGACGCGGACGCTGGGCAAGTTCCGCAAAGACCAGATCATCACGCAGCGCGGTGTTGCACTGACAGTGCTGAAGCCGGCAGCGCTGGAATTGCTTTCGGCCTGCTAGGAGTGGGGGAAAAGTGTGGTGCATTCGAGCTTGCGCTCTCTCCATGCGGGGGTGACATTTAGGGCCTAATCCGGCCCCGCCTGGCGCGGTAGTGGGACGATGGTGACGGACTCGCATGATCGGGAGTGTGCGGCGAAGGGGTGTAGATCCGGAGCGTGAATGAAGATTGTTGACAGCATGGCGGCGAGACCGGTGGTAGTGATGATGTCCATGATTCCGCCATACAAAGGATATTGAAGGATGAGTGGTCCACTGATCCGCGCCGCGTTCTTGATGGCGGCGATGTAGACGGAGGGTCTCCCGTGCAGGAGCAGCCCCAGCACCAGCAGGAGTGCGCGTTCCACAGCGACGGTAGTGCGGACGAGCATTGATAGCGAAATGCCCAATTGTTTCTCCACTAACCATTGAGCGATAACTTCCTCATTGGCCTGTTTGGTAACGCAGCGTAGAGAGCGAGCCCTGGTAAGAATACTTCGCTGTGGCGAAAGCTATCTGAGCCTCTGTCTGGGCGAGTTGGGCTTGGCTCAACTCCACGATGGATGAGAGACCGAACTTGTACCGAGTTTGCGCGAGATCGAAGGCTGAATTTGCCTGGTCTAAAAGCTGTTGTGTCACGGCGATTCGCTGAAAGTTCGATTGGGCGTGCAGCACCGTGGTGCGAACATCCCTCGCAATATTTTCCCGCAGTTGTTCGACCTGCTTTCCTGCTGCGCTGGCCCGGTAATCCGCCTCCTTTGCTCTTGCTGAAAAGGAGAACCCATTGAATATGGGGACGCTCAGATTGATGCCGACAGCGCCGAACCAGGGTGTCGTGATCTGGTCAGCTCTTACGGGGCTGTCGCCTACCGTCCCAAGCGCCTGAATCGTGGGCCTCTTGAGATCATGTTCCGCCGAACTGAATTTTTTTGCGGCTGCAAAATCCTGGTTGACTGCCATCAAGTCGGGACGGGATTGGAAGGCTTGAGTCACCATCGGCTCGGCGTTGTCTGGCGGAGGCGTCGGTGCGGAGGGCGTTTCATCGACCAACGTGTACGTCGCGGATTTCTCTTCGCCGAGGAGCGCATTCAATGTTGCCATGGCATCGGCATTCGCATTTTGAGCGTCGAGCAACAGAAGATTGGCCTCAGATAAATTCACGTTCGCGAAACTGAGGTCGAGACTCGACTTAAGCTTCGCTCCGGTCAGAGCATGGATTTGGTCGCTGGTTGTTTGGCGTGCCGTCACGGTCTGTTGTGCGACTTTCAGAACTTCCAGGCTTCCCAACGCTCGATAAAACGTTTGGTCAACCGCAAGAATGATGTCGGCCGTAGTCGCGGCCTCAATACTCTGCTGGGCCTTTGCTCGTAGTTCCGCACTGCCCACTAAATTATGGGTTCGACCGAAATCAGTGATCAGTTGACTGACGGACACGCCACCAGCGGCACGTTCATAGACGATTGGATTATTGAGAGCACCGGCAGTGATTCGGCTACCGGAGTGAGGCTCAACCGCCGTCAGATTTCCGGCTATGGTTGGCAGCTCTGCAGCTCTTTGTTCACGCACAACTTCTCCCTCCGCAAGAGCCAGAAGCTGGCCGACCGCAATGCGGGGATTGTTCCTGATCGCAAGCTGCTCGGCTTGTCTGAGGGTCAGCATCGTCGGTGTGGGAGCAGTGCCTGGGATGGCCGGGGATTGCCCCAGGGCGAGCATGCTGCCAGCGACGAAGACGGTGAGTCCTTGCAAGGTTGGATTATTCATTACAGACCTTCCTGTGGCGTGCTTGCGAGTGCTTCCTTGCGCCGGTGGACCCATAAATAAGCAGCGGGAACGACGTACACGGTGACAAGTACCGAGACGGTAAGTCCACCGATGATGGCACGGGCGAGAGGGGCGTACTGTTCGCTTCCTGCCTCCAGAGCGAGCGCCATGGGAATCATTCCAAGGATGGTCGCGAGTGAGGTCATCAAGACTGGACGCAGGCGCACTCGACAAGCCATCGCCACCGCTTCTTGGATGGGCATGCCCTCCCGCCGCAAACTTCGCGTGAATTCCACGATGAGGATGGAGTTCGATACGACGATGCCGGTCATCATCACGACTCCCATCAGCGACATGACGTTCAGGGTGGTGCCGGTGATCAGGAGAAAGACAATCACGCCCGTGATGCCCGGGGGGATAGCCAGAAGGATGATGAGGGGATCGACGAATGAGGCGAACTGCGCCATCAGGATGAGGTAGACAAGAATAATTGAGAGAATCAAACCAATGCTGAATGAGAAAAACGATTTTCGCATGCCCTCCACGGACCCGCGCATGACTACATTCAGATTGGATGGGACATTCGCATTCTTGATAACACGGTCGACCTCCTTGGCGAGTGCTCCGAGGTCCTGTCCAGAGGGCGAGACGTAGACGTCAATCACGCGTCGAAGCTGATAGTGATCTACTTCAGTGGGCGTATTGATGGCCTTGATCTCCGTCACTGCGCCCAGGTTTGTTGTCTGCGTGCCATCTTTGGATCGGATTGGAATTTGTTGGAAGTCAGTGATCGACTTCACCTGGCTCTCGGGAAATTGCACCGTTAGCAGATAGTTGTTTCCGCTCTTGGGATCGACAAAATAACTTGGCGCAATCATGCCGTTGCTTGTCAGTGCGGTGATGACGTTGTCGACGATCTCGCTGGAATTGAGACCAAGCCTGCCCGCCATCTCACGATTGACGTTGAGTTGGAGTCCGGGGTAATCGATGTCTTGCGGGATAAGAACATCGCTGACCCCTTTGAGATTGTTGATGCTGGTCGCCAGTTTCGTTGCGGTCGCAAAGGCCTCCTTCATGTTGTTACCTCCCACCTGGATGTCGATCGGGGCAGGCAGGCCAAGGTTTACGACAGCATCCACCAATCCACCGGTCTGGAAATAGGTTGAGAGTTCAGGAAGATCGTCGCGAAGCTTACTGCGTACGAGGTTCATGTAGGCAAAGCTGCTTTTCTTGTGGCCTTCTTTCAGGCTGACCTGCACGAAGGCGGTATGTTGACCGGAGTTGCTGGTGTAGATGGCAGAGAAATCCGGCGTGATGCCAATATTGGAAACGATCATTCCGAGATCATCCTTGGGCACAACAGAGCGAATATCTGCTTCCACGCGTGCGATGTACGCGTCAGTCAATTCAATGCGCGTGCCGCTTGGAGCCTTTACATTGATGACAAATTGACCGGGGTCCGTGCGTGGAAAGAACGACAGTCCCAAGAACGGAAACAAAGTCAAGCTCAAGAGGAAGATTCCCAACACTCCGAAGACGACTGAGACGGGTCGCAAGAGGCTTTTGCGAACGGAGATGTCATAGTGCATGAGCATCTTGTCGTAGCGGCGATTGAACCAGCGCACAAACCGCTGAAAGAAGTTTCCGCCGACATGATGCGCGGCTTCATTGTGCGCGTTGCGGATGAATTTCGCGCAGAAGAGAGGAACGACAGTAAGGGCCACTACGTAGGACGCGAACAAAGAGAGCACCACTGACAGTGCCAGCGCGGTAAACAGGAACCTGCTCACGCCATACAAAAAGACGACCGGGAAAAAGACGATCGCCGTGGTGAACGTGGCCGCAAGGACAGGCAGAGCAACTTCCCTGCCACCTTTCTCGGCAGCTTCTTCCGGAGAAGCTCCCATCTCCAAGTGTCGAAAGATGTTTTCGAGCACCACGACGGAGTTGTCGATGAGCCGCGAGAAGGCGAGCGCGAGCCCGCCAAGCACCATTGAGTTGATCGTCTCTCCCATCACGTTCAAGATGAGAAAGGCGGCGAGGGCTGAGAGAGGGATGGAGAGCATCACCGCAAGGGTCGCGCGGAAGTTTCCCAGGAAGATGAGGATCATGAACGCAGTAAGAACGAGACCGATTCCTCCTTCGCTTCCCAGGTTCGAAATCGCTGTCTTCACAAATATTGACTGGTCGAAAACGACCTTTGTCACAAGTGTCGATGGAACATCCAGCAAATGCGTGATGGCCTCGCGAATGCCATTCACAACGGCGATCGTGTTACTGCCGCCGCCTTGCTTCAAAATGGGGAGATAAACAGAATGCTGTCCGTCGACGCGCACGACGTTGGTTTGAATGGCTGAAGCGTCTTTTGCTTGTCCAATATCTCCCACCAGTAGTTGGCCGTTGCCGATTGTTTTCAGAGGAAGCTGGTCGATCTGCGATGTAGTTGGGAACTGGGAGTTGGTGTAAATGTTGAAGTCTTTTGGTCCGATGCGCACATCACCGGCGGGAAGAATTGCGTTCGCCTGGTTGACGGATCGCACCACGTCCATCGGGCTTAGCTGGTTTGCTTCGAGCTTCAGCGGATCGACATATATCTGAATCTGACGATACTTTCCTCCGAACGGCTGGGGCACGGATGCACCCGCCACACTGGCGAGTTGGTTCCGAACGTTGAACTGTGCGAGGTCGTGAAGTTGTGTCTCATCCAGACCTTCGCCTCTGAGAGTGATCAAGCAGACGGGCAGGCTCGATGCGTCGAATTTGAGCACAACAGGCGGCAGAGTTCCCGGTGGCAGTCGTCTTAGCTGGGCGAGGGCAAGATTTGAGATGGTTGTAACGGCTGCATCCGCATTCGTTCCAGGCTGAAAGTAGATGCGAATAAGGCTGACTCCGGTAAGGGAACGAGATTCGATGTGATCAATGCCGCTGCCCAGCGTAAAAAAGCGCTCGAACGGATTCGTGATATTGGATTCGATCTGTTCCGGCGGCATGCCGTTGTAGAAGGTCGCCACGACCACTACAGGGATGTTGATGTCAGGAAAGAGATCGACCGGCATTCGAGCAACAGTGGTCACGCCGACAACGGCAACCACCATACAAAGCATGATGATGAAGAAGGGATACCTTATGGAGAACCCGGACATTACTGCTCCTCCCCATTGGCGGAGTCGGTCGTTCCGAGGGAAGAGCGCTTCGGCTCTACAAGTTCTCCTTGCTGAAAGCTGGCCAGATTCGCGACGATGACACGATCGCCTGCGTTCAGTCCGCTCAGTATCTCAGTACGATTGGCCGTGGAAACACCTACCTGCACGGCCCTCTTCTGCACACGATTCGAACTATCCACCAACATCACGAACGGTTGACTTCCGGTGTGATCCACGGCCTGAACAGGAACCACGAGCGCGTTGCCTGCCCGCTGAATGTTGAGCGAGACATCGGCGTACATTCCGGGATTCAGTTTGCCGTCGCGATTCGGTACGTCGATTTCGACCTGCATGCTGCGGGTGGAGGAATCCAAAGCCCCGGTGTTGCGCGCTACGGTTCCAGTGAAGGTTTTGCCGGTTGCGCCAACATGGATCGAGGCGGAGTCGCCTATCTTGATGAAGGCGGCGAGGGACTCGGGAACAGGAAGGCGAAGTCTTAACACGTCTACCTGGGCGACTTTTACGACGGGCATCGATCCGGCGTTTGACGTTCCTGCCTGGATGAGCGAACCCGTGTCAGCATAGCGCCACGTGACGATGCCGTTGAACGGCGCCGTTATGCGGGAGTAGTCCGCCATGGACGAGTAGTGCTGACGGTCAGCTTGCGATACTCCCAGTTGTTCCTGCGTGGCGGAGTACGCCGACTTCGCCGCGTCCACCTGAGCTGCTCCTGCTCGATCCTTCGCGAGGGCGTCGTCAAGTTCCTGCTGCGCGATGAGTCCGGGGCGAGCGTCAGACGCCTGCTGCAGACGTTGCGCGGCGGAGTGGACAGCATCGTAGTTTGCCTGCGCCCGAAGAATCTCACTTCTTGCGCGAGTGATCTGCTCCTGGGTTTGACGGACACCGGCGTCGGCTCCCTGGACCTGAGCGGTGATCTCAGGAATGTCGAGCGTTGCGAGCACCTGGCCTGTGTGGACTTGGTCTCCGATGTCGACGTGGATGTGCTTTATGTAGCCCGCGACTTTAGCGTGTAACTCGACTTCCTGAAAAGGAAAAAACCCTCCCGCGACATTCAACGTGTTGCTCAAGGGCGCTCGATCAGCAGCAACTACGGCAGCGGGCGGGATGCTTGAAACGGCAGCGGCATCATCGCTGGATGCGCGGCAACCGCTAACACTGATGAGGAAAAGGAAAAGAGACGCCGAACTCCATAGGAGCTTCGCGCGCAACGCTTGAGACAGGGTCATAGGGGCACTCGCTAGTCGGATGATTGACCGTGCCAAACAGGCACACTCCCGGGCGCAGGAAAACGTCCGGCAAGAAGCTGAGATTAGATTGTGGGAGGAGGGCGTACGACTAGATGAGGCGAAAACCAGCACTGGAGAGCAGGTGCTGCGAACACCATCGCCAAAGCACTCTTCATCAATGGAAGACTGGAAAAGAGACTCAGGCACCCTAAAATCAAAAATGCCGTGGCGGCCAGAAGCTGGGGGGCTTTCGATAGCGCTTGTTCTGCGTTCCGTTGCTGCAGCTTCATAGAAGCGATTTGCTTCTGAGGCGTACCCGGCTGCGACATGGACGCCTTGGCTGCGATCGCGAAGAAGATGACCAACATGCACAAAGCGCAACCGAAGAGCTGTCTCAGGCTCCTTCGGCGATGCGAGTTCAGCAGGATCATCATCTTCCCCATCGTATCGTATGACGAGGAATTCGCGCGGAGGTAGCTTGCCGACCCGGTATATCGCCGGGATCGGCACGGTGCCCAATCTGTTTTCAGCAATATGCCGGAATGACTGTCGCGGCCACCTGTCGAATCGATGGCCAACTTCCTAATTAGCGTGTTTTGTGAAAATGGGGGCCCTGGCTTCATCTTCCCTGCGCTTCTTGAGCAAGACATAGATACTGTACCTATCCGCGAGTATCGGGAATCCGATTAAAACCCAAATGAGATACATAACGACCTCCAGTCATTCGAGAGCAGGCGTCAGGATGAGCTGCGACCGCAATAGACGTTAGCGCTCTGCTAACTAACGCCGGACCATGCGAGGGAGTGAGTACTCCCGGCTCGTGGTGGAGGTTTGAGGAATGTTGGTGGGAAGGTTAGATGGACGGATCTTTGGGAGACTTCGCACCTGCGTTGTTCGCGCAACACACGCAGAACGTTTCCTGAGAAAATCGGTGGCATCGTGCGCTGGGCTGAATACCATGGCAGCTCCAACATGAGACACACCAACGACCTAAGTGGACATAAAAGTCCATGGCGATGCAAACGCATCGTCCCACAGATACGGCGGACTCGAATGTTATCAACTGGGACTAATCGGGAGTGGTAATAGAGAGAAGCCCAGCAAAGCCACCTTTGCATGCGGGGAGAGGGAATATGTGGGACAAATGGGGATTGATCGGAAGGGATAGATGGTGGCCCGGGCAGGAGTCCAACCTGCGACCTTCGCGTTAGGAGTGCGCTGCTCTATGCAACTGAGCTACCGGGCCAACAGGGGTAGTGTACCGTGTGGCGGAGTTCAGGCGTTGCCGCAGCCGCGGGAGATCACGCGCGGCTTCCGCCACTCTTCATCGGTGGCAAAGGCGACGCAGCTGGCGCCGGTCTGGGTGTTGACGCGGTAGGTGATGTTGCCCTGGCGATACCACTGATATTGGCCGGTTCCACCAAAACGCTGCCCGTTGGGGTTGTTGGGGATCTGGGAGTCGGCTACCGGGAGTGGATCGCTGGGTTTGGCGATGTTGGTGATGCGGGGTGTGGCTTCCGGCGTAGTGGTGGCGGCTGCCGGGGTGGCCGTGGTCTGGGTTGTCGCGGTTTGGGTCGTAGTGGCTGCGGCGGGTGCGGGAGTGGGCTCGGGTGCGGGGGGAGCGGGTTCAGGCTGATCTTTGGCGGTGGCGTCTGGCGTCACGTTGCGAATGAAGACGTCGCCGTTAACAGGGACGTCTTTGCCGGAGTTTGCGCGTTTGTAGAACCACCAGCAGCCTCCCAGGATCAGGAAGGCCCCCAGTACCCACGCGATTGTTCTCAGCATTGCTTCCCCTCGCCAGTTATAGATGCCCGATGCAAACCTTTGTATCCCTATCAATGATGGCGCGGACAGGCGGCGGGTGTGCGGGAAAGACAGGCAGAGAACATAGCTCGTTACCTGCAAAATAGGTTCCCGGTCCCAGCGTAGTATCATCGCTTCGTGCCGAAATATTCGATTGTCGTCCCGTTTCATAACGAAGAAGACAACGTTACCGTGCTCTACGACCGGGTAAAGCACGTGATGGAGCAGGTCGATACGAGCTTCGAGCTGGTGTTCGTGGACGACGGCTCGCGGGACCGGACTTACCGGCTATTGGAAGAAATTGCGGCGGTAGATTCACGGGTGCTCCTGGTAAAACTGCGGCGTAATTTCGGGCAGACATCGGCGCTGGCGGCGGGGTTCGATCACTCATCGGGCGAGTACGTGCTGGCGATGGATGGCGACTTGCAGCACAATCCTGATGAGATTCCAGGGTTCCTGGCGAAGTTGGAAGAAGGCTACGATGTGGTGAGCGGATGGCGCGCGCAACGTGCCGACGGCTTGCTGCGACGGTTTCCCTCGCGGGTGGCCAACGGGTTGATGGCGCAGATTTCCGGCGTGGACATTCACGATTTTGGTACGACCTTCAAGGCTTATCGCCGAGAAGTGATTGCGAATATTCCGCTTTACGGCGAGATGCATCGCTTTATCCCCGCGCTGGCTAGCTGGTATGGCGCGAGCATCTGCGAGATTCCGATTTCGAACCCGGCACGGACGGCAGGGAAGAGCCACTACGGCATTGGGCGAACGTTCCGGGTGATGTTTGATCTGCTGACGATCCGGTTCCTACTGAAGTACATGTCGCGGCCGCTGCACTTCTTTGGCGTGGTGGGCGCGTTGGGTATGTTTTCGGGTGGCGGGCTGGCGACGTGGCTGCTGCTGCACAAGATCATGACCGGACGGGATGTGGGCGGAGAGCATGGGCCGCTGTTCGTGATAGCGGCGGTGCTGATCCTGGGCGGTATCCAGATGATCGGAGTTGGGTTGCTGGGCGAGTTGCAGGTGCGGCACTTTTATGCGCAGTCGCAGCAGACGCCGTATACGGTGGACCGCGTGGTGCGGATGAAGCCTTCCGAAGAGATTTTGCGGCAGTCGTAAGGCAGGGAACAGGGATTAGGGATTAGGAAAGTCTTTAGTTCGGAGGAAGTTTTGAAAGCGATCCAAATTGCGAAGACGGGTGGACCTGAGGTCCTGGAGTATGTTGATCTGCCTAAGCCGGCACCGGCAGCGGGACAGGTGCTGATCAAGGTTGTGGCTTCGGGCGTGAACTTTATCGACACGTACCTGCGTGAGGGGCGCTACCCGGCACCGCTGCCGTTCATTGCTGGGCAGGAAGGTGCGGGCGTCGTTGAGGGCGTCGGCGAAGGTGCGACCGGGTTCCAAGAAGGCGACCACGTGGCGTGGATGGGTACGCGCGGATCGTATGCGGAGTATGCCGCTGTTCCGGCAGCGGATGTGTTGCACGTCCCGGAGAAGCTGAGCCTGCACCAGGCTGCCGCGGCGATGATTCAGGGTGTGACGGCACACTATCTTTCACACAGCACCTATCCGATTCAGAAGGGCGATACGGTGCTGGTTCATGCCGGTGCCGGCGGCGTGGGACTGCTGCTGACGCAGATGGCGAAGATGCTCGGTGCGACTGTGTTGACAACGGTTTCGACTGAGGACAAGGCTGCGCTTTCGCGTGAGGCTGGCGCTGACCAAGTCATTCTTTACACGCAGCAGGACTTCCGTGAGGAACTGCTGAAGTTTACCGGCGGCGTGGGGATTCCGGTAGTGTACGACGCAGTGGGCAAGACGACGTTTGAGGATTCGTTAAAGTGCCTGCGGACGCGCGGAATGATGGTGCTGTATGGCGCCTCGAGCGGAGCAGTGCCACCGCTCGATCCGATTCGGCTGATGAGCTCGGGCTCACTGTATCTGACGCGGCCTACTTCGAAGGACTATACGCGGACGCGTGCGGAGCTGGAGCAACGGATGGGCGATGTGTTTGGCTGGATTCTCGACGGCAAGCTGAAGGTGCGGATTGGGCATGAGTATCCGCTGGCTGAAGCGGCGCAGGCGCAGAAGGATCTCGAAGGGCGAAAGACGACGGGGAAGGTGCTGCTGATTCCGTAGCGGCGATGATGTTTTGACTTCCACAGGGCTGGCGCTCACACTGGAAGCTCACTGCTAATTCCTGCGGTCTTTGTTGCTACTAGAGGCTGCCTGTCGATCACCGTTACCGCAAGGGAATGTTCGGGAAGCGCGGTGAAACTCCGCCACTGCCCCGCAACTGTGATGCGCGCACCTTTCGAGGTTGAAGGGTGAAAGCCTGGCCGGGATTTTCTCACTGACGCCTCCCCGGCGCCGGGAAGGGAAAGTCCAAATGCAGCAGGTCAGCTTGTAATCGCGCCAGTCAGGAGACCGGTTCCGCTCGCGCACGTCACCACGCTCTCGCAGGGAGAGCGGAGGAGTTATCCCCATGCCCCATGTTCTGCGCCGCGCTGCGGCCGGCTTGTCTTTGCGTGCACCTTCGGTGCGACGCTTCGCCTTGGCGTTTTTCTTTTGCTCGTTGATGACCATCGCGGCCGATGCTGTGGTGGTGCGGGGTCGTGTGACGACGCCGCTGGGTGTAGTGGTGCCGGGTGCTCGAGTGCAGCTGGTGGAGTCGGGCAAAGTGGTGGCGGTGGGCATTGCGGGCGCGGATGGCACCTTTGAAGTGCGCAGCGGCGACGAGGGGCGGTTTACGCTGCTGACTTCTGCGGGTGGGTTTCTGCCGGCGGTGGGCGTGGACTTCTATGGCGGTGCGAGCGACGTGGTGACGCAGGATGCCGTGCTGGCGACGAATACGGTGCGGCAGGAGGTGTCGGTGACGGCGACGGGGATGGCGACACCGCTGCCACAGGTGACGGCGCCCGTGAGCGTGATTGGAGCCGAGGCGCTGGTGACGCGTGTTGGTATTACCGAGGAGTTGCGGCAGGAGCCGGGTGTGGTGATGGTGCAGTCGGGGCAGAGTGGTGGCGTGACATCGCTGTTTATGCGCGGTGGGCCTTCGGACGGCAACAAGGTGCTGATTGACGGCATTCCGGCGGAGGATGTGGGCGGGTCGTTCGACTACGGCACGGTTTCGAGCACGGGCGTGGCGAGCGTGGAGGTTTATCGGGGACCGAACAGCGCGCTGTATGGAACGGACTCCCAGGCGGCGGTGGTGAACATCACGACGCCGCGAGGGTCGTCGCTGAAGCCGATGCTTGAGTACAGCGGCGATGCGGGGAACCTGCATGCGTGGCGCGATGAAGCGGTGGTGAGCGGAACGCTGAATAAGTTGGATTATCTGGGTGGGTATTCGCGGTTCGATATGTCGAATGCGCTGCGGTTCGATCGCTATTACTCTGGTACGGCTGTGGCGAACCTCGGTTACAGCTTCAGCGCGAACACGCTGCTGCGGTTGACGCTGCGGCAAGGTGTTTCGGCTGAGGGGCTGCCTGGCGCGTATGACTTCTATGGGCTTGCGCAGAATGGCAAGGAGAGCGACCAGGACCTTTACTGCGGTGTGACGCTGGAGAACCGGACTGAGGGCGGATGGCACAACCTGGCGCGTTATGGCATTGCGCGCAAGCGGGAGCAGGCGAAGTACTTTGGACAGCCTGGAACGCTGCTGACGTTTCCTGATCCGTTCAATCCGGGCAAGACATATAGCGGTTACTTCGGCAACGTGGTGACGATTCGCGGAGCGAATGGGTATACGGCGACGGATCGTGCGCAGCTATTTGGTGGAGCGAATCGCGACCAGGACTCTAACCGCGATGAGTTTTACTACCAGAGCGATTATGTGTTTCCGAAACGTGTGGCCGCGTTGTTTGGCTTCCGTTATGAAGATGAGCGCGGCAGTTCGAATATTCCGGCTTACTTCAGCTTCCAGAAAACGGAGCGGAGAAACTTCGCTTACACGCTGCAATTTCAGGGGGACATCAAGAGCCGGTTCTTCTATTCGCTGGGCGGTGCTGTCGAGAAGAACCATCTTTATGGCGTTGTTGGCGAGCCGCGGGTGGGGTTTGCTTATGTGCCGGTGCGGACTTCAGGCCGTTGGTTTCATGGGACGCGGTTGCGGTTCAACTATGCGCAGGGTGTGCAGGAGCCTTCGCTGGCGGTGGAGTTCAGCTCGCTGCTTACCGAACTGCAGCAGGCTGGCGATACGACGGACATCAAGGCGTTCCATGTTGGGCCGCTCGGGCCGGAGCGCTCGCGGACATATGACTTTGGCATCGACCAGAATGTGCTGGGCGACAAGATCGTGGTGAAGCTGGGCTACTTCCACAACCGGTTTGCTAACCAGGTGGAGTTTGTGGGTTCGAACGATATTCAGCAGTACTTCGGCATCGCTCCTTCGCATGATGCGTTCTTCTTTGGTGCCGAGTTGAACTCGCTGCAGTATCGCGCTGCGGGACTGGAGAGCGAGATTGCTTATCGGCCGACGCATCGTGTGCTGCTGCGGGGTGGGTACACGTATCTGGATGCGGTGGTTGAGAAATCGTTCTCGGGTGATGTGACGGCGGCGCTGGGTGGGTTTGCTAATGTGAACCCGAAATATCCGGGGATTGCGATTGGGAGCTCGGCTCCGTTGATTGGGGCGCGGCCGTTTCGGCGGCCTCCGCATACGGGGTTTGTGGCGGCGACGTATACGCAGCCGAAGTGGAGCGTGGCTCTGAAGGGCGCGCTTGCGAGCCGGTCGGATGACTCGACGTTCCTTGGATTCGTCGATCCGGCGGAAGCGAATACGCTGCTGCTGCCGAATAGGGATTTGGACTTTGGTTACGCGAAGCTGGACGTTAGCGGGACATATTCGGTCACGTCTCGCATCAGCGTGTTTTCGCAGGTGGAGAACCTGTTGAACGATCAGCACATCGGGCCGATTGGCTTTCCGGGTTTGCCGTTGACGGTGCGCGCTGGGATGAAGTTCCGGCTGGGTGGTGACTAGAAACACGGGTTACAGAAAGTAGTTGCGATCACCCGCAAAGCCTTGTGCTGAGCGGGTTTTCGTTTAGTTGGGGTGAACCCCGGAGGGGGTGTGCGGCGTCTAACTGAACGTGGAGGAAGTTATGTTTACTCTGAATCGTTCTATGGCCCGTTTAGCCTGTGTGAGCCTGCTGGCAGGTGCTTTGCCGCTGGTGGCGCAGGAGTTGAGGAATGAAGGACCGGTGGCTACGCAGGCTACTGTGTCAGTGGAGTCGAAGCAGTCGGTTCCGCTGGATCCGGCTACGGTGAAGGTGGAAGTGAATGGTCATGCGACTACGCTGACGAGCATTACACCGATCCAGCCGGGGACGGCGCAGGTTGCCATTCTGATCGACGATGGTCTGCGTTCGAGCTTTGGCAACCAGGTTGGTGAAGTGAAGAAGTTTATCAACACGCTGCCGGAAGGAACGCAGGTGCTGGTGGGTTATATGCGCAATGGCAGCGTGATGTCGCAGGGCGGTTTTTCGGCTGACCATGCTGCTGTGGCTGCCAGTGTGCGGATGCCGCTGTCGGCTGTGGGCATCAGCGCGAGCCCTTACTTCTGCCTGTCGGACTTTGTGAAGAAGTGGCCTTCGCGTGAAGCGGGACCCCGGTTCGTGCTGATGCTGAGCAACGGCGTCGATCCTTACAACGGCAGCACGTCGCTGATGAACCAGGACAGCCCTTATGTGGAGTCGGCGCAAGCCGATGCCCAGCGTGCCGGTGTGGCGGTCTATGCGGTGGCTTATTCCAATGCCGGGATGCGTGGTGAACGCGCTTCGTTCAGCGGTCAGAGTTACCTGAACCAGGTGGCGGATGCCACTGGCGGACGGTCGTTCTATAACCTGGACGGCAGCCCGGTTTCGCTGTCGCCTTACCTGAAGGCTTTCCGTTCGGCGATCGCGGAGAGCTATACGGCGACGTTCATGGCCAGTTCAGACCATGAGAAGCCGAATACGCTGGCGCGGTTGAAGATTACGACGTCGCAGCCTGGTTTGAAGCTGCACGCGCCGGATGCGGTGCATCCGGGTGCGGGTGGCGAGTAAGGGTGGTTGTTGCGTATGGCTTCGCGGGCTCCCTCAATGGGGGCCCGCGGTGTTTGTGGGGGTGGCCCCCCCAGACTTGACTGCAAAGTCTCAGAAAACACAGGGCGAGGTCTGGGTAGACCCCGGGGTGTGGTCTGGGTTGGTCTGGTTGAGGTTTCGCGAATGCTGAATTTGATTGCTGTCTCTATTGTAGAGAGTTGGTGGGAATAATCATGCCAAGTATTTTGGTGATGATTGGCCTTTGTTCATGGGGGTTTGGGGAGTTTTGCAGAGGGGCGGGGGGTTGACAGGAATTCGGGTAAACCTGCGGCTCAGACTATCTGGTTAGCGGCGAATGCGATGCCGGCGCGGGTGTCCTGGTCGGTTCAAATCAGGGAAGTCGTGCAGGATTTCTTCGTGAGACATGCCTGAGGCGAGATATCCGAGAATGTGTCCCACAGTGATGCGCAGGCCGCGGATGCAGGGTTTGCCGCTGCGCTTGCCCGGTTCCATCGTGATGATCTGCGAGTAGTCCATACGGATAGAGTATGGAGAGTTTTGGCGAAGGTAAAGCATTGCTGCTCGGCGGTTGGGGTTCCCCACTCATGCCGCAAAGTGTGCGCCATGAATGGGCCACCCGGCTATTTGTGGCGAATGGGCCACCCGTGATCACAGCTTTTCTGCTTCTGTTCTTTTTGCTAGAGCTGCTTCTGGTTTTTGTTCTGCGTCGAGGATGCGCGCGTGAAATAGAAGTTCGTTTTTTAGCGTTGGGTAATATTCGTGTTGCACGAGCTGAGGGGCGTCGGCCTTGAGGCCATCTATTGCTTTTCGCTCAAAAGTTTCCGCGATGGTGAGATCAGCATCAGCAGCCGCGAGATCGCCTTGCGAAGCTTCAGCCTGAGCACGGATCGAGTATGCGGCATTTGATCCGGAGCCATCGTCATGGCCCTGTTTTATGACGGCGACGGCCTTATTTGCGTAATCGAGGGCTTCTGACGATTTCTTGTTACGTAGCAGAGCTCCTGCAGCATAGACGTATGCTGATCGGCGCTCGATGAAGCGTTCCTGATCGGAAAATGTTGATGCGATTTCACCGGTGTGCGCGCAGGCAGCGGCGCTCGCGTCTGGATTGCTCGCGTCGCGCAATGCTGTACGGCACGCGTCGAAGGCAGAGAAGTATTCCTTCGCGATCTTCTCGTCGTTGGGATTATGGGGAGCGGGTAGCGTGAAATCGACGGAAACTGGAAAAGTTTGTGTGGCTGGTACGGACTTGTAGGTCCATTTGCGAACACTGTCCTGCGCGGCGCCGACGAGCATGGGTGGGCCGCTGACCGTTTTCACATTCGTGACGTTGCCTGCTGTATTAATTGTGATTTGGAGCACTACCGTGCCAGAAACGTGGGCGGCCTTCGCGATGGGTGGGTACACCACTTCTGCTTTGGTGAGTATTTCCGGGGCTATTGTTTGTCCGGGAGACGATAACGTGAGGGTAAGGAGGCAGCTTGGCGCGAGCAGCAGGTGTCGGAGCATGGCTTAAGGTAGCAGGCTGTTCGCGTTCGAAGGTTGGGAAGATTTGTGCAGACGGAGGATGAATTCGTCGATCAAAGTGCGCTCGACGATTCATCCTCCTTACTGCACAAATTTCCTTAGCGACCATCTGAAGAAAAACAAAAGCCCCGGAATTCTCCGGGGCTTCTTTGTGGTTGGGTTGAGGTTTAGTACATGCCGTCCATGCCGCCGCCGCCACCGTGGGAGTGGCCGCCTGCTTCCTTCTTTTCGGGGATCTCGGCGATCATGGCTTCGGTGGTGAGCATGAGGCCGGAGATGGAGGCTGCGTTTTGCAGAGCGGTGCGCGTGACCTTGGTGGGGTCGATGACGCCGGCTGCGACCAGATCCTCGTAGACATTGGTTCCGGCGTTATAGCCGTAGTTGGTGTCTTTCGATTCATTGATCTTGCCGATGACGACTGCCCCTTCTTCGCCGGCGTTCGAGACGATCATGCGGAGGGGCTCTTCGATGGCGCGGCGGATGATCGAGGCACCGATCTTCTCGTCGCCTTCGAGGGTCTTGATGAGCGCGTCGACAGCCGGAGCGCAGCGGATGAGGGCTACGCCGCCGCCCGGGACGATGCCTTCTTCAACGGCAGCGCGGGTGGCGTGCATCGCGTCTTCGACACGTGCCTTCTTTTCCTTCATCTCGGTTTCGGTAGCTGCACCGACCTTGATGACGGCGACGCCGCCGACCAGCTTGGCGAGGCGCTCCTGGAGCTTCTCGCGGTCGTAGTCGGAGGTGGTCTTTTCGACCTGGGCGCGAATTTCCTTTACGCGGCCAGCGATCTTGGTGTCTTCACCGCCACCGTCGATGATGGTGGTGTTGTCCTTGTCGATGGTGACGCGCTTGGCGGTGCCGAGGTCTTCGATCTTGACGCCTTCGAGCTTGAGGCCGAGGTCTTCGGTGATGGCCTTGCCGCCGGTGAGGGTGGCAATGTCTTCGAGCATCGCCTTGCGACGATCGCCGAAGCCGGGAGCCTTGACGGCAGCGACGTTGAGCGTGCCACGGAGTTTATTGACGACCAGGGTCGCGAGCGCTTCGCCGTCGACGTCTTCAGCGATGATGACGAGGGGCTTGGCGGTACGGGCGATCTGCTCGAGCAGGGGGAGGAGGTCCTTCATCGAGGAGATCTTCTTCTCGTAGATGAGGATGTAGGGGTTCTCGAGGGCTGCTTCCATGCGCTCTGCGTCGGTGACGAAGTAGGGCGAGAGGTATCCGCGGTCGAACTGCATGCCTTCGACGACGTCGAGCTGGGTTTCCATGGTGCGCGACTCTTCGACGGTGATGACGCCGTCCTTGCCGACCTTCTTCATGGCGGCGGCGATGATGGTGCCGATCTGCTCGTCGGAGTTGGCGGAGATGGTGCCGACCTGGGCGATCATGTCGCCGGAGACGGGCTTGGAGAACTCGGAGAGAGCGCCGCCGACCACGTTGCCGTGCTCGTCGCGCTTGCCGATGATGGCTTCGACGGCTTTATCGATGCCGCGCTTTAGGGCCATGGGGTTGGCGCCGGCGGCAACGGTCTTGACGCCTTCGCGGTAGATGGCCTGGGCGAGAACGGTGGCGGTGGTGGTGCCGTCGCCGGCGACGTCGGAGGTCTTGGAAGCGACTTCCTTAACCATTTGCGCGCCCATGTTCTCGAGGCCGTTTTCCAGCTCGATTTCCTTGGCTACGGTGACGCCGTCCTTGGTGATGGTGGGGCTACCGAACTTCTTTTCGATGACGACGTTGCGGCCCTTGGGACCGAGCGTTACCTTGACCGCGTTGGCGAGCGTGTTGACGCCACGCAGGATCGCCTGACGCGAATCTTCTCCATGCAGAATTTGCTTTGCCATTTGTAACTCCAGTGAATAGTGAAAAGTGAATAGTGAATAAGGCGCGGGGCAGTAGCCGCTTCACCCGTGTCCGAAATTCGGAACATGGGGCACCCAGAGTGGTGGCTACTTCTTGAGGATGCCGAGGACTTCTTCCTCGCGCATGATGAGGAAATCTTCGCCGTCGAGCTTGATCTCGGTGCCGGAGTACTTGCCGAAGAGGATGGTGTCGCCGGCCTTGACGTCGAGGGGGAAAACCTTGCCTTCGTCGTTGGACTTGCCCTTGCCGACGGAGATGACTTCGCCCGACTGGGGCTTTTCTTTTGCGGAATCGGGGATGATGATGCCGCCGCGAATGCTTTCGCCTTCTTCAATGCGGCGAACGAGAATGCGGTCGTGCAGGGGTGTAAATGAGGCAGTTGCCATATTTCCTACGTCTCCTTTGGGGTTCGAGGTGCTGGGGCGCGTTGCGGTGCCGGTTTAGCACTCTCCACTTCCGACTGCTAATGTAGGCCAGCGGGCCGGCAATGTCAAGGGCGCGATGTGAAATATGAGTGAATTACGCTCAAGATTGGGAAGATGCCGAAAATGGGTTGTAAGCGGTAGAATTACGCCATGATTTCCGTGCACTTACGCCCTCGCAAGACCCTGCTGGCCGGCTCCCTGATGATGCTTGCTTTAGCGTTTTTGGCAACGTTTTCCGCGCATGCTCAAAAGGAGCAGAAGGAACCGCATTATCGCGGCTACAAGCCGCTGCCGCCGGCGGCAGTGATCACGGTGAAGGTGGAGCGGACTGATAATGGCAAGCCGATCGAGAATGCGGCGGTGCTGTTCAAGGCTTCGAAGAATGGGAGGAACCAGGGGAGCCTGGAGATCAAGTCGGACCCTGAGGGCAAGGCGAAGCTGGACATCATTGAAGTGGGCAGCCATGTGATGGTGCAGGTGATTGCGGATGGCTACTCGACGGCGGCGGTGGATTTTGACGTACCGACGGAAGAGAAGAATGTGACGATCAAGATGGAAAAGCCGCGGGCGCAGGTGTCGGGGTACGAGAACAATGATGGTAAGGCGTCGACGCGTCCGTTGGGTGTGCAGGAGCCTCCGGCGGTGAAGCCGCGGAAGCCGGTGACTCCGGTAACTCCTGGGGCGAGCGCGCCGCAGTGAGTATAGGGCAGGGGAGTGCAGGCTTGCTGGGGGGTAAGCGGGCGCTGGTGACGGGTGGGGCTAAGCGGATTGGGCGGTCGTTGGCATTGGCGCTGGCGGCGGCTGGGGCCGATGTGGCGATTACGTATCGCGGGTCGGTGGACGAGGCGGCGAAGACGGTGGATGAGCTGCAGGCGCTGGGGGTGAAGGCGCTGGCGGTGGCTTGCGATGTCCGCGATGAGGCGAGCGTGGTTCGGGCGGCGGGTGAGGTGGTGGCGGCGCTGGGTGGGCTGGACCTGCTGGTGAATAATGCCGGGGCGTTTGAGACGGCGGCGCTGGAAGCGATTTCGGTTGAGCAGTGGGATGCGATGTTCGAGACGAATACGCGCGGGCCGTTCCTGGTGGCGAAGGCGGTGCATCCGGCGTTGAAGGCAGCGCGGGGGCGGATTGTTAATATTGGGTCGCTGGGGGGGCTGCATCCGTGGGCGACGCATGCGCATTACTGCACGAGCAAGGCGGCGCTGCATATGCTGTCGCAGACGATGGCGAAGGCGTGGGCTCCAGAGATCAGCGTGAATTGCGTGGCGCCGGGGATGATTGTGTTTGGGAAGGGTGATCCGGCTTATGACCACTTTGCGGCGAAGACGCCGATGACGAGGAATGGGACGGCGGAGGATGTGGCGGCGGCGGTGTTGTTCTTTGCCGCGGGGCCGGGGTTTATTACGGGGCAGTTGATTGCGGTGGATGGTGGGCTGGCGCTGTAGGGGCAGTGAATAGTGGGTAGAGAGTAGAGCGTAGTGGTCTTGGCACGTCGGGCGGCCTCTCTTCACATGTCCAAAAATTCGGACCTGGGGCAGCCGGATTGTGCGGCGCGTTGCTAGATGACGGATTTGTGGCCGGTGTGGGAGAAGGCGGTCGCGCGGCGCGCGATGCCCACGTCCCAGAATCGGGACATGGGGCACCCACGTCGTTGGTGGGACGGAGCTTGGAGCGCAGAGGGGTTGAGCTCAGGAGAGCGGGCGGTGTTGAGGTTTGAGGGTTCGCTCGATACCGACCCTTCGCATGGTGCGAAGGATGGGCCACCCGGCATTTTGTGGCTGAAAGGGGCGAGCGGCGCTGCGGGTCCTTCGACTTCGCTACGCTTCGCTACGCTTCGCTACGCTTCGCTCAGGATGACAATTCCGAGGCAGGTCGAATAAAAACGCCTTCCTCAGCGGCGGAGGAGGCGTTTCCAGAGAGGCTTTTTGGCGTCGTGGTTTTCGAATAGGTTGCGGGGTTCTTCTTGTTGGCTTAGGGGGGTGCCGTCGAAGATGTTGCGGGGGTTTTCGGTGGTGAGGAGGTCGGCGTAGTGCTGGCCGTATCGCTTGGCTACGATGTCGCGGGCTTCGCTGAGGCGTGGGGGGCGGGACGTGATGTTGTGGGCGTCGGTGGCAAGGACGTGGACCCAGCGGTCGCGGAGGAGGGTGTGGCTGACCTGCTCGGCGGTGCGGCCCATGTGGCCGAGGAGGGAGCCGCCGGTGACCTGGATGAGGAGGCCGTTGCGGAGCCAGTCCTTCATGCGGTCGAGGTCGCGCTGGAGGGTGGGGTTGCGCTCGGGATGGGTGAGGATGGGCGTGAGGCCGGCGAGCTGGAGCTGGTAGAAGGTCTCGGTGAGGGTGGGGGGGAGGCCGTAGTCGGGCAGCTCGACGAGGAGGTACTGGGTGGCGTTGATGGCGAACTTTTTGGGGTCGGCGATGGCTTCGTTGATGTTGTCGTAGCTGAGATGGAAGTCGCAGCCGATGCCGAGGGTGAGGTCGATGTTTTCGGCGGCGAGGGCGTCGCGGAGGGCGGCGAGGCGCTCGGTGTTGCGCTCTGGGTTGTAGGTATAGGAGCCGCTGGCGTGGGGGGTGCACACGACGTGGGTGATGCCGTCTTCAAACGCGATGCGGGCCATGGCGACCGAGGTTTCGAGGTCGGGAGAGCCGTCGTCGAGGCCGAAGAGCAGGTGGTGGTGGATGTCAATCACAGTGCTGAGGTTAAGGGTATCATCGCGGGCTGGTGATGCAGGGGCGTAATGGATGGGTGATAGATTTGGGTTTTGTGGCGGTTGGGTTGGAAAGAGCTTAGAGGCATTGAGCTCAGAGAACGCGGGCGTTTGTGCGGCTTCACTGATGCGAGGTGCAGTGAGAGTTGAGGGGGAGAGGTGTGAGGGCGATGAGGATGAGAGCAAGCTGCACGGCTTTGGTGATCGCACTGTCTTTCGGGGTCGCGGCACGGGCGCAGGACGTTGTGCGGGTGATTCACGTGGATGAGAAGTGCCGCGTGTTTACTGAAGACCGGGCGGGTGTCCATGGGAGCTACTCCAGACCGCGGTTTCGAGCGGACAGGAATTTGTGCAAGGCTGCGGGGGTGCATACATCCCGACATTGGGAACAGAACGTCCAACAGGGCATTGTGCAACGTACCCTGGTAAAGGTTCAGGAACGTGAGTTTCTGTTGCACGATGCGCTTGCGGAACCGGTGACGTTTCGGGTTGAGCAGTCCTTGCCGGCAGGCTGGCGGGTGGATTCGATTCCGCAGCCGGTGGAAGTGGAGAACTCCGTGGCGGTGTTCGCGGTGCGGGCGGAGCCGGGCCAGATTGTTCGGTTACATATCGGGATCAGGCGTTGATTAGGCCTATGATGACGATACGGTCATGTAGTGCAAAATACGGGGTTAAGTTGTAGAGGCGATTTCGCATGCTGAGTGCGGCGTCGTATCATGCAAAGAGTGAATACGGCGTCCACGCGCGGGAAGTCACGAGACCCCAGGGAGATTCAGGAACAACATTCATGTAACAGAACACCACGACTGCCAAGCCGCGCGTCCTTGTTGCCGATGATGAACAGGTGATTGCGAACACCCTTGCCATCATTTTGAACCAGGCGGGATTTGAAGCGCGCGCTGTATACAGTGGCGAAAAAGCCATTGAAGCGCTGGATATCTTTCACCCTGACATGTTGATCTCTGACGTGATCATGACCGGTATGACGGGCATCGAAGCGGCGATTCTGACGCGGGAGAAGTTGCCGAATTGCAAGATTCTGCTGTTCTCCGGGCAGGCGGCTACCGCGGATCTGCTGGAGCGGGCGCGGGCGCAGGGGCATGAGTTCGAGATACTGGCGAAGCCGGTGCATCCGACGGATCTGCTGGCGAAGCTGCGCGGGTAGCGCGCGGACAAGATTGGAGCGCCGGCGCTGATGCGCCGGCGCTTTTGCGTTTGGGGCGGTCTGTTGGAGCGGGCTTTCAGCCCTTGGTTCGTGGGCGATGGATACCCAGGGCTTCGTCCGGGGCTGTGATGGCGTCGCGCCGTTGGCGCTTGGTGCGGACTGCAGGTCTCTCCACAGGGATGCGTTGCGGTGTCGATGAGAGATTTGTTGAGGGTGTGGGGGAAGGCGGTCGCGCTTTGCGCGATGCCCACCCTAACGACGATGAAGCCGTCGTGAGGATGGGGCACCCGGAGTGTGCGGCTGCTAGTCGCAGGCGCAGCGGATGCTGGAGCGGGTTAGCTCGCGGGTTTTGAGGACAATCATGTACTCATAGATGGCCTGGAGGGTGGCGTAGGTGAAGCCGGCGCGGCCGTCGAGGAAGCCACGTTTGGCGATGTAGAGCATGGCGAACTTGGCCACGGGGCGGGCCGGCAGTCGATAGAAGAGTTCTTTCTGGTGGAAGCGGCGGCGGTGGAAGTCCTTTTCGAAGAAGGCGCCGGTGAGGGAGAACTGGGCTTGTGTGGCTCGGTTGGCTACTATCTGCTGGGCTTCTAGCTGGCTGTAGCGGTTGTGGCGGTCGAGCCAGTCGCCCACGCCTTTGCTGAAGGGGAAGTGGTCGAGATAGCCGGGGATGGGGGCCGTGGGGCCGTCGGGGATAGAGATGGGGTTGACCAGGCGCTCGTAGCGCATTTTTTCCGGACGGAAGAGGCGCATGTAGAAGGGCGAGGTCTGGACGTGGCGGAGCCAGGTGCCCATGAAGAAGTCGCGGCGCTGGACGGAGAAGGCGACGTTGGCGCCGGGTGCGGCGAGGGTGCGTTCGAGGGAGGCGCGGAGGTCGGGGGTGACGAGCTCGTCGGCGTCGAGGTAGAAGACCCACTCGTGCTTGAAGGGAATGTTGGCGAGTGCCCAGTTCTGATGGCTGGCCCAGTTGTCGAAGGCGCGCTGTGTAACGGTGGCTCCGGCGGCCTGGGCGATGGCGGGGGTGCTGTCGCTGCTCATGGAGTCGAGGACGTGGATATCGTCCGACCAGGCGACGGAGGCGAGGCAGGCGGGGAGGTTGCGCTCTTCGTTGCGGGTGAGGATGAGGATGGAAAGCATTTAGGCAGTGGGTAAATGGTAGAGCGTAGTGGGTAGAGAGTGAATAGTGAAAAGTGAATAGTGAAGAAGGCGGCTGGTTCAGGGAGATGTGGGTGGGTGTTGGCGGGGTTTGATGGGGAGGGCGGGTGTGCCGGCGTAGATGGTCCAGGGTTCGAGGTCTTTGGTGGCTACGGATTGGAGGCCCAGGACGGCGCCTTCGCCGAGGTTGACGCCGGGAGCTACGGAGGCTCGGGCGCAGACCCAGGCGTAGGGGCCGAGGGTCATGCGGTAGGCGATGAGGGGGAAGGCGGGGTCGTCGTAGTCGTGGGTGGCGCCGCAGAGGTAAGCGTTCTGCGAGAGGATGGCGTGCGAGCCGAGGGTGATGGTGGCGGGGTTGTAGATTTCGGAGCCGGGGCCGGCGGCGACGTGGTCGGCGCAGATGAGGTTCCAAGGGGCCCAGACGCGGGCTGAGGGGTAGAAGTGGCAGTGGGGGCCCAGCTGGGCGCCGAAGAGGCGGAGGAGTGCGGCGCGCCAGGCGTGCAGGGGGCGCGGTGTGGGGCGGAAGAGGAGCAGCCAGACGAGGTTCCAGAGGGCGCGGCGGGCACGGTTGGAGGCGCTGAAGGCGGGACGGTTGTAGGCGTCGGGGTGGGTGTCGGGGGAGATGTGGTCGGAGGCGCGGTAGTCAGCTTGGCGGGGCATTCTAGCGGCCCTCCGCGTGGTGGCGATGGGGAGCGAAGATACGGAGGATGGCGGCGGTGTTGGAACGCATGTTGTAGCGGGCGGCGAAGGTGGCGCGGGCCTGGGTGCTCATTTTGGCGCGCTCAGTGGAGGGGAGGGCGAACCAGTGTTCGAGGAGCTGGATGGTGCCGTTGAGGGTGTCGGTGGAGACGAGGCCGCAGCCGTCGAGGGCGATGTCGGGGGCGATGTTGATCTTGTCGGAGAGCAGGACGGGGCGGCCGGCGGCGAGCGCTTCGACGACGGCGATGCCGAAGTTTTCCTGGTGCGAGGGGAGGATGAAGGCTTCGCAGAGGTCGAAGGCAGCAGTTTTGGCGGGGCCTTTTAGCATTCCCGGCCAGTGTACGCGGTTGGCGAGGCCGGCGCGCTCGGCGATGGCGATGAGTTGGGGTTTCCAGTTGAGGGGGTCGGGGCCGGCCAAGACGAGATCGACTTCGGGGTGCTTGTGGGCGAGGCGGACGAAGGCCTTGATGAGGAGGTCGCAGCCTTTTTTGGGGTCGATGCGGCCGAGGAAAAGGAGGAAGCGGCGGCCGCGGAGCTCGGGGGCGTGGGTGTAGAGGGTCTCGTGGTCGGCGGGGGAGGCGGGGAGTGGGGGCTCGGTTCCCAGCGGAGCGAGTGTGGCTTTCCAGTGATGGAGCCAGAAGCTGTGGCGGGCGAGGTCGCGCTCGGCGGCGGTGGTGAAGAGGACTCGGTGGGCGGAGCGGAGGGCCCAGTATTGCGCGGAGAGCCAGAAGAGCCACTTTTTGGCGTGCTTGAGGGGGAAGCGGCGCTTGAAGTAGGGGTCGAGCATGCCGTGGGCGAAGACGGCGTAGGGGGTGTGGCCGGCGAGAGCTCGCCAGGCGGCGTAGCCGGGGTAGGTCCAGAGGCCGTGGACGATGACGCCATCGAAGCGCGAACGGTTGGCGCGGAGCCAGGGGATGAGTTGGGGGGAGTGGAAGAAGCCGGGGTTCGTGCTGCCGAGGGCGTGGGTGGTGCAGGGGAGCGAGGCGAGGCAGGGCGCGTTGGGTTGGTCGCAGGAGACGCTTTCGGAGGTGACGTTGGGGGGCGCGTAGTCGACCATCATGCGGACAGCTTCGGCTGGGCCGCCGGAGTCGGGGCTCATGGTTCCGACGATGTGGAGGATGCGCATGAGTGTGTTCAGGATAGCAGCGGGGCGGCGGGTGAGTGGATCCAGACGAGAGGTGGCGTGGATGCGGCGGTGGAATCCCATGTCCGAGAATCCGGACATGGGGCACCCGGAGGTGAGTTGGTGCCGGGGCAGAGGTGGCTGAGGTCAGGGGCGGAGGCGGTTGGTGACGTGGGAGAGGGCAGAGCGGAGGCCCTGGATGTCTTGCTCGAAGGACCATGAGTGGATGCGCGTGGCGGCGGCTCGGCCCATGGTGGCGGCGGTGTCGGGTGTGGCGAAGAGTTGCTGGAGCGCCCTGGTGAGGGCGGGGACGTCGCCGGTGGGGAAGACGAAACCTTCGATGCCGTCGGTGATGAGGTCGGTGTGGGCGCCGACGTCGGCGGAGACGATGCAGGGGACGCCGGCGGCCATGGCTTCGTTGACGATGAGGCCCCAGGGTTCGTGGCGCGAGGGGAGGACGAAGACGTCGGCGAGGTCGAAGTAGCGGGGGAGGACGGACTGGTTCTGAAAGCCGGTGAAGCGGATGTGTTCGGTGAGGTTGTGGGTGTGGCAGAAGGCTTCGAGGTTGGCGCGCTCTTCGCCGTCGCCGACGATGATGAGGTACGGCGCGGGCGAGGGCGAGGTGGCGAGGAGTTGGGCGTAGGCTTCGACGAGGTGGATGGCGTGTTTGCGCTCCTGGAGCTTGGAGGCGAAGAGGATGACGGGGCGGTCGGGAGCTAGTTGGAGTTCGGCGCGAAGGGCGGCCTGGTGGGGGGTGGCTTCGGCAGCTTTGTGGGCGAACCAGGCGTTGTCGACGGCGTAGGGCATCAGGAACTGCGGCATGGCGCCGCCGAAGTAGTGGCGCCAGTATTCGGCGTTGACGGTGCCGATGGGGAGCGTGGCCGCGATGCGGGAGGCGAGCAGGCTCATGGAGACTTTTTTGATAGCGAGCTTGAGGGGGCTGCGCGCGCGGTCGGCGAGCCAGCTTTCGGCGCGGAGGAGGACGGGGATGCCGAGGGCGTTGGCGGTGAGGATGCCCTGCATGGCGTTGATGCTGGCGTAGCCGTGGACCCAGAAGGCGTCGAAGGCGGGGAGGGGGCCGGGGCCGCGGAGGTGGGCGTAGTGGTTGCGGCTGTTGGGGCTGGTGGGGGTGACCTGGCCGGTGTCGCGGAGGGTCTTAAGGAAGACGTGGTGGTAGCCGTCGGTGAGGGGGACGTCCCAGGTGACTTCTACGCCGAATCCTTCGTCCTTATAGCCGCGGATGGAGAAGTCGGAGCCGAAGAAGACGGTGAGGTCGATGTCGGGCTCCTGCGCGATGCGGCGGAGCAGGGGGGCCTGGTACTGGATGGGATGGCTGACGAGGTAGGCCAGCCGCGCGGGGCGGGGGGCTCGTGCAGCGAAGTGGGCAGGGTCATGAGACATCGTTGCAGGTAAGCGACGTGATGAAGCGCATGGCCTATTTGAGGGTGGCGATGAGGATGGAAGCTATGCCGAAGATGGTGCCGAAGCCGCCTTCCTTGATGACGGATTTGAGTGTGCTGGATGGCAGGAAGACGATGTCGTCGGCCTGGAGCACGGGGTCTGGCGCTTTGCCGTAAAGGACCTTTTTGATGTCGACTTTGACGAGGGTGCGTTCGTTTCCGACGGTGCGGATGATGCGGAGATCGGAGAAGTCGCCTTCCCAGCTTGGACCGCCGGAGAGCGAGGCGACCTGGAGCAGGGTTAGCGGGGAGTTTTGCACGAGGGGCACGGTGCCGGAGGACTTGAAGGCGCCGATGACGTAGACGACGCCGACCCGGGAGACGATGATCGTATCGCCTCCAAAGACGGGGATATTGGCGGAGGCGCTATGGACGGGATCGGTTCCGAGATCGACACTGATGGGCTGGGCGAGTCCAGGGCGATCGATGGTGACGATGTGGCTGGCCTGTGCCGGGAGGCCGCCGCCGACGACGAGAACGTCGAACAAGCGGCGCTCACCGACGATGGGAACGATGGCGTGAACCTCACCGACGATGGTGACGACGGCGCGGGGGCCTTCGACGAGCGTGACGCTGACTTGCGGATCGCGGAACATGCCGGCGTCGGAGAGCTTCCTGGCGATAAAGGTCTCTGCTTCGGCAATGGTGAGGTCTTTGAGAGCGACTTCTCCGATGAGTGGAAGGACAGTCTTGCCATTGATATCGATGCGGACGGTCGGAGCGTACTCCCCGGGGCCAAAGACTTTGATGGCAATGAGGTCTCCACTGCCGAGGCGGACGTCGCGACTGGCGGGGAAAAGGATGGCGGGGTCGGTGGTGAGGGTGGTGGGGCGGTTGATGCCGGAGGTAGGCGGAAGTGCGGGGCCGTTGAACTGAGCTGAAGCGATTGCGGTGGCGAACGGCGCGAGCAGGGCCGCTGCGGTGAGAGCCAGTAAGGTGCGGAGGTTGAGGTTCGGGAATCGCATTAGCTGTCTCCTTCCTCGGAGCCGGATTTTTTGGACTTCTTCGCGTTCCAGCTTTCGGCGTCGACGCCCGAGTAGGAGTACTGGGAGTAGCCGTAGTAGCCGTAGTAGCCGTAGTAGCCGTAGTATTCGGGGGAGTTGAGGTCGACCGCGTTGAGGGTGATGCCGACGAGGGGGGCACCGGCGCGGAGGAGGAGATCGCGGGCGCGGCGGACAACGTGCTTGGAAGACTTGCCGTGGCGGACGATGAGTACAACGGCGTCGGCATCGCGGGCGAGGACGACACCATCGGTGACCGAGAGCAGCGGTGGCGAGTCGATGACGATGTGGGTGTAGGTGCCCTTGAGGCTCTCTATGAGATCGGTCATGGTCTGCGAGCCGAGCATTTCGGTGGGGAAGGGCGGGACCGGGCCGGCGGGCAGAATGTCGAGGTTGGGGACCTCGGGCAGCTTCTGGATGGCTTCGTCGAGGGTGGCGGTGCCGGTGAGGACGGTGGTGAGGCCGACTCGACCGTTGAGGTTGAAGCGATGATGAACGGTGGGGCGACGCAGGTCGGCGTCGATGAGCAGGACGCGGACGTCGCGCTGGGCGAGTACGCAGGCGAGGTTGGTGGAGATGGTCGTCTTGCCCTCGGACGGCGTGGCGCTGGTGAGCAGAATGGTGACGGGTGGATGGCCTGCGGTGGAGAGCAGCAGCGAGGTGCGCATGGCACGGAAGGCTTCCGCGAACTGGGACTTGGGATTGGCGAGCACGCTGATGTTGCGTTGCAGCGGTGTAAGGGCAGCGGTTTCTGCGCCGCCCTTGCGAGCGCGGGGAATGAGGGCGAGCGAGGCGAGGCCGGTGACGCTTTCGATTTCGGCGATGTTGCGGAGGCCGGTGTCGAGGCTTTCGAGTACGAAGGCGAGGATCACGCCGAAGACCAGGCCGATGGAGCCGTAAAGGGTGAGCATCGACGAGCGCGAGGTGAGGGTGGGATAGGCGGGCGGCTTGGCCTCATCGACGATGTCGATTTCCTGCGATTCGAGCCCAGCCTGGACGCTGGCGGTGCGGATGCGCTGGAGGAGGCCCTCGTACAGGGTGCGATTGGATTCGAAGTCGCGTTCCTTGAGGGTGTACTGGACGAGGTCGTCGCGTAGCTTGTAGGCGTCTGCCTTTTCGCCTTCGAGTGCGGCTGAGGTCTGGTCTTCATTGGCGCGGGCGGCGATGTAGGCCTGCTTGGCCTGGTCTACGAGGCGGGTCTGCTCCTTGTCGATGGCGCCCTGCAGCTCGTCGATCTGGGCTCGCGCGGCTTTGGATTGAGGGTTGTTTGGCCCGAGGAAGGCCGACGACTGGGCATAGGCCGCCTTGGCGGAAGCGACCTGGCTGCGCAGTGCACCGAGACCGCCGGTGGCGCCGCCGCCGGGCGCGGCGTCGATCATGCTTTCTATGGAGTCCGGAGCGGTGGTGCTGAGGACGCGGTAGCGTGACTCTGCGAGGATGCGGGCGACCTTGGCCGCAGCGGAGGCGCGGGTGAGGTCGTCGAGGGAAAGGGTGATCTGATTGTGGCCTGCGTCGAAGCCGAGGACGCCGAGTCGGCGCTGGAGGTCGAGTACCTGCTCCTGCGAGGTTTCGACTTCCTGCTTGAGGCCGGTGAGCTGTTTGGAGAGCCAGTCGGAGATGCGCTGGGTGGCTTCGAAGCGGGAGTCGAGGGTGTGCTCAATGTAGGCGTGTATGACGGTGTTGACGATCTGCGCCGAGAGCCTGGAGTTGAGGCTGCCGTAGCTGATGCGGATGATATCTGTCTTGGGGACAGCCGCCACCTGGAGCCTGCCGCCGAGGCGGCTGAGGACGTCCTGGCGTATGGCAGGGTCGTCAAGATTGTGGTGGGTGCGTAGCGGCACCTTGAGGCCATAGAACTCGGCGTTGTTGGCGAGGTCGAGCTCCCTGGCGACGCTGGTGAGCAGGGTGTCGCTTTGAATGATGGCTACTTCTGTGGGGATGCGACCGGAGGAGTCGCTGCCGAGGGGGCTGGAGCCGCCGACGCGGTACTGGTTAGATGAGCCGCTACGAATTTCGATGAGGCCGTAGGCATCGTAGATGCGGGGTTGGGTTGAGGCCTTGTAGAAGGCGTAGGCAATTCCCAGTATGACGGCGATGATGATGATGACTTTGCGCTTACGAACGACGAGCAGGATTTCGGAAAGCGTTGCGTCCGTGGCGGCGTTGCCGGTTCCATCTTTGGCCGGTTCGGGTGCTCCGGTGCCCAAGGGGTTCGTCATTCTCTGGGGATTCATCTCTATATAGTTTACGCGAAGACGGTGGAGGAGGCCATGAAAGTAGGTGCACGGCTTCGCGACAGTTCGCGATGATGGAGGAAGCCTCTACAATAAGGGAAAACGTGTTCAATCTCAGTTTGGATGTGCGGGGCGGATGAGTAAGAAGATTCAGATTGCCGTAGTCGGCTCGGGGTATGTTGGCCTGGTGGCCGCGGTTTGTTTCGCGGAGATGGGCCACGACGTTATCTGCGTGGATAACGACGAGGTCAAGGTGAAGGCGCTGCAGGGTGGCGATACGCTGATCCACGAAGACCATCTGCCGGAGTTGCTGAACCGCTACCGCAACGAGCGGGTGCGGTTTATGACTGACCTGGCGGAAGCGACCCGGGAGAGTGAGGCGATCTTTATTGCTGTGGGCACGCCGCAGAGCGAGAGCGGCGATGCGGACCTTTCGCACGTTGAGGCGGTGGCAAGCGAGATTGCGCGGTCGATCAACGGCTACAAGGTGATCGTGGAGAAGAGCACGGTTCCGGTGTACACGAATGAGTGGATCCGGCGGGTGATCGAACGCAATGGGGTAGGGCGGGAGATGTTCGACGTGGTGTCGAACCCGGAGTTTCTGCGCGAGGGAACGGCGGTTTCGGACTTTCTGCATCCGGACCGGATCGTGGTGGGCGCGGACAGCGAGCGCGCGGCCGCGGTGTTGAGCGCGATTTATGCGCCGCTGACGACGGGCGAGTATTACAACGTGGAAAACATTATTCCGGGGCCGTTTACTTCGACTGAGCCGCCGCCGCTGCTGCTGACTTCGACGAAGAGTGCAGAGATCATCAAGCACGCGTCGAATGCGTTCCTGGCGCTGAAGATTTCGTTCATTAACGCGGTCTCTAATTTGTGCGAAGCGGCCGATGCGAACGTGGAGCAGGTGGCTCGGGGCATGGGACTGGACAGCCGGATCGGGCCGAAGTTTCTGCGGCCGGGAATTGGTTATGGCGGATCGTGCTTCCCGAAGGACGTGGCTGCGTTCCGCTCCGTGGCTGAGCAGATGGGCGTGGACTTCAGCCTGCTGAGCGAAGTGGAGAAGATCAACGGAGCGCAGAAGAAGCGCTTCATGAGCAAGGTTCAGTCGGCGCTGTGGACGTTGCGCGGCAAGAAGCTGGCGGTGTTGGGGTTGGCGTTCAAGGGCGAGACCGACGATATTCGCGAGTCTCCTGCGATTGACCTGGTGGAGATGCTGCTGGCCGAGGGATGCGCGATTACCGCATATGACCCGGCGGCGATGGAGCGAGCCAAGGCGGAGCTTCCGGTGAGCGCGCAGATGGGCTATGCGAGCGATGCTTATGCGGCCGCTGCTGATGCGGACGCTTTGCTGATTTTGACGGATTGGCGGGAGTTTGCGGAGCTCGACTTAGTGCGATTGAACGCGACGTTGCGTTATCCGATTGTGATCGACGGGCGTAATCTTTACGATCCGCACATGATGAGCGAGCATGGATTTACGTACATGAGCGTGGGGCGGCCGGCAGCAAAGCCGGTGCGCGAGGCAGTGGGCGCTTGAATTTCATATAAGCTATTGGTTTAGCACAGGTTATTGGGACCCTTGGAGGCAGTGGCAGATGGCGGCCGGAACGATTCTCGTAACAGGAGCGGCGGGTTTTCTGGGGTCGCACCTCTGCGATGTGCTGCTCGCCGAGGGCAATCACGTTATTGGGGTGGATAACTTCGCGACGGGGAATGCTGACAACCTGGCGCACCTGAAAAATGAGGCGCGCTTCCGTTTTGAGGAACGCGATATCTGCCAGCCTTTTGACTGCGGCAGGGTGGATGGCGTGTTCAATTTTGCGTCGCCGGCGAGCCCGATTGACTACATGCGGCTGGGTGTGGAAACGCTGCTGGTGGGGTCGACCGGCACGGTGAATACGCTGGAGATTGCGAAGAAGTATGGCGCGGCGTATCTGCATGCGTCGACGTCAGAGTGCTACGGCGATCCGATGGTGCATCCGCAGGTGGAGAGCTACTGGGGCAATGTGAATCCGGTTGGGCCGCGGTCGGTTTACGACGAGGCCAAGCGGTTTTCAGAAGCGATGGTGACGGCGTACAACCGCTATTACAACGTGAATACGCACCTGGTTCGGATATTCAACACTTATGGGCCGCGGCTGCAGGCGAATGATGGGCGCGTGATCTCGAACCTGATGATGCAGGGGCTGCGCGGCGAAGCGTTGACGATTTACGGCGATGGGATGCAGACGCGGAGTTTTTGCTATGTGTCGGACTTGATTGACGGGATTGTGCGGCTTTCCAAGAGCGATGAGCATGCACCGGTGAACGTTGGAAATCCGACGGAGTTCACGATTCTGGATTGCGCGAAGGAAGTGCAGCGGTTGCTGGGCGTGAGTGGGGAGATCGCCTTCAAGCCATTGCCGCAGGACGACCCGATGCGCAGGCGGCCGGATATTACGCGGGCGAAGGCGCTGCTGGGGTGGGAGCCGAAGGTTCTGTTACGTGAGGGGCTGGCGCTGTCGGTGGGCTACTTCAAGCAGTGCCTGGATAAGGAAGCAGCGCCGGTTTAGGGCGATGCTGTGATGGCTTGGGGCTGTGGCCGGTTGAGCGAAAGCAGGCTCCCTGCGGGAGTGACAGCAAGAAAAGCAAAGGCAAAAGCAAAAGCAGATTCCTCCGCTTCGCTGCGGAATGACAACCTGTTTTTGGGCTGGCTAAGCGGGCTGGCTAAGCGGGCTGGCTTAGCGGGCTGGTGTGGGTTGGGTGTGGAGTTTGGGGCGCCAGGTGAACTGGGCGGCGATGACGGCGTCAGACTGCTGGCCGGACTTGTAGATAGGGGCCTTCCAGCTTTCGTACTGGAACCAGGCGTCCATGCTGATGTTGTGGGGGAGGTTCTTGAGGACTTCGACCTTGAGCTGGTTCTGCGTGGTTCCGCCGGGGATGAAGTCCTTGGGCGTCTTCTTGTTCAGGTATTCGACCTGGATCGATTCATCTGCGGAGAGATGGTAGGTGAGCCAGGCCTGGCCTCCCTTGGCCTCGCGGCCGATCCAGTCGCCCATGATGAAGCCCTTGTTGGTGTAGCCCTGCTGCTGGACGGCCTCGTAGTAATTGAACTGCCCGTTGATGCTGCGCAGTGTGGAGGTATCGGTGCTGGCTGCTTCTACGCGGAGGTCGAGCTTGGGAATGTGGGGGAATTGCGCCAGGTAGAGGCCGGGACGGTACGCGGCGCGGCGGGGTGCGCTGGGTGGTGTGACGTCGTCGTGGGCAATGGAGTCGACGTACAGGGTGAGGTAGTGGCGAACGAAGGGCAGGCGGTAGGAAAAGTTGAAGGCGGAGAAGCGCGCGCCGGGGTCGTTTATGGAGAACTTCTCGCTTCCGGTGGTGTCGTTTATGTCGAAGAAGCTTTTGAGGAAAGTGTGCAGGTTGATGGGCTGGTTGCAGGCCACGAAGGTGCCATTGGCCAGCTGGCAGGGGTGTCCGTGGCCACCCCAGATGACGGTGCGCTGGAAGCCGAACTGGAAGTTGCCGGTGGGGGCGAAGGAGAACATTTCGGAGTGGGCCCAGGGGGCATTGGGCACGGTGTGGCCCTTGAGGGAGCCGACGAAGAAGTCATAGCGCATGGGGCCGATGAAGCGCGAGAGCAGCGGAATGTGTAAGGGGTCGACGCGATTGATGCGGAAGGTGTACATGTCTTCAGCGTTATTGGTCCAGGCGAGGGAACCGCCGTAGCCAGGTCCGAGCCAGGCGTCGGATTTTCCACCCGAGATTTCGTGGCCGAGGATATGGAAAGAGAGCGTAGCTTCCTGGAGGCGGAAGAGGTCTTTGGCGGCTACCGATTTGCCGTATGGCTGGATGGCCTGGAGGTCGTCGGGCGCGTTGAAGGAGCAATGGAAGTCGATGCAGGACAGCTGCGAGGCGAGGGCCAGGGAGTATCCGGGCTCCGCTGGGGCGTGCTGGAACTCACCACGGACGTAGAGGGAGAAGCGGCCCATCTCGTTGACGCTGGAGAAACCGGTGATGTTGTTGAAGCCGGTGGCGTTGGGGCGGCCGTAGTCATTGTTGATGGTTTGGCCGAGGTGGTAGCTGTCGCGCAGACTGGTGCCGCTGACGCCGAGCAGGCGCGTGTATACGGACTCGGTGCCGAAGACACGGCCGCGTGCGAAGCCCTTGCCGGGGGTTTCTGCGGAGAGCTGTTCGAGGAGGTTGGCTACGATTTCCTGGGCCTGCTGGTTGTCGGCGTAGGTAACGTCGTCGCGGGTTTCTTCGAGAGCGTGGAGCAGAGTGCGGCGGGTCCAGGGGCGCATGTTGATGAAGGCGGTGTCGAGGTAGCCAAGCGAGTAGAGGCGCAGCGCCATGGGATAGATGGGGCTGTCGACCGGGATGTACGTGCTGCCGAGGTGGTCGGGGCGGTCGTCTTCGGCTTCCGGGAGGGCATACTGAGGTCGCGACGGCAAGGAAGCGACCGTGGCTGGCGGCGCCATGGTGACCGGGATGGCCTGGGCAGGTGGCGCAGAAGGAGCGGACGCGGTGGGAGCGATGATGGGGGTTTCCAGCGGATCGCGGTAGGGCGTTGATGGCCCGGACGGCGTTGGCGGAGCGATGGGCTGGGTGAGGGGATCGGGTGTTGCGGGTGGGGTGGCTGGGATCGATGGCGGAGCGATCGGCTGCCGGAGGGGGTCGATGGTGGCGGGCTGCTGCGGGGCCGGCTGAGGCTTCTGCGACGAAGTGGGGGCCGGGATCGAGGGGAAAGTGCTGGCGGGAACCTGGGTCGGCGCGGGCATTGACGTTTGTGCAGCCGCTGTGGCGAAGCTGAAAGCAAGCGCGACAGTGACGCAGGCAGGGAGCAGAAGACGCCGATGCATCGGGGTGCTGACCATAATTGTTAGTGTAACCGCCCTTGTAGAGATAGCGGTTTGGATGCAGGAATTGCGGGTCAGGCGGTCGGGATGTTGCGGGCCTTGAGGTAGTGGCGGAGTTTTCGGATGGGATCGTTGGCTGGGGAGCGGTCGGAGGCGGGGGGGAGGACGCACCATATGATGGCGGCGCCATCACCCTGGCGAGCGCGGTGGGCGGACTCCTGCATGACGCGGTAGACGGCTACGGCGTCGGTGCCGTCGACGGTGAGGACCGGAAGCTGGAGGGATTTTGCGAGCTTCGCCATGGTGGGCCAGGAGATGGCTTTGGGATTGGCGATGCGCGGGCCGCCGGTGACGTCGGCGCAGACGATCAGGAGGGGGAGCTGGGCGCGGACGGCGTAGGTGAGGGCCTCAGCCCAGCCCTGCTCGGTGCGTGCGGAGGCGGCGTTAGCGTCGGTGTAGGCGAGGGCGAGGCGGTTGATGGTGGCAAGCTTCAAGCCCTGGGCGATGCCGGCGGCGGTGGCCAGACGCTGCTGCGCGGGGAGCGGGATGGCGGCCGGTGAGGATGCAAGTTTCTTACTCTTTGCGGGCGCTGCGGTGCGTTCTGCTGCGAGCAGTGCTGCGGAAGGGGCGCCGGGTGGTGGGCTGACGAAGTCGCCAGGCTCGATGTGCATGAGGGTGGCGGAGAGGATGGCTTCGAAGCGAGGCGCGGTGGCGGGGGCTTTGGTCATGGCGCGGGCGCGCTGCATGAGGGCGAAGAGTTCTTTGAGTTTCGCGTTGGGGAGGAGCGGGTTTTCGAACGTGGGCATCGTGTATCAGAGTAAATGCGAATGGGGTGTGGGGGCTGCGCTGGCGAAAGCCCTGACGCAACGTTCGCGAAGTTTAAAGGCGAAGTTTCGCAAAGTAGAACGAGCTACGGCAACAGACGAGCTGTTGCCGTAGTTAGAGACGGGTGAGAATTATGCGTGAGCGGCGCCGTTGCTTTCGGGGTTGAGGCCCAGGTCGGTGATGGCCTTTTGGGCTACGGCGGGTTTGATGCCGCCTTCGCGGGCGAGCTTGGATAGGGTGGCGGCGACGATGGAGGGCGCGTCGACCTCGAAGTGGCGGCGGAGGTGTTCGCGGTTATCGGAGCGACCAAAGCCGTCGGTGCCCAAGGAGACGAGACGTGAGCCCAGCCATGGGGAGAGGTTGTCGGGCATGGACTTCATGTAGTCGCTGGCCGCGATGATGGGGCCGGCGGCGTTGCCGAGAGCGGTGACGACGTAGGGGACGCGCTCTTTCTGGGCGGGGTGGAGGCGGTTCCAGCGCTCGGTGTCGATGGCGTCGCGGCGGAGCTCGTTGTAGCTGGTGACGCTCCAGACGTCGGCGGCGATGTTGTACTTGTCGGCGAGGATCTGCTGGGCTTTGACGGCTTCGTTGAGGATGGGTCCGGAGCCGAAGAGCTGGACCTGTGCGGGTTTCGAGGCGGCCTTGAATTTGTAGATGCCGCGGAGGATGCCTTCACGGACGGCGTCGCCTTCGGGGATGGCGGGGTTGGGGTAGTCCTCGTTGTACATGGTGATGTAGTAGAAGCAGTTTTCACCGGCTTCATACATGCGCCGCATGCCGTCCTGGATGATGACCGCCATCTCGTACACGAAGGCGGGGTCGTAGGTGAGGCAGGTGGGGATGGTACCGGCGAGGACTGGGGAGTGGCCGTCCTGGTGCTGGAGGCCTTCGCCGAGCATGGTGGTGCGGCCCGCGGTGCCGCCCATGAGGAAGCCCTTGCCGCGTGAGTCGGCGAAGGCCCAGGCCATGTCGCCGATGCGCTGGAAGCCGAACATGGAGTAGTAGAGATAGAAGGGCACCATGGGCACTTTGTAGTTGGTGTAGGCGGTGCCAGCGGCGGTGAAGCTGGCCATGGAGCCGGCTTCGGTGATGCCTTCTTCGAGGATCTGGCCGTTCTTCTTCTCGTTGTAGGCGAGCAACATGTCGGCGTCGTGGGGGACGTACTTCTGGCCTTCAGGGGCGTAGATGCCGACGGCTTTCATGACCGATTCGAAGCCGAAGGTGCGGCCTTCGTCGGGAATGATGGGGACGATGAGTTTGCCGATTTCGGGATTCTTGAGCAGGCCGTTGAGCAGGTTGACGAAGCCCATGGTGGTGGAGATGGCGCGGTCTTTGGAGCCGGCAAGCCAGGTCTGGAAGAAGTCGAGCCTGGGAGCGGTGAAGTTGGTGGCGGGGAGTTCGCGCTTGGGGAGGTAGCCGCCTAGTTCGGCGCGCCGGGCCTGCATGTACTGCAGGGCAGGATCGGAGGGGTCGGGGCGGTAGAAGTCGGCGTTCTTGGCGGCCTCTTCAGGAAGCGCGATGTCGAAGCGCTTGACGAAGGCGGCGAGGCCGTCGTCGGTAAGCTTCTTTTCCGAGTGGGTGGGGTTGCGCGACTGGGCGCTGGCGATACCGTAGCCCTTGACGGTTTTGGCAAGGATGACGGTGGGGCCGCCCTTGTGGTCGAGCGCGCGCTTGTAGGCGTTGTAAATCTTGCTGGGGTCGTGCCCACCGCGATGGAGGCGGCTGAGCTCGTCGTCGGTCTTGTCTTCGACGATCTTGAGCAGCTCGGGGTACTTGCCGAAGAACTCCTTGCGGAGGTAGGCGCCGTCCCTGGCCTTGAAGCGCTGGTAGTCGCCGTCGACGCACTCTTCCATGCGCTTGAGCAGGAGGCCCTGGTGGTCGCGCGCGAAGAGCTCATCCCAATCGGAGCCCCATACGACCTTGATGACGTTCCAGCCGGCGCCGCGGAAGGTGCCTTCGAGCTCGTCGATGATGCGGGCGTTGCCGCGGACGGGGCCGTCGAGGCGCTGGAGGTTGCAGTTGACGACGAAGATGAGGTTATCGA